>NZ_AP028461.1:10031632-10735764 GCF_033097365.1 Actinoplanes sichuanensis
GGGATCGGCAACTGGGTGCTGGTCGTGGTGGTCGGCGCCGCCTTCTACCTGGTCGGCCTGAACGTGGTGGCCGGCCGGATCGAGGGCAAGCGGGCCGCCCGCAACCGGGCCATGCAGTCGCTCATCTACGCCGCGTGCGTCCTGGCGATCCTGCCGCTCGCCTCGGTGGTGTGGACGCTGGTCTCCAAGGGCGTCGCCCGGTTGGACGCCGACTTCTTCAACACCTCGATGAACAACATCGGCGCCCGGGACCCGGAGGGTGGCGCGTACCACGCCATCATCGGCACCCTGGAACAGGTCGGCATCGCCACCCTGATGGCCGTCCCGCTGGGTGTGCTCGGTGCGATCTACCTGGTCGAGTACGGCCGCGGCAAGTTCGCCGGCACGGTCCGCTTCTTCGTCGACGTGATGACCGGTATCCCGTCGATCGTCGCCGGTCTGTTCATCCTCTCGTTCTGGGTGCTGATCGTCAGCCCGTGGTTCAACAACGGGCAGCCGCGCTTCTCCGGCTTCGCCGCGGCGCTGGCCCTGGCGGTGCTGATGTTGCCGACGATCGTCCGATCCACCGAGGAGATGCTGCGCCTGGTGCCGGGCCCGCTGCGCGAGGGTTCGTACGCACTCGGTGTCCCGCAGTGGAAGACGATCCTCAGTGTGGTCCTGCCGACCGCCCTGCCCGGCATCGTCACCGGCATCATGCTCGCCGTCGCCCGTGCGGCCGGTGAGACCGCGCCGGTGCTGCTGGTCGCCGGTGGCGCCGCGGCGATCAACTTCGACCCGTTCGGCGGCAACCAGCAGTCTCTCTCGCTGTTCGTCTACCAGCAGGCCGGAGACGCCTCCCGCTACGCCCCGGACCGGGCCTGGACCGCCGCGCTGACCCTGGTCGCGCTGGTCCTGATCCTGACCGTCGCCGCCAAGCTGCTCGCCCGTCGCAACAAACTGTCCCGGTAAAGAAGGTGTCATCAATGGCCAAGCGCATCGAGGCGAGCAACGTCTCCTCCTACTACGGCTCCTTCAAAGCCATCGACAGCGTCTCGATGACGGTCGAGCCGAAGACGATCACCGCTCTGATCGGCCCGTCCGGTTGCGGCAAGTCGACCTTCCTGCGGTCCATCAACCGCATGCACGAGGTTCTGCCGAACGCCCGCATCGAGGGCAGCCTCACCATCGACGACCAGAACATCTACGACCCGGACGTGGACGTCACCGCGGTCCGTCGCATGATCGGCATGGTCTTCCAGCGGCCCAACCCGTTCCCGACGATGTCGATCTACGAGAACGCGGTCGCCGGTCTGAAGCTGAACGGCGTCAAGAAGAAGTCGGTCCTGGACGAGGCGGCCGAGAAGTCGCTGCGTTCGGCGAACCTGTGGGACGAGGTCAAGGACCGTCTGGACCGGCCGGGTGCCGGTCTCTCCGGTGGTCAGCAGCAGCGTCTGTGCATCGCCCGCACCATCGCGGTGGAGCCGCAGGTCGTGCTGATGGACGAGCCGTGTTCCGCGCTCGACCCGATCTCGACGCTGGCGATCGAGGACCTGATGTTCAAGCTGAAGGACCGCTTCACGATCATCATCGTCACGCACAACATGCAGCAGGCCGCGCGAGTAAGCGACAAGACCGGCTTCTTCTCGATCGACAAGACCGGTGACCCGGGCCGTCTGATCGAGTACGACGACACCCAGAAGATCTTCAGCAACCCCACGCAGAAGAAGACCGAGGACTACATCACCGGTCGTTTCGGCTGATCAAGCCCCTGCGTCGCGAGCGCCGGTCCCTGCTTCCCGGGGGCCGGCGCTCTTCGTTCGGTACGGGTCGGCCACGCCCGTGCGGCGCGGTGGAGGCCGAGGCGGGCCGCCCTGTCGCGGCGTAGCCCGGGGAGGGGTGGCGACGGGAGCCATGTGCCGTGGCGGGGCGGGGTGGCCGTACCGGCTAAGGGAGGTGAACCGTCACCTGACCGTCTGCGGCGACCGAAATCCGGGGGTTGAGCGGCGTCGCCGCGTCTCGGTGTGCGGAAGCGGCCACGACGTCCGGGATCGTCGGGCAGGCGGCGATCTCGTCGAGGGTCCGGCGGGTGGGCGGCAGCATCGGGAGGTCACCGGCCGAGGGGGTGATCCACGCGGTGCCCTCGGCCTCGCCGGAGACGTCGCGGGCGGTCTGTGCCTCCGGGAGCAGCGCGGCGAAGAACCACGTGTCGTAGCGGCGGGGTTCGAAGTCCGGGGTGATCCAGCGGGCCCAGGGGAGCAGCAGGTCGTCGCGGAGGCGCAGGCCGCGGTGGGCCAGCAGGTCGGTCATGGTGAGTTCGCGGCGGGCGACGGCGGCCCGGTCGGCCTCCCAGTCGTCGGTGCCGGTGGAGGTCACGGTGCGGTCGGGTTCGGCGAGCGGGCCGGCCAGCAGGATGCCGGCCTCTTCGAAGAGTTCGCGGGCGGCGGCGCCGACGACGGCCCGGGCCTGCTCGTCGGGGACGCCGAGACGCTCGGCCCAGTCGGTTCGGATCGTCGACGGGCTGTCCGAGGGGTCGACGACACCACCGGGGAAGGCGTAGACACCGCCGAAGACCATCGTGGAGGCCCGGCGTAGCACGTACACCTGGAAGCTGTCGTCATGCGGGCGCAGCAGCACCACGGTGGCGGCCGGGCGGGCCTCGGCCGGTGGGCCGGTGAACTCGCGGGCGCGCTGTGACATGGCGGGCGGAAGCTGCATCGAGTCGGTCACGGTTCGATCCTGGCACCGCGGAGCGGTCAGGTCACGGACGATCGTCCCGCCGGGCGCGGTCCGGGCGATACGGTATCGATCATGACGGGAGAGAAGGTGCGCTGGGGGATTCTCGGCCCCGGCGGGATCGCCAGCACATTCGCCGCAGATCTACCGCTCGTGGCGGGCGCGGAGCTCGCCGCGGTCGGCTCACGGAACCTGGCGAGCGCGCAGGCGTTCGCGGAGCGGCACGGGTTCGCGCGGGCGTACGGCTCCTACGCGGAGCTGGCCGCCGACGACGGCGTCGACGTGATCTATGTGGCCACGCCGCACGCGTTCCATCTGGAGGCGGCGATGCTCTGCGTCGAAGCCGGCAAGGCCGTCCTGGTGGAGAAGCCGATCACCCTGGACCTGCCGTCGGCGGCGCTGCTGATCGAGGCGGCCCGCACCCGCGGCGTGTTCCTGATGGAGGCCATGTGGATGCGCTGCAACCCGGCCATCCGCCGGATCGCGCAGCTGGTCGCCGAGGGCGCGATCGGGGACGTCAGCGCGATCCACGCCGACTTCGGGCTGCAGGGCCCGTTCGAGGCGTCGCACCGGCTGCGTGACCCGGCCCTGGGCGGCGGCGCGCTGCTCGACCTGGGGGTCTACCCGATCCACCTGGTGCACACGATGCTCGGCGTGCCGGCTTCGGCGCACGGGTGGGCGCACCTTACGCCGGAGCGGGTCGACGAGAACACGGGTGTGCTCCTCGGCTACGAGTCGGGGGCGGTGGCCGCGTTGACCTGCAGCATCAACGGTGCCAGCCGAAACGCGGCGTCGATCACCGGCACCGCCGGGCGGATCGATCTGCCGGTCGGGTTCTTCGTGCCGCGCGAGTTCACGCTCACCCGGCCGGATCTGGCGCCGGAGACGTTCGAGTTCCCGTTCGAGGGCAGCGGCTACCAATTCGAGGCGGCCGAGGTGCAGCGCGCCCTGCTGGCCGGCGAGTTGGAGAGCCCGGTGGTCTCGCACAGCACCACGCTCGAGGTGATGGCCCTGTTGGACGCCCTGCGCGAGCAGATCGGCGTGTCCTACTGACGTGTCCGGGTGGGAGGGGCTTGCACCCCTCCCACCCGGAGGAGATCAGGTCGCCGCGGCGGCCACCGCGGCCGCGTTCATCTCGACGTCGGTCCAGACCTGCTTGACCGCCTCCCGAACGGCGTCGTCGGCCGGGTGGCCCGCGACGATCGTGTCGGCCCGGTTCTTCAGCTCGGTCTTGTCGCCGCCGACCACCTTCGGCAGCGACTTCACCGAGTGCAGCAGGGCGATCAGCGAGGCGGTACGCGAGTCCGGCTCGACGCCCTGGTGCAGCGTGGCGGCCAGATCCCGGCGCAGCGCGGCCTCGTTCTCGGTGTCGGCGGCCGGGAAACTGGTGAGCTTGAAGATGCCGAGGACCCGGGTCCGGTCGTGCCGCAGGATCCCGCGCTCCACCAGCCGCTCGATGACCGCCTTCCGGTTGCCCTTGACCAGCGCCTCGACGGCCTTCTTCAGGGTCAGCGGCTTCTCCGCGACGGTCGCGAGGGCGGCGTCGAGGAGCGGGTCGCCGGTCGGGGTGCGGTCGGTGACGATCGCCGCGCGCTTCCTACCGTCGCGGCCCTCCGGTTCGCCCGGGGCCACCCGGCCGAGCCGGATCAGATCGAGCAGGAGCGCGCCGGCGATCACCGAGTCGAGGTAGGTCTGGTTGATCACCGAGCGGCCGGTCTTGTCGTCGAAGACCAACTGCAGGACGTCTTCAGCGAGAGTGCTCATCGTTCGGCTCCTTTGAGAACGGGGACAGGACCACAATGCACGATTCGGTCGAGCCGTACAGAAGTCGGGCGGCGTCCGCGACCTCCTCGGCGGGCACCTTGCCGAGCAGGCCCGGCAGTTGTTGCAGCCAGCGGGCATCGCGTCCGCCGGAGACCAGAGTGGACAGCAGATCGGCGAAGGTGGCCGGGCTGTCGAAGGCGGCCAGTAGTTGGGCCGAGCAGTATTCCCGGATCGGGTCGATCTCGGCGGCGGTCAGCGGCTCGTCGTGCAGCCGCTGTCGCTCGGCGGCCAGGTCGTCGAGCGCACCGGCCAGCTGATCGGGGGTGCAGTCGGCCCGGACGTACGCACGGGCGAAGTCCCCGACCAGATCACGGCCGGTCCGCGCGTGATAGTCACCGCGGATGGCCCGGGCCGGGACACGGGCGTCCGGCCCACCGCCGACCACCGCCGCGGCGAGGAAACGGGCCGCCTCGGACGGGCCGTCCACCGGCTCGGCGACGCTCACGGTGATGTGGACGCGGGGCGATCCGGCCCGGCTCAGAGCAGGATCCCGGTTCAGGGCGAGGGTGCCGGGGCGGGGCACACCTGGACGCGGGGCCGGGACGGCGTCCGCCCGGTCCAGGACGGCCGCGGCGTCGAGGACCGTCCGCGGGTCGGCGCCGACGAGGGTCAGTACACCGGCGGAGAGCGGCGGGACGAACGGGCCGGGGTCGGGCCCGCCGAGCCAGTGCCGGCGCAGCGCGGTGTCCATCTCGAGTTCCGGGTTCGGGGCGGTGAATGCGGGCGCCGGTCCGGCCGGAGTGTCGAGCACGGTGCCGAAGAGTTCCAGCAGGTCGGCGGCGAGATGCCGGGGGGCGTACGCGCTGAGGTCGACCCAGTGCGCGTCGGCGGTGACGGTGAGGGCGCCGCCGAGACGTTCGGCCAACGGGGCCCGGGTGGCGGCGGAGCGTACCCAGGCGCCGACCGTGGCCGGGGCGTAGCCGCCGACCGGCAGTCGCAGGCGGGCCTCGACGAGCGGCGCCCGGCCGTCCGGAGCGACCACCACCTGCAGGCCACGGGGTAGCACCCGGTCGCGTACCGGGCCGAGGTCGGGGGTGAGCTGCGGGCCCGGCGCGGGCAGCGGGCGTGCCGCGGGGCGGGGCCGGGGAGTCCCGACCGAGGGGGCGACGACCAGGGCGGCGTGCGGGCGGTCGGCGAGCCGGCGGGCGGTGGCGGCGACCGTCTCCGGGGTGAGCGCGGTGAGCGCGGCGGGGATCCGCTCCAACATCCCGGGGTCGTCGAAGAGCAGCGCGAACCGGCCGAGCGCCCGGGCGTGCTCACCGATGTCGGCGTGCCTGCGGTGGTGCTCGGCCACGAGCAGCGGCACCACGTGGCGGATCGCTCCGGCCACCGCCTCCGGCTCGGCCCAGCCGCGCCAGAGCGCCCGCAGGTCGTCGATCACCCGGTCCGGTTCCCGGCCGGGCGCCAGCAGACCCGCGGTGATCAGCACGTCGGGCGTACGGGCGTCGAACCCGCCGAAGAATCCGCAGCTCGCGGAGAGGCTGTGCAGGCCGAGCCGGGCGCCGTGGCGGGCGGTGATCCGGCCCAGCACCAGGTGGGCCAGGTAGCCCGCCAGGTCCTGCTCGGGGCCGGGCAGCGGGTGGCCGAGGGCCAGGGCGGTGAGTGGGATGTCGGGGCGGGTCGTGGTGAGCCGGCGATCCGCGGTCAGCACCGGCGCGGGATGCTCCGGGACGGTCGGGGCCGGCCGTCCCGGGATGTCGCCGAAGTGCCGTTCGGCCAGAGCTTCGACGTGGTCCGCGTCGACGTCGCCGGCCACCGTGAGGACGGCGTTGCCGGGTGTGTAGTGGGTGTCGAAGAAGTCCTCGACCCGGTCCAGGGTGACCTCGGCGAGGCGGCTGGGTTCGCCGTACCCGTCATGGGCGTCGGCGTGCCCGTCGAACAGCACCGACGGCAGCAGCGGCCAGGGGAAACCGCCGTACGGCCGGCCCCGCAGCGCCTCGTCGATCTCGGTGCCGACGCCCTCGATCTGCTCGGCCAGGCCGGCCGCGGTGAACCGGGGCGACCGCATCCGGTCGGCCTCGGCGAACAGCGCCGCCTCCAGGGCGACCAGCGGCGTGACCTGGTAGTAGTCGGTGTAGTCCTGATGGGTGGTGCCGTTGGCGGCGCCGCCCCAGCGCTTGATGTGGTCGTAGAAACGGCCGTCCGGGAGGCTCGCGCTGCCCCGGAACATCAGGTGCTCGAAGAGGTGGGCGAGACCCTCCTGCCCCGGGCGTTCGGAGCGGAAACCTACGCCGTAGTGCAGGGCGATCCCGGTGCGCAACGCGCCGCGCACATGCACGATCTGAAGGCGGAGACCATTGCCGAGGGTACGAGTACGCATCGAACCGTCCTTTCTCAAGAGGGGGCGGAAGCCAGCCCGACCAGGAAGGCGACGAAGCCCGCGTAGTGGTCGAAGCCGGCCTGGAACCAGTCGACGTACGAGGCGATGTCGTGCACGTGCAGGAGGATCCGTAGGACGGCGATCATCGGCCAGTCGGGGCCCAGGTCGTGGCCGTACCCGTCGAGGAGCGCCTGGATCAGCCGCTGCCAGGACGGGCCGTCACCGCCCAACTGCCACCGCAGCTCGACCAGCTCGCCGATCACCCAGCCGACGTCCATCCGCCAGTCGCCGACGGCCAGGTCCTCGCCGGTGAGCAGGACGTCGCCCTGCGCCGAGCCGACGATCATCGCGCCCAGCCCGGCGGCCCCGTGCACCAGACCGGTCTGGGCGGCGGCGAGCCGCTCGTAGTGCTCGCGGACCAGCGCCCAGCCGGCCGGGCCCAGTCGGCGGCGGATCATCGCCTGGGCGTACGCCGGATAGGCCTGCTGGTGCCGACCGGCCAGCCAGTCACCGAGCCGCTCGAGTCCGGGTGGGCGCTCCCCGGCCAGCGCGGCCGGCGCCGACACCGCGTGCACCGCCCGCAGCAGCCGGCCCAGGCTGCGCACCGGCTCCACCAGCCCGGCCACCGGACCGTGGGCGAGCAGAGCCTTGGCGACCGACTCGCCACCGTCCACGTAGTAGACGCGAGCCGGGCCGCGTGAGCGGGGCAGCGCCAGCCGGGCGTCGCCGGGCACCCGGATCCGGGCCAGCCGGCGGTGCAGGCCGGGCTCCGGCGGCACGAACGGGCGCGGGGCCCGGGGGCCGGGCAGCCGGCGTAGTACGCCGATGCCGCCCGGTCCGCGTACCTCGGTGGTCCGCAGCAGCGCCGTGCCCCGTTCCGCGGCGTGCCTGGGCGACGTGTCGACGCTCATGACGGCACCGTCCGGATCACCGGCGTGGCCAGCCGCAGCCGGTGCTCGGCGAGATGCTCCAGCACCTCGGGCAGCGGCGGCGGCGCCCACGCCTCGGGTCGTCCGGTGGTCAGACTGACGCCGGTCTGCGGTGCCACCAGCACGATGTTCTCGCGGGTGGAGAGCGTGCTCCAATGTGTCCGGAAGGCGGCGCTGAACATCCCGCCGGGCGGCAGCGCCGGAGCGATCACGATCGGCGCCGCGCTGCACTGGGCGGCCAGCAGCGCCGGCGAGTCGGCCAGGCCCAGGGCGAGCCGGGCGATGAAGTGCAGCGTGGCCGGGTAGACGACGAACGCCTCGGCCCACTCGGCCAGCTCGACGTGGCGGGCCCGGTGCTCGTCCGGCGGCCACTCGTCGATGAGCACCTCGCCGTGGGTGCGCCCGGCCAGAGCGGCCCGGGTCACGAACCGCTGGGCGCTGCGGGTCACCACGGTGGTGACCTGGAGCTCGGGATATTGGGTTCGCAGCCACGACACCCAGAACGGCATGCCCGCGGCCGCGGCCGACCCGGTGACCACCAGCACCAGCCGCTGGAAGTCCAGCACGGGCGCCTGCGGTGCGGCGAGATCGGTCATGACGACACCTCCCTCAGGACCTTCTCCAGCTCTTCCAACGTGGGCTTGACGCCGAACCGGGCGTACGTCGCGGTGGTGTTCAGGACGATCTCGTCGACTCCGGCGTCGGCGAACTCGCGCAGCCGATCGGCGACCTGCCCGGGGGTCCCGGCGAGGAACGCCCCGCCCTTGAGGACCTGCTCGGCGGCAGCCCGCTTGTCCGCGGTGTCGACATGGATGCCGCTGCGGCGCAGCATGTCCCGGTAGTGCGGGAGCGACAGATGCCCGGAGTTGGCGGTCAGTACCGCGTCGCGCGGGTCCGACCCGGGCCGGTCCAGGGCGATCGGGACGATCGCCACCACCCGCGGAGTGGGCCGCCCGGCCGCTTCGGCGCCCTCCCGCAGTGCCGGGATGACGGTGTCCGTCAGGTACGACGCCGGCGTCAGCCAGGTGATCGCCACGTCGGCGGTCTCGCCGGCCACCCGGGCCATGCCCGGCCGGAGCACGCCCAGGCCGACCTCGACCGGTGGGCGGGGCACCCGGGACAGCCGGGCCTTGCAGGTGAAGAACTCGCCGGGCGGCGGGGCGGGCTCACCGTCGAGCAGACCCCGGACGATGGTGACGTACTCCCGGACGGCCTGGAGCTGGCTGCGGTACGGCGCACCGAGCAGCCCGTCCTGCAGAACAGTGGCGCCCGGCCCGAACCCGGCGACCACCGGGTGCCCCATCGTGACGGCCAGGGACTGAGCCTGCAGCGCGGCGTCGTACGGGTGACGGAACGGCATGAGCGTGACACCCAGCCCGACCGGCATCCGGAACCCGCTGGCGGCCAGGTGGGTGAAGGTGTGGTGCGGCTCGTGCAGGGTGGCCTGTCCCTGCCACAACCGGTGGGCGGAGCTCCACTGGGCGAAGGCGCCGAACGGCAGCGCCTGCTCGGGACGGGTGGGTGCGAACGGCAGCAGGATGGAATAGGTGCTCATCGGAGTCCTCCCGGGGTCACACGTGGGCCAGGGCTTGCGCGTCGACCAACTCGGTGTAGCGCTCGCAGCGGTTCAGCAGGTCGTGGTGGCTGCCCTGGTCGGCGACCCGGCCGTCGTCCAGCACGATCACGTGGTCGGCCTGCCGCACGGTGGAGAGCCGGTGTGCGACCACCAGGACCGCGTGGTCGGTGGCCAGCTCGTCGACGACCTCGCGGAGCCGGTGTTCGTTGACACCGTCCAGATGGGAGGTGGGCTCGTCCAGCAGGATCAGCCGGGAGCCGGAGAGCAGCGCCCGGGCCAGGGCGAGCCGCTGACGCTGGCCACCGGAGAGGTCGAATTCGCCTCCGAGGACCGTGTCCAGCCCGTCCGGCAGATGACCGATCTCGTCGAGCAGTCCCACCCGGTTCAGGGCGGCCCGCAGCTCGGCCTCGCCGGCCGGGCGGTCCGAGCCCAGCGTCAGGTTGGTACGGATGCTGTCCGGCAACAGGGTCGCCGCCTGGTCCACGTAGGCGATCTCGGACCGCAGCCGGTCGAGCCGCCAGTTCTGCACCGGCTCACCGAAGACCGAGATCAGGCCCTGCTCAGCGGAGAGGAAACGCAGGATCAGGTTCAGCGCGGTGGACTTGCCGGAACCGGAGAGGCCGACAACCGCGGTGAGGCCACGAGACGGCACGTCGAAGGAGACGTCACGCAGGACGGGCCGTGCGTCGTACCCGGCGGTGACCTGGTCGAACTTCACGGCGGGGGCGGAAGCGACCGGCTGTGCCGCAGCGACGGCCAGGTCGTCGCCGTCCTCCCGGGGCAGGGCGAAGATCTCGTCGAACCGCTCGCGGGCGGCCAGGCCCATCTGCAGACCGGTCACCCCGGACGCCGCCATCAGCAGCGGAGCGGCGAGCTGGAGGAGGTAGAGCAGGAAGGAGACGAAGGTGGCCAGGGTCAGATGGCCGCTGAGCAGCCGGGCGCCACCGCCGATCACCACCGCGGCGAGCGCGATCTGCTGACCCAGATTGATCACCGGGACCAGCAGCGACTCCATCCGTGCGGCCTTGATCTCCAGGTCACGCAGGCGGGCGGCGCTCTCGGCGAGCTGCTCCCCGACGACCGCCTCGGCCCGGTTCGCCTTGATCACGGTGATCGCGTCGATCACGCCGACGAACCGCTGCACGAAGCCGCCGACCTCGATCTGGACGCTCTGGTAGGTGCTGCGCAGCCGGCGCACCACGACCACCACGATCACCGCCGCCACCGCGAAGGCCGCCAGCGTGATCAGCAGCAGGACCCAGTCCAGCAGGCCCATGATGACCAGCGTGCCGAGCAGGGTGACCCCGGCCATCGGCAGCTGGACCGGCCCGATGTCGATGAGGGCCTTCAGCCGGGCGGCGTCCATGGTGAGTCGCGCGGCGAGGTTACCGCTGCCCTGGCGGCGGAGGTCGGCCATCCGCAGCCGCAGCGAGTGGTCCACGGTGCGGACCCGCAACCGGTAGATCAGCTGCTGGCCCATCCGGCCCAGCAGGTAGGTGGCCAGCGCCCCGGCCGCGGCGGTGCCGAGACCGGTGGCGATCAGCAGCCCGGTCAGCCCGAGCAGCGCCTCGTCCGACTGAATCGCCGCGACCAGCCGGCCGACCAGCATCGGCACGGCCAGCGACGAGCTGGTGGAGACGAGGACCAGGATCGCGATGAGCGCCACCTGGATCCCGTGGCCACGGGTCAGTTCCCGGAGAATCTTGAGCCGTTCGGGCATGACGACGGTCCTTCCTGTGTGGGGGAGTCAGTGCCGGGCCGCGCGGAGGGCCTGGCGAACCTTGATGACGCCGCCGTACTGGAGAAGCCCTCCGGTGTAGACCCGGCTGCCGATGGCGAGCAGGGCCCCGACGGCGGCGACGGTCAGCGCCAGAGCGACGGCGACCTGCCAGAACGGCACGGAGCTGTAGGCCATGCGGACCGGCATGGCGGCCCAGGAGAGACCCGGGATCATGGAGACCACGGCCAGCGCCGGCGAGGCGGGCGCCGTGATGGCGAGGATCGGGCCGATCGTCGTGGCCATCTGGATCATGCTGACCGGGCCGGTGACGTGGTTGACGTCCTCCTGGCGGGAGGCGAGCGAGCCGGCCACCGCGTACAGGGTGACGAAGAGCAGGTAGCCGGGGATGAACCAGAGAAGCACGTTGAGCGCGGTGCCGAGGATCTCGGCGGGCGCGGTGAACAGCCCGGCGACGGTCGCCCCGGCCAGGGCCAGGCCGAGCATCACCGAGATCTGCACCAGGGCCGCCACGCCCAGCCCGAGGATCTTGCCGATCAGCAGCTGACGTGGGGTGACCTTGGCCAGCAGCAGCTCGACGATGCGGCTCGACTTCTCCTCGGCGACGCCTTGGGCGATGCCGAGGCCGGCCATGAACATGAGCAGGACCAGGGCGATGACCGCCACGCCGGCGGTGATGGTGCGTTGCTGCACCCGGGCGGCGTCGGCATCCAGAGCGGTCACCCGCATCGCCGGCAGGGCGATGTCGGCGGGTGCGGCGTTCAGCGCGCGGAGACGTTCCTGATAGGTGACGGTACGGAAGGTGTCGGCGAGGGTACGGCCGAGGTCGTCGGGCAGTTTGCGCAGCACCACGATCTCGTCGCCGATGATCGCCACGTCCGCCTTCTGCTCACGGACGGCCGTCCGGGCCGCCTCGGCATCGGCCAGTTCCGTCACCGGCAGTCGTGCCCGCAGCGCTTCGGTCAGCGCGCCCTGCCCGGCCGGAACCGCCACGGTCGGCTGCTCGGTGTCCCGGTCGAGCATCGTGCTGAGGCCCAGGCTGAGCGCGGCCAGCAGGGCGGTCGCCAGCAGCGAGGACCAGAAGTTCTTGTTGCGCAGCTGCTGGGAGATCTCCCGGCCGGCCACCGCGCGGATCAGCGCGATCGCCCGCCCCCGCGGCGGCGTGGTCGTGGTCGGGGTGGAGCTGGTGACGTGGACCGATTCAGATCGGACGTCGACGCTCATGCGGTCACCGCCTCGCGGAAGATGTCGGACAGGGAGGGATTTCGCCAGCCGAAGTGCTCGATCCGGCCCATGCGGCGGACCGCGTCCAGGACGTCGTCCGGGTCGGTGCCGTCGGTCAGTTCGAACGAGACGAGGCCGTCGTGGTCGTCGACGCGTCGGACGCCGGGCACGCTCTCCGGCCAACCGGCCTCGGCGCCCTGCAGGGAGATCTGCAGCAGCCGGCCGGACACCTTGGCACGCAGCTCGCCGACCGTGCCCTCGGCCACGATCCGGCCGCCACGGATGATGCCGATCCGGTCGCAGAGTCGATCGACCAGATCGAGTTGGTGGCTCGAGAAGAGCACCGGGATGCCGTTGCGGGCCTGCTCCAGGAGCACGTCCGCCATGGCGTCGACGGCCACCGGGTCCAACCCGGAGAAGGGCTCGTCGAGCACCAGCACCCGCGGCTCGGCGATCAGCGCGGCGATCAGCTGGACCTTCTGCTGGTTGCCCAGCGACAGTTTCTCCAGCGGGTCCTTCGGAGCCATCACCACGCCGAGCCGTTCGATCCACTCGGCGGCTCGGCGAGACGCCTCGGCGGGGCGTACACCACTCAGCTTCGCCAGGTAGACGAGCTGGTCGACGGGGCGCATCTTGGCGTACAGCCCACGTTCCTCGGGCATGTAGCCGATCTGGGCTCGCAGGCCGGCGTCGATCGGCCGCCCGTCGATGGTGACCGTGCCGCTGTCGGCGGGGTGCACCCCCAGGGCGATGCGCATCGCGGTCGTCTTGCCGGCGCCGTTCGCCCCGCAGAATCCGTAGAGCTCCCCGGGGCGTACGGCGAGGGTGAGTTCGTTGAGCACCCGCTTGGGGCCGAAGCTCTTGACCACTCGATCGAAGTTCAGCATGGTGTGACTCCTCAGGCGAGGGTGAACTCGAGCAGCGAGCGCACCTGGGTCACCGGTCCACGCCAGCTGACGCGCAGCCCGGCCGCCTCACCGAGACGCTCGAGCTGTTCGACGCTGCGGACCGGGGCGGGCATGGTGGCGCGGAGGTAGAGCTCGAAACCGGCGGTCTCGAGGCTGCCGCTCACGCCGACGGGCAGGTTGACCTCGGCCAGCAGCACCTTGCCGCCGGGGCCGGCCGCCTGGCCGCAGTTCCGGAGGATCGTGATCGCCTGCTCGTCGTCCCAGTCGGCCAGGATTGCGGAGAGCAGGTACACGTCGGTGCCGGTGGGCAGCGGCTCGAAGAAGCTGCCGACCACGGCCTCGGCCCGGTCGGCCAGCCCGGCGTCGGCGATGGCGCGGCCACCGACCTCGGCGACGTTCTTCAGGTCGAGCAGCCGGCCGGTCAGGTGCGGGTGGCTGCGGAGCAGCTCGATGAGCAGCGCTCCACCGTGGCCGCCGACGTCGGTGACGCTGCGCACGGACGACCAGTCGTAGCCCTCGACGATGATGCTCGCGTCCCAGCCGATCGGGTTGCGGGCGTTGGCCTCCAGGGCCTCGATGAACTCGGGGTTGTTGTTGATGTCCTGCCAGTAGCCGGCGCCGAAGACGGCGGCGTGGCTGGGCTGGCCGGTACGCACCGTGTGCAGGACGTTGACCAGGGCCAGGTCCTGCCGGCCGAAGAGGCCGTCCATGCTGAGCAGGCCGCGGATCCCGGACGGGTCGGTGTCGAGCAGCGGCTCGCCGAGCGGGGCGAGGGAGTAGCCGCCGTCCTCGGCCCGGTTCAGCAACTCCAGTCCGGCGAGCCGGCGCAGCAGCATGTCGAGCAGCTCGGGGATCGTGCCGGTCACTTCGGCCAGCGCGTCCGTACGGTCGACACCCGCGGCGATGTGATCCGCCAGCCGCAGGGTGGCGGCGGCCCGGATGATCGACGGGGTCAGCAGGTCGGTCAGCGATCGGAGGCGTTCGTGGTGGGTGAGGGTGGTGGTCGACATCTCTTCCGTCCTTGGGGTTCGGGCGGGGTGCGGCCCGAGCGGGCCGCACCCCGTGCCTGATGCTGCGTCAGCAGCCTTCCGCGATGGTCTTGCCGGAGAACTGGCTGACCATCCAGCTGGCGGTGGCGGCGGCGGCGCAGGGAGCGGTCGTCGCGGGGGCCTCCGCGGCGGCCGCCACGTTCAGCTCGTCGGTCTCGCTGTAGACGAGGTAGCCCTCGATCAGCTCGCTGAGGTTCTCGTTCTTCTCCATGGGTCTCCTTCTCTCGTTCTCGAATCGGTGGGGGTTCGTCAGCAGACGAACTCGTAGGTGGCGCCGGAGACGGCGCTCGCGCCGGCCGCGCACCAGGTCGAGCTGGCCACCGAGGCGGCGCAGACCGGGGAGGTGGCGGGCGCGTCGGACGCGGCCGACAGGTTGAGCTCGTTCGCCTCGGCGTAGGTCTCGTACTGCGCGACGAGGTCGACGATCTCGGTGTTCTCGATGCTGTTCGACATGGCGTCTTCCTTTCGGTGATGGATCGCAGCTCCGTTGAGCTGACGACGGAGGGTGCGTGTACTCGCCCCCGGTACTCAGCTCACCGGCCGGGCCGGGTGGTGGCGGCGGCGAACCGCCGCCCCACCCGGGGCCCGTGGCTCAGCAACCCTCCGCGATGGTCTTGCCGGAGAACTGGCTGACGATCCAGCTCACGCCGGCCGCGCCGCAGGGGGCGCTGGTGGCGGGGGCGTCGGCCGCGGCCGAGACGGCCAGCTCCTCGGCGCCGGTGGTGTACGCCTCGTAGTTGGCGACGAGCTCCATGACGGTGTCGATCTGCTCCATGGGATTACCTCTTTCTGTGTGTGGGTTTGTGTCGGTTTACTGGGATGGGGAAGGGGTGGGAGTTTCGTCAGCAGACGAACTCGTAGGTGGCGCCGGAGACGGCGCTCGCGCCGGCCGCGCACCAGGTCGAGCTGGCCACCGAGGCGGCGCAGACCGGGGAGGTGGCGGGCGCGTCGGACGCGGCCGACAGGTTGAGCTCGTTCGCCTCGGCGTAGGTCTCGTACTGCGCGACGAGGTCGACGATCTCGGTGTTGTTGTCCATTGAGGACTCCTTTCATAGTGGTTTGAGCGGAAAACAGGGGATGCGTACACTCGTCCCCTGCGATCTGCTCAAACCGGGGTTTCGGCTCAGTCCGGGAATGGACTGGAGCTCGTGTTGCGGGCCGGCCGGACCGGGTCGATCCCGGCCTCGGCGAAGGCCTCCGACAGTGCGTCCTCGACGGAGTCGCCGTCGGCGAGCAGCGCGGTGGCCAGGGCGGTGGCCCGGTGCTGCCCGAAACTCAGGCCCTTCATGGCGGAGCGCGAGTCGTCCGGCTCCCAGGCGACCGCCACACCGGGACCCAGCGGCTCGGTGAAGACCGACGTCGCCTCACCCAGGCCGGGCTGGTCCCGGACCGCTTCCGCCACCCGGTGGGCGGCCGGCCACCAGGGCCGGTCCAGATAGACCACCAGCGCGTCACGGCGCGGATAGAGCAGACGAGAAGACAAGATCTTGGCGCGGTACGGGACACCGTCGTCCTCGAGCACCCCGAGCACCCGGCCGAACACCTCGGCGGCCGGCTCCCAGGCGGTGAGGTGCACGTAGACGCGCAGCATCTCGGACCGGCCGGGCTGCGGCGTCGAACCGTCGACCAGGAAGAAGCCGGGTGAGAGCGCGGGGCGCATGGCCGGGACGGTCAGGTCGACGAACGGTCCCGGATCGGTGTCCGGCACCGCGGTCGCGGGCGCCCAGACCCGTACCCCGTCCCGCTCGACCAGCACCAGCTCCCGGCCGTTGTTCGCGGTGCGCCGGGCGCCGTGATACCGGGCCCGTACGGTCGTGCCGCGATGCGGCATCGCCGCGGCGAACCGGCTCTCGAGCTCGTCGTCACGCAGCCGGAACGGCAGCTTGTTCTTCTCCACGTGCTGACCGGCGTGCAGCACGTCATAGATCGCCTCGGCCAGCAGACGTCGCAGCTCGCGGGGACTCTCCGACTCGACAGTGCGGTCACCGACCGTCGCCGACGTGCGGTCCGGCGCGACGGTCACCGAGTCCAGGGCCAGGTGGAGAGCGGAGGGGATCCGCCAGGTGGTCACAGTCATCAGAGGTCTCCGAGTCCGAGGGTGTCGATGAACTTCTCCGGCTGGAGCAGCACTCCCCGGCCGATGCCGGCGGCCGCGCGCTCGATCCCGGAGAGCCGGGAGGCCCGGGAGGCGCCGGCCATCAACCGGTCCAGCAGGTGCCAGCCGGCGAAGGCCGCGGCGCGTGCCGCGAACCGGTCGTCGACCTCCGGCCGCGCGGTCCGGTAGCCGCGCCAGAAGTCCCGGACCAGCGGCATCAGGCGCTGCATCTTCGCCACGCCCCGGCTGAGCACCATCTCGTGGGTGAGCTCCAGGTCGACGAAGACGGTGTCGCCACGAGTGGTCACGATGTCGAGTACCGAGCGGTAGAGCCACTCACCGGCGAAGGAGCCCACGTCACGGGCGCCGTCGGCGAGCCGGAACTCCTCCCAGTCGGTCAGGTAGACCGTGTCGCCGGTGATCAGCAGCTGGTCGACCCGTAGGTCGCAGTGCGTGGGCACCAGTGGCGCCTCGGCCTCCCACTCGCGCAGCCGGGTCACGGCGCCACGCAGATCGGCGTCCTGTTGCATCAGGCGCCAGCCCTGCAGTTCGCCGAAGCTGAGCGAGTCGAAGGTGGCCGGTGACAGACCGTGCAGCGCTTCCAGCGGAGGCTGGTACGGCACCGACCGATCCCAGTCGGCGTCGGCCGCCGGGACCGCCGTGTGCAGCTGCCCGACCGCAGCACCGATCGTGGTGGCCAGGGCCGCGTCGAAGGTCTCGTCGACCATCAGCTCGGCGCCGTTGCGGGCACCGTCGACCAGCTCGAACACCACCAGGGCGGCGTCCCGGTCGTACCCCAGGAAGTCCGGGCCGCGCAGCGCCTCGGCCGGCAGGTCCGGTGCCCAGAGATGGAAGGCGAGCAGGCGCTTCATCCGCCGCTCCACCTCGGCCGGGTCGGAACCGACGAGCCGCTTGACGAACACCGAGCGGCCACCGGTGGTACGGCCGGCCCAGGCGTCGTTGCGGCCGACCGGCGCCGCCAGGGAGTCCCGGTCGAAGGCCCCGAGGCCGAGCCGTGCGAGCAGAGCCTCGACGGCCGGGTGTCGATCGAGATCGACCGGCGTGTATCGGGGCCGCTCCGCCTTCTTCTCCGGCAGCAGCGCGGTGTTCGATCCCACTGTTACCCCTTCCGTACGTCGCGGGTGCTTCATCGGGTGGTCCTCGACGACCCGCCGTTGCGGCGGCGCTTCGTCATGTCCAACTTTCTACGGGCACTCCGGCGGTCGATGGAACCTCTTATTCAAAGCTTTGAATCAGCTCCTTTCCGGTATTGCCAAATCTCGCCGGGTTCCTATTATCGGGCGCCCATTCGGACCCTGATTCCACATATTCGATTTCACTCATTCAGTGGCGGAGATCCATGCCATCTATGTGCGGCAGCGCCCCGACCAGGGAAGTCGTCGCCGTGAGCCTGCTCTCGGCCGCTTCTACCAGGCCGCATTCAAGTCTCTTATGCACGCTTGGTTGCCACCTTCAGTGGTGGGTAGAACTGTTCTCATCGACCTGAGCAAACACGAAAGGAGGCGCACCGATGCGATCGAACATCGCGCTCATGTCCGTTCCGCTGCACGCCCATGTGAATCCGATGCTGGGAGTTGCCGCTGAGCTCGTCGACCGCGGTCACCGCGTGACGTTCGCCTCCGGCGGGGCCTTCGCCGCGCTGATCGCCGAGACCGGTGCGACCCCGGTGCCCTACCTGTCGGGCTTCCCGGCCGACGGGGCGCCCGGCGACGGCTGGCTCGCCGCGACCGGCGACGGCCGGCAGACCGCCCGGCGGTTCGGCAGCGAGCGCGATGCCGCCTTCCCGCAGCTCGTCTCGGCCTATGGCGCAGACCGGCCGGACCTGATCGTCCATGACACGGTCACCGCGTTCGCGCCTCAGCTCGCCGACTTCTGGGGTGTGCCCAGGGTGCGGTTCTCGCCGACCCACGTCTTCCAGCCGGCCGATGCGGAACCGATCGTGCCCACGGTTGTCGCCATCACCCGATCCCTGCAGGCCGATGTGGACCGATTGGGGCCGGAGCACCTCTTCGTAGGACCGGTGCCGTGGTCACGGCGTACCGGCGGGAACTGGATCGCACCGACCGATCGGCGGGTGGCACTGGTGTCCCTCGGAAGCGGCCATCACGGCCGCACCGATGCGCCGCTCCGCTGCGCCGAAGGGTTGGCCGCCGCGGGCTGGCACGTCGTGCTCGCCCTCGCGAACGGGCCCGACGGCGCGTTCAGCCGTGTGCATCTGCCACCCGGCGTGGAGGTCCATCATGGTCTGCCGCCGGCCCGGGTGCTGGAGCATGCCGGGGTCATCGTCACCGCGGGCGGGGCCGGCGACGCTCTGGACGGGCTGGCGTACGGCGTGCCGCTCGTGGTCGTCCCGGAGGGGATCGAGCAGTTCCTGACCGCGGCCCGTGTCCAGGCCCTCGGCGTGGGCCGGATGATCACGCCGGAGCGGTTCTCCGCTGCGGCGGTCCGTGTGGCGGCCGAGGAGCTCACCGGTGACGCCGCGACACGTACCGCCCTGGACACGATGCGGGCCGAGATCCTGCTCTCCGGAGGCGCGTCTGCTGCGGCCGACCTCATCGAGAAGCAGCTGGCATGAGGACCTCCTGTCATCTTCATGACATTCAAGTCATCGAGCCGGTGACTCCCTGAACCGCCACCTGGACGGACGCCTTCCCACGGGGCTGTCCGTCCAGGTGGCCCATAACGGCCCGGACTCGGCGTCCCCCGGTGGATTCGGCCCGGAGTATCGTGCAGAATCGGCCGACCGCATCCGCAGAATCAGCGACATGAATTGCAGGTAGTCCACATGGCCACGCAGATTGTGCAGCCCGAGTTCGGGCGCCGTTTGCGGCGTCTGCGCATCGAGCGTGGAATGTCGCAGCGCGATCTTGCCGTGGGTGTGGTCAATCAGTCCTACATCTCGCTGCTGGAGAAAGGTGCCCGCGTTCCGACGCTGGAAGTCGTCAGCCATTTGTCCGAGGTGCTCGGCGTGCCGGTGGACGAGCTGGCCGGTGTCGAGACCGGCTTCGGGCCCCCGGCCGCGGCGCCCGGAGTGACCGGCACCGAGCTGGCCCGGGAGCTGATCGTCAGCAGCGCCGTCGACCAGGGCGACCTGTCCCGGGCCGAGCAGGTGTTGACCGGTGCCCTCCAGGAGGCCAGGCGCGATGGGCAGCCGGCCGCGATGCTCAGTCACGGGCTGGCCCTGGAACGGATCCTGGAGCAGCGCAACGATCGCGCCGGGCGGTACGAGTTGCTCACCGAGCTCGTGACGGTGGCCGAGCGGGCCGGTGTGCCGGAGGCGCTGGTGCGGACCCGGATCGCGCTTGCCGCGGCGGCCCGGGACGTGGGCCGGCTCACCGAGGCGTTCACCCACATCGAGCAGGCTCAGACGGAGATCGCCGACACCGCCTTCGTCGGCGGCAGTGAGCACGTCCGGCTGTACGCCGTACACATCTCGATCCTCAGCGACGCCGGAGGCGGAGCCGAGATCACCCGCATCGTCGACCGGATGGTGGCGATGGCGGCCGAGGTGAAGAGCCTGACCATCTCCGGCCGGGCACACTGGGTGGCGAGCATCGCCATGGCCCGCATCGGCGAGGTCGAGCGATCGCTGGAGCATCTGCGGTCGGCCCGGGAGATGCTGGCGCACCCGACCACGTCGCTGCGGGACTGGGCCCGGTTCTCGGTGGCGGCGGTGTCCGCGCTGATGGACGCGGACGCGGAGCTGAGCGAGATCACCTCGCGGATGGAGGCCGCCCGGGCCGCGATGGCCGCCTCCGAGACCGCGGCGACGCCGTCGGCCGCCGCGAGCCTGGAGGTGCGGTATGCGGTGGCGACCGGCGATCCGGAGCGGGCTCTGGAGATCGCGGCCACCGTCGACGAGACCGATCTGTCCGGCATCGAGCAGGTGCGTTTCGTGCTCGCCATCGGGCGCGCACAACGGCGCTGCGGCCGGACCGAGGAGGCCGTGGCGTCGCTGCGTCGGGCGGCTCAGCTGGCCGAGGGTGCGGCCGCGTACCGGCGCGCCAGCCAGATCTGGCGCGAGGCGTCCGAGGTCGCCTGACTCCCGGTTCGGCTGACTCCCGGTTCGGCTGGCCGCTGGCCCGGCTGACTCCCGGCCCGGCTGGTTGCCGGGGCTGTCCGAAGCCTTTGCCGGCAGCCCTGACAACCAGCCGACAGCGAAACGGCCCCCGCGCGCTGCGCGGAGGCCGTTTCGGTAGGAAGGTCGCGGCTCCCTCGCTGCCGCGGCCGACCGGATGTGTTCCGGGACGGGTGTTTCGGTGATTACCAGGGCCAGTCTTCGACGATCGGCAGCTTCGGGTTGAGCGGGAGGCCCGGAAGGCCCGGGACATCGTTCGGGACGACGACGGGCTGGGTGGCGCCGGTGGCCGAGGTGGTCTGTTCCGGGGCGGTGAGCTGCGTGCCGGTGAAGGCGATCGCGGCGGCCGCGAGGATGGTCGGCATCACCAGGTGGCGCGGGTTCTTCGTCATGGCTCAATGTCTACCGGTCCGGGCTCGGCCGGGTGGTCCCTGTATCGAAATCTTTGCGGATGATCGGCTACGGGGTGGCGGACCGGGGTGGGGTGCATCGTAAGATCGCCCGCCGCACGGAACCCGGGCGAGTGTTTCGAAGGTTTCAATACGGTATTGAGCGCCGGTAACCGCGTTGTTGCAATTGTCCCGGCAGCGACCACGGCATCGATGTTCGTCGTACGCCAAATGCCTCGATCAGGGGCGTGCTGCCTAAATTGCCGGATCGGTATCGGAGGTTGGTCATGTCCCTTTCCCGCCATTTCCGTCGCGTTCTGACCGCCGCGGTGGTGATGACTGCGACGGCGGTCACCACGGCCGCGCCGGCGTTCGCGGCGTCCGTCATCCCGTCGAGCTGGACCGCGTCGTACGCCGGTGCCCAGGTCGGCGGCACCACCACCTATGTGCAGGACCCGTTCGGGGTCCAGCGGACGGTGACCGTGAAGGGAGTCATCAAAACGGGCTCGGCGACCGGTTGCCTCCAAGCCGTGATCGACGCTCAGGGCGCGTCCTGGACGTCGCCGGCGACGTGCTCGGGTGGCACGGCGCAGTCCTTCCTCACCACGTTCCGAGCGGTGACGATCGGCCAGGCGCCGACCGTGCGCCTGTGCTCGGCGTCGAGCACGACGGCCTGTGGTACGGCCGTTCCGCTGTGGTGACGCATACCTGATTCCTCCCCCGATGAGCGAGCCCAGTCATGAAATATGACTGGGCTCGCTCGTTGTATGACGGGTCGAGCTGGTGGAAAGTTTGCTGTGAGAGTCCTGAGAAGCGCTCCTAGCTGGGAAAACGTGGAGACGGTCGAGTGATGACAGTGATTGACGATCCGGCCCCGAGATATTACGCTCATGACTGCACAGCGATGACAGAAGTCAACTGATCGGGATCGAACGTACGGGGGTCGAAATGAACGAGCGTGAACTCCTAGCCTTCGTGGCGGTCGCGGAGCATGGCCGGATGGACCTCGCCGCCAAGGCGCTGGGCTACTCGCAGCCGGCGGTCAGCTACCAGATCAAGTGCCTGGAGATGACCCTCGGCACCAAGCTGTTCGTCCGTACCTCCTCGGGTGTGAGCCTCACCCGCAGCGGCGCGCTCATGCTGCCCTCGGCGCAGGCGGTGCTGACCCTCATGCGCGGCATCAAGGCGACGACCGGAGACCTCGCACTGGTCGCCTGACCATGCTGCTTGGACGTGACGCTAAGCCCCCGGGAAACGAGGCCCGGGGGCTTCGCCGTGCACGGGGCCGGCCGGCGAACAGCGGCCGGACCGCGTCGGCCGGCGAACGGTGGTCGGACCGCGTCGGCCGGCGAACAGCGGCCGGGCCGCGTCGGCCTGCGAACGGTGGCCGGACCGCGTCAGCCCGTGAACAGCGGCCGGACCACGAAGTAGAAGACGCACGCGAAGAACGCGGCCGCCGGGAACGTGGTGATCCAGGCGATCACGATGTTGCCCGCCACGTTCCAGCGGACCGCGCTGAGCCGCTTCGTCGCGCCCACCCCCATGATCGCCGAGGTGATGGTGTGCGTCGTGGAGATCGGCGCGTGCAGGACCAGGGCGTTGAAGTAGAGCACCGAGCTGGCCACGGTCTCGGCCGCGAACCCCTCGGACGGCCCCAGGTCGATGATCTTGCGGCCGAGGGTGCGGATGATCCGCCAGCCGCCCGCGTAGGTGCCGGCCGCCAGCACACCCGCCGACGTCCAATACACCCACTCCGGGATGTGCGTCGAGTCCGACTGGAACCCGCCGGTGTAGAGCGCCAGCACCACGATGCCCATGGTCTTCGCCGCGTCCTGCATGCCGTGCCCGATCGACATGCCTGCCGCCGAGACGGTCTGTGCCCAGCGGAATCCGCGGTTGAGCCGCCCCGGGTGCCCGCGCCGGAAGGTCCACATGATCGCGATCATGAAGATGAAGCCGAGCAGCAGCCCCACCACGGGCGACACCACCATCGGGATCAGCACCTTGTTGATGATGTTGTCCCACTGGACCTCGCCCACGGTGGCGAAGAGCGTGGCACCGACCAGGCCGCCGAAGAGCGCGTGCGACGAGCTGGACGGCAGCCCGAAATACCAGGTGATCAGGTTCCAGGTGATGGCGCCGAGCACCCCGGCGAAGACGATGCCCAGGCTGGGGATCCCGATCGGCAGGTCGACCAGCCCGTCACCGACCGTCTTGGCCACCTCGGTGCCCAGGTGGGCGCCGATGAAGTTGCCGACCGCGGCCATGGCGAGGGCCACCCGTGGGGTGAGAGCGCGGGTGCTGACGCTGGTGGCGATCGCGTTGGCGGCGTCATGGAAGCCGTTCGTGTAGTCGAACGCCATCGCCGCGAGGATCACCGCCACGACGGCGATGAGTTCGGGATCCACGCTCTAGGACTCCTTGACCGCGATGGTCTCGATGGTGTTCGCCACGTGCTCGAAGGCGTCGCAGGCGGCCTCCAGCTCGTCGACGACCTCCTTCATCTTCAACACGGTCAGCGCGTCGTACTCCCCGGAGAAGAGCCGGACCAGCAACATCCGGTACGCCCGGTCGCCGTCGTTCTCCAGCCGGTTGATCTCGATCCAGTACTCCTCCATGCCCTTCAGCGAGCGCAGTTTCGGCATCGCCTCGGCGGTCACCTTGGCCTGCTGGTCCAGCACGGTGACCAGTTCGTGCATCTCCCGCGGCAGCGAGGGCAGATCGGTCAGGCCGTAGAGGTAGAGCAGGTTGCCGGCCGCCTCCAGGTGGTCCATCACATCGTCCAGCTGGGAGCCGAGCGAGTAGATGTCCTCCCGGTCGAACGGGGTGATGAAGGTGGAGTTGATCTTTTTGTAGAGCTCGTGGGTGATCGAGTCGCTGTCGTGCTCCACATCGCTCAGCCGGTCGGCGACCGATTGGACGTCCACGCCGGGCAGCGCCAGCTCGTTCAGCAGCTCGGTGCCTTTGACCAGGTTGTAGGCCGCCCTGGTGAACAGTTCGTAGAAGGCCCCCTCGACGGGGCGGAATGAGAACTTCACGGCGCGGACCTCGATCGACGGGCTTTATGAATGGATCTCCGAACGCATGCTATCGGTCCACGCGGGTTCACCCTTCGCGACGGCCCTTAAACCGCCTCGTGACGATTCACTGAACGTGGCGCGTTGGGGCGCGGTGCGGAACGGCGAACCGCCCTGGTCGGAACGTGTGGCAGCGGCGTGCCGGCGGTCGGGGTGCGGCGCAGATGCCGGGCCAGTCCGGTCAGGTCGGTGTCGGCGATCACGTCCACACCCGCGGCGCCCAGCTCGGTCCAGACCGCGGCGCGCGCCCGGCGGGAGCCGTCCGACAAGCCCGAGAAGCGGACGGTACGGCCATCCGAGTGCGCCGCCCGGACCAGTGCGTGCAGCTGGTGCCGTTCCTCGGCGGTGATCGGCTCACGACCGTCCCAGCCGAACCGTCGCGACCACGACTCGCTGACCATCGGGGCGAGTTCCGGCGGGGCCGAGCGGGAACCCAGGTCGTCGAAGGTGCCGTCGGCGAACGCGTACCGCTCGGTCTGTGCGGTGAGCAGCTCGCGGACGTCGATCACGCCGGTCACCGTGACGGTCACCGCGCCGGGGGTGAGCGCACCGTCTCGGCACCGGCTGAGCAGGCCCGCGTGGTCGCGTAGCTGCCGGTCCAGCATCCGGTAGGCGCGCAGCAGCGTCTCCGGGTCGCGACTCGCCCCGCCGAATTCGATCACCAGCCGGAACGGCGCCCGCTGGTCCCGCCACAGCCGTCCACCCGCCGCCCGGGCACGGGCGAAGAGCGGGGCCAGGACCAGCCGGCGCAGGGTACGGCCGGGTTGCGGCCCACCCGGCCCGAGGTACAGCTCGCCGTGCGGGCCGGGCACCACCCGGACGGTCATGCCGGCCAGCCCGAGCCGCAGCACGGCGGGCAGTGGGTCGGTCGAGTCCGGGCCGGTCAGGGCATGTCCGGTGGCGAGGAACGGGCGGATCCGGCGCAGGTACGCGACCGAGACCGCGCCGCCGGCTCCGGCCAGCCCGGCCAGGCCGCCCGCGATTGTCGCCATGTCCTGCACCGCGCACCGTCCGATTCGTACTTTTTGGGTAATTCATACTGTGGCACAGCTGATACCCGTAGACCGGGAATGTCGCGCAGAATTCGTGTCATGCCGTCACCGTCCGCGGTCGAGTTCGAGGACCAGCGCTCGTACCTCATGGCCGTCGCCTACCGCATGCTCGGCAGCCGCGCCGAGGCTGAGGACGCGGTCCAGGAGGCCTGGCTGCGCTACGCGCAGCAGAGCGAGGAGATCAGGGATCCGCGGGGGTGGCTCACCACGGTCACCGCACGGATCTGCCTGGACCAGCTCAATTCCGCTCGGGTACGCCGTACCGCGTACCCCGGTGAGTGGCTGCCCGCCTTCGTGATCGAGCCGGACGCCGACCCGGCCCACCGGGCCGAGCTGTCCGATCAGGTCAGCGTCGCCCTGCTGGTGGTGTTGGAGCGGCTCACCCCCGAGCAGCGGGTGGCGTTCGTCCTGCACGACGCGTTCGCGGTGCCGTTCGACGAGGTCGCGGCGGTGCTCGACAGCACACCGGCGGCGGCCCGACAGCACGCCTCCCGGGCCCGCAAAGCCGTCGCCGAAGGGGGCGTCAGGCACACCGCCGGGTTGGCCGAACAGCGACGGGTACTCGACGCGTTCCTGGCCGCGGCACAGAGCGGCGACATGCGTACCCTCGCCGCCGTGCTCGCACCCGATGTCGTCGCCATCGGCGACGGCGGCGGAATGGTCCGCACCGCCCTGCGTCCCGTACTCGGCGCCGACAAGGTGGCCCGTTTCTTCGTCGGGCTGCTCACGCACAAGCTGGCCGATCTCACCGATCTCAAGGCCGAACCGGTCGTGGTCAACGGCTCCGCCGCGATGATGCTGCAGGGCACCCGCCCGGACGGCAGCCGGCTCGTCGTGGTGAGCGCGGTCGCGGTCGACGACGGCCGGATCACCGGCATCTTCAACCAGCAGAACCCGGAGAAGATCAGCTGGGGGTGACCTCGAGCAGGTGCTTGCGGTAGTGCGAGGCGAACGGCTCGGTGCCGTCGCCGAGCGCCGTGATCAGATGGCGGGACGCCGCGAACGCGTGCTCCACCAGGTCGTCCGGGTAACCGAAGGCGACCCGGTGCTCGGCGAACTCGTCCTCGTCGCGGAGCTCCACCAGACCGGTCTCGCGGCGCCGGACCGCGTCCAGATCCAGGTCGATGATGTGAACCGTGTCACCCTCCCAGCGGGCCGGGGTGGTGATGTCGCAATACACCTCACTGGTCCGCGGGGGTGGGTTGAACATCCCCGTCCACCAGGCGTGATGCGGGATGAGCAGGACGAACGGGATCTGCTCGACCGAGGGGCGGCCGTGGTAGACCGACGCGGTGCCCCGGGTCACGCCGACCCAGACACCGAGGTCGTCCTCGGCCAGACGACGGGCCGGGTAGTCACGATGCGCCGAACCGTCGTACTTCGTGTAGATGACCCGGACCATCTCGCTCGGCATGGGTTGCACCCTAGCGGTGACCCGGATATGTCGGTGGTGGCGGGTACGGTTCCTCCGTGCCCCCAGCCAGTAAGAAGAAGGCAACCGCCGAGCAGATTCTCGCCGCCGCCGTCGGGGCCGTCCCCGGCGGATCCGCCCGCCCCGGCCAGCAGGCCATGGTCGAGGCGATCGACAAGGCCGTGAAGGACAAGGAGCATCTGCTCGTCCAGGCCGGCACGGGCACCGGCAAGAGTCTCGGCTACCTGACACCGGCCCTGCTCGTCGACGGTCCGGTGGTCGTCTCCACCGCCACCCTCGCCCTGCAGAACCAGCTGGTCGAGCACGACCTGCCCCGGCTCGCCGAGGCGGTGCAGCCGGTGCTCGGGCGCAAACCCACGTTCGCCGTGCTCAAGGGCCGGCACCACTACCTCTGCGCGGCCAAGCTGGAGCACGCCGACGAGGAGGGCCCCACCGACACCCTCTTCGACGCCGAGCCCGCCGCTCCCAAGGCCGGCCAGTGGCTCGGCGAGGGTGCCCGGCTCGGCAAGCAGATCCTGCGGATCCGGAAGTGGTCGGAGAAGACCCAGACCGGTGACCGTGACGAGCTCGACCCCGGCGTCGAGGACCTCGCCTGGCGTCAGGTGTCCATGCCCGCACGTGACTGCGTGGGCGCCGGCCGTTGTCCGTATGGTGCGGAGTGTTTCGCCGAGGCGTCCCGCGCCCGGGCCCGCGAGGCCGACATCGTCGTCACCAACCACAGCCTGCTCGCCGTCGACATGATCGCCGGCCGGCAGATCGTCCCACCGCACAAGCTGCTCATCGTCGACGAGGCACACGAGCTGGCCGACCGGGTCTCCTCGGCGGCCCAGGCCGAGATCACCCCCGAGGTGGTCGAGCGGGCCGGCCGCCGCTCCCGCACCCTGATCACTCCCGCGGCCGCCGAGTCCCTGGCCGAGGCGGCCGACGCGCTCACCGTCAGCCTCGCCGACATCCCGGCCGGGCGGCTCACCGACGGCCTGCCCGAGCGGCTCCGGCTGGCCGTCTCGATGGTCGAGTCGGCCACCCGGGCCGGTCTCACCGCGATCGGCGAGATCAAGTCGGATGATCCCGACCCGGTCGGCAAACAGCAGGCCAAGGCGGTTCTCGACGAGCTGTCCACGACCTCGCAGCGGTTGCTGGAGGAAAACTCCTACGACGTCGCCTGGGTGGAGAAATCCGACATGGGCACCGGGCGGCGCGCGCTCGTGGTGGCGCCGCTCTCGGTCGCCGGCACCCTGTCGGAAAACCTGTATGCCGACCGGACCGTGGTGGTCACGTCGGCGACGCTGACCCTGGGCGGCCGGTTCGACACGGTGGCGCGTTCACTCGGCCTGCCGGTCTCCGCGCCCGGCCCGGCCTCGGGCGCGCCCTCCTCCGGCGACGGCTGGACGTCGCTCGACGTGGGTTCCCCGTTCGACTACCCCAAACAGGGCATTCTGTACGTCGCGGCGCACCTGCCCCGGCCGGCCGCCTCCGGCCTGCCCGACGCGGCCGGGGCCGAGCTGCTCCGGCTGGTGGAGGCACTCGGGGGGCGTACTCTCGGGCTCTTCTCGTCGAGGAAGGCCGCGACCCAGGCCGCCGAGCTGCTCCGCGCCAAGACCGACCTGCCGATCCTGCTGCAGGGCGAGGAGACCTTGCCGATCCTGGTCCGCAAGTTCAAGGAGGACCGGGCCAGCTGCCTGTTCGGCGTGATGTCCCTGTGGCAGGGCGTCGACGTCCCCGGCGACTCCTGCCAGCTGGTGGTCATCGACCGCCTGCCGTTCCCGCGCCCCGACGAGCCGCTGGCCGCCGCCCGCGCCGCGGCGGTCGACGCTTCCGGTGGCTCCGGGTTCTCCGCGGTCAGCGTCCCGATCGCCGCGGTCCGGCTGGCCCAGGGCGTCGGCCGTCTGATCCGCTCCACCGGCGACAAGGGGGTGGTGGCGGTGCTGGACTCCCGCTTGGAGACGGCCCGAGGCTACGGCTCCTTCCTCCGGAAGTCCCTGCCCCCGTTCTGGTACACCACTCGTCCCGACGTCGCCGAGGGAGCCCTGCGCCGCTTGGCAGACACCTGACCCACCCGCCCCGGTGAGCAGGTCACGTTCAGCATCCGTCTCCGTGGAACTTCACCAGATCGGCGTGCGGTCTGCCGAGCGGTCGGGTGTGAGCTTGTGGCGCTCGGCGAGGATGGGCGGCAGTCAACGGGACTACGGCTGGATGGGTGATGGGTTTGTTGCTGATCGCGTGCACGTTCCTGGTCGACCGGACCGGGGCGGTGCTTCTACAACTGCGGGACGACAAGGCGGCCTACTGCCCGAACGTGTGGGGGTTGCCGGGTGGCGCGGTCGAGGAGGGGGAGACCGCTGAGGAGGCTGCCGTCCGCGAGTTGTGGGAGGAGACCCGGTTGCGGCCGGATGGGCCGTTGCGGCTCTTCGCGCAGCAGGAGCTACCCGCCCAGGGCGGTCATCAGGGCCGGGTCAAGAGCTACTTCTTCGGTACGACCTCCGCGGTCCAGGACGACGTGGTCCTCGGCGAGGGCGCGGCGATGCTCTTCATCCCGGCCGCCGAGGTACTGGACCGCCCCTTCACCCCGGGCAGCGCCGAGATCATCGAACGCTTCCTAGCCTCCCCCGAATACGCCGCCCTCGGTAGGTCTCATGCCGGTCATCCGCAAAGATGAGGCTCGCCGATTTCGCCACGACTAGTAGGCGTGCTTAAACTAGCTCCATGACGAGAAGAGGGTCGGGCTTTTCGAGTTCATCCAGTGCGTCCATCAGCATCGCGGCATACCGTGGGCACATGGCTGGCGTCGAGAGTGAGGCATCGCGTCGAGCTCGGGAAACCGAGCCGGTGACCGTGGATCTGGCGAGGAAGGCGCTGTTCGCCGCCCGAGCCGCGGCCCAGGCCAAAGGTGTGTCGCTGTCCGAGTGGCTGTCTCGAGTGGCTTGGGAGCAGGCTGTCGTGGAGGCGGCCGAGACCAGCGCCGAGCAGTGCAGGCTGCACCCCGACGAGCCACCGGGTTGGGAGGACGCGGCTCTCGATCGCATTCTCGACCAGGACGCGGCGTGAGGCGAGGAGAGGTTTGGACAGTGGTTCGTCTCGGCCATGAGCGCAAGGTCGTCATCGTCGGAAATGACGTGCTCAATGGTCGCAATGACGGGGTGCTCGTCGTTCCCATCTCCGACGTTCACGCGCCCGATCTGATCATGCCGTCGGTGCACGACAGCGAGGGCAAGCCACTGGGGACGTTTCTCACCCATCGCGTCGGTCAGGTGAGCAAGACATATCTCACGACACGGTTCACTGCCCTGGACCAGGCAAGCCAGGAGAGTGTCGATATCGCGTTGCGGGCGGCGCTCGATCTCTGAGCGCTGCGTGTCACCATGGCTGCCGTGACGGGGCCGGAGTATGGGTATCCGCCGCCGCAAGGTCCGGGGCCGCGGCGGCGATGGCTTCCGGTCGTGGTCGGGGTCTGGGGTGTGGTGCTGCTCGCGGCGGTCTTCTGGTCGGTGCGCAACGATCCGCCCACCGTGCCCGAGCAGCGGGATGTCGGGCAGGCTTCAGCCGTGCTCCGGGCCGCCTCGGGGGCGGTCGTCGCGGCCGCCCAGGACGAGCGGTGGGTGCTGGGTCTCGGTGCGTTGCGGGTCGAGAAGTGTTCGATCACCCCGGTGTGGGACGGGCAGGAGGTCAGCCGGGAGGTGACCCTCTACGTGCCGGACGGTGACGCGCGGACGACGCTCGACACGGTCGCCGCCCGGTTGCCCGCCGAATACCGGGCCGGAGTGGTCGACACACGCGGGGGCACCCGGCTGTCGTTCTTCGCCGACGCCGGGGAGAGCGTAGGGGTCGACGCCGAGGCGCACTCCACCGACCAGGTGCTCCGACTGCGCGTCTTCACCGGCTGTCGCCCCGGCGTGGACGATCTCGACCGGGCCGACCCGGCCACCGGTCCCGTGCCGTCGACGCTCGACGCCGTGGTCACCGAGATCACCGCAGCCGACCCCGGAAGCCCGCCCGGTCCGAGCACCCCGAGTGGAAGCCCGGCCGCTACGTCCGGCCCGAGCGGAAGCCCGCCCGGGGCGACAGGCGGGAATTCGGTGGGGGAGAGCAGGGCGGTCGTCTGTGCGGGCGGGGGGACGATCTCCACCTTCGTGCGGGACGCCGGGCCGGCCGGCACTGACGACGGGCCGCGTGGTGTGCCGGAGGGGACGGTGCCGGTCTGGGCGGACGCGGGCGGGTGGGCGTACCGCGTGGGGTCCGAATCGGTCGTGGTGACGGTGGAGCAGGGGCGTTATCGGGTCAGCGTGACCACCGGGTGTCGGGCCGGCTGAAAGCCGGTCAATAGACGAGAGCCTGGGCTCCGTCCGACATGATCTCCTCGACGAAGACCGCGGCGCCCGCGATCCGGATGCCCGGGATCACGTCGGCGGGGGTGATCTCGCGGCGGGCCGCGCACTGCGTGCAGGCGGTGACCCGGCCGGCTTCCAGGAGGAGTTCGAGCAGGTCGGGCAGCGGGGCGGCGTGGGCCAACCGGAAGGTCGCGGCCCGGCCGGGCAGGGCGAACCAGGTGGACTCGCCGGTCAGCCACAGCGACACGCCGACTCCGGCGGCCGCGGCGGTGCTCGCCACGTTGAACGCCTGGTTGCAGCGCTCCGGCGCGTCGGCTCCGGCGGTGGCCTTGACGACCAGCAAACGTGCCATACCGGCCAGCATAAGATGGGCCGGTCATGGTTACGGAGATCGGGTTCGTGAGTCTGCTGGTGGCCGCCCTCGGTGGGCTGGCCGGCGGCTTCGGCTATCTGGCAATGCGCATTTCGAGGGGACGCTGGTGAGCAACGAGACGGAAAACCCGCTGGGCCCGCCGCCGTGGCTCAACGCTCCACCGGTCGAGGGCTACCCCTATGAGGACACCCACGACCTGCGGTCCGGCCCGGATCTGCATCCGTCGCTGCTCGGGCTGCTGCCGTTCGTCGGGTTGTGGCGTGGGCGTGGGCAGGGCGGGTTCCCCTTCGAGGACGACTACAACTTCGCTCAGGAGATCCGGCTCAGTCACGACGGCCGGTCGTTCCTACGCTATGAGTCGCGGGCCTGGCTGCTCGACGACGAGTCGAAGCCGATCGGGCAGGCGCTCGTCGAGTCCGGGTTCTGGCGTCCGGTGCTGGTCGACGGGCGGCCGGGCGACGAGATGGAGGCCACGATGATCCGGCCGGACGGCGTGGCCGAGCTCTACCTGGGCAAAGCGGCCACGACCCGGCTGGAGATGGTGGCCGACGCGGTGGCGTATACGCCGTCCGGCCTGCACGTCACGGGTGGTCAGCGGCTGTTCGGGATCGTCGAGGGCGCGCTGCTCTACGCGCACGAGCTCGCCATCGACAACAGCGGTCTGAAGCCACACATGTCGGCACGTCTGCTCCGCATCGGCGGCTGAAGTCAAAGGCGGCTCTCAGTGCTGTCCCCGCTCGTCCGGGACCGCACTGAGAGCGGCCGGGAAACCGAGAGCGGCCAGGAGGCGGGGCGTCCACCGGGAGCGCGGGCGCGACTCACCGTCCAGTGCGACCACCTCGGCCAGGCCACGCAGCGACGATGCCAGCCAGATCGCGTCGGCGGCGGCCAGTTCGGGCCGGGTGACCATCCGTTCGGCGGCGGCCAGGCCCAGCGACGGCGCCAGCGACAGCAGGTGGGCGGCTGTGATGCCGGGCAGGATTCCGGCCTCCGCCGGTGGGACCGTGCACAACTCGCCGCCGGCCAGCCAGACGACTGATGCGGTGGGCGCTTCCCGTACGTACCCCTCGGTGGAAAGCCAGATGAGGTCGTCGGCGCCGAGCCGTGCCGCCCAGCGCCGGGCCGCGAAATTCTCCGCGTAGGACAGTGACTTGGCCGCGGAGACGGACCACGGCGGACGCCGCACCGAGACGCCCTGATCCGCGCTGATCACCCGGATGCCGTCGTGGCGTTCGCGCAGCACCCCCGGCGGCACCGGCGAGACCGAGACGTGCAACACATCCCGGGTGTAGATGATGCGTAGCGCGCCGACCTCGGTCGTCGCCGCGATGCGGTCGCGGAGCGAGGGCAGTGGTGGCGCGGGTAGCCCGAGGATCTCCGCCGACGACGCGAGCCGGGAAAGATGCTGGTCGAGCAGCCACGGCCCGGACTCCCGCAGGTCGATCGTCTCAAAGACGCCGTCGCCGAGAAGGTCGGTGGGCGCGACAAGGATCCGGTCGTTCACCCGAACTATGCTCGTCTGGTGTCCGCCACATCGCTAGCCGCCATGCTCCGCGAGCGGGGCCTGCGACTCACCCCACAGCGCCAGCTGATCCTCGAAGCGGTGCACGAGCTCGGTCATGCGACACCCGAGTCGGTGCACAACGCGGTCCGTGAGCGGGCCGCCGGGGTCAACATCACCACGGTCTACCGGACCCTGGAGCTGTTGGAGGAGTTGGGCCTGGTCAACCACACCCACCTGTCGCACGGTTCGCCGACTTATCACGCGGCCGGCGAGGATCAGCACGTCCATCTGGTGTGCCGGACGTGCGGTTCGATCGCCGAGGTCGATCCGGTGGTGATGGAGCCGGTGACCGATCGCCTGCTGGGCGAGCGCGACTTCCGGGTCGATGTGGGGCACGTGTCGCTGTTCGGAGTCTGCGGTAGCTGCAAGGAGGCCGAGTGACCACCGTCATGGTCGAGGACCTGGAGCCGGGTTCGGCCGATGCCGGGGTGCCGGCGCACTTCGGCGACCCGATGCGCGAGCAGCGCCTGTTGGAGACCGGTGTCGGCCTGGTCGACAGGTCGAACCGTGAGGTGATCGCGGTTCCCGGCGAGGAGCGGGCGAGCTGGCTGCACACGCTGACCACCCAGCACCTGTCGACGCTCGGTGCCGATCAGGGCAGTGAGCTGCTGGTGCTCTCCCCGAACGGGCACGTCGAGCAGCACGCCTACGTCACCGAGGACGGTACGACGGCCTGGCTGGACACCGAGCCGGGCGCCGGTGCGGGCCTGCTCAAATACCTGGAGATGATGCGGTTCTTCACCCGCGTCGACCCGCGCGACGCGACCGCTGAGCTGGCGGTCCTCTCCCTGGTCGGCCCGGGCGCGGCGGAGCTCTTCCCGGACCTCGCGGCCCCTCAGGTGGGCGCGGTGCCGGGTCCGAGATTCGCCGCCGGGTCCGTTCCGGCTCGGGCGACGAGCATCTATTCGGTACGGCCATACGAGGGCGGACTGGCTCGCCGGGTGCCGCTCGGGGTCGACCTGCTGGTGCCGAGGTCCGCCAAGGACGCGGTGATCGAGCGGCTCGGCGTGCAGCGCGCCGGCCTCTGGGCCTACGAGGCGGTCCGGGTCGCGCACCGCGTGCCGAGGCTGGGCTGGGAGACCGACCACCGGACGATCCCGGCCGAGATCGAGCTGATGGCCCCGGGCGTGCACCTGGACAAGGGTTGCTACCGCGGCCAGGAGACGGTCGCCCGGGTGCACAACCTGGGCCGTCCGCCCCGCCGCCAGGTCCTGTTGCACCTGGACGGGGTGGCCACCGATCATCCACCGGCCCGTGGTACGGCGGTCGAGCTGGACGGCCGCGCGGTCGGTTTCGTCGGCACCGCGGTCCGTCATCACGAACTGGGCATGGTCGCCCTGGCGGTGCTGAAGCGCAATGTGCCGGATGATGCCCGTCTGACCGTGGGGGAGTCGGCAGCCGCCATCGACCCGGAATGAGTCATGGCAGGATGCGGGCATGACCGGGACTGTGATCACCGTCGCCCCGACCGGCGCGGAGAGCAAGAAGGTGGATGCGCCGGCCCTGCCAGTGACCCTGGCCGAGCTGACCACCACCGCCAAGGAGTGCGAGGCGCTGGGCGCTTCGATCGTTCATGTCCACATCCGGGATGATGACGCCCGCCCGACCCTCGATCAGGGCCGGCTGCGTGACACGGTGGCCGGGTTGCGGGAGGCGACCGGCCTGATCGTGCAGCTGTCCTCGGGCGGCTCGGTGCATGATCCGGAGGCGGACCGGCTGGCCGTTCTCAATGCGGAACCGGAGATGGCGTCCTGCACGATGGGCACCGTCAACTTCGGTGACGACGTGTTCCTGAACCGTTGGGAGTTCATCGTCGACCTGCACACCCGCATGCAGGAGCGCGGGATCGTGCCGGAGTACGAGATCTTCGACCTGGGCCAGCTCACCAGCCTGCAGCGCCTGCTCGGGAAATACGGTCTGCCGTTCGGCGGGCACGTGCACGTGGACCTGGTGATGGGCGTGCCGGGCGGGATGCCCGGGACGGCCGCCGCCCTGGTCGCCTGTGAGCGGGTGATCCGTGACCTGCCGGCGGGCACCACGTTCTCGGCGACCGGCATCGGCCGCAGCACCCTGCCGGTGATGCTGGCGTCGCTGTCGGCCGGCGGGCACCTGCGGGTCGGCATGGAGGACACCCTGACGTACGCCAAGGGCCGCGCCGTCGAGTCGAACATGCAGCTGGTGGCCCGTGCCGTCGGTTTCGCCCAGCTCGCCCAGCGCCCGCCGCTGACCCCGGCCCAGGCCCGTGAGCTGCTCGGAGTCCCAGCCCGATGATCGTCGCCGAGGTGGTCCGGTCGGGTTTCGTGGAAAGCGTCCACCACGGGGTCGTGGCCATCCATGGTCAGCCCGGCTTCGGTGACGTGGACACGCCGTTCTTTCCCCGTTCGTCCAACAAGCCACTCCAGACCGTGGGTCTGCTGACCGCCGGGCTGGTCCCGCGCGAGGAGGCCGATCTCGCCCTGGTCAGTGCCAGTCACGACGGCGAACCGTTCCACGTGGAACGTGTGCGCGCCATCCTGGCCGCGGCGGGGCTCGGACCGGAGGCGCTGCGCTGCCCGGCCGACCTGCCGTTGGGCGAGACGGCGCAACGGGACTGGCTCCGGGGTGGCGGCGAGCCCGAGCGCATCCTGATGAACTGCTCCGGCAAGCACGCCGGCTTCCTGGCCACCTGTGTGGTCAACGGCTGGCCGCTGGAGTCGTACCTGGAGGTCGACCACCCGCTGCAGAAGGCGCTGGCCGACGCGGTGAGCCGGCTGTCCGGTGAGCCGATCGCCGCGCTCGGGGTGGACGGGTGCGGTGCGCCGATCTTCGCGATCTCACCGAACGGGCTGGCCCGTGCCTTCCTGCACCTGGTCGAGGCGGAGCCGGGCACCCCGGAACGCCGGGTGGCCGACGCGATGCGGGCGCACCCGGAGCTGGTGGCGGGAACCGGGTCGGAGGACACCGTGCTGATGGGCGCGGTGCCCGGCCTGATCGTCAAGCGGGGCGCCGACGGCGTGCACGCGGCCGCCGTGGCCGGAGCCGGGGCGGTCGCGTTGAAGATCTCGGACGGGTCGGCGCGGGCTCGCGTACCCGTGCTGCTCGCCGCCCTACGTCGTCTCGGCCTGGACGTTCCGGACCTGCCGGAGGTCGTTCTCGGTGGGGGCCGCCCGGTGGGCGAGGTTCGCGCGGTCTTCTGAGCCCCTAGGGGGCGACTTCAGGGTGACTCGGTTCACGCTAGCTTTTGCAAGCATTCTGCTTGCAGGAGCTAGCACCCGGGGCTAACGTCGAAGCATGGCCACGCCAAAGGACCTCCCCGAGGACATCGGAACCTTCATCCGAGACCTGCGGCAGACCGCGAAGATCTCGCTCCGGCAGCTCGCCGACAAGGCCGGGGTGAGCAACCCCTACCTGAGCCAGATCGAGCGTGGCCTGCGAAAGCCGAGCGCCGAGGTGCTACAGCAGATTGCCAGCGCCTTGCGAGTGTCGACGCCCGCGATGTATTTGCGGGCCGGGCTGCTCGATGGGGAGGGCCAGCAGGGCGTGCTGGCCGCCATCGCGGTCGACCCGGAGCTCACGATCGCGCAGAAGCAGTCCCTGACGCAGATCTACGAGACGTTCCGCAACGAGAACGCACGATCCGAGCCGGTGCGAGAAACGCCGCCCGCCGCAGACGCTGAGGAGCAGAAATGACCGAGCAGACCAAGACCAAGATCCCCGCCCCGCTGTACGCCGCCGCCGGTGCCGGTGACGCCGCCTACGAGCAGCTCCGCAAGCTGCCGGCCGTGCTCAACGAGCTGAGCGACCGCGCCGCCGCCTCGCTGAAGTCGTACAACGAGCAGGCCGGCACCAAGGCCGCCGAGTTCGGCACCAAGGCCCAGGAGCTGCGCGGCAAGGCCCAGGAGACCGACTTCGTGGCCCTGCGCGACAGCGCGACCACCGCCGCGGTCAACTTCGCCCAGGTCGCCCAGGAGCGCGCCATCGCCGTCTACAACGAGCTGGTCGCCCGCGGCGAGCGCGTGGTCGGCACCGGTGTGGTCGAGGCCGCCGACGTGGTCAACTCCGACATCGAGGCGACCGAGCAGCCGAAGGCCGTCGAGGCCGCCGTCGAGGAGGCGAAGGCTGTCGAGGCCGCGCCGAAGCCGCGCAAGCGCGCCAAGCCGGCCGCGTCGGCCGAGTGACTCGACACTGATCTGTCATGACCAGCGGGCCCCGGCGTTTGCCGGGGCCCGCGGCATAGACTCTCTCTCATGGGCACATCTGCGCCGCTCTTCTACGGATACGTCGTCCTCTGGATCAACGTCATCGTCATGCTCCTGTCGATGGGGCTCCTGGCGGTCGCGCTGATCCACTGCCTGACCCAGCGCGGCCCAGCGTTCCAGGCTCTCGGCACGCTCCCGAAAGGCGCGTGGGCCGGCATCCTGGCGGTCCTCCTGGTGCTCAGCGGCTTCCTCTACAACACGCTGCTGATCACCATGATCGCCATCGCTGTGGCCATGGTCTACCTGCTCGACGTCCGTCCCGGCCTCAAGGACATCTCGGACGGTAAGGGCTTTTGGTGACGAGGTTCGGCCCGCCTCCTCCGGATGGTGGGCCGCGCCTTCAGCGCGTCGACCGGACCGGGCCGCGGACCGGTCGCCCGACGCTGCCGGGTCCGGCCACCGAGTTGATCACCCTTCCTTCCGGGGTACGGGTGGAGCAGCTCGTCACCGGCGCCGGCGACCCGGTCACGGTGTTCGCCCACGGGCTGGCCGGTGACATCGGCGGCACCCGACCACTGGGCAGCGCGGTCCTCGGTCGCCGGGTGTTCTTCCACTTCCGTGGGCACGGCCGGTCCGACGTTCCACCCGGCCCGTGGTCCTTCGATGATCTGGCCGCCGACCTGCGTGCCGTCGCCGACGCGACCGGCGCCACCCGAGCGCTGGGCGTGAGCATGGGTGCGGCCGCGCTCTGCCGCCTGCTCGCCACCGATCCCGACCGGTTCGAGCGGGTCGTCCTCTACCTGCCGGCTCCGCTCGACGGGGTTCGCGCGGCCGTGTCCGTGCAGCGTCTGGAGCGTCTGCTGGCCTCGGTCGAGTCCGGCGAGGCCGCGATGATCGCCGACGCGGTCGAGCGGGAGATCCCGCCGTCGGTCCGCAACACCCCGGCCGGCTGGAGCTTCCTGCGGCAGCGGGTGGACCAGTTGCAGCGCGACGGGCTGGCCCCGGAGATCGAGTCGGTGTGGTCCGCGCCGGCGCTCACCGAGGAGTGGCTGCTCAAGGAGTTTCGGGGGCGGGCACTGGTGATCGGCTGTGTCGGAGACGAGACGCATCCGGTGACCTGGGCGGAGCGGATCGCCGGTCTGCTCCCGGGTGCCGAGCTCGAAGTGTTCGACAGACCCGCGGTGCTGTGGAGCAGTCGAGCCGCCCTGCGGGACCGGATCTCGGAGTTTCTGAACCGGTAACTTCCCTCCCTTATGTCCGAAAGCCGTAACTTTTCTGGCTCTCGAACCGGTGAAGCGTACGTGCGTTTGTCCCCTAAGACCGTCTTCCTTGCTTTGCTGGTCGTCGGACTGCCGTTTGCGGTAGTGGCCGGCTGGGCGCTGGGCGCTCCGGCCGCGCGGGAGGCGACCATCGGTGCCTCCGGGCCCGGCGGCCCGCTCGGCGGCGACGGCGCCCTCGGTTCGGCCCCCGGGCATCAACCGGGCGGTACGGCTGTCGCCCCGGCCCGACCGCGGACCACCGCCGACCCGACCGGCTCCCCGGTGCCCGCGACCGGGCCCAGCACGGTCACCGCCACGGTCACGGTCGTCCGTACCGCCGACCCGACCCGCCGCCCGGTCGAATCCACCGACCCGCCGCTGCTCACCAACCCACCGGTGCCGACGCCGACGAAGGTCTCCGGCGGGCCCGACGATCCGTTCGAGTTCCCGCTCGATCCGAGCGCGACGCCGGAATTCCCGTTCCCGCCGGCACCGCCGTCCGACCAGATCGTCGGTTTCGAACGCTTCCGCTACTGGCGCCAGTGACCGAAGATCCGGCTGGTTCCCCGAGCTGTCCCGGAGGTTGTGAGACAGCACCGAGAACCAGCCGGGGTGCCTGGCGCTGTCCGTACTGGAACCCGGGCTCTAAGCTCCCGGAACGTGAGCGGTGATCTGAGTGAGACCCGGCCGGTGACGGCCTTCCGTGAGTTCGCCACCGGCGCGGGACTGCTCGGGCGCGGGCTCGGCCTGGTCCTGCGCAGCCCCCGGCTGCTCCTTCTCGGACTGGTGCCGGCCCTGCTGTCCGGCATCCTCTACATCGTCGGGCTGGTCTTCCTGGTCCGATACCTGCCCGACCTCTCGGCCCAGGTCACCTGGTTCGCCGACGACTGGGCGGCCTGGCTGCGCGGCACCCTCCGGGTGATCGGCGGAATCGCGGTGCTCGGGTTCGGGCTGCTGCTCTCGGTGCTCACGTTCACCGCGGTCACCCTGCTGATCGGCGACCCGTTCTACGAGAAGGTCTCCGAACTCGTCGAGGACCGCTTCGGTGGTGTACCCGACGCGGTCGAGGTCGGCCTTCTGCAGAGTCTGCGCCGCAGTCTCGTCGACTCCCTCAAGCTGGTCGGCATCTCGATCCTGGTCGCCATCCCGCTCTTCCTGCTCGGGCTGATCCCGGTGGTCGGCCAGACGGCGGTCCCGGTGCTGGCCGGGGCGGTCGGTGGCTGGCTGCTCGCCCTGGAGTTGACCGGAGTCCCGTTCCAGCGCCGCGGCCGGCGGCTCCGGCACCGACGGGTGGCCCTGGCCGCCAACAAGCCGCTGACGCTCGGCTTCGGGGCGGCGGTCTTCGCCACGTTCCTGATTCCGCTCGGCGCGGTCTTCCTGATGCCGGCTGCCATTGCGGGCGCGACCCTGCTGGCCCGTCGCTCCCTGAACAAGCCGATCACCATCACCACCACCGCGTCCCTGTAGCGCCCGTCCCGCTCCGAGATCCGGCCGGGCTACGGTTTTCGGGTGGAGATCGAACTGGTCGAGGGTGACATCACGGTCCAGCGCGTCGATGTGATCGTCAATGCGGCCAACTCGTCGCTGCTCGGCGGGGGTGGGGTGGACGGCGCGATCCACCGGAAGGGCGGGCCGGAGATCCTCGCCGAGACCCGGATGCTGCGGGCCTCGAAGTACGGGCGAGGGCTGCCGACCGGGCAGGCCGTCGCGACCACCGCCGGACGACTGCCGGCCCGATGGGTGGTGCACACGGTCGGACCGGTCTTCAGCACCGACGAGGATCGGTCGGAGCTGCTCCGGGCCTGCTACGCCAACTCGCTGCGGGTCGCCGACGAGCTCGGCGCCGAGTCGATCGCGTTTCCGCTGATCTCGGCCGGGATCTACCGGTGGCCGGTCGACGATGCGGTTCGTCGGGCGCTGACGGTGCTCCGGGCGGCCGAGCCGGAACACCTCCGGACGGCGACCCTGGTCCTGTTCGGCGCCGACACGGCCGCGGCCGCCCGCCGGGTCGCTGCCGAAGACTCGTAGCCCACACCGGGTTCCGGCCGCCTGTCTGGTCGCTGCCGCCGGAATGCTGAACGACGAGCTCGGTGACCGGAAGTGGTCAGGCCGAGGTGCGGATGATCAGCTCGGTGGGGAGGATGATCGCCGGTTCGATCTCGGGGTCGCCGGCGATCAGGCGCAGCATCTGGCGGGCCATCACCCGGCCCGCCTCGGCGATCGGCTGGCGGACCGTGGTGAGCGGCGGATCGCTGTAGCGGCTGATCTCGAAGTCGTCGAAGCCGATCACCGCGACGTCCTCCGGCACCCGGCGACCGGCATTGCGCAGGGCCTGCAGGGCGCCATGGGCCATCAGGTCGGAGGCGGCGAAGACCGCGTCGAGATCCGAATCCTGATCGAGGAGTGCGCGCATGGCGGTGACACCTGATTCGCGGGTGAAGTCGCCGGCCGCCACCAGGGACGGCAGCCCGGCCGCCTGCAGGGTGTCGCGGTAACCGGTGAGGCGCTCGAGCCCGGCCACCATGTCCTGCGGTCCGGCTATCGTCGCGATCCGTCGGCGCCCGGAGGTGATCAGATGCCGAAGTGCGGCGGCGACCCCACCGGCGTGGTCGACGTCCACGTAGGGGACCGGCGGGTCGGCGAGCATCGGCCGGCCGGAACAGATCACCGGAATCCCGCGGCGGGCCAGCAGGCCGGGCAACGGGTCGGCGCCGTGGATCGAGGCGAACATGACGCCGTCGACGTGACCGGCCACGGCGTACCGCTCGACCCGGTGATATCCGGCGGCCGAGCCGGCCATCATCAGCACCAGCTGCTTGTCGGCCGCCTCCAACTCGGAGCCGACCCCGCGGATGATGGCCGGGAAGAACAGGTCGTCGGAGAAGACCCGGTTCGCGGTCTCCGGAAGGATCAGCGCGATCGAGTCGGTCTGCCTGGTCACAAGGCTGCGGGCGGCCTGGTTCGGTACGTAGCCGAGCTCTTCGACGGCCCGGTTGACCGCCTCGCGGATGGCGACCGCGACCGTGGTGGAGCCGTTGACGACGCGGGACACCGTCGCCCGGGACACCCCGGCTCGACGGGCAACCGCTTCCAGGGTGGGCCGTTCCCGCGTCGTCACTAAAGGGCTCCTATTCCAGGCCGTTACGCCGGATCACCTCGCGGTACCACTTCGCGCTGTCCTTGAGCACACGCTGTTGCGTCGTGTAGTCGACGTGCACGATACCGAAGCGCTTCGCGTACCCCTCGGCCCATTCGAAGTTGTCCATCAATGACCACGCGAAGTAGCCGCGGAGGTCGACGCCGGCGGCGAGGGCGTCGTGGCAGGCCCGCAGGTGGGCGTCGACGTACTCGATACGCAGCGGGTCGTGGACGCCCTCCGGGTAGGCCGCCCCGTTCTCGGTGATCATCAGCGGGGTGCCCGGGTAGTCCCGGTGGATGCGGGTGAGCAGACGGGTCAGCGACGCCGGCTCGATCTGCCAACCCATGTCGGTGACCGGGCCGACCGGCTTGCGGAAGGCGATGCCCTCACTGCCCGGGTAGTCGAGGGCGGCCGGCTGGCCGGGCTTCGCCGACACGTACGACGGGGTGTAGAAGTTGATCCCCAGCACGTCGATCGGCGCGTTGATGATCGCCTCGTCGCCGTCCTTGATGAAGGACAGATCGGTGATCCGGGAGATGTGCTCCAGCACGTCAGCCGGGTAGTGGCCGCGCAGCAGCGGGTCGAGGAAGATCCGGTTGGCGACGCCGTCGATGATGCGGGCGGCGTCGACGTCGGCCGGGTTCGCCGGGTCGAGTGGGGAGACCTCGCACGGGTTGAGCGTGATGCTGATGCTCCGCGCGCCGGCCGAGCGCAGTGCCCGGGCGGCGAGGCCGTGGGCGAGGTTGAGGTGGTGCACGGCGGCCAGCGAGCCGGCCGGGTCCTGCCGGCCGGGGGCGTGGATGCCGTTGCCGTAACCGAGGTAGGCCGAGCACCACGGCTCGTTCAGCGTGGTCCAGGTGCCGACCCGGTCGCCGAGCCGACCGTAGACGACCTGGGCATACTCGGCGAAGGCCTCGGCGGTCTCCCGCACGGTCCAGCCGCCGCGGTCCTCCAGCGTCTGCGGAAGGTCCCAGTGGTAGAGGGTGACGACCGGGTCGATGCCCTTGCCGAGCAGCTCGTCGGTGAGCCGGTCGTAGAAGTCGAGACCGCGGGTGTTGACCGGGCCGGTGCCGTCCGGGCGGACCCGCGGCCAGGCGATCGAGAAACGGTACGCGCCGAGGTTGAGGTCGGCCATCAGGGCGACGTCCTCGACGTACCGGTGGTAGTGGTCGCACGCGACGTCGCCGGTGTGGCCTGCGTGGACCTTCCCCGGCGTACGGCTGAACGTGTCCCAGATGGACGGGCCGCGACCGTCCTCCCTCGCGGCGCCCTCGATCTGGTAGGAGGCCGTGGCCGTCCCCCAGACGAAGCCTTCGGGGAAGGTGATCCCCGTCGAGGCCGGCTGCGCCGACGTGGACGTGACGGTTGCCGTCATGTCATCTGCTCCTGATGATCCGCCGAACTTAACCGGTTCATCTTACGGCCTGAGAGCGCTCCAACAAGGGTAAGACCCAGGAACTTCAGCCGGTGCGCAGCGCCTGGAAGAGACGAGGGTCACCACTGAGCGCCAGTTGGTCGGCTCGTTTGCGGCCCATCAGGGCCAACTGGAGGTCGCTCACGCTGCCCATCGCCTTGGCCCGGGCGTGGTGATCGTCGCTGTCCAGGATCGTGCCGGTGTCGAGCAGAGCGATCCCGGAGCCCCGCAACCTGACGAACCATTCCTGCCCGGCGTCGGTCCCGACCAGGTGCACGACACCGTGCAGATCGGTCGGGCCCTGCCGCTTACCGGCCGGCAGCCACGTGTCCAGGATCTCGCTGACCCCGTCGGTCGCGAGTTTCGTCTCGATCGGGGTGGCCCGGCCCGCGGCCGACTCGGCGTCCCACCTGTGCACCGAGATCTCGTGGGCCATCCGGCGGTCCCAGAAACCGGCTCGTTTCGGCTGGGGCGCCCAGTTCCACGCCGGGAAGTCCGGATCGAGCGCCTCCAGCGTCTCGATCGTGCCGGTCAGCTCCCGCCGCAGCACGTCGAGCGTCTCCGGCCAGTCGGTCGCCGGGAGCGCCGGGGCGAACTCGGGAAGCGCGGTGACCCCGCGGGTCACCGTGTTGCGCACCCAGTGCAGCACCTCGGTGACGTGGTGGGCGAGATCGGCCACGGTCCAGTCCGGGCAGCCGGAGACGGCTGCCTCCGGGCCGGTCTCGGCGACGGCGTCCCAGAGCGCCGGCCCGTCGGCGCGCAGCGCTGCGAGCCAGAAATCCTTCGTCGCGTGCAACCTGTTCATCGCAGTCGTCTCCCCGTTCGCCGGACCGCCGGTGAACCTTCCCTCGGGTGGACCTTAGGGTTGGCGTCGTGACTGATACCCCTTCGGCCCCGGAGAGATTCCTGTCGGCGTACACGACGCTACGCCTTGGCGGGCCCGCAGGCACAGTGACCACCGCGGTCCATACGGACGAGGCGGTCGGCGCGGTGCGTTCGGCGTCGGCGGCCGGGCGGCGGCTGCTCGTGCTCGCCGGGGGCAGCAACGTGGTGATCGGCGACGCCGGCTTCGACGGCGAGGTGCTGCTGCTGCGCACCCGTGGCGTCGAGGTCACCGATGAGGACGCCTCCGGCGTCCTGGTGCGGGTCGCGGCCGGCGAGCCCTGGGACGATTTCGTGTCGTACGCGGTGGGCGCCGGCCTGTCGGGTGTCGAGTGCCTCTCCGGCATCCCGGGTGCGGCCGGCTCCACCCCGATCCAGAACGTCGGGGCGTATGGCCAGGAGGTCGCGCACACCATCGAGGCCGTGCACGCCTATGACCGCGCGGCCGACGAGATCCGGGTGATGACTCCGGAGGAGTGCCGCTTCGGCTATCGGACCAGCGTCTTCAAGCACGACGACCGTTACCTGGTCACCGCGGTCGACTTCCGGCTGGCCCGGTCGGCCGAGTCGGCCCCGATCCGCTACGCCGAGCTGGCCCGCTCGCTGGGTGCGGAGGCGGGCGACCGGGTTCCGCTGCGCCAGGCCCGGGACACCGTGCTCAAGCTGCGCGCGGGCAAGGGCATGGTGCTCGACTCGGAGGACCGGGACACCTGGTCGGTCGGCTCGTTCTTCACCAACCCGGTGGTGCCCGCCGCCGTGCTGGCGGGCATCGGTGAGGCGCCGCACTGGCCGGCCGGGGACGGGTTGGTGAAGCTTCCGGCCGCCTGGCTGATCGAGCACGCCGGCTTCCCGAAGGGCTTCGCCGGGGACGGGGTGGCCATCTCCGGCAAGCACACGCTGGCGCTGACCAACCGGGGTGCCGGCACCACGGCGGCGCTGCTCGACCTGGCCCGGACCATCCGGGACGGGGTCCGGGCGAGGTTCGGTGTCGAGTTGCATCCGGAGCCGGTGCTGATCGACTGCGCTATCTGACGGCGGCGGCGGTCACTGCCACCCGAAGACCTGCGTGTAATAAGGAGTGCCGTCGACGGCGAAGGCCACCCCGGCGCCGAACGCCTTGGCCTTGCAGTTGAGGATGTTGCGCCGGTGCCCGGGGCTGGCCATCCACGCCTCCATCACCTCGGGGGCGCTGCGATAGCCCCAGGCTATGTTCTCCCCGGCCGGCTGCCGGTAACCGGAGTCCTCACTGCGGTCGACGAAGGTCGAGCCGTCCCGCCAGACGTGACTGAACAGTCGGGTCCTGGCCATGTAGTTGCTCTGCCGTAGAGAAGCCGTGACCAGGTGCCCGTCGACGGTGAGTGCGGGACAGCCGGCCTCCTTACGTTCCTCGTTGGTCAGGCGGACCACCTGCACCATGACGGCGCGGGCACGGATCTGGGCCGGGTTCAGGGAGGGCGTGGGGGTCGGGGTGGCCGTGACGGTCGGTGGCGGGGTCTCCTGCGGGCGCGGCGGCGTGAGCGGTCCTTGAGCGAGAGCCGGTGCGGAGAGCGCGAAGAGCGCGGGTGCCGCCGCGAGCACGGCGACACGTCGTACCACCAGGTCGAACACAGGTGCCTCCCGGATACGCATTGATCGGGCGCCTATCGCCCGTCACGGTTATCGCACCCCGTTGCTCGCGGCGTGTCACATCTTTCGCGGAACGGGCGATAAGCCGTACGGGAAATGTCAGGCTGTAGGGATGTCCCTGTCGGGCCTTCCGGGCGACTCGTGTTTGAACGGTCACAGCGGATCCTTGCGGACCGGCTCGGACCCCGGCACCCGGCGCTAGACTGTCACTGTCCGTAAATAGGCGGTGACATCACGCTATATGGTGGTTTTGCGCCGCCAGTGCGGGTTAGGGACAGGGTGAGCACACGATGAGTCGCCTACTCGTGGTCGAGGACGACCCGGACATCGCACTCGCTCTCCGGTTGCTGTTCAGCCGGGCCGGTTATGAGGTGGCGCATGCCGCCGACGGCCGCTCCGGGCTGAAGGAGGCCTACGCCGAACACCCCGATCTGGTGGTGCTCGACGTCGGTCTGCCGGAGATGGACGGTTGGCAGGTGCTGGAGCGGCTGCGCGACGTCTCGGATGTGCCGGTGCTGGTCCTCACCGCTCACGGCCAGGAGGCGGAGAAGGTGCGCGGCCTACGTGGCGGCGCCGACGACTACCTGACCAAGCCGTTCGCCAACAACGAACTGCTGGCCCGGGTGGAGGCGCTGCTACGGCGCTCGTCCTCCGGGCAGAACAGCTGGGCCAGTCAGGTCTACGACGACGGCCTGGTGCACCTCGATCCGACCAAGCGCCGGGTCTACGTGAAGGGTGAGGAGAAACGTCTCACTCCGACCGAGTTCCGCCTGCTCAACGCGTTGGTGCGACATGCCGGCGCGGTCCTCTCGCCGAACCAGCTGCTGACTCAGGCCTGGGACGACCCGACCGGCATCGGTCAGGAACGGGTCAAGTTCGCGGTGTTGCGGTTGCGGCGCAAGCTCGGCTGGTCCGACCCGGACGAGTCACCGATCGAATCGGTGCGCGGGTTCGGCTATCGCTACCGCCGCCCGGGCGGGGAGTCCTGAACTATTCCGGCGTACCGGGCGATCTTCTCAGTTGGTGCCCCGAGGGGTCGATGAGGGCAGTGAAGCCGAGCAGGAGGTAGCAAGTCGTGGAAGACCTTGGCGAGATCGTTGGCGAATTCCTCATGGAGAGCCACGAGAACCTGGACCAGATCGACCGGGACCTCGTCAGCCTGGAACAGGAGCCGGATTCGCGTGACCTGATCTCCCGCATCTTCCGGGCGATCCACACGATCAAGGGCACCAGTGGGTTCCTGGCCTTCTCCCGCCTGGAGAAGCTGGCGCACGCCGGCGAGTCCCTGCTGTCCCGGCTCCGCGACGGCGTCCAGCCGGTCACTCCGGAGACGATCACCGTTCTGCTGCTCTGCATCGACGGCGTCCGGTCCATCCTCTCCTCGATCGAGGAGAACGGGTCCGAGGCCGAGGTCGACATCGAGAGCATGATCGTCCGGATCAAGGCGCAGATGGACGCGCCGACGGACGCCGCTCCGGCCGCGGCCGCCCCCACCGCCGACGCCGCACCGGCCGCCGAGGCGGAGGCCCCGGTGAGCGTCGAGCAGGAGGCTCCGGCCGCCCGCCCGGCCCCCGAGCCGGTCTCCGACCAGCGCCAGCCGCTCGGTCAGATGCTGGTCGACGCCGGCGCGGCCCAGGCCGCCGACGTCGCCTCGGCGCTCCAGCAGCAGATCGAGGGTGACGAGCGCAAACTCGGCACGATCCTGCTCGAGGAAGGCAAGGCGGCGCCCACCGCGGTCAGCGAGGCGCTCCAGTCGCAGGCCCCGAAGCGAAGCATCGCCGACAGTGCGATCCGGGTCGACGTCGACCTGCTCGACACCCTGATGAACATGGTCGGTGAGCTGGTGCTGGCCCGGAACCAGCTGGTCCGTGGCGTGATGGAGATCGGTGACTCCGGTCTGGTGCGCAGCGCCCAGCGGCTCGGCATGATCACCAGTGAGCTGCAAGAGGGCATCATGAAGACCCGCATGCAGCCCATCGAGCACATCTGGTCCAAGCTTCCCCGAGTCGTCCGGGACCTGAGCAACTCGCTCGGCAAGCAGGTCGCGCTGGTGATGGAGGGCAAGGAGACCGAGCTCGACCGGAGCCTGCTGGAGGCGGTCAAGGACCCGCTGACCCACCTGGTGCGTAACGCGGTCGACCACGGTATCGAGGAGCCGGAGCGGCGGATCGCCTCCGGCAAGGACCCGGAGGGCACACTCACGCTCCGCGCGTACCACGAGGGTGGGCACGTCGCGGTCGAGGTCGCCGACAACGGTGCCGGCCTGAACGTCGAGCGGATCGCGCAGAAGGCCGTGGAGAACGGGCTGCTCCGGCCGGAGCAGATCCCGAACATGGACAAGCGCGACATCATGGCGATGGTCTTCCAGCCCGGCTTCTCCACCGCCGCGAAGGTCACCAACGTCTCCGGCCGCGGCGTCGGCATGGACGTGGTCAAGACCAACATCGAGAACATCGGCGGCGCGGTCAGCGTCGACTCGACACCCGGCGAGGGCACCGTCTGGCGCCTCACCATCCCGCTGACTCTGGCGATCATCCAGGCCCTCACCGTCGACTGCGCCGACCAGCGCTACGTCGTCCCGCAGGTCGCGGTGCTGGAACTGGTCTTCATCGACGGCAACACCACCAAGGTCGAGTACGCCTCCGGCGCCCCGGTCTACCGGCTGCGCGGCAAGCTGCTCCCACTCGTACGGCTGGATCGTGCTCTCGGTCTTGAAGTCGGCGGTGACCAGGGCGTCTACATCATGGTGCTGCAGGCCGACGGCCGGCGGTTCGGCCTGGTCGTCGACCGGGTGCTGAACACCGAAGAGGTCGTCGTCAAGGCCCTCAACACCAGATTCAAGGACATCGGGTTGTACGCCGGAGCCACCATCCTGGGCGACGGCAAGGTGGGTCTGATCCTGGACGTGTCCTCGCTGGCCCGCCGGTCGCACCTGGCCGTCGACTCGGAACGCGAGACGGTCGCCGACAAGCGCGGTCAGCAGGGCGGCGGTACCGAGCGTCTGCTGGTCACCGCGGTCGGCGAGCGCCGAGTGGCGATCCCGCTGGACACGGTCACGCGACTGGAGGAGTTCCCGCGCGACCGGATCGAGCACGCCGGCTCCCGCGAGGTGGTCCAGTACCGCGGCCAGATCCTGCCCCTGGTTCGTCTATCGCACCTGCTCGGGGCGTACGGCGAGGAGCTGGAGGGCGACACCGTGTCGGTGGTCGTCTACAGCGAGGGCGGCAAGAGCGTGGCCCTGGTCGTGGACCGGATCGTGGACATCGCCGAGAACTCGACCACCGCACGCCGCGACGCGGAGGAGGACGGCCTGGTCGGCACCGCTGTGATCCAGCAGAGGGTGACCGAGCTGCTCGACGTGCGCCGGGCCATCCTCGCCGCCGACCCGAACTTCTACAGCGATTCGATGGACGACATGCTGGTGGAGGCCTGACATGGCGAGTCGTCAGTTCGCCACCTTCGAGGTGGACGGCCAGCTCTTCGGGGTCGAGGTGCATACGGTGCAGGAGGTGCTCTCCTACAACGAGTACACCCCGGTGCCGCTGGCACCGCCCGCGGTCGGCGGTCTGTTCAACCTCCGCGGTCAGGTCATCGCCGCAGTGGACCTGCGGGTGCAGCTGGGCCTGGCCCGGCAGGCGCTCCAGGGGCCGGTCATGAACGTCATCCTGCGTGGTGACGGGGAACCGGTTTCGCTGCTGGTGGACAAGATCGGCGAGGTGGTCGATCTCGACGACGAGACTTTCGAGCCCCCACCGGACACGCTGAGCGGTCCCACGAGGGAGCTGGTGGTGGGCACGTTCAAGCTGGACGGGCGGTTGATGCTGGCTCTCGACGTCAACCAGGCCGTCGATACCTACCGCGCCACCAACTGATGTACAGCCTGGTCAGCGCCCCCGTGCTGGGCTTCGACCTGACCCGCCTGGAGGGCGGGTCGGCCGCGGCCGAGGTGATGCTGCGCGCCCTGCGTCTGCAGAGCGGAGATCTGCCGGTACTCGCCGAGCGGCTGCCCGACGAGAACGTCCGCGGGCCGCTCTGGGTGGAGGTGGAGTCCGCGGCGCGGCGGATGCCCACTCTCAAGGGGATGTCGAAAGACGACCCGGCCGGAAACCTCGCCTTGGTCGAACGCGCGCCGATCGGATCGGTGGACGCGCTGCTGACCTGCCTGCGCTACGACGTGATGTCGTGGACGTGGGAGGGCACCGGCCGGGACGCACGACAGAGTGAGGACGCGGCCGCGGCCACGGCCCTGCTCTGTGACGCCGCGGTCGCCAGCTATCTGCGTGAGGTGCTCGACGACGAGACCCGCCGCCGGCTCGGTGCCGGGTGGGTCTCGGCGATGCGCAAGCTGCCGGGCGGTCCGCCGATCGACATGGGGCCGCACCACTACACGGTGTCGGCCCTGCTCGACCGGCTACGAACACTGCGGCCGGAGGACCGGCAACGGGTCTCCTCCGCAGCCGACGACGCCCGGCGCAACACCGCCGGCTGGTCGCCCGCCGTGCATTCGGCGTCCTGGGCGGCGTACCTCTCCGATCGGGTCCGTACCGCGGCTGCAGCGCAGATGCTGTTGGTGCAGGCGGTGGATACGGCCGGGATTCCGCTGGCAGATCGTGCCGGAGGGGTCTGGAACATGCTCAGCGGTGCCGTTCAGGCGCTGGTGGTGCGCGATTTGCTGGACACCGCCACGGCACACCGGTTGCTCGCTCCGGTGGTCGCGGCGCTCGGCCCGGCCTGGCTCGGTTGAAGGGAGTGGTCGAATGATCTCGGTTCTCGTCGTCGACGATTCCGTGGTGGTACGTCGGCTGATCGTCGATGCTCTCGGCGAAGCGCCGGGCATCCAGGTCGTCGGCACCGCTGCGAACGGTCTGCTCGCACAGGCGAAGATCGATCAACTGAAACCCGACGTGATCACGATGGACATCGAGATGCCGCAGATGGACGGCATCGAGGCGGTCCGCGAGCTGCGCAAGCGGCACAACACTCCGGTGATCATGTTCAGCACGCTCTCGGCCGCGGGCGCCACCGCCACGCTCGAAGCGCTGTCCGCGGGCGCCACCGACTACGTGACCAAGCCGAGCAACGTCGGCTCCGTGCAGGAGTCGATGATGGCGGTGCGCGAGCAACTCGTACCGAAGATCCAGGCTCTCGGCGGGCGTCGCCGTCCGCCTGCCGGACCGCCCAGCCGCGGCCCGGCGCCGGCCGGATTGCGTCCCACCGGCCCCGCGCCGCTGCGGCCGGGCTCCCCGCCCGGAGCCCCGGCGCGTCCCGGTGCCGGTCCGGCGGCCCCGGCGCGCCCGGCGGTCAAGCGCAGCCCCGGCGGGAAGATCGACATCCTGGCGATCGGCTCGTCCACGGGTGGTCCGGACGCGCTCACCAAGGTGCTGCTCGGTCTGCCGGCCGACCTGCCCGTCCCGATCGTGATCACTCAGCACATGCCACCGGTGTTCACCAAGATGTTCGCCGAGCGGCTGGACCGGAGTACCCCGCTGAAGGTGGTGGAGGCCGGCGAGGGCATGGAGCTGACCGCCGGCACCGTCTACATCGCCCCGGGTGATCGGCATCTGGTCTTCCAACGCCGCGGCACGACCACGATGACCCAGCTCAACAACGGTCCGCAGGAGAACTCGTGCCGGCCGGCGGTGGACGTGATGTTCCGGTCGGTGGCCGCTCTGTACGGCGGGTCGTGCTTCGCCACGATTCTCACAGGAATGGGACAAGACGGACGGGGTGGTGCGAAAGTGCTACGAGACTCGGGCGCCGAGGTTCTGGCACAGGATGAGGCGACCTCGGTGGTCTGGGGCATGCCCGGCGCCGTGGTGGCGGCCGGCCTGGCCGACGAGGTGCTGCCGTTGGACCGGATCGCGGGGGCCCTGCTCAACCGTGTCCGGGTGGGCCGGTCGCCGGCGGTGGCCCGATGACCCTTTCCCAAGCTGAGTTCGCCTTCGTCTCCAACCTGGTCCGCAAGGAGGCGTCCATCGTCCTTGCGCCCGGCAAGGAGTACCTGGTCGAGGCGCGGCTCATCCCGGTCGCCCGGGCGGTCGGGGCGCCGAACGTCAACGAGTTCATCGGTGACCTCCAGAAGCGCCCCAATCCGGCGCACCAGCGGAAGATCATCGACGCGCTCACCACCAACGAGACCTCGTTCTTCCGGGACCGTGAGCCGTTCGCCGCGCTCACCGACGTGGTCCTGCCGGAGCTGATCAAGTCCCGGGCCACCGTGCGCAAGCTGCGCTTCTGGTCCGCGGCCAGTTCCAGCGGGCAGGAGGCGTACAGCCTGGCGATCACGTTGCAGGAGACCCTGCCGGCCGGATGGACATACGAGATCCTCGGCACCGACATCTCCACCGCGATGGTGGACCGGGCGCAGAAGGCCGAGTACAGCCAGGTCGAGGTGAACCGGGGCCTGGCCGCCACCCAGCTCGTGCAGTATTTCGAGCGGGCGGGCGCGCATTGGCGGATCATTCCGGCACTGCGCAAGAACGTGTCGTTCAAGCACATGAGCCTGACCGCGCCGTTCCCACCCATGCAGCCGTTCGACGTGATCTTCCTGCGGAACGTCCTCATCTACTTCGACGTCGCCACCAAACGCCAGGTGCTGCAGAACGCCGCCAAGATCCTGCGCCCGGACGGGCTGCTCTTCCTCGGCGCTGCCGAGACCACGATCGGGATCGACGACAACTACGAACGGGTGGCCGCCGGGCGCACCTCTGCCTACCGGTCTCGTACAGCGGCGCCCGCCGGTGCCGCGAGAAGGGGATGACGCCGATGCGTGCCATGGTGATCGACGACTCGCGCGCGATGCGCATGATCCTCAAGCGCATCGTCACGAAGCTCAACTTCGAGGCGGTGGAGGCCGGGGACGGCAAGGAGGCGATGGACCTGCTGGCCGATATGACCGAGGTGCCGGAGCTGGCCCTCATCGACTGGAACATGCCCAACATGAACGGGCTCGAATTCGTCACCAAGGTCCGGGCCGACCCGAGACTGCGGGAGATGACGCTCGTGATGGTCACCACCGAGAGCGAACAGAGCCAGATCGTACGAGCGCTCGCCGCGGGCGCCCACGAATACGTGATCAAGCCCTTCACCGAAGGCGCGATGATCGAAAAGCTGGCCCTGCTGGGCCTCGTCCCGACCGGAGCGAACTCATGAGTGTCGAAGTCGAGGTCGACGAGAGTGACCTCGCCGAGATGGTGGAACAGGTATGGGAGTCATATCTGGACCCCGAGGGTGTCAGTCCGCTGATCCCCACGTACGACGAAAACCAGCCGTCCGAGGTGCACTCCTCGGTCTCGATCACCGGGTCCTGGTCCGGGCATGTCGTGTACGCGTCCTCCCGAGCCGCCGCCCAGCGCGCCGCGGCCGCCTTCCTCGCCATGGAGCTTGAGGAAGTGAGTGAGGAGGACATCTCCGACACGCTCGGCGAACTGGCCAACATCGTCGGTGGCAACGTCAAAGCGATGTTGCCGCCGGGGGCGCAGTTGTCGCTCCCACAGGTGGTACTCGCGCCGGAGGCTTCGGCGCGATTCCCGAACACCGAGCGCATCAGCGGCGTGTACGGGATGTGGGAGGGCGAACCGGTGTCCATTTCGATGTGGCAGAGCAGCACCGACAACAAGGAGGAGGGTGCATGAAGATCCTCATCGCCGATGACAGCCGGGTGATGCGGCAGATCGTCGTCCGGACCCTGCGACAGGCCGGGTTCGGGGATCACGACCTGGTAGAGGCCGCCGATGGCAAGGAAGCCCTCGACATGGCCACCGAGCAGAAGCCCGACCTGGTCATCTCGGACTGGAACATGCCGCACCTCACGGGTATCGAGGTGCTCCGACAGCTTCGTGCCGCCGGCAACAACGTCAAGTTCGGCTTCGTGACCTCGGAGTGCACTCCGGAGATGAAGTCGGCCGCCGAAGGCGCCGGTGCGGCGTTCTTCATCGTCAAACCCTTCACCGCTGAGCGATTCGACGAAGTGTTCGCTCCTATTTTGGGATGATTAAGACATGTCAGACGTCTCGGTTCTTCCCGGCTCTCTAGCCGTACGCAACCTTTTCGAGGACCTCCTCGGGCGAGAGGTGACGGTCAGCCCCGGCGACCCGATCAGCGCGCCCGAGGTACCTCTCACCACCTCCGCGATCTTCACCGACAGCGGTCAGAAGATCTACGCGGTGATGGGCATGACGCTCAGCCTCGCCGCCAACGCGGGTGCCGCGCTCGGTCTGCTGCCGGCCGGCGCCGCCGAGGACAGCATCGACGAGAAGCAGCTCTTCCCGAACCTGGCGGAGAACGTCTTCGAGCTGTGCAACGTGTTCACCAGCCTCCTCAACAAGGAGGGGGCTCCGCACGTGAAGCTCTACCAGGTCATCTACCCGAACCAGGAGCTGCCGGCCGACGCGCGCGCCGTCCTGCTCGCCCTGGGCCGGCGTCTCGACCTGTCGGTCGAGGTCAACCGGTACGGCAAGGGCAAGCTCAGCCTGTCCCTCGCACCCTGACCCTACGGATCCGCCGAAGGCGTACAAAATTGAAGATCTCCCGTTGCGGGCCCGCCATCCGGCGGGCCCGCAAATTTCTGTCTAAGCAAATCGGGGGGCGGGCCGAAGCTTAGGTTGAGCCTGCTACGGGACAGGAGAAGTCGATGACCTCACCGATGTCCGGACCCACCGGAGCCGATCCGTCCAAGGCCGTGGCTGCGGCCAAGGCCGCCGAAGCGAAAAGTAAATCGCTCGGTGACAAGGACACCTTCATGAAGCTCCTGGTCGCTCAGCTGAAATACCAGGACCCCACCAAACCCGCCGACTCGACCGCGTTCCTGGCGCAGACCGCCCAGTTCACGCAGGTCGAGAAGCTGGAGGACATGATCGGCATGCTGCAGTCGCAGCGCATGATCGGCGCCAGCTCCCTGGTCGGCAAGACGGTCACGTACATGGACGACACCGGTGCGATGCAGACCGGCGTCATCAGTGCAGCAAAGCTAAATGGAGACAGCGAACCGACGCTCAAGGTCGGGAACACGGATGTGCAGCTGTCCAAGGTCACGGAAGTCACCGACACCAAGACCGCCTGAAATCCGTCTCCCTCCACAAGCGTAAGGACCTTACTTAATGCTGCGTTCTCTCTATTCCGGCATCAGCGGACTCAACGCTCACCAGCGGATGATCGACGTCACGGGAAACAACATCGCGAACGTCAACACCACCGGCTACAAGTCGTCGCAGGTGCAGTTCAACGACACCCTGAGCCAGATGATGGGCGCGGGCGGCTCTCCCCAGGACGGCATGGCCGGCACCAACCCGGCGCAGATCGGCCTCGGTGTGCGGGTGGCCGGCGTCACCGCGAACTTCAGCCAGGGCTCGGCGCAGACCACCGGCAAGTCCGGCGACATGATGATCCAGGGTGACGGCTTCTTCATCACCCGCAGCGGCAACGAGAACCTCTACACCCGGGCCGGCTCGTTCTTCTTCGACGCCAACGGCGTGCTCGCCACCGCGACCGGTGAGCCGGTCCAGGGCTGGACCGCGGACTCCAAGGGTGTGGTCAACTCCGGTGTCCAGCCGAGTGACATCCGGATGCCGCTCGGTGCGACCATCCCGCCCAAGCAGACCTCGACGATCACCCTCAAGGGCAATCTGACCAGCGACTATCCGACGAACGAGCTGGCCACCAGCGACGTCGTCACGATCCCGGTCAAGATCTTCGACGACAAGGGCGCCACGCGGACGATCACCGCCGTGCTCTCCCGGGACGTCGACCCGACCCGGGCGCAGCCCAAGGACACCATCTTCAACGTCGATCTCTATGAGGTCTACGACGCCGAGGTTCCGGCCAACAATGTCCGGGTCGCCAACCCGGACGGCACTCTGACGGGCACGAAGCTCCTCGACATGTCCACCGGCCGGCCGGTCGTCGAGGTGAGCGACAACCCCACCGACGGCAACCTGGACTCGGACGGGAACATGACGTTCCGAGCCACCACTCCGACCGATCCCGGTCTCAAGATCAATATGGCTGACCTGACCATGTACTCGGGTCTCACCGACGCACGGGTCTTCAACGTCGACGGCCAGACGGCCGGCGCCCTCACCTCGCTCTCCTACACCGTGTCCGACAGTGGTGAGATCATCGGCGTCTACAGCAACGGTCTGAAGCAAACGCTGGGCCAGGTCGCGATGGCGACCTTCAAGAACGTCGCGGGCCTGGAGAAGGTCGGCAACTCGCTGTTCCGGACCACCGTCAACTCCGGGTACGCCCAGGTCGGCGAACCCGGCAGTGCCGGCATGGGTCAGGTCATCTCCGGTGCGCTGGAGATGTCCAACGTCGACCTCGCACAGGAGTTCACCAACCTGGTCGTCGCCCAGCGCGGCTTCCAGGCGAACAGCCGCATCATCACCACCTCCGACGAGATCCTCCAGGAACTCGTCAGCATGAAGCGCTAGACGAGCTGAACCCGGGCGGCCGGGACGGGCACACGTGTGCCCGTCCCGGCCGTTCTGCACGTCCGGACGGATGAGCACCTTCGCACCCGGATAGCGACCGCCTCGATCTCATCGGCAACCGGGATCGGGCCGAAGTAACAGGCGAAGGGCCACGGACGGCCTACACCAGCCAAGGACGACCCAAGGACGGAACTTGATCCTCGTAACTCGTATCAACGGTGCCGTGTTCGCGCTGAACCCGGACCTGGTCGAGCGCGTCGACTGCACGCCCGACACGGTCGTCACCCTGGTCGACGGCACCAAGTACGTCATCGCCGAGTCCGTGCCCGAATTCATCGACTCGGTGCGTCACTACCGCGCCTCGCTGATCGCCCAGGCGAGCCGCATGGAGCCCGAGCCCTCGGCCCTCACCACTTCCTCGTCCTCCTCGGATGACGACCTCGACGCCAAGGTGCTCCCGCTGCACCGGAAGGAACGCTGATGGACCTCGCTAGCATCATCGGTGTGGTCGCCGGCCTGGCGATCGTCTTCACCGTCCAGATCCTGGAGGGCGGCTCACCCGCCTCCATCATCCTGCTGCCCTCGATGCTCCTGGTCTTCGGTGGCGCCTTCTGTGCCGCCATGGCCGGCGGCATCATGAAGGACGCCGGCGGCTTCATCACCCAGCTCAAGAAGGCCTTCACCAACAAGGTCACCCCGCCGACCCAGCTGCTCGACAACGTCGTGAAGCTGGCCGAGCGGGCCCGCCGCGAGGGCCTGCTGGCCCTCGAGGACGCGGTGAAGACGGTCGAGCACCCGTTCCTGAAGCGCGGTCTGCAGCTGGCCATCGACGGCACCGACCCGGACGAGCTGCACGACATCCTGCACGCCGAGGTCTCCGCCAAGAAGAAGGCCGACAAGGCCGGCAAGAAGTTCTTCGAGAACATGGGTGGCTACGCCCCGACGATCGGCATCATCGGCACGGTCATGGGTCTGGTCCACGTGCTCGAGAACCTGGACAAGCCCGAGACGCTCGGCCACTCGATCGCCGCGGCGTTCGTCGCGACCCTCTGGGGCGTGCTCAGCGCGAACATCATCTTCCTGCCGATGGCGGCCCGGCTCGACCGGCTCGGCGCCATCGAGGCCGAGGAGATGGAGCTGGTCATCGACGGTGTCCTGGCCATCCAGGCCGGCTCGAACCCGCGTCTGGTCGCCCAGAAGCTGCGCAGTCTGCTCCCGCCCGACGAGATGAAGAAGGCCGAAGCTGCGGCCTCGAGCAAGAAGGCGGCCTGACCTAGATGAGTTCCGGCGGGGGAAAGCGTAAGCAGAAGCACGAGGAGCACGAGGAGCACGTCAACCACGAGCGCTGGCTCGTGTCGTACGCAGACATGCTGACCCTGCTGTTTGTTCTCTTCGTGGTGCTCTTCTCGATGAGTGACGTGAACCAGAAGAAGTTCGCGCAGTTGGCTCAGGGCCTGTCCCAGGGGTTCGGCTCCAAGAGCGCGGCGTTCAGCGGCAACTACGCCCCGCTGGACGGTGCCTCGAACAACGCCCAGGTGGTACAGATCGACCCGGGCTCCAACCCCGGTGACGGCAGCTCGGGCACCGAGGGCCTGAACCAGAAGCAGAAGGAGGCGGTCGAGCGGGCCATCAAGGCCGAGGACCGCAAGAAGGCGTCGGCCAACGCGGAGAAAGCCGCCAAGGAGGCCGAGGACCTGAAGGCCATCGAACGGAAGATCGCCGACGCACTGGCCGCGCAGAAGATGCTCGGCAGCGCGAAGTTCACGATCGACCAGCGCGGCCTGATCGTCACCATCGTGACCAACGAGGTGGTCTTCGCCGGCAACCGGGCGGAGCTCCAGGCCGGTGGCGAGAAGATCCTGAACGCGATCGCCCCGACGCTGGCCGGTCTGCCGAACAGCATCGAGGTGGACGGTCACACGAACCAGCTGAAGGCGCGCACCACGTTCTACCCCAGCGGTTGGGAGCTGTCCGCGGCGCGAGCCTCGACCACGGTCCGGTTCTTCACCGACCACGGTCTGCCGAAGAAGCGGCTCAGCGCGGTGGGCTTCTCCGACACCAAGCCGCTGATCGACCCGAAGGACCCACGCTCGATCCAGATGAACCGCCGGGTGGACGTCGTCGTCCTCACCCAGCTCACCGCGGACCAGGCGGCGCTGCTGCCGTCGGCGGCCGGCGAGGACGGCAAGCTGCACACCGGTCAGACGACCGCCGAGTACAACGCCGAGCAGAAGGCCGCGGCCGAGACCACGACGCCGAGCACGACCACTGAGCACACCACCACCAAGACCACCACGCACGACTGAACTGAGGGGAGTTCGTAATGGCTGACGAGAAGGAAACGGCCGAAGCGCCGAAGAAGTCCAACAAGATGCTGATGGTGGTCATCGCCCTCGTGCTGGTCATCCTGGGCGGCGGTGGGGCCGGGGCGTTCTTCATGCTCCGCGGCGACACGGCCCAGGCCGAGGCGAAGCCGGTCAAGGGCGTCGTCACCGCGGCCGAGAGCACCATCACGGTGAACCTGGCCGACGGCCACTACCTGAAGCTCGGCTTCGCGCTCCAGCAGACCGAGGACGCCGGCACCGAGGCGGTCGACCTGAACGAGGCCTACCAGCTGGCGATCGACGCGTACACCGGTCGCAAGCTGGAGGAGCTCTCCACCGCCGAGGGCCGCGAGAAGATCAAGGAAGAGCTGCTCGCGAAGCTGGTCGAGACCTACACCGAGGACAAGAAGAAGATGGTCATGGACATCTACTACACGTCCTTCGTGACCCAGTAAGACCGCTGTTCGGGCGGGTCTCCTCCGGGAGACCCGCCCATCGGCGCGAGAACTGGATGAAAACACCGCCACGGCTCAGCGGTTCGGTAAGTGAGCCGATGAGGACGACGTGACCACCGCTCAGCGATCCCCCGGCAGGATGTCACGTCGCGGCCAAGGCGGAGGCCCGACCGCGTACGACTTCCGGCGCCCCATCAAGCTCTCCCGCGAGCACGTCCGTACCTTGCAGATGGTCTTCGAGTCCTATGCGCGAAGCTGCGGCACCCTGCTGACCACTCGGCTCCGGGCGGTCAGCAACGTCAGTCTCATCTCCATCGAGCAGCTGAACTACGACGAGTACGTCGCCGCGCTCGCCAATCCGACGATCATCGGTGTGGTCACGCTGGATCCGCTGCCCGGCACGGTCCTGCTGGAGATCGCCCAGTCGGCGGTGATGACCGCGATAGATCACATGCTCGGCGGCCCCGGCGGCAGTCAACCGGAGCGGCCGCTGACCGAGGTCGAGATGCCGCTGCTGCGCGGCCTGATGGAACGGATGCTCGGCGAGCTGCGGTACGGCTTCGAGAGCATGGTGGACATCTCGCCGAAGCTCAAGGAGATCGAGTACAACGCGCAGTTCCTGCGTGCCCACGCGCCCGGTGACGCGGTGGTGGTCGCCTCCTTCGAGACGAAGATCGGCGCCGAGGAGTGCATCTCCACCCTCTGCCTGCCGTTCAACACGATCCTGCCGGTGCTGTCGCGTACCGAGGCGATCGTGTTGAGCGCCGCCGAACGCCAGGCGAAGGACACCGCCCTGCGGAACCTGACGGCCGGCCTTTCCGCCGCTCCGATCGACGTAGCAGTGCGATTTCAGCCCATCCGGATGCGTACCGATGACATCGTGGATCTGCGCCCCGGCGACGTGGTCCCGCTCGGACACGCGACCAGCCGGCCGCTCGAGGTGACCGTGCACGACATCGTCTTCGCTCATGCAGTTCCCGGTAACCAGGGCGCCCGGCTGGCGTGTCTCGTCGTGCCGTCGCCCAACGAGAGCTCGTCCAAGGAGTCTGGCCGCCCATGACAGCGCCCACCATGACCGCGCCTCAGCTGGCGCTAGCCCGGAACGCCGCCGAGGCTGCGCTGGCCGTCCTGCCCACCAGCCGAGCCCTGATGGTCGGCGATCCGGTCATACCGGACGCCGGGACGGTGATCGAAGGTCAGGCGATCACGGCGCGGTTCACCGGCGCGGCCTCCGGTGAGGTTCTCGTCGTGGTCGGCCAGGACCTGGCGGACGCGCTCCGGGAGAGCCCGCTCGGCGAACTCGACCTCACCGCCGCGGTGCGTCCGGCCCTCGAGGCGGCCGCTCGGGTCTTCGGGCCGGTGGTCCTCGACCCGGGTCAGCTGATGGAGCCGGAGGTCGCGCTGAGCGCGCTGGCCGCGAAGGACGGTGCGGTCGCGGTTCCCCTGCAGGACGAGACCGAGGTACGGGCGGTGCTCGCCCTCGCGTTGAGCCAGTGGCCCGGCGACGACCAGGGCGCGGTGAACGTCTCGCAGCGCGCCGCGCCGAGCCGGATGGCGAGCGGGCGCGGCGGCCTCGACATGCTGCACGACGTCGAGATGGAGGTCTCGGCCGAGCTGGGCCGGACCCGGATGAGCGTGCGGGAGCTGCTCTCGCTCAACCCCGGTGCGATCGTCGAACTGGACCGGGCCGCCGGCAGCCCGGCCGACCTGCTGGTGAACGGCCGGCTCATCGCCCGCGGCGAGGTCGTCGTGGTGGATGAGAACTTCGGCATCCGGATCACCGAGATCGTCTCGCCGGGCTCGGAGTAACCGCCTTGATCTCGCTCACCGTGCGCGTCGTCTTCGCCCTGCTCGTCGTCCTGATGCTGATGTGGCTGCTCGCCAAGGCCGTCCGCCGGCCGTACGCGGGCCGTCGTGACGGGACGCTCGCGGTGCTCAACCGCCAGCAGCTGAGCCGTGGCTCGGCGGTGGCGGTGGTGCGGGTGGCCGATCGCGCACTGGTGCTCGGGATCACCGAACAGCAGGTCAGTCTGCTCGGCGAGACGGACATCGAGGCTTTCGAGTCCGAGCCCGAGGAGCACCGGGACCACATGGAGGTGGCGCCCGGCGGCCTGTCCGCCGAGCTGCCGGGCCGGCACCCGGGGAGCCTCGGCGGCCGGCTCGACGGCTCACTGCTCTCCCCGAAGACGTGGACCTCGACCGTCGAGTTCCTGCGCGACCGGACGACGAGGCGATGACCCCATGGCGAGGCGTGCGTTTCCCCTGCTGATCCTGGCGGCGACCCTGGTCCTGCTGCCGGAGGCGGCCTCGGCCGCGCCCGCGCCGACACCGCCCAGCATCGACATCCAGATCAACGGCACGAACCCGGACGGCAGTCGCCCGGCCGCGTCGCTGGTGATCGTCCTCGGCCTGACCCTGCTCTCGGTGGCTCCCGCGCTGCTGCTGCTCTGTACCTGTTTCACCAAGGTCTTCATGGTCCTCGGCATCACCCGCAACGCGCTCGGGCTGACCACCATGCCGCCCAACCAGGTGCTCGCCGGTCTGGCCCTGTTCCTGAGCCTGTTCATCATGGGGCCGACCGTGTCGGCGATCAACGAGCAGGGTGTGCAGCCCTACCTGAACGGTGACAAGACCCAGTCGCAGGCGTTCAAGGACGGGGTCGAGCCGCTGCGCGAGTTCATGTACGAGGTGACCCGCGAGGACGAGCTGGCGCTGCTGATCAAGGTGTCCGGGGCGGAGCGCCCGCCCAACATCCAGGCTGTTCCGCTGACCACGCTCGTCCCGGCGTTCGTGCTGTCCGAGCTGCGGGCCGCGTTCATCATCGGGTTCGTCATCTTCATCCCGTTCCTGATCATCGACCTCGTGGTGTCGGCGTCCCTGATGTCGCTGGGCATGATGATGCTGCCCCCGGTGACCATCGCACTGCCGTTCAAACTGTTGCTGTTCGTGCTGGTCAACGGGTGGAGTCTGATCATCACGGCACTGGTCGGCTCGTACTGAGACGATGAACTTCGACATAGCCATCGCACAGTTCCTGGCGATCATGCTGGGGGCGGTGCGGACCGGCGCGTGGATGATGGTGTGCCCGCCACTGAACTCCCGGCTCATCCCGGGGCAGGTCAAGGCGCTGCTCTCGGTGGGTCTGACGCTGCCGATGGCGCCGTACCTGACCACCACGGTCCCGTCGCTGGAGACCAAGGATCTGATCTTCAGCGCCGCCCTCCAGGTGTTCGTCGGTGCGGCGCTCGGCTTCTTCACCGCGATGCTGTTCGCCGCCATCCAGGCCGCCGGCGACCTGCTCGACCTGTTCAGCGGTTTCACTCTGGCCGCGACGTACGACCCGTTCTCGCAGAGCAGTGCCTCGATCTTCGGCCGCTTCTACAACCTGGTGGCGCTGACCCTGCTCTTCGCCGGGGACGGGCACCAGATGATCCTTCGTGGATTCCTGCAGAGCTTCCGTACACTGCCGCTGGACGCCACGTTCTCCACCGAGACGCTCAGCAAGCTGCTGCTCCGCGGGGTCGGCGAGATGTTCCTGGCCGCTGTCCAGATCGCCGGGCCGCTGATCGCCGTGCTGTTCCTGGCCGACGTCGCGCTGGGCCTGCTGAACCGGGTGGCGCCGGCGCTCAACGCGTTCCAGCTCGGTTTCCCGATCAAGATCTTCCTGGTGGTGACCCTCTCCGGGATCGCCATCGCGATGCTGCCGGGCGCCCTCGACACCCTGGTCGAGAAGGCGGTCACCGCGGTGGTCCGGCTCAGCGGCGGCTGAACCACGCCGAAGAGCGTTGGTAGAGCCACGAGCGCGGGGAGGTGAGACGTGTCCGGCGAGAAGACCGAGGAACCCACACAACAAAAGCTGAAGAAGGCCAAGCAGGAGGGCCAGATCGGCAAGACCCAGGACCTCGGCGCCTGGGTCGGCATGCTCGCCGCGAGCATCATGCTGCCGCGCACGCTGCGTCAGGCCATGGAGCATGCCCAGGAGCTGATGGAGAAGATCCCGGACACCATCGCCGATCCGGACGTCGGCAAGGGGCTGGCGATCTTCCGGGACGCGCTGATGAGCGCCGCCTGGGCGGTGCTGCCGCTGGCGCTGACCATGATGGCGGTCGGCATCGTGGCCGCGGCGGCGCAGGGAGGTATCCGGGTCGCCACCAAACTCTTCATTCCCAAGTTCAACAGGCTCAACCCGTTCAGCGGCCTCAAGCGCATGCTCGGCCCGCAGGCGCTCTGGGAGGGCTTCAAGGCGCTGTTCAAGACGATCGTGCTGGGGCTGGTCCTCTGGTTCACGATGCAGGACATCGTGCCGGTGCTGATGGACGCCGGGCGGTTGCCGCTGGTCACGCTGCTCGGGGTGGTCAGCGACGCGTCGATCCAGCTGATCCGGGCCGCGGCGGCGGCGGGCATCGTGATGGCGGCGGCGGACTACTTCGTGGTGCGGCGGCGGACCAAGAAGCAGTTGCGGATGAGCAAGGAGGAGGTCAAGCAGGAACACAAGAACACCGAGGGCGACCCGCTGGTCAAGGCCCAGATCCGGGCCAAGCAGCACGCCATGGCGCGGAACCGGCAGATGGCCGACGTGCCGACCGCGGACGTGGTGGTGGTCAACCCGGTGCACGTCGCGGTGGCCCTGCGGTACGAGCCGGCCAAGGGCGCGCCCCGGGTGGTGGCGAAGGGCAAGGGCCCGCTGGCCGCGAAGATCCGCGAGATCGCCACCGAGAACCGGATCCCGATGGTGCAGGACATCCCGCTGGCGCGGGCGCTCAACAAGGACTGCGAGATCGGCCAGGAGATCCCGGCGGAGTTCTACGGCGCGGTGGCCAAGGTGCTGGCGTTCGTGATGAGTCTGAAGGCACGTGGTGCGGCGGCCGGTTTGCATCGCAACCCGAACCCGACCCCAGCTATGGCATAACCACCGATTCCGGAGATTTCCTCACAACGGGGTGCAAGAGCAGGGAAGATCGAGACGTGGCGGTGCCACAGCGGCCTCAGTGACGGCGACGGAACGCCGAACAGAACAACGCCAGGACGGCGACGGCTGGGCTCGGATGGCCATCGGACTGCCCACGCTCGGAAGGTGCCGTGAAGAACCGAAACCTAGGCAGGTTTGCCGTACCCGTAGGGGTCGTCGGCATCATCATCATGATGGTCGTCCCCCTGCCGACCTTCCTGCTGGACATGTTGATCGCCGTGAACATCACGGCCGCCCTGCTCGTGCTGCTGATCGCCATGTTCGTGCAGAAGCCGCTCGACTTCGCCGTCTTCCCCGCGTTGCTGCTGGTCATGACCCTATTCCGGCTGGCGCTCAACATCAGTGCGACACGCCTGGTGCTGCGCGACGGTGATGCCGGCAAGGTCATCCACGCGTTCGGCAGTTTCGTCGTCGGTGGCAACCTGGTCATCGGTCTGGTGATCTTCACGATCCTGGTGATCGTCCAGATGATCGTGGTCACCAAGGGCGCCGAGCGGGTCGCCGAGGTCGGCGCCCGCTTCACCCTCGACGCCATGCCCGGTAAGCAGATGGCCATCGACGCCGACCTCAACGCCGGTCTGATCGACGAGGCCGAGGCCAAGAAGCGGCGGGCCGAGGTGTCCTCGGAGGCCGACTTCTACGGCGCCATGGACGGTGGTTCCAAGTTCGTCAAGGGCGACGCCATCGCGGCCATCATCATCACGGTGATCAACCTGGTCGGTGGCTTCGCGGTCGGCATCCTCCAGGCCGGCATGGCCCCGGTCGACGCGATGAACCACTACAGCATGCTGAGCATCGGCGACGGCCTGGTCTCGCAGATCCCGGCGTTGCTGCTGTCGGTCGCCACGGGTCTCATCGTCACCCGCTCGGCCACCTCCGGCGACATGGGACAGACGGTCACCACCCAGCTCAGCCAGAACAAGCTGGCGCTGCGGATCGGCGGCGGCGCCGCGATGGCCCTCTGCATCATCCCCGGTCTGCCGCCGCTGCCGTTCCTGCTGGTCGGCGCGACGGTCCTGCTGATCGCCCATCGGGTCAAGGACCCGGCGCCGGAACCGGTCGAGGGCGCCGCCGCAGCCGAGGCGGTCGACCTGCCCTCGCCCGACTCGCCGGAACAGTTGCTCGGCGAGATGCGGATCGACCCGCTGGAGTTGGCCCTCGCCCCCGACCTGGTCGACCTGGTCGACGCCAGCAGCGGAGACCTGCTCGACCGGGTACGCGCCCTGCGCCGCAAGATGGCCATGGAACTCGGGGTGATCATGCCGCCGGTCCGCACCCGGGACGACCTGGACCTGCCGCTCTCCTCGTACGCGATCCGGATCTCCGGTGTCGACGCCGGCTCCGGCCAGGCGCCACCGGGCACCGTCCTGGCCATCGGCGAGGGTCTCCAGGCCCTCCCCGGACGGGCCGGGGTCGAACCGGTCTTCGGGCTCGCCGGCAAGTGGGTCCCCGCCGAACTGCACTACCAGGCCGAGATCTCCGGCGCGACGGTGGTGGACCGGGCGTCGGTGATCATCACGCACCTGGCCGAGATCGTCCGCACCAACGCCAGCCGCCTGCTCGGCCGCGAGGACGTCCGCGCCCTCTCCGAGATGGTCAAGCGCACGCACCCGGTGGTGGTGGAGGAGCTGACCCCGGCGCTGCTCAGCCTCGGCCAGGTGCAGAAGGTGTTGCAGGCTCTGCTCGACGAGGGCGTGCCGATCCGTGACCTGGTCCGGATCTTCGAGGCGCTGTCGCTGCGTGCCAAGGCCTCCCAGGATCACGACGGCCTGGTCGAGGCGGCGCGCGGCGCCCTCGGACCGGCCATCGCCGCCCAGTACGCGACCGCGGGCCGGCTCACCGTGATCACTCTCGACCCGATGCTCGAGCAGGGCCTGCTCGAGTCGTTGCGACCCAGCGACACCGGCGCCTTCATGGCGATCGACGGCATGCGCGCCGAGGCGATCGTCAGCGAGGCCGGCCGGCTCGCCGAGGCCGCCGAGCAGCAGGGACTCAACCCGGTCCTGGCCTGCTCACCACAGCTGCGGCTGCCACTGATGCGACTGCTGCGAGCCGGCTCCCGCCGGGTTCAGGTGCTGTCGTACAGCGAAATCTCTGGTTCCACCGCACAGATCGAGACGATAGGGGTGGTGAACGGTGCCTACGCGGGTGCTGCTTGAGGGACCGGCCATCGAGCCACTGCTGGCTCAGGTACGTGACGAGTACGGCTCGAGCGTCCGGATCATCTCCGCCGACAAGGTACGAAGTGGTGGCATCGGGGGCTTCTTCGCGAAGCAGCACTACGAGCTCTCCGTCGAGGTACCGGATCCAACCGAGGACAGTGATGACATGGCGCAACAGACCGTCGCCGGCAACGGCACACACAACTTCGAGCGCCTGCTCGAGCAGGCCGAGGCGCACGACCGGGTGACCACCGACAGACCGCCCGCGACCCCCGACCGGCGAACCCGCCAGGAGGGCCGGCAGGCCGGGCTCGGCGACACCGGCGCCGCGTTCGCCGAGCTGATGGCCGGCCTCGACGTCGCCGGTCACCTCGGTGAGGGCCGGGCGCCGTCCCGTCCCCGCGCGGCCGAGCCGATCAAGCCGGTCGAGTCGCGCGAGGAGTCGCCGACGGTTCGACCGTTCCGCCCGGCCACCGCCACCGGCTCACCCGTCAACGCCGGCCGGCCGCTGCCCGCCGCCCTGCCCACCACGCCCAGCTTCCCCGAGCGGCCCGCCGCCAAGGAACGCCAGACCCCGGAGCCCCGCGAGACCATGACCCCGATCCGCGCGGCCACGGCCGCTCCCCGCTCGGTCTCCCCGGCGCCGTTCCGGACCGTCGAGCCGACCCCGGCGCCGCCGCGTGCCGCCTTCGCTCAGCCGCCCGCGCCGATCCGGTCCGCGGCCGACGTGTACGGGCTCGACGAGTCGGTGCCGATCTCGCCCGCCCCGGCCACGCCGACTCCGGCCGCACCCGCGGCGCCGGCCGCGCTGCGTTCCGGCGAGCTCGACCCGGTGCAGCGCAACCTGATCACGGTCGGTATGCCCGAGTCGATGGCCCGCAAGATCACCGGCGGGGACACGTATGCCGGTGTGCTCAGCGTCCTCGCCGCCCGCCCGGCCGCACCCGGCATCCCGGACGGCCCCGGCGAGATCCTGGTGCTGGCCGGCGAGGTGCACACCGCCGTGCCGATCGCCAAGCAGATCCTCGAACAGCTGCACGTCGACCAGACCCACCTGCTGCTCGCCGCTCCGTCGACGGCCGGCACCGGGCTGCACTCGTCCCGGCTCATCTCCAGCCGCAGTGCGGCCGAGTCACGTGCGGACAAGCTGCAGAGCTCGGAGCATCCGTGGGTGGTGGTGATCGAGGCGCCGGTCGGCGGGACCGACCCGTTCTGGGTCAACGACATGAGTGACGCGCTCGGCGCCACCGCGCTCTGGGCCGTCGTCGACGCCACCCGCAAGACCGCCGACTCGGCCCGTCATCTGCGCAGTCTCGGTGAGGTCGAGGCGCTCGTGGTGCACAGCGTGGAACTGACCGCCGACCCCGCGTCGGTGCTCGGCCTGGACGTGCCGATCTTCTCGCTGGACGGCAAGCCGGCCACCCCGCACGCCTGGGCGGCCATGCTGTGCGCCCGGATCGCGGCCGAGGTCATGCCGTCGGCGGTGGTCCCGCGCCGGGTGACCCGGTCCGGCCGCCGCTGACCCCGCCAGCCGATGATCAAGCCGTCGGTTCTGCTGTTCGCGCTGTTGATGAGCGCGCCGGCGTGGTACCGCCTGCTCCTCGACGAGGTGGACCTGATCCAGGTGCTGATCCGGTTCCTGGTCGCCGTGCCGATCGCCGCGGTGCTCCTGGCCGGGCTCCGATTCGTCCTCGCCGGTTACCGGAAGGCCGAGGAGGAGCCGCCCGGGACCCTGATGACCCCCGAGCCGTACGAGAGTCCCGAACCCGGAAAGACCAGCTGATCGGCGCCGGCCCCGCACGGGGGCCGGCGCCGGTTCGCGGTCAGGCCTGCACGTCCAGCCGTCCCGAGCTCGGGTCCACCCGACGGGTGGACACCGGGGCGGGCTCGGCCCCGACGTCCGGGCCACCGCGCGGCGTGTCGGTCCGCCGGTTCAGAGTCTCGGCGAACTGCTGCCGCGCCTGCTGTTGCGCATTGCCCTGCCGCAGGTCGAGCGTGCAGTTCCCGAACCCGGAGTTCTCCAGCTCACGCCGCAGATCGTCGAGCGACGACCGGAGCGCCTCGGTGCCCGCCTCGGTCCCGCCGGACAGTTGCACGGTGATGTCGCCGTTGCGGATCTCCGCCACCACCTGCACCGGTCCCAGATCGGCCGGGTGCAGGTTGATGGTCAGCCGGTGCACACCGTCGGCGTCCAACCGGAGCGGGATGAGGCGGGTGGCCACCTGTGCCGCCGCGGGTGCCGGGTTGGTCGGAGCCTGCGGTGCGGCCGGTTGCGTTTCGGCGGTGGGCGCGGCCGGAGCGGCTGCCTGCGGGCCGGTCGACCCGGTCACCCCGGCGGTGGCCGGTGCGGCCGGTCCGGCGGTCTCGGCTGCTGCTCCCACCTGCGGGAATCCGCCGGTCGAGGGTTCGGCGGTGGTTCGGTCGGTGCCGGTTAACGTGCCGGCCGTACCATCTCCGCCGTTTTGACCGGACCCGTCGCCCGGCCCGCCGCCGTCCTGGCCGCCGGTGTTCGGTGCCGCCTCGCCGGCCGGCGCCTGGTCGGCGACGGCGGTTCCGGTGGTGTTCTCGGCCGGCGCCGTCGCGGCGGCCGAGGCCGACGCACGCAGGCCCTCCGGGCGTGGCGCGGCCGCCGCCTCGGTCACGGTGGCCGTCGCGGCGGACGCGGCCGGATCCATCGGAGATCCAGCCCCGGTGGGTACGCCCGGAGCCGCCCCCACTCCAGCCGATCCGGTGCCGGCCGAACCCGAAGCAGTGGTCTGACCGGCGGGGACAGTCCCCGCGCCGATCGCGCCGTCGGCGCCCTGCCCAACCGTTCCGGTGGCGACGGGCCCACCGCTGGTGGTAGCAGCCGCGGCACCGGTGCCGGCACCGGCAGCCGCCGCGGTGTCGACCGTCGGGTTCGGGCCGGTCTGAGTGGCCTGCGCCCCGGTGTCCGTGGTGGTGGCCGCGGTGCCGACCGGTGCGGTCGCGCCCGGGCCGGTGGCCGTCATGGTCGTTCCGGTCGCGGCCTGTGGTGCCACACCGGTGACCGCCGTCGCCGAGTCACCGGCCGTTGCGGGGTCTCCGGTCGTGCCGGTCTCGGCCGCGACGGTCGGTGGTATGCCCGCCATCGTGCCGGTGGCCAGGGCCATCACGGTGCCGTCGACCGTCTTCTCGGCAGTCTCCTCGGGCGCATCGGTTTCGACGGGAGCCTCAGTGCCGGCCACGGTGGTCTCCTCGACCTCGCCGGCCGTGGCCTGGTCGGCTCGGGCGTCCGCGCGCGCCGAAGCCTGCGCTTCAGCACGTGCCGCATCCCGGGTGCCGGTCGCACCGGCCCGAACCGGCGCGCTGGACTGCCCGGCCACCCGGTCGTCGGCGGACCGGTCGGCCGCCCGCTCCGTGGCCGGTCGGTCGACGGGCGTCCGGGCGACGACCGCCTTGTCCGGGACCCGCTTCGCGTCACGTCCCGTGGCGGCCCGCCGCTCCGAGGCCCGCTCGGTGGCCGCCCGGGCATCGGCCCGTTCCGCACCGGCCCGCTCGGCGGCGTCCCGTCCGGCCGCGGCTCGCCCGGCGACCGTCCGAGCGGCCGCACGCTGCACCGCTTCCCGCCCGTCGGCGGCCCGTGAGGTCGCGGCCCGCTGTGCCGCTTCGCGTCCGTCGGTCGTTCGTGAGGTCGCGGCCCGCTGCGCCGCCTCGCGCCCGTCGGTGGCCCGTGAGGTCGCGGCCCGCTGTGCCGCTTCGCGTCCGTCGGTCGTGCGCGCCGCCTGCCGGCCCGAAGCCGAGCTCGCGGTGAAAGCGGCCCGCTCGCCCACGGCGTGCGCATCAGCCGTCCGGGAGGCGGCCGCCCGTGACATCGCCGCCCGGTCCGCCGCGAACCGGGCCGCCGCCTGTGAAGCGTCGGTGGCGGGGGAGTCGCGCTTGCCCGCCGGCCGGCCGGCCGCTCGTTCGTCCTCGTCACCGGGACGGCTCATCTCGGCCGAGAGCGCCGACCCGAACTCCGGCCCGCCCTCCTCACGCCGCCCGCCCGCTCGTCTGGTCCCGTCGGCGCCCGGCCGGCGGTCGGGACCCGTCACTGAACTCGGCATGGTCATGCGTCTCCCTGCTGGTGGGTGTCGGATCGGGGGCTGGTCAGCCGCCGAGCGCGGCGAGGGCCTTCTGCACCTTCGGGACGTAGGCCTGGGTCTCGGCGGACGGCGGGATGCCGTCGTACTTGTGCACGGCCCCGCCCCCGGCGTTGTAGGCGGCCAGTGCCAGCGGCACCGACTTGAACTCGCGCAGATGCTGGGCGAGCAGCTTGGCCGCGCCGTTGACGGCCTGGGTCGGGTCGAACGGGTCGTCGACTCCGAGGCCGCGTGCGGTCGCCGGCATCAGCTGCATCATGCCCTGGGCGCCGGCCTTGCTGACCGCCTTCGGGTTGTAGCCGGACTCGACCTTGGCGACCGCGGCGAGCAGCTTCGGCGACACCCCGTGCTTGGCGCCGGCCTGCTCGAACAGCGTCGCGTACGGCACACCGCCGAGCCCGCCGCCGGTGGCCGCGGCCCGCAGACCGGCCGGGCGCAGCGACGACATGTCCTGCACGGCGGCGGTCGGGACGGTGTCGAGGACCCGGCGGATGGCGCTGGGCGTCTCGTACACACTCTGGATCTTGACGCGGTCGCCGGGTTTCGGGGCCGCGATCATCTTGTTGTCGCCCAGGTAGATCGCCACGTGGTCGACGGGCGAGTTGAACGCCAGGATGTCGCCGGGCTTGGCGTCGGCCATGCTCGCCACCGGGCGGCCGGCCTTGGCCTGCTGCCAGGAGTTGCGCGGCAGCTCGACGCCGAGGTCGCGGTAGGCCCGCTGGACCAGGGCCGAGCAGTCCAGCCCCTTGGCCGGGTCGTCGCCGCCGAAGACGTACGGCGTACCCAGATATCTCTTGGCCGCCTCGACGACGTCGCCGCCGGTCGGGCCGGACGTGGCGAGCGCACCGCCGGTCGCGCCGGTGGCGCCGGCGAGGGCCGAGGCGAACTTGGCGCCGGACGTTCCGCCGACGGTCTGCGGCGCCGGGTTCAGACCGAGCTGGTCCTGCAGTTCGGCGACGCGGTTGAGGACTCCGTTGACACCCAACATCATGCTTCGCTCCGGTTCGGGTCGTTGACGGTTCCGGCGGCGTTCCGCGCCTTGGCGGTGACGGCGAGTTCGTCGAGGGCGGCCTGATCGGTTCGTAGGTCGTGGGCTTTGACGGTCGCGGCGTGGCGCTCGGACATCAGCTCCACCGCTCGGCGGCGCTTGGCGGCGTCGGCGAGGGCGGCCAGCTTCTCCTGCTCGATCTGCTCGGCGCTGGTCACCATCCGCTGCGCGTCGAACAGCCCGGCGGCCAGCGACTGCCGGGCGACGAGCGCGGCCACCATGGCCCGGGCGGACCCCTCGCTCGGCGCGTCCGAGCCGACGAGGTCCAACTTGCGACGCTTGACCAGCGCCTCGGCGTCACGGATCTCGGCGCGGGACTGGACGACGGCGCCACGGGCGGCATCCTCCTGGGCCTTGCGAGCGCGCAGCACGGGCGCCAGTCGGAACAGACGGTTCAACGTTGGCCTCCTAGCGGGGCCGGTGGCCCTCACATAGCCGCTTCGGTCCGCCTGCCGATCCGCTGAGCCCCTGCACCGACTTCGCTACTGACCTGCAAACACCGCATCCCTCAAGGCCACCGTTCGCTGCGCTTCGGTACGGCCTGCGGCCTTCGCCCGCGAACGCGGTCACTGGGCACGATGCGCGGTGGGTCACGGTTCGCGTTGCGCGGAGGACAACCCTCATCTCGTACGCCCGGAAAAGCCGACAACCGCAGACCGGACCGCCCCGCCGGCGCCGCGCGAGGTTTGCGAAGGCCGAGACCGAAACGCGACCGCCGGGCTGATCCGGTGGCCGGGTGGGGCTCAGGTGGTGGCGATCAGCGCGCGCAGGGCGGCCCAGGCCGACTCGGCCGTGGTGCGGTCGTCGAGATCCTGCCGGAGGAAGGCGCTGATCTGCGCCCAGGACGCGTTGGCCCGGTCGGCGTCGTGGTTCGTCCCGGGCACGTAGGCGCCGATCTCGACGAGCTCACGAACCTCGCGGTGCGCGGCCATCAGACGGCGCAACTCGGTGGCGTCGGACCGCTGCTGCTGGTCGGTGATCTTGTTGGCGACCCGGGAGATCGAGTCGAGAGCCTGGATGGCCGGGAAATGCCCGGCGGTGGCCAGTTTGCGGTCCAGCACGATGTGCCCGTCCAGGATCGAACGGGCCGCGTCGGCGATCGGCTCGTTGTGGTCGTCGCCCTCGACCAGGACCGTGTAGAGGCCGGTGATGCTGCCCCGTGCGCCCGGCCCGGCCCGTTCCAGCAGGGAGGCGAGCATCGCGAAGACCGACGGCGGATAACCGCGGGTGGCGGGTGGTTCGCCGACCGACAGCCCGACCTCACGCTGCGCCATCGCCGCACGGGTCACGCTGTCCATCATCAGCAGCACGTCCGCACCCTCGTCCCGGTAGTACTCGGCGATCCGGGTGGCCACCGCCCCGGCCCGCAGGCGGACCAGCGGCGGGGTGTCCGACGTGGCGATCACCAGCACCGACCGGGCCAGCCCTTCCGGCCCGAGGTCGTGCTCGATGAACTCGCGCACCTCCCGACCGCGTTCGCCGACCAGGGCGACCACGTTCAACTCGGCCGCGGTGCCCCGGGTGATCTGGCTCATCAGGGTCGACTTGCCCACTCCGGAACCGGCGAAGATGCCGATGCGCTGGCCCTTTCCGCACGGGACGAGGGTGTCGAGTACCCGTACCCCGAGGGACATCTGCGCGCCGACCAGTTGCCGTTCCATCGCCGACGGCGGCGCCGCGTCGATCGGCACCAGGGCACCACGCAGTGGCGGCCCACCGTCCATCGGGCGGCCCAGCCCGTCCAGGATGCGGCCGCGCAGGTCCGGGCCGACCGCGATGCGCAGGGGTCCGCCGGTGCTGAAGGCCGGGGTACCGGCGCCGATCCCGGCGATCGGGCCGAGCGGCATGCAGGAGAGCCGCTCGCCGTCGAGGGCGGCCACCTCGGCCAGCACCTGATCCCCGCCGACGCCGATGCGCAGCAGATCACCGACGTTGGCCTCCAACCCGCTGACCGTCACGCGCAGGCCGACCGCGCCGGTGACCCGTCCGCTCACCAGCGGACGGGCTGCCTCGATCGCACTCTGGATGCGGTGCTGGAAGAGGTCGGTCACAACCGCAGCGCCTCGCGGGCCCGGGCCACCGCCGCGGCGAGGGTGGCGTCGACGGTCGCGGTGCCGGTCTCGGCGACCGCGTCGCCCGGCTGGAGCCGCGGATCGGGGCGCAGCGTGATGCGGCGGCCGGAGAACTCGAAGTCCTCGCCGGAGCTCTCGCCGACGAGATTGCGGAAGTCGTCCGGATGCATGCTGACGACCACGTCGCCGTGCTCCGGGGCGGCGGTCATCGCCCGGCGCAGGGCGTCGGCACCTCGTTGCGGGTCGTCCTGAAGGTGCCGGCCGATGATGGCCTCGGCCAGTTCCCAGGCGGTGGCCAGGACGACCTCCTGCAACTCGGTGAAGGTCGGCATCAGCTGGTCCTCCAGGCCGGTCACCGCACGGCCGAGGGCGTTCACGGCGCTGGCCAGAGCGGTGGCGCGGCGCTGCTCGTACGCCTCCTCAGCGAGCACGGCCCGTGCCGCGGCAGCCTCGTTGGCGGCTGCCGCGTCGCGTTTGCCCTGGGCCCAGCCTTCGGCGTACCCGGTGGTCCGGGCCTGCCGGCGGGCCCGCTCGACGACCTCCTCGTCGACCGGCGTCTCGTGGCGAAGGTCGATACCGAAGCGCGCGGCGGCCAGGTTCTCGGCCGCCACCCCGCGCAGCACCCGGTCAGGCGATGAGCTCATCGGCCTCGCCACCACGCTGGATCTCGATCTGGCCGGAGTCCTCCAGGGTACGGATGACACTGACGATCTTGGCCTGGGACTCCTCGACCATCTTGACCTTGACCGGGCCGAGCAGGTCCATCTCCTCCAGCAGGTTCTCCCGGCCGCGCTCGGAGAGGTTCTTGGTGACCTTGTCGCGGACCGACTCCGGCACACCCTTGAGGGCGGTGGCCAGATCGGCCGGCTCCACCTGGCGCAGGATCAGCTGTACCGCGCGGTCCTCGAGGTTCACGATGTCCTCGAACATGAACATCCGGCGGCGGATCTCCTCGGCCAGCTCCGGGCTGCGCGCGTCGAGGGCCTCCAGGATGAGCCGCTCGGTGGTGCGGTCGGCCCGGTTGATGATGTCGACCAGCGGCTGCAGGCCACCGACCGTGGAGAGCTCGTCCGGCTGGAGCACGCTGGACAGCTTGCGCTGCAGGGCGCTCTCCACCTGGCGGATGATGTCCGGCGAGGTGCGGTCCATGATCGCGATGCGGTGCGCGACCTCGGTCTGCACCTCCAGCGGCAGGCCGGCCAGGATCGACGAGGCCAACCCGGACGGGATGTGGGCCAACACCAGGGCGATGGTCTGTGGGTGCTCGTACTGGACGTAGGAGAGCAGCTGTCGGGGGTCGGCGTGACTCAGGAAGTTGAACGGGATGTCGTTCATCGACGCTTCGAGCCGCTCCAGGATCAGCGCAGCCCGCTCCTTGCCGAGCGACGCCTCCAGCAGCTCCCTGGCGTAGTCCATGCCACCCGACCCGGCGTATCGGGTGGTGGCCATGGCGTAGAACTCGTCCATCACGTCGTCGACCTGGACGGGGTCGAGCTTGCCCAGCCGAGCCACCTCGGCGGACACCATCTCGACCTCTTTGTCGGTCATGTTCGCCATGACCGACGCCGCATGTTCCCGGCCGAACTGGACGAGCATGATCGCGGCCTTGCGCACTCCGGTCATGGAGAGCGTGCTGAGCGCCGGTGTAGTCAACTGTTGCTCCTGTGGTTCAGCGGTTGCTCTCGTCGGCCGAGATCCAGCTGCGGATCAGGGACGCCGTCTCGTCCGGCTTCTCCCGGACCAGGTCCTCGATCTCACGATGACGCTCCTCCCGCGCTTCGTCCGTCTTATCGGCGAGTTCCGGAAGCTCCAGCATGTGCGCGGTGGTGACGTCGATCTCAGCCGCGCGCTGAGCCTCCAGCGCCGCCTGCATCTCCTCCAGGTGCCGTCGCTCCTCCGCGGTGAGCTGCTGCTGCCGCTTCTTGGCGCGGCGGTTGGCCCGCCAGGCCAGCAGGATCAGCATCAGCACCACGAACAGCAGGGCGCCGGTCTGGATCAGTTTGGTCTGTTTGGCCGACTTCTCGGCGGCGGCCACCGCGGCGAGCTCGTCCTTCGCCGCCTGGGCCTGGGTGTTGTCGAACGGCATCGAGGCGACCGCGATCGTGTCACCCCGGTTCGGGTCGATACCGGCCGCGGCGCTCAGCAGCTGCTGTACGTCGGCGGGCTTGATCGTGCCGGCCACCGTGCTGTCCAGCAGGACCGAGACGTTGAGCCGCTCGATGCTGCCCGGCGCGTTGCGGCGTACCTCTTCGACCTCGTTGAACCGACGGGTACGCGTCTCGTCCTTCTGCTGGTACTGCCCGGAGCCGACGCCGTTGGGCACCTGGATGTTGTCCGGTCCCAGCACACCGCCGTTGCCGGTGCCGGTGCCGGAGTAGGTCTCGCTCTTGAGGTTCTCCGACTCGGCCGGCATGGACGGGTCGGTGCTGTACTTCTTGCTCCGCGTCTCGGTGGAGTCGAAGTCCAGGATCGGGTTGGTGGTGACCACCGAGTGGCCGGGGCCGACCAGGTTGTCCAGCATCCGCTGGAGTGAGCTGTTCAGACGGTTCTGGAACGCCACGGTCTGCTGCTCGGTCCCGCCGTCGCCGCCGGTGGCGCCGATGGAGTTGCCGCCTCCGGTGGAGAGCATCCGCCCGTCCGAACCGGCGACCGTGACCTGGGTGGGGTCCAGGCCCTCGACGCTCGACGCGACCAGGTGCACGATCGACTGCACCTGCTGCTGATTGAGCGGATTGTTCGCCTTCGAGGCGACCAGTACCGAAGCGGTCGGCTTGGACTGGTCCTCGGTGAAGATGTCCTCCTTCGGCATCACCAGGTGGACGGTCGCCGCCTCGACGCCGTCGATCGACTTGATGGTGTTGGCCAGTTCGCCTTCGAGTGCCCGCTGGTAGTTGGCGTGCTGCATGAAGTCGCTGGTGGTGATGCCCTGCTGGTCCAGCAGCGAGTAGCCGGTGCCCTCGTCGTTGGGCAGGCCCTCACCGGAGAGCTGGAGGCGGAGCTCGTTCACCTGCTCGCCCGGTACCAGGATGGTCTGGCCGTCGTTCGCCAGTTCGTACTGGGTGCCGGATTTCTGCAACGACTCGACGATCGCGCTGGCGTCCTTGGTGGACAGATTGTTGAAGAGGATCTGATACGACGGCTTCGCCGCCCAGGTGGCGAAGAAGTAGCCGCCGACGGCGAGCGCGAGAACCGCGAAAACGGTGACAGCCTTCTGTCCCGGCGTGAAGGACTTGAAGGTGTCCGTGATGCGGCGTACCGGAGCGGGAAGGCGGTCGGTCATGTCAGGCCTGCATCCTCATGATCTCCTGGAAGGCCTCGACGGCCTTGTTCCGGATCGCCATGGTGAGCTGGAGCCCGAGGGCGGCCTCGGTGGATGCCATGGTGTACTGCGCCGGATCGGCCAGCCGGCCGTCGGCGACCTGGACGGCCAGGTCGGCGGCCTTGGTCTGGGATGCCTGAACGTTCTCGATGCCCTTGGCGAGCATCCCGGCGAAGTCGGCGTTCGGGCCCTGCGGCGCCTGCGGCTCGGACGAACCGAGCATGCCGCCGAGACCGTTGAGGCCGCCGAGACCGACACCGCGGTCGCTGAGTCCGCCGATGGCGGAGAAGCCGCCGATGGGGCTGATCGGTGAGGTCAAGAGGATCACTTCCCGAGGTTGATCGCGGCGGTGTACGAGTCACGGGCCCGGTCCACCACGGCGAGGTTCGCCTGGTAGGAACGCTGGGCCATCATCAGCTGGGCCATCTGGTTGCCCATGTCGATGTCCGGGCGGCGGACGTAACCCTCGGCGTCGGCGAGGGGGTTCTCCGGCTCGTACGCCAGGATGCCCTCGGCACTGCCGAAGTGGACGCCGGCGACCTCGGCGCCGTTGCCGTCCTGCGCGGCGCGAGCCGCGACGTACCGGGCCTGGAAGGCGTTCTCGCTGGTCCGGGTGGTGGTGTTGATGTTCGCGAGGTTGTCCGCCGCGGCGTCCAGCCACTTCCGGTAGACGGTGACGCCGCTACCCGCGATCCCGATGGCGTTGAAGGTACTCATCGTCAGGCCCCCTTGATGGCTTCGCGCAGCAGGCTGTACTTGCCGTCGAGTGCTCGGATGGCGAGCTGATAGCGCATCGTGGTGTCGATGTGCGACAGCGTCTCCTCGTCGAGGTTGACGTTGTTGCCGTTGAGCCGGGTCGGCTCCAGCGACGTCAGCACACTCGGGGACACCCCGGCCGGTGAATCGCCGCGGGCGACGGCGCTCTGCAGCGCCTCCTCGAACTTGACCTTACGTGCCCGGTAACCGGGGGTCTCGATGTTGGCGATGTTGTTGGCGATGGCCTGCTGCCGGGCCGCCAGGCCGGCGACGGCGACGCGCAATGATGCCGATGAGCGGTCGTCGAACAAGGTTGCTCCTCAGTCGTTCGAGGTAGCCCGTCCTTGGCTTTTCGGTTGAGCGATCCGTGCTCGTACCCTGCAGTTCGGCGTGCTCGCCGATCCGCTGAGTCCCAAGCGGTTGCCGGAAGGTTGCACACGAAAAGATCCCGGACCCCGCGTGGGGTCCGGGACCTTGAGGTCATCGCATTACATGGCGCAATCCAGATATACCGGGCGTTTGACCGCCTCGCCGGTCTCGATCCGCGACGTCATCGCCATCTGCTGACGGTTCGCCGTGAGCCGCCTGGCGATCTCCTCGGCCGCGGCCAACTGCCGGGTCAGGATCTCGTCGGCGCGCGGCTTGAGCTCCAGCGGCAGCGCACCCAGCTCGGTCGGCGGGCGCCACATGTTCGACGGCGGGGTCTCGGCGATTCGGCGCTCGTCGGCCAGCATGGTCTCGACCGCGAGCACGTCCATCTCGAGATCGTCGAGCGCCGCCGTCCAGGCGGACCGCCAGTCCACCGCGTTCGACGTCGAGGTGCTCATGTCGAGGCCGAGGCGGCGTCGCGCCACGCGTCGCGCAGCGGTTCCAGCAGGGCCCGGCAGCCGGCCACCCGATCGGCGTCGCGCTGGATGTTCGCCCCGATCAGCTCGGTGAGTACGAAACCGTACAGACTGGCCAGACCGGGTGCTCCGTCCCAGGCTTCCAGGTCGAGGGTGACCCGCAGCTCCAGGACGATCTCCTGGGCGTGCGTGATCTTCTCGTTGGCCAGTACCCGGTCGTCGTTGCGGAACGCCTCCTCGCCGTGCATGAGATCGAGGATCAGACGGTCGTACAGCATGATCAGCAGTCTGGCGGGCGAGGCCGTGTTGATCGAATCCTGCAGGTAGCGGTCGCGGAGGTGGGGCGCGCTCATGAGTCTCCCTCGGTCAGGGGCGGTCGGCTGGAGTCCGTGGTCGAGGGTCGTCAGCCGAGACCGGCCAGCTGTCCGGAGAGCCAGCTCGACTGGTTCTTCAGGTTGCCCAGGGAGGTCTCCAGCGCCGCGTACTGCCGCTGTAGCGCCTGGCGGCGGGTGGCCAGCCGGACGTCCCAGTTGTCGATCTGGTCGTTGAGCGACTTGATCTCGGTCTTCCGGCCGGTGATGACGTTGGTGACCGCATTCGCCTGGGTGTCGGCGAGGGAGCGCAGCTGGGAGCCGAAGGCCATGCCGGCCTCCTGGATGGCGGTCGGGTCCTTGGCGTACGACTCGGCGAACGCACCCGAGTCGAAGGCGAACTGGGTGCCGTCCTTGCTGAGGGTGATGCCGAGCTGCTTGAGCGAGCCGAAGTCCACAGTGGTGGTGTCGGGCTTGCCGTCATTGTCCGCGTCGGTGCTCAGTTCCCGGGTGAACGACAGACCGTTGCTGACCACGCCGAGCATGGCCTGGTTCATCTGCCGGATCGTGAAGTCACCGGTGAGCGGGGAGGCCTTCTTCGTCTCCGGGTCGTACTTGGTCTGCGTCGCGATCTCGGTGAGCGCCTCGTTGGCCGCGGTCACCATCGCCTTGATCTTGTCGGCGATCGCGCTCGAGTCGGCGGTCGAGTCGACGACGACGTTCTGCTCCTCCTTGGTGACCGAGATCGTCACACCCGGCATCAGCGTGCTGAACGTGTTCGTCGTGCTGGTGACCTGGTACTCGGAGTTGCTACCCGGGTTGACGGTCAGCACCGCGTCCTTGGCGGAGGTCGTCTTCGGGTCGGCGCCGCTCTTGCCGTACCCCTCCAGGCCATTGATCTTGAAGCCGTTGGCCGCGCCGCTCTTCATCCCGCTGAACTGCACGACACCCTCGTTGCCGGAGGTGTTCACGGTGTAGGCGCGAAGGCCGAGGGTGGCGCCGTTCGCATCGGTCGCCGAGTTGACCGCCGCGGTCAGCTTGGCCATCGTCCGGGGCTCCGGAATGGTGACCTCGACCTCGGCGCCGACCGCGGTGAACTCGTCGACGCCGTCGTTGTCGGCGTCCGGGCTCCATGTGCCGGGCTGGATCTTGATCGTCGCGGGTACGGCCTGCTCGGCGGTGGTGTCGGCGACCTCGAGGATGGTGGTCTGCGAGCGGGCCACCGAGGTGACGTCGAACTTCAGGTTGCCGGTCATGCCGGAGAGGCCGCCGGTGGCGGTCGCGGTGACGCTCGTCGAGCTGGAGGTGGCCTTCATGGCGCGCCAGGAACTCAGCGAGCCCATCCCCTCGGCGGCCGCCTTGGTCGCCTTGAGCTTGGTGTTGACCGACTGGTACGAGCTGATCGCGGTCTCCGCGGTCTCGACCTTGGTCTTCAGCTTGGTCTGGCCGGCCGCCTCGACCTGCATCATCTGGCTGATCATCGAGGAGGTGCTGAGACCACTGACGAGGCCGTCAACGGAGCTGGTCACGGGAGCCTGCCTTTCCTGCCGAGGACGAGAGCGGAGTGGGGGTAGCCGGCTGGGCGTGCCGGGCTACCCCCACTGTTCGGCCGTTCGCGGACCGGATTCAGTTGTCGTCGGTGGTTATCGGGTTGCCGGCCGGTGCGTCAGCGGAGCAGCGACAGCACGTTCTGCGAGGCCTGGTTGGCCTGCGACAGCATCGAGGTACCGGCCTGGGTGAGGATCTGGTTGCGGGTGAACGACACCATCTCCTGCGCCATGTCGGTGTCCCGGATCCGCGACTCCGACGCCGACAGGTTCTCGACGGCGACGTTCAGGTTGTTGATGGTGTGCTCGAAGCGGTTCTGGTGAGCACCCAGCTTGGCCCGGGTGTCGGAGACCGACTGGATCGCGACGTCGAGCGCCTCGATCGCTTCGGCGGCGCCCGTCTTGCCGCCGTTGCTCGCGGCGGTCTTGGTCAGATCCAGGTTGCTCAGACCCAGCGTCTTCGAGTCGACCTTGCCGAGCCCGACGCTCAGGGTCTCACCGGCGTTGGCACCGATCTGGAAGGCGCCCGGCGTCGTGCTCGTCGCGTCCGTGGCGGCGCCGCCGATGTTGAGGGCGCCCGCGGTGAGCGTGAAGCCGGCTGTGCCGGCGGCCGTGAACTTGGTGTCACCGGTCGAGTCGTTGAACTCAGCCGTGACCTCCACAGTGAGGTCGAGACCCGCGTCCTTGATGGCCGTGGCGATGGAGCTGTTGAGCTTCGAAGCGACCGCCTGCGGGCTGAGTGCTTTGCCCTTCGAGTCCACCAGGGAGACGTCCGCGAGATTGAGCGTCGTCGCGGTGCCGTCCTTTCCGGTGACGTCGAGAGTCATGGTCGTGGAACTCGTGGTGCCCCCGGCGACGGCGTTGGCAATGCCGGATGTGGCCAGCGTGGCCGGCGGGCCGACGGCGGCCGCGGTACCCGTCTGGGTGGACTCCGCCTTCGACACCATGCCGAAGGAGCCGTCGAGCAGCTTCGACTTGCCGAACGAGGTGGTCTCGCTGACCCGGTCGATCTCCGAGGCGAGCTGCGAGAACTCGGCGTTGGCGGCCTTCTTGGCACTGTCGTCGAGAGAGGCGTTGTTGGCCTGCACCGACAGGTCACGCATGCGCTGGAGCATGCTGGTGACCTCGTTGAGCGCACCCTCGGAGGTCTGCACGACGCTGATCGCGTCCTGCGCGTTGCGAACCGCGACCTTGAGACCGCCGGTCTGCGCGCGCAGGCCCTCGGAGATCGAGAGACCTGCCGCGTCGTCCGCCGCCCGGTTGATGCGGAAACCGCTGGAGAGCTTCTCGAGCGACTTCGACATCTGGTTGTCGGTGACCGAAAGGTTCCGGTAGGCGTTCTGCGCGGCGATGTTCTGATTGATGCGAAGACCCATTGGGTGATTCCTCCTTGAGTGGGGTCTTGAGCCGGCCCGTCCATGAGCCGTGGTGTTACGCCACTTCCCATCGGCGGGTCGCCGAGAGGCCATGAGCATTCTCTGAGATTTTTTCGGGCTTTTCGGGCGAACCGGAGAAGTACCGATCGGGAGAAAGCGCTCAGCGGCACGGCGGATGTGCCGACCTGTCCGAATGAGCGGGTCCGCCGAGGGGGTAGGCCCGACCAGCCATACGACGGAGGACCGGGTGAGCCTGACCGACCTGGCCAGTGTCCTCTGGCGCTCACGTGAGCTGCTGGAGATGCTGCTGTTCAAGCTTGAGGAGGAGCAGCTGCTCCTCGCGTCCAACCGGTCCCGATGGCTCAGCCACGCCACCCGTGAGGTGGAAGTGGTCCTGGATCAGATCCGGCAGACCGAGGTGATCCGTGCGGCGTACTCGCAGGACGTCGCCGTGGAGCTCGGCCTGTCTCCGGACGCCTCGCTCGGCGAGCTCGCCGACGCCGCCCCGGACCCCTGGTCGGAGCTTCTCCACCAGCACCGCAAGGCCTTCCTGATGCTGACGTCGGAGATCCGGGCCCTGGCCGACGTCAACCGTGACCTGCTCACTGCGGGTCAGCGCGCGGCTCGCGAAACCATGCTCGCGTTCGCCGAGACTGTGGAAACGTACGGACCGCAGGGCCAGACCGTCAGCGGCGCCGTGCGGCGCCCCACCCTGGTTGATGAGGCGATCTGATGGGCAGCACATTCAGTGGACTCAACACGGCGCTCACGTCTCTCTACGCGCAGCGCCGGGGCCTGGACGTCACGGGCCAGAACATCGCGAACGCCAGCACCGAGGGGTACACCCGTCAGCGTGTGGTGATGCACGCGCAGAACGCGAACCTGGTGCCGGGCATCTACTCCACCACGTCCGCGGTCGGCAACGGCGTCACGGTCAGCTCGGTGGAGCGGCTCCGCAACTCGGCGCTCGACCAGCGCAGTTACACCGAGCACGCGAACTCGTCGTACCACAACGAGCGGGCCGGTGCCTACACGCTGATCGAGGACGTCTTCGGCGAGCCCAGCGACACCGCGTTGCAGGCCCGCCTGCAGGACATGTGGGACGGCTGGAACGCGATCTCCGCGAACCCGGACAAGCAGGCGCCGAAGTCGGCGATGCTGGAACAGTCGGTGACCGTCGCGTCGTCGCTCAACGACGCGGCCGCCGCGCTGGACAACCAGTACAAGTCGACCCGGGCCGGCCTCGACACGTACACCGGTGAGGTCAATAAGGCGGCCGACGCGATCGCCAGACTGAACCACGAGATCGTGATCGCCACCCAGGCCGGCCTGCAGGCCAACGAGCTACAGGACCAACGGGGCCAGCAGATGCTGAAGCTGTCCGAGCTGATCGGCGCGACCGCGACCGAGCTGCCGAACGGCGCGATGAGTGTGTACGTCGGCAGTGCCCAGCTGGTCAGCGAGTTCAACGCCCGGGAGATCTGGGTCGAACCGGGCAGCGCGCAGAAGCTGCAGGACCTGCCCGACGTCGAGGTGAACCTGCGCTGGAAGGACACCAACGGCACGGTCGCGGCGGGCGGCAGCATGGGCGCCCAGATGGAGTTGCTGGACAAGGACGGCACCCTGCGCGAGATCTCGCAGCGGTTGAACGCGGTCGCCTCCACCCTGGCGTCGAACGTCAACAACGCACATCGTGCGGGGTACGGAGTGGACGGAACCACCGGCCTCGACGTGTTCGTGCGCAACGATCCGGCCGATCTGACCATCACGGCCTCGAACATCCGGGTCAACACCACCCTGATCAACAATGTGGACAAGGTGGCGGTGTCGTCCGGTGATCCGCTGGGTGTCGGCACGGCGACCCGCGTGCTGAACGGCTCGGTGGCCGACGAGGTGTCCGATCTGGCCACTTCGCGAGTCGGTGCGGATGCGACCTATCAGTCGCTGATCGGTGACCTCGGTGTGGCGTCGCAGTCCTCGATCCGTCGGCGGGACATCCAGAACGCGGTGACCGACCAGGTCGACGCGGCCCGGGACGCCGAGTCCGGGGTGAACCTCGACGAGGAGATGACAAACCTCCTCACCTACCAGCGCGGTTACGAGGCGGCGTCACGCGTACTGACCACGATCGACTCGATGCTCGATCAGCTGATCAACCGCACCGGTCTGGTCGGCAGGTAACAGGCAGGGGGAACACCGTTCATGAGCAGCAGCCCGCGAGTAACCGAAAGCTCGGTCCGCACCCGGACGATGGCGAGCCTCCAGCGGAACCTGAACCGGACCCAGACCGCGCAGGACCAGATCTCCAGCGGCAAGCTCCTGCACCGCCCGTCGGACTCGCCGACCGGCACGGTCACCGCGCTCCAGTTGCGCGGCGAGGTCCGGGAGAACAAGAAGTACTCGGCCAACGCCGACGACGCGATGGGCCGGCTCGGCACCGTGCAGGACACCCTGCAGAGCGTGTACGACCAGGTCCAGCGGGTCCGCACGCTGACCCTGGAGGGGTTGAACGCCGGTGGTGGCAGCACCCCGCAGGCGAACAAGGCCCGTGCCGACGAGCTCGACCAGATCAAGGGTCTCGTCGTCCAGTTCGCGAACACGAAGTACCTGAACCGGCCGGTCTTCGGCGGCTTCACTCCGGACGCGCACGCGTACGAGATATCAGGCTCCTATGTGGGCGAGGCGGAGGGTGAGACCAATCGGTCGATCGGCCCGAACGCCAAGGTCCGTGTCGATGTACGCGGTCCCGAGGTGTTCGGCACCGACGCGATGATGCAGGCCGACGGGGTGACACCGCAGGTCGATGCGAATGGTGACCCGGTTCCGAACGAGGCCCAGCTCTTCAAGGTCCTCGATTCCATTTCCACCGCAATGCGCACAGGTGATGCCGCAGGCATCAAAACGGGTCTGGAGAATCTCGATAAAGCAGCGGAAACCCTGAATTCGACCCTTTCGGACGTAGGCGCCCGATATAATCGGGTTACGCAGATGAAGCAGTCCGCAGAGGATCGCTTGATGTCCGTGTCGTCGCAGCTGTCCGATATCGAGGATGTCGACCTGCCCAAGGCGATCATGGAATTGCAACTCCAGCAGACCTCGTATCAGGCAGCCTTGGCCGCCACGGCCAAGGTGATCCAGCCCTCGCTCATCGATTTCCTGAGGTGACCATGACTACTCGCACCGCATCCCGTCCGATTGAGGCCACCATGACCGACCCGTCGCTGGGGCTGCCGACCATCACGATGGCGGTCCCCATGCCGGGGTTCCCGTCTCATCGGGATTTCGTCCTGGTGCGGCTCAACGAAGACGGCCTGCTCTACGCGTTCACGTCCATCGACAACCCGGAGCTCCGGTTCCTGGTGGCCCCTCCGGAGCCGTTCTTCCCGGAGTACGCCCCGGAGATCGAGAACGCGGTTTTCGCGGCGCTGAACACGAAGGACCCGGACCGGCTCCTGCTGCTCACGGTCATCACCGCCGGCGAGAACGAGACGACCGCGAACCTGCTCGCCCCGATCGTGGTGGACCGCGACAGCATGCGGGCCATGCAGGTCGTCCTCTCCGGCTCGGGCTACCCGGTCCGGGCGATCATGAACCGGAACTTCTGACCCTCCAGAAGCGGGCGCGGTCGCGTTTTCGTCGCGACCGCGCCTTTGCTGTCCGTACGAGGTGCTGTCCGTACGAGGGATGGAGGGGGCACCGATGCTGGTTCTGACGCGTCGTGCCGGGGAGAGTGTGATGATCGGCGACGACGTCGTGATCACGGTCCTCGAGGCTCGCGGTGATGTCATCCGGCTGGGCATCCAGGCCCCGCGGGATGTCCAGGTACACCGCGAGGAGGTCTACCGCGAACTGCAGGAGGCCAACCGGGCGGCCGCCTCGCCGACCGAGGACGCGGTCCACGCACTCGCCAAGATGTTGGAGAAGCCGGACACCACGGCGCAGTAGGGGACAACGAGTGACGCCCGTCGCCGCCGGCGACGGGCGTTCTTTCGTCTCCGGCCCGCCACACGCTCCTGTCCTGCACCGGCCACTGACCCCGGAGACAACGTCGGAGCCTCACTCTCATCATCGGGCGGGAGAAACCCGCCTCTTTCAGCCGGGGAGCGAGCGTGGGCGCAGAGCGGGACTCAGTCATCGGTGGCGGTGCGGTGGGCACCGCCTGCGCGCTGGACCTGGCGGTGGACGCGCATGTGCACACCGGGTTCGCGGCCGGACGGGACGCCGTCGGTGTGGTGGTCTCGGCCGCCGACCAGACCGGTCTGCGCGCGCTGACCTTCGCCGACCAGGCCGGGCCGGACACCACCTGGCTCTCGGCCTACGCCGACGCGGTCCGGCGGGCCCGGCACCGTACCGAGATGACCCTGCGGGTGGCGGCCGAGGTGGAGGTGGTCCGCCCGGACGGCTGGCTGGCCCTGCCGCCGGACCTGGCGCCGCTGGACGCCCTCTCGGTGGCGGTGTCCGATCTGCCGGTCGGCGACGAGCTGCTCACCCCGCGCGAGGTTCGGACCCGGCTGGACATGGGCCTGCTGACCGCCGGCCAGGTGGCCGAGCTGCTGGTGGCGGCGGCCGTCAAGGGCCTGGAGCGGGCGTCCCGGTATGTCCCGGCGCAGCTCGCCCGTCCGCTGGCGCTGCTCGGGCAGGCCGGCCTCGACGATTCGTGCGTGACGCCGGAGCTGATCGGCGAGCTGGCCTCGGCCTGCCGGACCACCGGGGCGGTGGTCGAGGTGAGCGAGGCGTGGCGCAGTCCGTCGCCGCGGGTGGTGCAGATGCTGCTGGACACGGCGGTCCCGGTGGCCCCGGCGAGTGACGCCCGGTATGCCGCCGAGGTGGGCCGTTGGCAGTACCTGCGACGTGTCTGAGGAGAACAGCAAAACCGAACACGACCAGCACTCGTCTCCGTACTCTCTGTGATGCCAGCACTTCAGCATGGGAGAGTTGCGATGAGCATGGTTCAGCAGGCTATCGAGGTCAGTGCGCCGGTCCACACGGTGTACGAGCAGCTCGCGGCGTTCGAGAACTACCCGCGTTTCATGACAGGTGTGCGGCAGGTGACGTCGATCGGCGCCGACCAGACCCACTGGATCATGGACGTCGACGGTAAGCGGCGCGAGTTCGACGCCCAGATCATCGAGCGGTCGCCGGACGAGCGGGTCTCCTGGTCGACCATGGAGGGCCCGCTGCTCGCCGAGACGATCACACTGCGTCCGATGGGTGAGACCAAGACCCAGATCGTCGCCCAGCTGGAGGCCGACATCGCCTTCCTCATGCCGAGCGACAGGCATGGTCAGGAGTCGCTGAACCGCCGCCTCAAGGCCGACCTGACCACGTTCAAGGGCCTGGTGGAGAGCGGAGTGCTCGGCGGCCGACCGATCCCGCACGGCGGTGTCAGCACCAAGCCGCTCGGACTGCTCCCCGGCGCGGACACCCCGTCCCCGGCCGCGGTGGCCGCACGCATCCGCAACCGGAACACCCCGGCGCCGAGCCCGGGCGCCGGCTGGGACACCGGCGTCGCCGGCACCGCCCGGATGGGTGGCCGTACCGCCGGGGCCGACATGTGGGGCAACGGCATGATCAACGAGGAGGAGCGCGGCTGACCGCCCCTCGTTCTACCGGCCCGGGACGCACCGCGTCTCGGGCCTTTTCACGCGCTCGCCGGCGCCGCCTCCAGGGTGACCAGCAGTCGGGCGCCGCGGGGTTCGGCGTGCTCGTAGCGGACCGTCCCGCCGTTCGCCTCGACCAGGTGCCGGACGATGAACAGCCCGAGCCCGGCACCCCGGATGAACCGGCCGAACAGGCTGGGCAGCACGTCTTCGGGGATCCCGGCGCCGCTGTCCTGCACGGCCAGCCGGACCGTACCCGGGCCGCCCCGATCGGCCCGGATGTGGATCGGCGGGGCCCCATGGCTCAGCGCGTTCTTCAGCAGGTTCTCCACCACGACCGTCAGGTGCCCGCGGTCGGCCAGCGCGGCCAACTCCTCGTCGATGACGATCTCGACGTCACCGGTGCCGATGGCCGTACCGCAGGCCGCCTCGACCACCTCCAGCAACGGGACCGGCACCCGGCGGGCGGTGACCGTCCCGGTGTCCAATCGGAACAGCAGCTGCAGGTCGTTCATCATCTTGATCAGCCGGCGGGTGTTCTTGTCGATCTTCGTGGCGAGTTCGAGCCGGATGTCGTCGGGCAGGTCGGCCCAGTCCGCGCAGAGCAGCTCGGCGAGGCTGGCGATGGAGCTGATCGGCTGCGCCACGTCGTGGGTCAGCATCGAGGTCAGGTCGTTCTTGAAGGCCAGGGCCGCGGCCAGCTCGGCGTTGCCGCGTTCGAGTTCGGCGGCGTGCTCGGTGAGCGCCTCCTCGGCCTGTTTGCGCTCGGCGATGTCGATGTAGGTGGCCACGTACCCGCGGGTCGCGCCGGCCGCGTCCGGGATGGCCGCCATGGTGGCCAGCACCGGCACATCGGTGCCGTCGGCGCGGGGCAGAAGCCAATCGCCGCCGGTGCCCGGTGGCGGCAGCGGCGGCGATTCAGCGGGCGGACCGTCGTGTCCGGTGAGTTCCCGCCAGCGGCGGTTGACGTCGATCACCCGGTAGTTGGCGTCGAGGACCATGACCGCCTCGTTCATCGACTGGAGCAGCGTCTGCGCGAAGTCCTGCCGTTCCTCCAGCTCGGCCACCAGATGCTGTTGCCGCTGGTCGGCGTCGTCGAGGCTGCGGACCAGATAGGCGAGCAGGGCCAGCAGGGCGAGGGCGGCGAGGATCACGCCGGTGCTCACCGCGGCCACCGGGCTGCTCTCCCGGGTCTGTGCGGCGAAAGCGCTGACCAGGGCGGCGACCACGGGGGCGGCGATCAGGGCGGGGGCCAGGCGGCGTACGGCAGCGCGCGGCCCGGACTCGTCGAGGGTGTGCATCGGCCCGGTCTCGGGGCGGGCCAGGATGGTGCCGACGGCCAGGAAGAGCAGTGCGCCGGCCAGTGCGGGCGGCATCACGCTGTCCGGTTCCTCGCCGGTCGGGAAGGTCGCGTCGAAGAGCCGGGGCACGAGGGCCACCAGGGCGATGATCGCGGCGCCGAGCAGGAGCGGGTCGGCGACCCGGAAGGCGATGCCGCCGTTGCGGCGGGGCACCCGTAGATCGAGGCAGGCCAGAGCCAGCCCGGAGAGGGCGGTGGCGACCGCCGAGGCGGGATGGGTGCCGAGGTTGGCGGCGCCCACGCCGGTGGCGGCGAGCGCGAGAAGCGCCGCCGCCCCGGCGCGGAGCCGGCCGATCCGTCTACCGGTGGCCGGAACCACCTGGAGCAGGAGGGCGACGCCGGCCGGAAGAAGGGCCGGCGCCGGCCCGGGGTCGAACGTGTGCAGGACGCCGAAGATGGCGACCGTGACTCCGGCGCACCCGGCGGTCAGCCGGGACAGCCTGCCCACGTCGTGCGCCGTGATATGCACAAATACCCCCAAGACGTGAGGGAAAGAGCATAACGCGGGCTACCCGGGGTGAGCGGTTGGTTACTTGCCCGCCCAGTCGAAGCCGTCCTCCAGGCGGATCTTGCTGGCCACCTTGGCGATGTCGGCCCGGTGACGGTTGGCGTGGTGCCCGCAGAAGGCCAGGTCGCCACCGCTGGTCAGGACGACCTCCAGCTTGGCGGCCGCCCCACAACGATCGCAGCGCTCGGACATCTCGCCGACGGTGTCGATCTCGGGCGACAGCAGTGCGGTCATATCGCTCTCCTAGTAGCTCGCGGTGGCTCGGTGGCGGTGCTTCGGTAGCGGTGCTCAGTGGTGGTGCAGGTGTCCTGACAGCGAGAGATTCGGCCCTCCGCCCGGTCGGCTTAGAGGTTCGCGGTGTGACTCTGACGGCCCGGATCGTGCAACTCGACCACAACCCGCGAGAACCCGGGACCACAACCTCCCCCCACCAATCTTTCCCTCAGCTGCTTTCGGCATGCCCCCGGGCCGGATTCAAAGACGACCTGAGAACACAACCGAGAGGACCCACCACATATGTTCGGTAACGACGCCCGCCGCCTGGCCATTCGACTGACCGCCGTCGCGAGCGCCGCCACCGCCACCTTCTGGGGCCTGACCGGGCCGGCTGTCGCCGCCCCGGCCGCGCCCGTGGTGGGAACCATCGCCGGGGCCGGCGCCGAGGGCGCCATCCCGGGCAGTTACATCGTGGTGCTGAAGCCCGGCACGCCGGCCGCCGACCGGGTCACCGCCACTTCGCAGGAGCTGACCCAGCGGTACGGCGGGAAGGTCGCCGGCAACTACCTCTCCACGGTGCGCGGCTTCCACCTGGAGGCCACCGCCGACGAGGCCGCCCGCCTGGCCGCCGACCCGTCCGTCTCGTTCGTCGAGCAGGACGCCGTGGTCGACGGTAAGGCCCTGCCGGCCGCGGCACCGACCGCCTCGATCACCCAGTCGAAGAAGCCGACCTGGGGCCTGGACCGGCTCGACCAGCGCTCCCTGCCGCTGTCGAAGACGTACACCTACAAGCCGGCGTCGGCGGTCACCGCCTACGTGATCGACACCGGCGTCCGCACCAGCCACAAGCAGTTCGGCGGCCGGGCCGTCAGCGGCTGGGACTTCGTCGACGGCGACGCCACCGCGAACGACTGCCACGGCCACGGCACCCATGTCGCCGGCACGATCGGCGGCGCCACCTACGGCGTGGCCAAGGACGTCAAGATCGTCGCGCTGCGTGTGCTCGGCTGCGACGGTTCCGGCTCGTTCTCCGACTTCATCGCCGCCGTCGACTGGGTCACCACGAACGCCAAGCTGCCCGCGGTGGCCAACATGAGCCTGGGTGGCCCGCGCAGCAAGGCCCTCGACGCCGCGGTCAAGCGCTCCATCGACAAGGGCGTGACCTACGCGATCGCCGCCGGCAACGAGAACGCGAACGGCTGCAAGAGCTCGCCGGCCGCCACCCCCGACGCGATCACGGTCGGTGCCGTCGACTCCGCCGACCGCCGGGCGAAGTTCTCCAACTGGGGCACCTGCCTGGACATCTTCGCCCCGGGCGTGGACATCGTGTCGTCGGCCAAGGGTTCGGACACCGCGACCCAGAAGATGAGCGGCACCTCGATGGCGGCCCCGCACGTCGCCGGTGCCGCCGCCCTGGTCCTGGCCGCGCACCCGGACTGGACGCCTCGCCAGGTCCGTGACGACCTGGTCGCCAACTCCGGAGTCGACCTGATCAAGGGCGAGCTCAAGGGCGCCCCGAACCGCCTGCTCTACACCGGTCACCTGCTCTGAAAACCCGGTCGGCTCTCAGTGTCGTCTCGCGATGCCGAAGACAGCACTGAGAGCCGGCCTGTTTGAGCGTGAGCCGTACGCCGGGCCCCGGGGGCGGATAGCGTGAGAGCGACCCCAGCCCGAGGAGGACCGAGATGTCCGAGGCGCCGGTCCCCGAGAGGCCGACAATCCTGGTCGTCGACGATGAAGAGGATCTGCGCGACATCATGCGGCGGATGCTGGAGCGCCGCGGGTCATACACGACGCTGGCCACCGGGGAACCGGACGAGGCCCTCTCGATCGTCCGGGACCACTCGGGGAAGATCGACGTGCTGATCACCGACCTGACCCTGCCCGGCGCGTCCGGCGGTGAGCTGGCCCGGACCATCCGCAACGTACGGCCCGGGATCGGCGTGGTCTTCGTCTCCGGCCTGCCCAAGGACCATGCGGTCGCCAAGGGCGAGATCACCGAGGACGACATCCTGGTGAAGAAGCCGTTCACCGCCGACGCCCTGCTGACCGCGGTGCGGGAGGCCCTGGACCGCAAGGACCAGAACTAGCCCGGCCAGGGCAGGGTCAGCTCGCCGAGCCGCCACCGGGCCGGGCCGTCGAGCACCGGCCAACCCTCCTCGCGCATCCGCCGGACGGTGGCCGACCAACGCTGCCGCGGCCCGAACGGTGTCGCCTCGGTCTCCCATGCCCGGCCCAGTGCGTGCAGCAGCTCGTGCACCGGATGACCGGGCACGTTGTGATGGATCAGCGCCTTCGGCAACCGCTCGGCGAAGACCGCCGGATGCTCCAGCACCGGCAGCCGGGCCGACAGGGTCAGGGTCGACGGCACGCCCGCCTCGACGACCGTCCATGTGGCGATCCGGCCCAGTTCGTCACAGGTGCCCTCGACCAGCAGCGCGCCGGTCGCGGTCATCGTCCGCCAGGCCGGCGCCACCTCGTCCTCGGCGTACTGCCGCAGCACGTTGAACGCGCGCACCACCACCGGGGCGAGGCCGGCCAGCTCGAACCCGCCGCGCCGGAACTCCAGCCACGGCGGGTCCGCGTACGGTTGCGCGCCACTCACCCGTACCGGATCGATCTCCAGACCGACCACCGCGACGTCCGCGCGGACCGAGGCGGCGAGGCGCTCCCGCAGCTCCACCGCGGTGACCGGCGACGCGCCGTAGCCCAGATCGATCATTAGCGGCTGCGCCGCTTCTTTCAAGAGCTCACCGCAGCGGTACGAGATGAAGTTGTCGACGCGTCGGAGCCGGTTGGGATTGGTCGTCCCCCGGGTGATCGCGCCGACCGGCCGCATACCTACAGCTCCCGGTGGACCTTGTGCTGGGCGGCCTGGGCGATCGGCCGCACCACCAGCCGGTCGACGTTGACGTGCTGGGGCCGGGTGGCGGTCCACGCGATGCAGTCCGCGATGTCGTCGGCGACCAGTGGCTCCCGGACCCCGGCGTAGACGGCGTCGGCCTTGTCCTGATCGCCGCCGAACCGGTTGACCGCGAACTCGTCGGTCCGCACCATGCCCGGGTCGATCTCGATGACCCGCACCGGACGGCCGGCCAACTCCAGCCGCAGGGTCCCGACCAGGGCGGTCTCGGCGTGCTTGGCGGCCACGTAGCCACCGCCGCCCTCGTACGGGGTGAAGGCCGCCGTCGACCCGACCGTCACGATCGTGCCGGCGCCGCTCGCCTCCAGGGCCGGGAGCAGCGCCTTGGTCACCCGAAGCGTGCCGAGCACGTTCACGTCATACATCCACTGCCAGTCCTCGACCGACCCGGTGGCGACCGGATCCACCCCTCGGGCTCCGCCGGCGTTGTTGACCAGCAGGGTGACCGGGCCGCCGAGCGTGGTCACCGCGGTCGCCAGAGCGGCCACCGAGTCGTCCGAGGTGACGTCGCACTCGACCGCCGTGGCGCCCGCCCCGATCTCCTTGACCAGCGCTTCCAGCCGGTCGGCCCGCCGGGCCGCGACGACGACGTGGAAACCCTCCCGGGCCAGCCGGCGGGCCGTGGCCGCGCCGATCCCGCTGGACGCCCCGGTGACAACCGCGATGTTCTGCATGCCCCGATTCTGATCCATCCGGAGGAACGTCCCACGCGATCAATGACCTGGATCACCCCGGGTCGGCTGAGTGGTGGTTCCGGGGGCGCCGATGGGGAAGATGAACGTTGGCGCAACAAGCATGTTGCGAAACCGATACGGAGGGAGTCAGCGTGGCTGATCTACGGGCTGGTGGCCGATGGCCCACGCCCCGCCGGATCGCGACCCTCTCCGTGCACACGTCGCCGCTGGAGCAGCCGGGCACGGGTGACGCCGGCGGGATGAACGTCTATATCGTCGAGATCGCCAAACGCCTGGCCGAGCGCGGTGTCGAGGTGGAGATCTTCACCCGGGCCACCGCCGGTGACCTGCCCCCGGTGGTGGAGATGGCGCCGGGGGTCCATGTGCGGCACGTCACCGCGGGGCCCTACGAAGGGCTGGCCAAGGAGGAGCTGCCCGCCCAGCTGTGCGCCTTCACCAACGGCGTGCTCCGGGCCGAGGCCGCGCACCCGCCGGGTCACTACGACCTGCTGCACTCGCACTACTGGCTCTCCGGTCAGGTCGGCTGGCTGGCCCGGGAGCGCTGGGGCGTGCCGCACGTGCACACCGCGCACACCCTGGCCAAGGTCAAGAACAGGTTCATCGCGACCGGTGACCGGCCCGAGCCGAAGGCCCGGGTGATCGGCGAGGAGCAGGTGGTGGCCGCCTCGGACCGCCTGGTGGCCAACACCGACTTCGAGGCGCAGGACCTGATCACCCACTACGGCGCCGATCCGGCGCTGGTCAGCGTGGTGCCGCCGGGTGTCGACCTGCGCCGGTTCCGGCCCGGCCCGACCGACCGGGCCCGGTTCGGCCTGCCTGAGCACGGCCGGATCGTCGCGTTCGTCGGCCGGATCCAGCCGCTCAAGGCGCCCGACGTGCTGATCGCCGCGTTGGCCGAGATGAGCCCGGGCACCACCCTGGTGATCTGTGGCGGCCCGAGCGGCAGTGGGCTGGACCGGCCGACCGCCCTGATCGAGTTGGCCGCCACGCTCGGTGTGGCCGGCTCGGTGGTGTTCCTGCCGCCGCAGACGGGTGACGACCTGGCCGCCCTCTACCGGGCCGCCGACCTGGTAGCCGTCCCGTCCTACAACGAGTCCTTCGGCCTGGTCGCCCTGGAGGCGCAGGCCTGCGGCACCCCCGTGGTGGCGGCCGCGGTCGGCGGCCTGGTCACCGCGATCCGTGACGGGGTGAGTGGCGTGCTCGTCGACGGCCACGATCCGCGGGACTGGGCGAAGGTGCTCGACCGGCTGCTCGACGAGCCGGGTCACCGGCACCGGCTGGCCACCGGGGCGGTCGCCCACGCGTCGCAGTTCTCCTGGGATCGCACCGCCGAGACGCTGCTGCGCGTCTACCGTGACGCGGTGAGTGGGCATCGGGCGCTGATCGCGGCGCGACTGGAGAGGGCGTCCTGCGCATGGTGACCGAGCTGATCGAGCGGGTGCTGACCGAGCGGGAGCTGGAGTGGGAGGCGACAGGTGACAGTTCCTATGTGGTCTCCCTGCCCGGCACCCATAAGCTGAAGACGGCCTGCAACCTGATCGTCGGGGAGCATTCGCTGCGGATCGAGTCGTTCGTGATGCGCCGGCCGGACGAGCGGCACGAGGACCTGTGGGCGTGGCTGCTGCGCCGCAACGCCCGGATGTACGGGGTCGCCTTCTCGATCGACGCGGCCGGCGACGTCTATCTGACCGGCCGGGTGGCGTTGAAGGGCCTGGACGAGGACGAGTTGGACCGGTTGCTCGGCTCGGTGTTGACGTATGCCGACGAGTCGTTCGACACGATGCTGGAGATCGGTTTCGGGTCGTCGATCCGGCGGGAGTGGGAGTGGCGGGTCAGTCGGGGCGAGTCGACGGCCAACCTGCAGGCGTTCAAGCACCTGGTCGAGCGGACCGACTAGCAGTTATTGATCATCTAGTGCCGTCTATCCGTACCGGTCGGTCCATTGTGGTCCGGCGGTGATGGAATCGCGCACCAATCCGTCGATGTGTGGATCGCGCCGTCCCTGGGTACTGGCAGTCTCCTGGCGATGTGCTGAGGATTCGCTGGAGCCTCTGGGCGGCTGGTTCGATCGCCGTCTAGACTCGCGCGCCATTTGCCGGAGCCGGGCTACCGAACGGTAGTCGTCGTGATTTCTTCCCGACTGAGAAACCCGGAAGAGTGATTGGCGGCTCGTCCGATCGGTTGGTTGTTGGTGAATGTGACGGTTGAGACAGATGTCGACACGATTTTTGGTTGTGAGGCTTGCACGGCCCAACTAGCGTGGTCGATGGACGCCGAGCCGTCAGTTCGGGGAACGGGTCGATCAGCAATGATCGCCACGGTTCGGCGTTTGGGGACGGGTGGCATGAGCCGTTGGGGGACGGCGCGACCCGAGACCGGCGGTAAGTGCGGACGGCGCCTATGGGGATGGGTGTCGTCCGCCGCCGCCGGCGCTTTTGTTTCCGGCTTGTTTCTGCTGTTCACTTATTGGACACGCCCGGATCATTGTCTATCGATGGACTCCGCCTAATGGCGTGAGAGTCGTGGGAATCCGATTTCCCGGCCGGTGTCAGGCGGCGGCCGCCGCCCGTTCCGACGCCTCCTCTTGCGCGAGTCGTAGCCGCGTCGCCTGCCGGGCCCGGGCCGGACCGGCCAGCAACTGGCCCGCCGCCACCAGGGCGGACAGGACGAAACAGCCACCCCAGAGCACGGCGTCACCGGCCCGTTGCAGGACCAGGCCGCCGACGATCGGGGCCAGCGCGGTCCCGGCCGACCAGGAGAGTGAGTTCAGGCCCTGGTAACGGCCACGCAGCGCGGGCGGGGAGAGGGCCGCCACGGTGGCCGCGTTGCTGGGGGACTGCAGCATCTCGCCCAGCGTCCAGATGATCACCGTTACGGCGTACATCAGCGGGGTCTCGGCGAGGGCGACCAGCCCGAAACCGGAACCGACCAGCAACGCCGCCACCGCCAGGACCTTCGCACTGTCCCGGCCCTCGATCAGTTTCGGCACGAAGAGCTGGCCGGCGACGATCAGGACGCCGTTCACCGCGATCACCGTGCCGTAGGTGGCCGCGGTGTGGCCGTCGGCCAGCATGGTGATCGGCAGCGTGGACAGGTGCTGCAGGATGACCAGCACCGAGATGAAGCTGAGGAGCAGGTAGACGGCGTAGTGGCGGTCCCGTAGCGCGGTGCCGAGCCCGCCCGGTGCCGCCTTCCGCTCCGCGGTCCGGGTCGGCCGGGTCTCGGCCAGGAAGATCGCCGTGATGATCGCGGTGATCAGCGTGGTGGCCGCGTCGCCGGCGAAGAGCAGCAGGTAGTCCACCTTCGCGGCGAACCCGGCGATGATCGCCGCCAGGGCGAAGCCGAGGTTGATCGCCCAGTAGTTCAGCGAGAACGCCCGGACCCGGTCCCGCTCCGGCACGACGTCGATCATCATGGCCGAGAAGGCCGGCCGGACCGCCTCGGCGAACAGCCCGAGCAGCAGGGTCGCCACGGCGATCTGCGGGTACGTCCGGGCCAGGCCCAGGGTGAGCATCAGTGCGGCCGCCCCGAACTGGGCCACCAGCATGGTCGGGCGGCGGCCCCAGCGGTCGGCCAGCACGCCGCCGCCCAGAGTGCCGATCGCTCCGCCGACGCCGTACAGGCCCAGGATGAGACCGGCCTGGCTCTGCGAGAAGCCGCGTTCCGAGGTCAGGTAGATGCTCAGGAACAGCACCGCGAAGGAGCCGACCCGGTTGATCAGAGTGCCGGTCCACAGGAACCAGAACTGCCGCGGCAGCCCACCGGCGGCCTGTCGTAACCAACCTCGCACGATCGTCTCCCCGTAAGTAGTCGGCGCGGTTCATTCCCTTACATCTGCGAATCTTCCGCAAGCGGGTTTCGGTGTGGCGGCGGACACGTGCCGGGTGGCCCGTACGGACGGGCGCAGCTCGGGGGAAGATGTGGTCATGACTGGAACCCTGGTGCTGCTGCGACACGGCAACAGCGAGTGGAACGCCAAGAACCTCTTCACCGGCTGGGTCGACGTGGACCTGGACGCCAAGGGTGAGGACGAGGCCCGGCGCGGCGGCGAACTTCTCAAGGAGCAGGGGGTGCTGCCCGACGTGGTGCACACCAGCCTTCTTCGGCGCGCGATCCGGACCAGTGAGATCGCACTGCACATCACCGACCGGCACTGGATCCCGGTGAAGCGTCACTGGCGGCTCAACGAGCGCCACTACGGCGCCCTGCAGGGCAAGGACAAGAAGCAGACCCTGGAGACGTACGGGGAGGAGCAGTTCATGCTCTGGCGCCGGTCGTACGACGTGCCGCCGCCCCCGATCGAGGAGGGCTCCGAGTTCTCCCAGGCCGGTGACGCTCGCTACGCGGACCTGGCCCCGGAGGTCCTGCCGAAGGCCGAGTGCCTGAAGGACGTGCTGGAGCGGGCCCTGCCGTACTGGTACGACGCGATCGTCCCGGACCTGCGCGCGGGCAAGACGGTGCTGGTCGCGGCGCACGGCAACTCGCTGCGGGCCATCGTCAAGCACCTCGACGACGTCTCCGACGAGGCGATCGCCGGCCTGAACATCCCGACCGGCATCCCGTTGCGCTACGACCTGGACGAGAACCTCCGCCCGATCACCGCGGGCGGCACCTACCTCGACCCGGTCGCCGCCAAGGAGGCCGCCGCCGCGGTGGCCGCCCAGGGCCGCAAGTAACAGACAGGGGCCGGGACACCCCCGTGGTGTCCCGGCCCCTGGATCTCCTGGCTCGCGCGCCGGAGATCGGATCAGTCCTCGGTGACCTCGGCGGCGGCCACGGTCTCGCCGGTGATCAGGTAGATCAGGTGCTCGCCGATGTTCACCGCGTGGTCGGCGTAACGCTCGTAGAAACGGCCCAGCAGAGCGCCGTCGATGGCGGTCTCGGCGCCGTACGGCCAGTCGTCGGCCAGCATGATCTTGAACAACTTGCGCTCGAGGTCGTCGATCGCGTCGTCGTCCTTCTCCAACTGGGCCGCCTGCTCCGCGTTCGGCTTCGCCAGCAGCTCGGTGATCTGCTCGGCCATGTGGTCGGCGACCTCGGCCATGCCCTTGAAGGTGGGGCGCAGCTCGGCCGGCACGGCCGGGGACGGGTGGCGACGGGCCGCGGTCTTGGCCACGTGCTCGGCCAGGTCGCCCATCCGCTCCAGGTCGGCGCCGATGTGCAGGGCGGTGATGACGCGCCGCAGGTCGGACGCGACCGGGGCCTGCCGGGCGATGGTGTCGGCCACCTTCAGCTCGACCTGCTCGTAGATGGCGTCGACCTCGGAGTCCCGCTCCATGACCGCCTGGGCGGCCTCCAGGTCGGCGGTCAGCAGCGCCGACGTCGCCTTGCGGAGCGCGGCGCGGACGGACTCCGCCATGGTCACGAGCAGGCGGCTCACCTCGACCAGATCGGCCTGGTACTCCTCGCGCATTTCTCAGATCCCTCTTTCGACGGCGTCGGCCGATGGCGTCGGCCGGGGTGCGCTGCCCACGGTATGGGCGTGGAACGGCCTCAACATGAACACCGGTGAACGAGGGCGGGCGCAGTGGTGAACATTATTCGACGCGCGCCCGATTTGCCGTAATGGCCCTGTGGTTCAGGTAAACAATGACCCTACGATCGCAGCGTGGAGTGGGAATACGCCGTCGGCATGGTTTCTGCCGCGCTCGCCGTCGGTGTGGGAGCGGGACTCGCCCTTGCCCGAATCCGCCGGCCGGGCGGAGAGGCTCGGACCGGGGCACCGGAGGGGAGCGCCGCCATCGAACCGGACGACGATCGCCCGGGAGGCAAACACGGCCTCAAGGGGCTTGGACGTAAGAGCCTCGATTCGTTACGGGTGGGAGTCGTCGTCCTCGACGCCGACGATCATCCGGTGCTGGTGAACCCGGCGGCCCGCGCGATGGGCCTGCTGCGTTCCGGTGGAGCCCCCGGCACCATCGCCGCACACCCGATCCTGCGCACGCTGGCCGGTCAGGTCCGGCGGACCGGGGTGCGCCGGGAGGTGGAGCTCGACCTGCCACGCGGCCGGGCCGGCGGCGGGCACGCCCCGCTCGGCCTGCACCTGAGGGCGGTCGCGCTGAACTCGACACATGTCGCGGTCGAGGCCGCCGACGTGACCGAGTCGCATCGGCTGGCCCGGGTGCGCCGTGACTTCGTGGCGAACGTCAGCCACGAGCTCAAGACTCCGATCGGTGCGCTCCAGCTGCTGGCCGAGGCACTGCTGGACGCCACCCAGATGCCCGAGGCGGCGCCCGAGGCGCAGTCCGAGGATCTGTTGGCCGCCCGCCGATTCGCCGAGCGCATCCATCACGAGTCGGCCCGGATGGGCCGCCTGGTGAACGAGCTGCTCGAACTGACCCGGCTGCAGGGCGCCGAGCCGCTGCCCAACCCGGAGCCGGTCTCGCTCGACTGGGTGATCGCCGAGGTGGTCGACCGGACCAGGACGACCGCGTCGGCGAAGAGCATCGACGTCACGTACGAGGGGCCGAAAGGCATCATGGCGTACGGCAACGACAGTCAGTTCGCCACGGCGGTCACCAACCTGGTGGAGAACGCGATCGCGTACTCGGGCGAGAACACCACGGTCTCGCTCACCATGCGTAACAGTGACGACTGGATCGAGATCGACGTCGCCGACCAGGGCATCGGTATCGCCCCGCAGGACGTCGAGCGGGTCTTCGAACGGTTCTACCGCGCTGACCAGGCTCGTTCCCGGTCGACCGGCGGCACCGGCCTGGGCCTGGCGATCGTCAAGCACATCGCCACCAACCACGGCGGCCGCGTCGACGTGACCAGTTCACTCGGCGATGGTTCTACGTTCACCCTGCGCCTACCGGCGCGACCCCCCGAGTCCCCCTCGTCGTCACCGACGGCGATTGAGATCGAGTCCGGTGTGGCCGGGCGCTGAGCCCGCCGCCGACGACGGAAGGAACTTCATTGGCCCGCGTGCTCGTGGTCGAGGACGAGGAGTCGTTCTCCGACGCCCTGTCATACATGCTGCGCAAAGAGGGTTTCGAGGTGTCGGTCGCTGCGACCGGTACCTCCGCCCTGACGCAGTTCGACCGGACCGGTGCCGACATCGTGCTGCTCGACCTCATGCTTCCGGAGATGTCCGGCACCGAGGTCTGCCGTCAGTTGCGGCAGCGCTCGGCGGTCCCGATCATCATGGTCACCGCCCGGGACAGCGAGATCGACAAGGTCGTCGGTCTGGAGATCGGGGCGGACGACTACGTCACGAAGCCGTACTCGCCTCGTGAGCTGGTCGCCCGGATCCGTGCCGTGCTCCGCCGCCAGGGCGCCGACGCGCCCGAGGTCACCACGCCGACCCTGGCCGCCGGCCCGGTGCGGATGGATGTCGAGCGTCACGTCGTCACCGTGGACGGCTCCGGCGTACAGCTGCCGCTGAAGGAGTTCGAGCTGCTCGAGCTGCTGCTGCGCAACGCCGGCCGGGTGCTGACCCGAGGCCAGCTGATCGACCGGGTCTGGGGTGCCGACTACGTCGGTGACACCAAGACGCTGGACGTGCACGTGAAGCGGCTGCGTTCCAAGGTGGAACCGGAGCCGTCGGCACCGCGCTACATCGTCACCGTGCGGGGTCTGGGCTACAAGTTCGAACCGTGATTCACCCTTGTCGTATGCTAACTAGCATGCGACTATGGTGCGGTCGGGTGACCCGCCCGTGATCGGGTCACCCGACGCCTGGTGCCGCCGGCCGTGTCTTCGGCCATGGTGGTCGCCGGGTGGACGGCGATGAGTCCGGATTTGATGCGGGCCGAGCAGAGTTCGGCGAGGTGGGCGTAAGCCGCTTCGCCGATCAGCTCGGTCAGCTCCGGTGCGTAGGTGACGTACATCGGCTCGGTCCCCACATGGGCGTCCGGCGACGATGTGCACCACCAGGCCAGATCGTGGCCGCCCGGCCCCCAGCCGCGGCGGTCGAACTCGCTCAAAGTGGACTGGAGCAGCTTCGTGCCGTCCGGCCGGGTGATCCAGTCCTGCTCCCGGCGGACCGGTAGTTGCCAGCAGACGTCCGGCTTGTACTTGAGCGGGTGCACACCGTCCCGCAGTGCCTGGCCGTGCAGCGCGCAGCCACCGCCGCCCGGGAAATCGGCGTCGTTCAGGAAGACGCAGGGACCGTCGGCGGACTGCGTGGCCGTACGCCGAGCGGGTTTGCTGCCGTCGACGGTGTCCACCTCGGTGTAATTCTTGAACCCGCGCCGGTAGTGCTGCCAGGTCTGCGGGGTGAGCTTGGCGGCCGCCGCCTTCACCCGGTTCTCGTCGTCCGCGTCGGTGAAGAACGCCCCGTGCGAGCAGCAGCCGTCCTCGGCGCGGCCGGGCAGGATGCCGCGGCAGGCGGAGCCGAAGACGCAGGTCCAGCGGGAGAGCAGCCAGGTCAGATCGGCCCGGATCAGGTGCTGCTCGTCGGCGGGATCGAGGAATTCGATCCACTCGCGAGGGAAGTCGAGCGGTACTTCCCGGGGTGGTGTCGCGCGGCTCATCCGGGTCAGCGTACGCCCACTCGTGGATCATGACCGTTTAGAGCTGATATATCCGGCTGGGTGGCGCGCGGCTACGCTGGAGGGCGTGACTTCCCGCGTACCCGTGCTTCTCTCCAGCTCCTCGGTCTTCCCGGAGCCGACGGCGGCGGCGTTCGAGATGGCGGCCACCGTCGGCTACGACGGCCTCGAGGTCATGGTGTGGACCGACGCCGTCAGCCAGGACGCCGGCGCTCTCAAGGGACTGGCCGATCACTACGGCGTCCCGGTGCTGTCGGTGCACGCCCCCTGTCTGCTGGTGACCCAGCGGGTGTGGAGCTCCGACCCCTGGGAGCGACTGACCCGGGCCGCCCAGCTCGCCGAGTCCCTCGGTGCGCCGACCGTGGTGGTGCATCCGCCGTTCCGCTGGCAGGGCGACTATGCCCGCAACTTCGCCGAGGGCCTGACCAAGGTCCGCGGCCGGCATCCGGACCTGACCTTCGCGGTGGAGAACATGTTCCCGGTCAAGATGGCCGGCCGCTGGGTGGTGCCCTACAACCCCGGCTGGGATCCGACCGAGACCGGCTTCGACGCGTACACGCTGGATCTGTCGCACTGTGCGGCCTCGCGCATCGACGCGCTGGAGATGGCCGACCGGATGGGCACCGGCCTGCGGCACGTCCATCTCGGCGACGGCACCGGCGAGGGCCGTGACGAGCACCTGGTGCCCGGGCGTGGCAATCAGCCGTGCGCCGAGCTGCTGAGGTCACTGGCCGGGCGCGGGTTCACCGGATCGGTCGCCCTGGAGATCAACACGCGAAAGGCGGCGAGCCGCCCGGCCCGCGAGGCCGATCTCCGCGAGGCCCTGGAGTTCGCCCGTCGTCATCTGGAGCCGAGCCCGGCCGTCACGCAGGGGTGAGATCCGCCGCCGCGCGCTTGCGGGCCCGATGTGCGGCGACGTGCGACCGGGTGGCGCAGCGCTCCGAGCAGAACCGGCGGCAGTTGTTCGACGACGTGTCCAGGTAGACGTTGCCGCACCGCTCGTCGGCGCAGATGCCGAAGCGGGCGCTCCCGTACTCACAGAGCCAGACCGACAGGCCCCAGACCGCTCCGGCCAGGTACTCGGCGCTGACCGAGGACCCTCGGCTGGTCACGTGCATGTGCCAGTCGCTGGCGTCGTGCCCGGAGATGCGTGGCTGCACCGGATAGGCCTCCAGCAGGCCGTTCAGCTCGCGCACCGCCTCACCGTCCTGCCCGGAGGTGCCGAACTCGAAGACCTCCCGCAGTCGCCGCTGCGCGCGGCGGAACGGGGCCAGGTCCTTCTCGGTGACCTGGTCGCGCATGTATTCCTGCTCGCCGCTGAACAGGGCCCGCAGTCCGGCGAGATCGTCCAGACCTGCGTTGACGAGGTCTATCGCCGTACGGGCGTACGCATCGAAGTTCACCCGACAACGGTAGCCGCACCTGACCCGATGGGGCACGTATGTGTTGCCCGGGTTCCGTGCCAGGTCCGGACGTTACGCTCGGCGCATGCTCCGTACCCTGTTTCTCGCCGCGGCCGGATCCGCCCGGCTCGGCCGGCTGGTCGAGTCGGCCCCCGTCAGCCGGGGGATCGTGCAGCGCTTCGTCGCCGGGCCGAGTGCCGACGAGGTTCTGCTGGTCAGCCGCCGACTCGCCGATGACGGCCTGGCGGTCAGCCTCGACCATCTGAGCGAGGAGACCCGGACGATAGAGCAGGCGGTGGCCACCCGCGACGAGTATGTCGCGGTGCTCGGCCGGCTCACCGGCGCCGGGCTGACGCCGGCGGTCGAGGTCAGCGTCCGGCTCTCGGCCCTCGGCCAGCGGATCGACGAGAAATTGGCGTACGAGCACGCGCGCGCGATCTGTGCCGCGGCTGCCGAGGCGGGCACCACGGTGACGCTGGACGCCGAGGATCACAGCACCACCGACGCGACCCTGGAGACCCTGGTCGAGCTGCGCCGCGACTTCCCGTCCACCGGGGCGGCCCTGCAGGCCCATCTGCGGCGTACCGAGGGGGACTGCCGTGAGCTGGCGACGGCCGGTTCCCGGGTGCGGCTGTGCAAGGGCGCCTACGCCGAGCCGGAGTCGGTGGCGTTCCAGTCCGCGCTGGACGTCGACAAGTCGTTCGTCCGCTGCCTGAACATCCTGATGGCCGGGGAGGGCTACCCGATGGTGGCGACCCACGACGTCCGGCTGATCGCGATCGCCGAGGACCGGGCCCGCTGGTTCGACCGGGCCACCACGGAGTACGAGTTCCAGATGCTCTACGGGGTGCGCCCGGAGGAGCAGTCCCGGCTGGCCGGCAGCGGGCACACGGTCCGGGTCCACCTGCCCTACGGCGAGGAGTGGTATCCGCATCTGATGCGCCGCCTCGCCGAGCGCCCGGCGAACGTCGGTTTCATGGCACGAGCCGTAGCTTCTCGGAAATAACGGGCGATATCACCACGGATCCGGCGTGTCGGGCTTGACTTTTTCTGGGCATTTCACGGAACGTATCGCGTTGGTCACAGCCGTATCGATACCGTTCTGATGACACGCACGTCATCCCCGCGGACTTCCGGGACCCTCCGGCCGCTACCGCCGCGGAGGATTGCGAAAGGATCGGTGCGACGCGATGACGGGTCCAGCCCAGACCGAGGAACGCCTCTCGGAGGTTCGTTTCCTGACCGTGGCCGAGGTGGCCGCGCTCATGCGGGTTTCCAAGATGACCGTCTACCGGCTCGTGCACGGCGGTGATCTCACAGCTGTCCGGGTCGGTCGTTCGTTCCGGGTGCCCGAGCACGCGGTACACGAGTATCTGCGTGGTGCTTTCTCACAGAGCGCCTGACTCCCGGGGCCGTGTTGGCCCGGCTGGGGCATGCCGGTACGCTGGACCGGTTGGTTCCCGGGTCCACGCGTGCCGTTCAGTTGGCGCCGCTGCTCCGGGCGCCGTCCCAGTCCGGTCCCGGCCGCGTGCCGGGCCACCCACATGGTTTCGAGAGGCTTTTCGTATGGGCTCCGTGGTCAAGAAGCGCCGCAAGCGTATGGCGAAGAAGAAGCACCGCAAGCTGCTGCGCAAGACCCGCGTCCAGCGTCGCCGTCTCGGCAAGTGATCGTCGGCCGGGCTGACAGTCCGGCCACCGACGGCACTTGCCTACTGATCGAGGCCGCGCATCGAAGGGTGCCCCCGTGGTGACCTCACCGCCCAGCGTTGTCGTGGTCACCGGAGTCAGCCGTTATCTCGGCGCTCGGGTGGCCGCCCGCCTCGCCGCTGATCCTCGTATAGACCGTGTCGTCGGTCTGGATCCGCACGACCCGCCCGCACGCCTTCTGGGCCTGCTGGACGGTGTGGAGCGGATCCGGGCCGACGCGCGGGCGGCCACCGAGGCCATCGCCGATCTCGGCGCCGAGGCAGTCGTGCACCTGGCGATCACCAGCGTGCCCGACAGTCGGCACGGCGGCCGGGCCGCGATGAAAGAGCAGAACGTCATCGGCACCATGCAGGTGCTGGCCGCCGCCCAGGGTGCTCCCGGGCTGCGCAAACTCGTGGTGCGCTCGTCGACGGCCGCCTACGGCGCGTCGTTCCGCGACCCCGCTGTCTTCACCGAGGACACCGAGCCGCGAGCGGTGCCGCGCGGCGCGTTCGCTCGCGACATCCTCGACGTCGAGGGGTATGTGCGCGGGTTCCGGCGGCGCCGGTCAGAGGTGGCGGCTACCGTCCTGCGTTTCGCTCCGATGATCAGCTCGTCCGCCGAGACGTCGCTGACCCGCTACTTCGCCCAGCCGGTGGTGCCCACCGTGCTCGGCCGGGACGCCCGCCTCCAGTTCGTGCACGTCGAGGACGCCCTGGAGATCCTGCACCGGTCGGTGACCGAGGACCATCCGGGCACCTTCAACGTCGCCGGTTCCGGCGTCCTGATGCTGTCCCAGGCGGTCCGCCGGGCCGGCCGCATCTCCCTGCCGCTGCCCGAGCCGGCCCTGTCCACCGGCGCGGCCCTGCTCCGCAATCTCGGCGTCGAGCAGATCGGCATGGACCAGATCGACCTCTTCGTGCACGGCCGGGTGGTCGACACGACCCGCCTGGTCAAGGAGTTCGGCTTCACCCCGCGCACCACCGTCGAGGCGTTCGAGGAGTTCATCCAGACGCACGCGGCGGGCTCCACGCTCACCGCCGCTCGGCTGGCCGCCGCGGAGAACGCGATTCTGGACGGTATCCGCCGGGTTCGTGCGGCGGCGGGACAGGAGACGCCGTGAGCCAGGACGAGTATCGCGAAATGCTTCCCGGTCACACCGATTTCAAGCTGCCCGAGCCGCCGCCGGCACAACGGGTCAACGGTCGGCGCCCGATCCCGGAGAAGGGCGAGCCGATGCCCGAACCGATGCCGGAGCCGATGGCTGCGGTGGCCGGGCTGGACGTCTGGGACCAGCGGGTCGCCGACGGCCTGGCGTTCCTGCGGCGGCGGCTCGCCGGGGCGTACGAGGTGGACGAGTTCGGGTTCGACCCGGAGTTGGCCGAGCGGGTCTTCCACCCGCTGCTGAAGATCCTCTACCGGGACTGGTTCCGGACCGAGGTGCTCGGTATCGAGAACGTGCCGGCCGAGGGCAGCGCCCTGGTGGTCGGCAACCATTCCGGCACGATCGCCCTCGACGCCCTGATGCTCACGGTCGGCCTGCGCGACAAGCATCCGCAGCAGCGCCACCTGCGCCTGCTCGGCGCCGATCTGGTGTTCCGGATGCCGCTGATGAGTGAGCTGGCCCGTGCGGCCGGCGCCACTGTGGCCTGCAACCCGGACGCCGAGCGCCTGATGAACTCGGGCCAGCTGGTCGGCGTCTTCCCGGAGGGCTTCAAGGGCATCGGAAAGAACTTCGCCGACCGCTACAAGCTGCAGCGGTTCGGCCGGGGCGGGTTCGTCTCGGCGGCCCTACGGACCGGCACCCCGATCGTCCCGGTGGCGATCGTCGGCGCCGAGGAGATCTATCCGATCCTGGCCGATCTGAAGCCGCTGGCCCGGCTGCTCGGGATCCCGTATTTCCCGATCACGCCGACCTTCCCCTGGCTGGGGCCGCTGGGCATGATCCCGCTGCCGAGCAAGTGGCTGATCCAGTTCTGTCCGCCGATCCCGACCGCACATCTCACCGAGTTCGCGGACGATCCGCTGGTCGTCTACAACCTGGCCGACCAGGTGCGCGAGACGATCCAGGCCACCCTGCACGAGCTGCTGGAGAAGCGCCCGGACCCGTTCGGCCCGTGACCTGCGGGAGTGCCAATCTTCTGGAGCGGGTCACCCGTACCGTCCTATAGTGACGGTTGAGGGGCGGCCCCGGAGTGATGATCTCCGGCACCGCCCCTCGCCATGTTCGCGATCCGGGCCGTCCCCGTCAGAAGATGTCGCCGAGCAGGCCGCCCAGCACACCCTGCTCCTCCGGGAGCGGGTCGATCTGTGCCGGGTCGACGGTCTCCTCGTCGAACATCGGCGTCACCCCGCCGGTGACGGTCGGGCTCGCACCGGGCGCGGCCGACCTGTTCGGTGTCACGGCCTTGCCGGTCACCACCGGCTCGGCGGCGTCCGATTTCGTCGTCTTCGGCGTGGTGGCCTGGCCGTTCTGCCGGTTCCCGGTCTTGGTGCCGTGACCGCTCTGCGGTGTCACCGGGGCCGGCTCGGCGGCATCGTCCTCGGGCGCGCAGTCACGCAGTCTCGGCCCGAGCGCATCGGTGCCGACCGGCGTCACCTTGTCGCAGCCGAGCCCGGAGCGCAGCGTCTCGGCCCGCTTGACGACGTCCTCCAACAGGCCGAGCGACTGGGTCGCGCGGTCCCGGTTGGGTGTGGAGAGGCGTTCCAGTGCCGGAGTGAACGTGGTGCGCTGGTCGTCGACGAAGTCGTCCAGGGTGGCCAGTGGCTTGGTGTCCTGCTGGGACACCGCCGAAGTGGTCAGCAGCCGGACACCCTTGCGGGTGTCGGCGTCCATGTCGTCCAGCACCAGCGCGAAGTCGGACGAGTCACCGCTCATCGCCATCGCCTCGTTGAGGCGGGTGCGCGCGAAATCGAGCGAGAGCTGACCGCGGGTCACGTCCGATCCGGCGATCGCCAGCTGGGCGCGTTCGGTCTGGCGCTTGACGCTGTACAGCATCTCGCCGGGTGACGCGCTCTCGCTGGCCGCGGAGATACCGGAGACGGCCATCGCGCCGGCGGCCACGCCGATCACGATCGCTCCACGGGCACGTATCCGCCGGCCGAACAGGGGCCGCCGGGCCGCGGGCTCGGCGGCCGGCTCGGGATCGGCCTCGGGGGCGCTCCGCCCGATGCCGTCCCGCTCGGCCGTGGCGACCAGCATGGCGCGCAGGCCGACGCGGAACTCGGAGTCGACAGGTGCGCCGGGCCGGGCCGTGGAGAGCCGGTTGCTTATGGCGACCAGCCGATTCATCTCCTCGTCGGCCTGCCCACGACTGTGGTGCCGACGGGCGCCACCGTCGTCGAGAAGCTCCGCGAAGCGCTCGGCACTCCGGGAGTTCGGGAATGCGAACTTCACCGTGGGTACCTCCCCTCGCTCGTGACTGTCTCGTCGGCCTGGCGGCCGACGTCGGCGCCCGGACCGTGGAACACGGCCCTGGGTCGCATCCGGACAAACGCGCGACACGCGGCCCCGGTTACGGGTGCCGGACGGTGCCATCGGGTATCGGAGATCGACAACTCGTCACATTCGATCAAGATTGGAACCCGTCTGGCAGGAGCCGGTTCAGCGCGCGTACGGCCCGGTACTGAAGTGCCTTGATGGCGCCCTCGTTCTTGCCCATGGTCTGTGCGGTCTCGGCCACCGAGAAGCCCTGCAGGAACCGGAGCACGATGCACTCCTGCTGTTCCGGGTTGAGCTGTTTGACCGCGGTGAGCAGGGCGACGTTGGTGATGTGGTCGACCACCGCGGACTCCGGGCTGCCCTCCGGCCCCCGGTCCTCGCGGTCGGCGTCGAGCACGTCGCCGGTGGTCACCTCAAGGCGGTAGCGGCCGGACTTGAAGTGGTCGGCGACCAGGTTCCGGGCGATGGTGACGAGCCAGGCGCCCAGGTCGCGGCCCTGCCAGGTGAAGCTCCCGATGCGCTTGAGAGCGCGCAGGAAGGTGTCCGAGGTGAGGTCCTCGGCGAGCTGGCGGTTGCCGACCCGGAAGTAGACGAACCGGAAGACGGTGTCCACATACCGGTCGTAGATCAGCCCGAACGCCTCCGCCTCGCCGGCCTGAGCCCGCTCGACCAGGGCCCACACCTCGGCTGCCGGGTCACCACGGTCCGGCCGGGCCTTCGGCGGGGCGGACTCGGTGGGCGGGCCGGTGGTGCTCTGGGTCGGCAGGACCACGGTGTGCTCACCCGGCGCCGTGGTCTCCCCCTCGCCGAGGTTGGACCGCTGGCCCGCGGTGGGCTGGGCCGGCGGGCGGGGCGTACCGGGCCGGCTGGCGCCGAACTTCCCGTTCGCGGTGTTCGGTGAGGCGACCGTGGGTGGCCCGTTGGGCGTGCGGCGGCTCCCGGTCTGCTTGGGGCTGTCGCCCCGGATGGCGTTGACGATCATCCCCCCGGCCGTGTCGCGCAACGTGTGCAGGACGTCGCGGTGGTATGGACCCTCCGCGTACACATGAGTCACTGCGCCTCCTCAGCCCGGCGGGCCTCCGGCGACAGCGAATTCGTCCCGCCAGACGTGAATTCACCGTGATTCCGTGCTTTGCGTGGCACAGCGGCCTCCTCGGGATGAGGGTGGGTCACTCATAACAAAAGTGGTCAATCACAACAAAATGGGTGGGTAACCGGCGTATAGACCGGTCAACCTCACCCGTTGGTGTGTATTCCGTTACACAGTGCGGAAGTATTGCCGACTTCGGACACGCGGAGTCGCACAGTGTGTGCGCTGCGCGCAAAGCCGCGAATTGCACTAACACGGCAAGCCACGTCAAGGTCACCTTGGCCGAAGAAGCCGCGTTCCGGACGGACGGGCTGTCCGACGTCCCGGTGGCGGCCGCTTTGTGCCAGACTCGGGCCTCGTGGAGGAAACCGCCCGCGACGCGGTCGCCGAGGCCGCCCGGCGCCGCCCCGGCCACCCCGCGCTGATCGCCGGAGACACCGTCGTCACCTGGTCGGAATTGGACACCAGGGTGTCCGCCGCGGCCCGCTGGATCGCGTCGCGCACCGCCCCGGGCGATCGGGTCGCACTGGTGCTCGGCAATACCGTCGATTTCGCGGTCGCCTATTTCGGGGTGCTGCGGGCCGGCCGGGTCGCGGTACCGCTCAACCCGGGCTACACCGCCGACGAGCGCGACCATGCGATCACCGACTCGGGCGCCTCGCTGGTGGTGGACGGGCCGCCCGGCGCCGACGAGACCGGCGCCGCTCCGGCCGTACCGAAATCGAATGATCTTGCGGTTCTGCTCTACACCTCGGGGACCAGCGGGCGCCCCAAGGGCGCCATGCTCACCCACGCCGCGCTCGCCGCGAACCACGATCAGCTCGACCGGATCGAGCCGCCCGTCGTCGGGCCGGACGACGTGCTGCTGCTCGCCGTGCCGTTCTTCCACGCCTACGGGCTGAACACCGGGCTCGGCAGCGTCGCACACCACGCGGCGACGGGTGTGCTGGCCGAGCGGTTCGAACCGGAGGCGACGCTCGATCTGATCACCAGGCACGGTGTCACCGTCACCGTCGGCGTGCCCGGGATGTACCAGGCCTGGACCGCCGTCCCGTCGGCCGGCACGGCTCTGAGCGGCGTGCGGACCGCGGTGTGCGGCGCGGCGCCGCTGGACACCGGCGTCGCCGCGCGCTTCCGCAAACTGACCGGCCGGGCGATCCTGATCGGGTACGGGCTGACCGAGACCGCACCGGTGCTGACCACGACGGCGGTCAGCGACCGGGACAAGAGCGGCTCGATCGGCCGGCCGTTGCCCGGTGTCGAGCTGCTGCTGCGTACCGCGGCCGGCGCCGAGTTGTGGCGGGACGGCACCGCGTCGATCGACGAGGACCTCGAAGTGGCCGAGTCGGCCGGCACCGACCCGGGCGAGATCGTGGTGCGCGGCGCCAACCTGTTCGCCGGGTACTGGCCGGACGGCCGGGACGGGCCGGACCCGGACGGCTGGTGGCCGACCGGGGACATCGCCTACGCCGACGGCGACGGCGACCTGGTGCTCGTCGACCGGATCGGCGAGCTGATCCTGGTGAACGGCTTCAACGTCTACCCGGCCGAGATCGAGCGGGTGCTGATGGCGCATCCGCGGGTGACCGGCGTGGCCGTGGTCGGCGTGCCGGACATCGCGACCGGGCAGCGGCCGTACGCGTACGTCACGGTCTCCGGCGACCCGTCGCCCACCGCGACCGAGCTGCAGGTGCACTGCGCGGCCCGGCTGGCCCGGTTCAAGCTGCCCGGTGTCGAACTGGTCGAGGAGCTCCCGCGGAACGTGATCGGCAAGGTACGGAAGAGGGACCTGTGAGACTGACGCTGATCAGCCGGACCGGCTGCCACCTGTGCGAGGTCGCCGAGCAGACGCTGGACCGGATCGCACCGGACGGCTGGACAAGGATCGACGTGGACTCCGACATCGAGTTGGAGCGCGACTACGGCGATCGGGTGCCGGTCCTGCTGCTGGACGGCAAGGAGCACGGCTACTGGCGGATCGAGGAGGACCGGCTCCTGCGGGATTTGGCTCGACAGCCGGGTGAGCCCCGCCTGTAGGTTCGCCGGGTGACGAAGCACTTGGTCTGGGACTGGAACGGCACCCTTCTCGACGATCTGCACCTGGTCGTGTCGTCGACAAACGTCGCCTTCGCCTCGGCGGGCGGACGGGACGTCGGCTCCGACGAACACCGGCGGACCTTCCGGCGGCCGGTCGCCGACTTCTACGCCGAGATGCTCGGCCGCGCCATCGACGAGGAGGAGTTCGGCCGACTGGACCGGATCTTCCACGACGCGTACCGGCTCGGTTTGACCGATGTGACGCTGGCCGCCGACGCGCAGGCGGCGATCAAGAGTTGGCCGGGCAGTCAGTCGCTGCTCTCCATGTGGTTCCACCACGAGCTGGTCCCGGCCGTCGAGGGCTACGGCCTGGCCGGGCTGTTCGCCCGGATCGACGGGTTGCGGACCGAGCTGGGCGGTGGGTTCAAGGCCGCGCATCTCGCCGCTCACCTGGCCGAACTCGGTGTCGACGGCGCCGACGTGGTGATGATCGGAGACTCGCTCGACGACGCCGACGCGGCCGAGTCGGTCGGCGGACACGCGGTTCTGTACACGGGCGGGTTCACCGATCCCGCACGGTTGCGTGAATCCGGGCGTCCGGTCGCCGACACGCTGGTAGAGGCGGTAAAGATGGCCATGTCACTCTGAGCTGAGTGGCCCTGGCGGGGTTCGAAAGGTAATACTCGACAGGTCGGCCCGACTAACACAGCCGGGTCGATCTTGTCCAATTGTCCCGACAAGATCGCGATTTGTGCACGCCTTCACAAGCGCCTACTCTGTGACTCCGACGAGCCCCGCTACCACAGCCACCCCACGAGGGTTCCACCGGTATCGCACAGACGGGGCTCACCGCAGGTTCGCCTCGTCGGCACGGAGTCAGATGAGTCAGCAACGTCACGGAAGCACGCCCGGCGAAGCCGATGGCGTCCCGGCCTTCCCGGATCTGCCGGAGGCGACCATCGCGCGACTGCCTGAGTACCTTCGTGCCCTTCACCACCTCGCCGAGACCGGCGCGGAGACGGTGTCGAGCGAGGGTCTCGCCGCGGCGGCCGGGGTCAACTCGGCGAAACTCCGCAAGGATCTGTCGCACCTCGGTTCGTACGGCACCCGCGGTGTCGGCTACGACGTGGCCCTGCTCGTCGACCAGATCGAGTACATCCTGGGCCTCGACAAGAACCGGGCGGTCTGTCTGGTCGGCGTCGGCAACCTCGGGCACGCCCTGGCCGGTTATGCCGGTTTCGCGAGCCGTGGTTTCCGGGTGGTGGCGCTCTTCGACGCCGATCCGAAGAAGGTCGGCGAGCAGATCAACGGCCTCACCGTGCAGCACACCGACGACCTGGAGCGGATCGCCGCCGAGGAGTCGATCGCGATCGGAGTCATCGCCACCCCGCCCGGCACCGCCCAGGCGGTCGCCGACGCGCTGGTCGCCGCGGGAGTGACAAGCATCCTCAATTTCGCCCCGGGGGTTCTGTCGGTGCCGTCCAACGTTGACGTCCGTAAAGTGGATCTCGCCATCGAGCTGCAGATCCTTTCGTTCCACGAGCACCGCAAGGCGTCTCTGACCGCGTTGCCCGGCGGCCGATCCGCGCCACCGGCGAGCGGCGATCAGGAGGCGGTCGGGTCGTGAACCTGCTGAGCATCGGCGCCTCGTACCGGACGGCTGACGTCGCGGTCCTCGAGCGCCTGGTCATCCCCGAGTCGTCAGTCCCCGAGCTGCTCCAGCGCCTGGTCGCCCAGCCCTACGTGGGCGAGGCGGTCGTCGTCTCCACCTGCAACCGGGTGGAGGTCTACGCGGCGGTCAGCGGCTTCCACGGCGGCCTCGGCGACATCTGCAACGTGTTGTCCGAGCATTCCGGCATCCCGGCCACCGAGCTGGCCGGCCACCTCTACGTGCACTACGGCGAGGCCGCCGTCCGGCACTCGTTCCGGGTGTCGTCCGGTCTCGACTCGATGGTCGTCGGCGAGGCTCAGATCCTCGGGCAGCTGCGCGACGCGTACCACGCGGCCACCGAGGTCGACTCGGCCGGACGGCTCCTGCACGAGCTGATGCAGCAGACCCTGCGCGTCGGCAAGCGGGCGCACGCCGAGACCGGCATCGACAAGGCCGGGCAGAGCGTCGTCACGGCCGCCCTCGACGTGGCCGCCGAGCACCTCGGCGGCGACCTGACCGGCCGGTCCGCCCTGATCATCGGGGCCGGGGCGATGGGCTCGCTGTCGGTGGCCACGCTCACCCGTACCGGTGTCGGCCCGTTGCGGATCACCAATCGCAGCCACGAGCGGGCCGACCGGCTCGCCGAGGCCTACGGGGCCGTCGCCGTCCCGTTCGCCCGGCTGGACGAGGTGCTGCGCGAGGTCGACATCGTGGTGTGCGCGACCGCCTCCACCGAGCCGGTGCTCACCCGCGAGCGACTGGAGCGGGTCGGCAAGGACCTGATCGTCCTCGACCTGGCCGTCCCGCGGGACGTGGCGCCCGACGCCGTCGGCCTGCCCGGCCTGACCGTCGTCGACATCGACAGCCTCGCCAACAGCCGGCGCACCAACCCGGCCGCGGCCGAGACCGCAGCGGTCGAGCAGATCGTCACCGGCGAGGTGGAGAACTTCCTCGGCTGGCTGCGCGGTGCCGAGATCGCACCCACGGTGGCGGCGTTGCGGACGCGCGCCGAGGAGGTGGTGTCGGCGGAGATGCGCAAGCTGATGTCCCGGCGGCCGGAATTCACCGAGGAGCAGCGGGCGGATGTTTCCCGTACCCTGCACCGGGTCGTCCAGCAGTTGCTGCACTCACCCACCGTGCGGGTCCGTCAGCTCGCCGCCGAACCCGGCGGCGACCAGTACGCCGCGCTGCTCCGGGAACTGTTCGACCTGGACGTCCCGCTCGCCACCCAGGCCGACGCGGTACCTGAGATCGGGGGGAAAGCATGACGCTGCGTCTCGGCACACGGGGTAGCGCCCTGGCGCTCACCCAGTCGCAGATGGTCGCCGACGCGCTGACCGCTGCCACCGGCCGCCCGGTCGAGCTGGTCCGGATCGTCACCCCTGGTGACCGCTCGGCCGCCCCGGTCGCCCAGCTCGGTGTGGGTGTCTTCGTCTCCGCGCTGCGTGACGCGCTGCTGGCCGGTGAGATCGACTTCGCTGTCCATTCGTACAAGGATCTGCCCACCGCCGAGCCTCCGAGCCTGCACATCGCGGCCGTGCCGGTGCGGGAGGACCCTCGGGACGCCCTGATCGCCCGGGACGGACTGACCCTCGCCGAGCTCCCGCCGGGCTCGACCATCGGCACCGGTGCGGTGCGCCGAATCGCGCAACTACGGGCTTTGGGCCTAGAGTTGCAGGTCACGCCGATCCGAGGGAACGTCGACTCGCGAATCGCCCGGGTACTCGGACCCGAGGCAGATCTCGACGCCGTCGTTCTCGCCCGGGCCGGAGTGGCACGTCTCGGCCGATTCGCGGAGATCACCGAGACGCTCGACCCGATGCTCATGCTGCCCGCCCCGGCTCAGGGTGCGCTGGCCGTGGAGTGCCGGGCCGACGACACCGACCTGATCGAGTTGCTGTCCGTTCTCGATCACGCACCGACCCGCGCCGCCGTGGTGGCGGAGCGGTCGATGCTCGCGACGCTAGAGGCCGGGTGCTCCGCCCCGGTCGCGGCACACGCCGAGATCGCCGAGGGCGACGACGGTGACGAGATTTACCTGCGCGGTGCCGTGATCAGCCCGGATGGCGTCCGAGCCGTCCGACTGTCGCGCACCGGAACGCCCGCCGGCGCGGCGGAGATCGGCAAGGCGCTTGCCATCGATCTCCTCGACGCCGGAGCCGATACCCTGATGGGGAGCACAGAATGACCACCCGCACCGCCCGTAAGCCAGCCGGACGCATCGCGTTCATCGGCGCCGGACCCGGCGACCCGGAGCTGCTGACCCGCCGCGCGTATGCGGCGCTGACCGATGCCGACCAGGTGGTCTACGACCGCGGCGTGCCCGATTCCCTGCTCAGCGCGATCCGTTCCGACGCCAAGGAGGACGCGCAGTTCAGCCCGGCCGAGGGCGCCCCCGGTGACGTCGCCAAGGTGCTGCTCTCCGCGGCCAAGTCCGGCCTGTCCGCCGTACACCTGGTCGCCGGTGACCCGTTCGGCCACGACTCGGTGGTCAAGGAGGTGCAGGCGGTCGCGCGGACCGCAGTGCACTTCGAGGTCATCCCCGGTATCGGGCAGGCCGAGGGCGTCGCCACCTACGCCGGTGTGCCGCTGCCCGGCGTGCGGATCGCCGCCGACGTCGACGACGTCACCAACCTCGACTTCGACGCGCTCGCCACGGCCGCCCAGAAGGGCTCCTTCGCGGTGGCCGTGGACGCCGGCGACCTCGCCGCCGTCCGGGACGGGCTGCTCGCCGCGGGTGTCGAGCCGGGTGTCCCGGTCGGCGTCACGGGTGACGGCACCGGCGAGACGCAGTACACCACCACCTCGACCGTGGACAGCTTCGTCGCGGCGGCGCTCGGCTTCACCGGCCGGGTCGTGCTGACCGTCGGCTCCGACGTGGCCGAGCGGGACAGCCTCAGCTGGTGGGAGAACCGCCCGCTGTACGGCTGGAAGGTCCTCGTCCCGCGGACCAAGGAGCAGGCTGGCGCGATGTCCGCCCGGCTCCGTGCCTACGGCGCGATCCCGTGCGAGGTGCCGACCATCGCGGTCGAGCCGCCGCGTACCCCGGCGCAGATGGAGCGGGCCGTCAAGGGCCTGGTCGACGGCCGGTACGCGTGGGTCATCTTCACCTCGGTCAACGCGGTCCGCGCGGTCTGGGAGAAGTTCGGCGAGCACGGCCTGGACGCCCGGCACTTCGGTGGCGTGAAGATCGCCTGCATCGGTGAGGCCACCGCCGACGCGGTCCGCGCGTTCGGCATCCAGCCGGAGCTGATCCCGGCCGGCGAGCAGTCCTCGGACGGTCTGCTGGCCGAGTTCTCGCCGCACGACGAGATCCTCGACCCGGTCGGCCGGGTGCTGCTGCCGCGGGCCGACATCGCGACCGAGACTCTCGCGGCCGGGCTGATCGAGCGCGGCTGGGAGGTGGACGACGTCACGGCGTACCGGACGGTCCGCGCCGCCCCGCCGCCCGCCGAGATCCGCGACGCGATCAAGTCCGGCGGTTTCGACGCGGTGCTCTTCACCTCGTCCTCGACCGTCCGCAACCTGGTCGGCATCGCCGGCAAGCCGCACGCCCGTACGGTCGTCGCGGTGATCGGCCCGAAGACCGCCGAGACCGCCGTCGAGTTCGGCCTCCGGGTCGACACCCAGCCGCAGAACGCCTCGGTGCCCGACCTGGTCGAGGCGCTCGCCGAGTACGCACTGGAGCTCCGCGAGAAGCTGGCCGCGATGCCGGCCAAGCAGCGCCGCGGCTCCAAGGTGCAGGGCCCGACGGCTCTGCGTTTCCGCTGATCCTCTGACGAGGCGCGCCGGCCACGGATGGCCGGCGCGCACCCGGGAGCACATGATGGCCTTTCCCGACATCCGCCCGCGACGTCTCCGCCGGACCCCGGCCATCCGCCGGCTGGTGGAGGAGACCCGGCTCGCCCCGTCCGAGCTGATCCTCCCGATGTTCCTCAAGGAGGGACTGACCGAGCCGAAACCGATCAGCTCGCTGCCGGGCGTCGTCCAGCACACCCGCGAATCGCTGCGCAAGGCCGCGGCCGAGGCGGTCGCGGCCGGTGTCGGCGGCCTGATGCTCTTCGGGGTGCCGGACAACGCGAACAAGGACGAGACCGGTTCGGCCGGTCTCGACCCGGACGGCATCCTCAACGTCGGCCTCCGCGACCTGCGGGCCGAGCTGGGCGACTCCACGGTCATCATGAGCGACCTGTGTCTCGACGAGTTCACCTCGCACGGCCACTGTGGTGTGCTCGCCGGTGACGGCTCGGTCGACAACGACGCCACCTTGAAGATCTACGCCGACATGGCCGTCGCCCAGGCCGACGCCGGAGCCCACATGGTCGGCCCGTCCGGCATGATGGACGGTCAGATCGGCGTCATCCGCCGTGCCCTCGACGCGGCCGGCCACCAGGACATCGCGATCCTCGCCTACTCCGCGAAATACGCGGGCGCCTTCTACGGCCCGTTCCGTGAGGCCGTCGAGTCGACGTTGCAGGGTGACCGCCGCCAGTACCAGCAGGACCCGCCGAACCTCCGCGAGGCCCTGCGCGAGGTCGACCTCGACATCGCCGAGGGCGCCGACATCGTCATGGTCAAGCCGGCACTGCCCTACCTGGACATCATCGCCGCGATCCGCGACCGGGTGACCGTTCCGGTCGCCGCCTACCAGGTCTCCGGCGAGTACGCGATGGTCGAGGCGGCCGCCGCGAACGGCTGGATCGACCGCGAGCGCGTCATCCTCGAATCGCTCACCTCGATCAAGCGCGCCGGCGCCCAGATCACCCTCACCTACTGGGCCGTCGAGGCGGCGAATCTCATTCGAAACCGCTAGGTGGTACGCCGTCGGCCGCCCCTCGCCGAACCACACCCACCGTGGCGGCCACGCGAGGCAGGCGGCCCGTCCGGCCGAAACGCGACCGCCGGGCTGATCCGGTGGTAACGGCTGGTTGTGAGGGCTGTCCCGGCGCATCGGGACAGCCCTGAGGACCAGCCGGGTCAGTCGGTCGGCTCCAGGGACTGGACCAGCTGCGTCACGTCGGCGATGTATTCGAACCAGTCACGGTCGGACTGGTAGCCCAGTTCCGCGTTGACCTTCAGCATCGACTCGTTGTGCTGCGCGTTCCACGTCTGCACCTGACCCAGCGTCGGTTCGGCGGCCCGCAGCTCGAACAGCATCCGTGCCTTGATCGCCCGGTCGATGCCGTAGCCGCGATGCTCCCGGACGACGATCGTGTCGTACTGATCGGCCCGCTCCGGATGCTGCGCCGGCACCACCACCTCGGTCAGTCCGGCCACGTTTCCGGTCGACTCGTGGATCGCCAGCACGATGTAAGGTTTCAGGCCGCGCTTGTGCAGCGTCTCCAGCGAGTCACGCAGCCGCTGCGGATCCGATGATCGGGGCGCCAGGTCCAGATCGTCGTCGTCCCGCTGTGCCTCGGCCTTGGCCTGGGCGTAGGCGGCGAGCAGATGGTCGGGTGGGCCGCCCGGGTGGTACTCGATCCGGTAACCGGCACTGATCCCGCTGGCCATCCCGCCGAGCGCGAGCCAGTCCACCGTGTTCAGGTTGAGGACACTGCGGGTCTCCACATACTCCCGCTCGAATCCGAGGGACTCGTAGAACGGGATCGCCGACGTGCCGCCGATCGCCTCGACGCCGATCGACGAGAAACCCTCCAGATAGGCCCGCCGCGCCGCCACCGCCAGCAACTGCCGGCCCAGCCCGCGACGCCGCAATTCGGGCCGGACCACCACCTCGAGCACGCCGATGTCGCCGAGCAACAGGATGTTCACGTGCCCGAAGATCTTTCCCTCGCCCTCCGGGAGGCGATCGTCCTCGGCGATCCAGGTGATCCGGCGCTCGCCCGGCATGGTCTCGGCCAGATACTCCCTGACCTGCACGTCCCGCCAGGGTGGATCATCCGGTAGATCTACCGCCAGGACCGCGTTCACCGTCTCCACGAGCGAGTTGATCTCGGTCGCGGACGCGGAGCGGGGATCCCATTCACGCACCCTCACTCGTACATCGTGCCGTTTGTGAGACCTTCAGGGAAGTGCTGACCACGCAAAAGTACGCGGTACTCACAGAGCGTCGCTATGATCACCGATGTCTCGGCGACCGTTCAGGTCAGAGCTTGCTGCGCCGGCCGTAGTCGTCGGCGGTCGCGAACACCTTCTGCGCGTACGGCCGGACCGCGTTGTACGACAGGATCGCGTCCCACCATGCGTCCGGCTTGGACAGGTCGCGGCTGCCCTTGCACAGATAGGTCGCCGCGGTCAGTGCGGCGTCGTCGATGTCGTTCGGGTTGGCCACGCCGTCCCGGTCCGCGTCGACCGCCGTCTCCTTCCAGGTCGACGGGATGAACTGCATCGGCCCGATCGCCCGGTCGAATGCGGTGTCGCCGTCGAGCGCGCCCCGGTCGGTGTCGGCGATCAGCTGCCGACCGCCCTGGCCGTCGAGCGGCAGCCCGAGGATCGTCGGCTGCGCCACCCCGTCCGCGCCGAGCACCGCGCCGTTGAAGCTGCCGTGCGACGACTCCACCTTGCCGATCGCGGCGAGCGTGGTCCAGTCCAGACGGCAGCCCGGGTTGGTCTGCGCGAGCACCAGCTCGGCGTAGCCGTAAGCCTGCACCGCCACCACCGGGATGCCCACCCGGGTGCCGGTCTGCTCGGCCCAGGCGGCCAGCGCGTCGGCGGGCCGGGCCGCGTTCACCGCCGGTTGGGTGGGCAGCACGCCCGGCAGGCCGGTGGTGGCGCCCGGAACCGGGTAACTCGGCAACGTCCCGGTCCCCGGCAGGCCGGGCTGGTTTCCGGGCGACTCCCACACCGCCGGCGGCACCGAACCCTGCGGATCGGCACCGAACGTGGGAGTGGCGCTGGGTGTCGGCTTCGCCTCCAGTGCCTGTGGCACCAGGTAGGCCCCGAACGATCCGGCCAGCACGACGAGCGTCGCCACCAGGACACCGGGCACCACGACCCGGCCGGCCGGCCCTCTGGTCCAGGCGTAGACCCCGCGAGCGGCCCGTCCGGTGGCGTGCAGTGGCCGGAACCGCCGCCGCGCCTTCCCCGGGGCCGCCTTGCCCTCGGCACCCGGTTTCGCGCCGCTCGCGGGCGTGGAGTCATCGCCTGACTTCGTGTCGCCCGCGGTCTTGGGATCCCCGGCAGCCTTGGCGTCGCCCGGCTTGGCGTCGCCCGGCTTGGCGTCGCCCGGCTTGGCGTCGCCCGGCTTGGCGTCGCCCGGCTTGGCGTCGCCCGGCTTCGTGTCGCTCGGCTTCGTGTCGCCCGGCTTCGTGTCGCTCGGCTTCGCATCACCTGGTTTGGCGTCGCCCAGTTTGGTGTCGCCTGGCTTTGCGTCGGTCGGGTTCGTGTCGCCCGGTTTGGCGTCGCCTGGCTTCGCGTCGCCTGGCTTCGCGTCGCCTGGTTTCGTGTCGCCCGGCTTTGCGTCCTCGGGTGGGGCTGCTCCGGCGCCCTTCGCCTTGTCGGCGGACGCTGGCGCGGTGTCGCCGGAAGCCTTACCGATGTCCGGTGTGGTCGCGGCGGGCACCCCCGTGCCGTCCCGCCCCGCCAGCGGGTCGGAGAGCGCGGCCGCCGTCGGCGCCGTCTCGGAGGGCGAGGTCGGTGCCGGCCCGGCCTGCGGCGTCCCGGTGTGAGACTTCGCGGCAGGCCGCGGCTCCGCGGTGTCGGCCGATGCGGATGCCGCCTCAGCCGCGGCCGATGCGGACACTGGCTCAGCGGACGCGGGTGCGGACTTAGCGGAGGCGGAGTCGGAGGTGGGTGCGGGCTTAACGGGGGCGGGTCCGGGTGCGGGCTCAGCGGAGGCGGGGGAGGTGTCGACGGGGGCCGCGCCCGAACTAGCCAGCGGCCCACGCTGATGAGGAGCCGCGGATCGCAGCTCCGGCCGCTCTGCTGGGTTGTTCGACGCCTCCACCACGGGTCGACCCTACCCGCCGGAAACCACTCTCGGGAGGTACGTCGGCCGCCTGTGGACAACGCCTCGGCAACGGTCCGGCAACTCCTCGCCGAACTCGCCGTGCGCTGCCTACCGCACGGGCCCTACGCTGGTCGGATGCCGCGTTATGAGTTCCGGTGCCGGTCGTGTGGCGCCACGTTCGAAGTCAGCCGTCCGATGCGTGCTGCGAGCGACCCGGCGGACTGCCCGCAGGGCCACGCCGACACCGTCAAGCTGCTGTCCACAGTCGCTGTCACGGGCCGTGGCGGCGCGGCCACGCCCGGTCCGTCCGGCGGCGGCGGTGGGGGAGGTTGTTGCGGCGGAGGCTGCGGCTGCTGATCGGTCCGGCGCCGCTCGGCTCCTCCCGACCCGGCCGCTCGGCCCCTCCCGGACGGGCCGCGAGGTTTCTGCCGGTCGGGCCATGAGGCTTCTCCCGAGCGGGCCGCGAGGTTTCTGCCGGTCGGGCCGCGAGGCTTCTCCCGAGCGGACCGCGAGGTTTCTGTCGGTCCGGCCGGGCGGCTCCTCCCGGTCCGGCCGCGCGGCTGTCGACTTCGGCCGGTGACCTTCTCCTTGCTCCCGGTGGCGATTCGTTGCCCCATACGGGTACACCCGCGCGCCCCCACGGTTTTGGCCGCGCACGGCGTTTCCGCGTTCGATCTCTTTCGTTACGAGACGCGTAGTCCCGTATGCCTCCGGTCGATGCCGCGATCAGGATGTCCTCCGTAAGGGGTCGGCCATGGCGGGCACATGATTACCGTCCGTTTCTAGGATGGGCGGTAACGCAGAGAAACGGCAGCATGTTTCGCGACTTCCCAAAGGGGGCGGAGGTTCCACCGTGTCGGGACGGATCGAGCTACCCAGTGGCCTGGTGACCTTTATGTTCACCGACATCGAGGGCTCGACGCGACTTGCCCGGATGCTCGGTGAGGCGTACCGGAATGTTCTCGGAGCGCATCGAGCAGTGCTACGCGGAGTATTCGACGACTTTTCTGGTGTCGAGCTCCTCACTGAGGGTGACTCCTTTTTCGTGGCTTTCTCGAACGCTGACGCGGCGGTCGCGGCGTGTGTCGAAGCGCAGCGTCGACTGTCCGCTCATGACTGGCCCCGTGCCGACGCCGTGCCCCGCGTCCGGATGGGTCTACACACCGGCCGCGCGGTGCCGATCGGCCAGGAGTATGCGAGCGCCGAAGTCCACCGGGCCGCGCGGGTGTCCGCTGCCGCCCATGGTGGCCAGGTGCTCTGCTCGGAAGCGACGGCCCTCGCGGTGACCGCCACTTACGCCGCCACCACGGGCGGTTCGACAGGTGCCGCGGCCGCCGCCACGCTGGCCACCGTGGACCTGCTCGACCTGGGCGCCTACCGGTTACGCGGCTTCGACGACGACGAGCGGCTGTTCCAGGTGATGGCGCCGGGCCTGGAACGGGACTTCCCCCGCCCCCGGACCGCGCAGGCGCCCCGACACAACCTGCCCGCCGAGCACACCCCGTTCGTCGGCCGCCGGACCGAGTTGTCCGAGCTGGCCGGCCTGATCAGTCACCACCGCCTGGTCACGGTCGTCGGTCCCGGTGGATCCGGCAAGACCCGCCTCACCCATGCCGTGGCCGAGCAGCTGCTTCCGGCGTACCCCGGCGGGGTCTGGACGATCGATGCCGCCGGCGCGGCGAAAGGCCTGCCCACCGCATTGGCCGCGGCCCTCGGCCTGCGCCCCGAGCCGGGCCGCCCGATGATCGACACGCTGGTCGAGGAGTGCGCCGAGCGCCGCATGCTGGTGGTGCTGCAGACGTGTGACGCGGCGCCCGCGCTGACCACCACGATGGTGCACCGGCTGCTCAGCCGCTGCCGCCGCCTGGATGTGGTGGCGACCGGTCGGGCGCCGCTCGCGCTCGCCGGGGAGACCGTGTGGCGGATCCCGCCGCTCGTGCCGGCCGACGCGTTCGCCCTGCTCCGGGACCGGGCGGCGGCCGCGCAGGGCGGGCGGCCGGGAGACGGCGATCCGCAGTTGGCCCGGCTCGCCGCCCGGCTGGAGGGTTCGCCGCTGGCGATTCAACTGGCCGCGGCCCGGTTGCGGCTGCTGCCGGCCGAGCAGTTGGCCCGGCGGCTCGACGACCCGCTCGGTGCGCTCGACAACGACGCCGCCGGTGACGGCCGGCACGCCAGCCTGGCCAACAACCTGACCTGGTCCTACCGCACTCTGGGCAGCCGCGCGGCCGAGCTGCTGCGCCGGCTCGCCGTATTCGCCGGGCCGGTCGACCTGGAGACCGTCGAGTGGTACGACCCGGAGGCCCTCAGCGCCCTCTCCGAGCTCGCCGACAAGTCGCTGGTCGAGGTGCTGCCCGGACCCCGATACCGGCTGTCCGAGCAGGTTCGGGCGTACGCGCTGCGCCGTCTCGCCTCGACCGGTGACGAGCCGGCTGCCCGGGAACGGCATCTCACGTGGTCGCTGCACACCCTGGACCGGGTCACCACCGACCCCGACGACCAGGTCCGCACCCTGTCGCTGACCGAGCTGAGCCCGTACGTGGGGGAGTGGCAGGCGGCCCTGCGCTGGGCCGCCGAGACCGGTGACGTGGCCGCCGGGCTGCGGCTGGCCACCGCCCTCGACCCGTGGTGGCGTGAGCATGGCGAGACCCGTGAGGGTCGGGAACTACTCGACGCGCTCTATCGCCGGCTGCCCGCCGACGTCCCGCCGTCGGACCTGGGCGCCGCCTACCTGATGCACGCCGGTCTCAGCACCGAACGCGGCGAGCAGGAGCATTACCTGGACCTCGCCGAGGGCACGGTGGAGGCGGTCGACGAGGGGCCGGAGTTCGCGGTCCGGCTCAACGTCGCCCGTCTGGCGCTGACCGTAGATGATCTCGGCGCCGCCGAGCGGGACTGTCGTGCGGTGATCGCTCAGGCCGAAGGGGCCGGCGTACCGCACGCCGCGTTCCCGGCCGTGCTCTCGCTGGCCGAGCTGCTCTGGCGCCGGGACGCGCTGACCGAGGCGGCCGAACTGCTCGGTGCCGCGCGCCATCTGGAGACCGCCCGTCCCGAGGACCGCGGCCGCCGGGCCGTCGACTGGCTGCTCGGCATGGTCGCGTTGCGTCGCGGCGACCTGGTGGCCGCTCATGATCACCTGGTGGTGGCGTTGCGGTCCCGGCTGCGGCACGGTTTCCGGGGTGCGGCCGCCGACGCGGTGGCGGCGATCGCGGTCCGCTGTGTGCTGGGCGGCGATCCGGCGACCGCGACGGTGCTGTTCGGTGGCGCGGAGGCGGCCCACGGCGCTCGCCGGACCGCGTCGTTCGGTGCGTTCTGGTCGGCCCAGCAGGCTTCGCTGCGGGCCGCGCTCGGCGATGCCGCCTTCGACGCGGCCTACGCCGACGGCGCCGGCATCGGCTTCGACCGGATAGTCGCCATGGCCCTGGCGGTGGAACACCCCGACCTGGAGAACGGCGCCGCCCGGTTCGCTCAGATAGTCAGATGATCATTTGGTACGGAGACCGCGAGCCGTGACCCGAGCCGATCATGGCCCGGCGTTCCGACCGTAGTCGGCGGCCGGCGGTCGCGGGCCGTCCCACCGGCCAGGCCGTTCGGATTCGGCCCGGCGGTCGCGGGCCGCACTAACCGCCCGGCCGTTCGGATTCGGCTCAACGGTCGCGGGCCGCCCCACCGCCTCAGCCATCGGATTCAGCCCGGCGGTCGCGTCGGCGGCCGGGACCGGCCGCGGGCGTCGCGGGGCACCGGCGGGGCGGCGTGGTCTGCGGTTGCCGGCGGTTCCGGGCGTACCGAATGAATCATGGTCTGGGCAGGAACCGGACCGACTCGTAGTAGGTGAACGCGATGCCGTTGCAGAACGGCTGCGCGAGCATGTGCCGCCGATCGCAGGTGCGGCGCAGATCGGCCCGGAAGACCTCGTCCAGCCGGTCCTTGTGCCGGGCGAGATCGGCCCGGTAGTTGCGGTAGCCGAAGTCGTGATGCCGGCAGGCGTCGGCGAAGTCGAACCCGGCCGGGACGTCCGGCGCCCGCGAGCACACGTCGCTGGACCAGTCGAACCGGTAAGCCGCCCAGCGGGCCTGATCACGGCGGGCGGCGAGCCACGCGGCGGTGCTCTCCGCGGTCGGCTGGGTCCAGCCCGCCAGGATCTCGTCCCGACTCTGGGAGGCGGTGACCGCGGGTGAGGCCGCCACCGCGGGCGAGGCGGCGGCGGGTGTGGCGGGTGCCGCCGGGAGCATTGCGGCGACGAGGGCCGCGGTTACCGCCATGTGGGGCATGTGGGACCTCCGACGCGCGGCCGGTGACTGATGTGATGTCCTGGGATACGTCCTTCAGCTTGACCGTTAAGGTGATCGCGTGCGGGCGGTTCCATGATTCATCTACCTCTGGTCCGGCAGGGACCGCTGAAAGCTCTCGGGCTCCGGCTGTTGATGGCGACTTCCCTGGTGCTGCTCGCGGTCACGGTGATCTACCTCGACCGGGACGGTTATCGGGACGTCAACGAGGACGGCCTGACCCTGCTCGACTGCTTCTACTACGCGGTCGTCTCACTCTCCACCACCGGCTACGGCGACATCACGCCGGAGACCCAGGCGGCCCGGTTGGTGAACGTCCTGTTCATCACCCCGGCCCGGGTCCTCTTCCTGATCATCCTGGTCGGCACCACACTGGAGGTGCTGACCGACCAGTACCGCAAGGGCCTTCGGGTCAGCCGGTGGAGGCGCAAGTTGAAGGACCACGTGATCATCTGCGGTTACGGCACGAAGGGCCGGGCCGCGGTCGCCGCGCTGTTGGAGACCGGGTACGACAAGTCCCGGATCGTCATCGTGGAAAACCGTGAGGCGGGCGTCCGGCAGGCCGCGGCCGGCGGCTTCGTGGTGATCGAGGGTGACGCCACCAGGTCGTCGGTGCTGAACGAGGCCGATGTGAAGAACGCCAAGTCGGTCATCATCGCCACCGACCGGGACGAGGCGTCGGTGCTGATCACGCTGACCGTGCGCCAGTTGACCGCCGGCCAGGTGCGGATCATCGCAGCGGTCCGCGAGCAGGAGAACGCCGCGCTGCTGAAGCAGAGCGGCGCCCACCATGTGATCGTGTCGTCGTCGACGGCCGGTCGTCTGCTGGGCCTGACCACCACCGCGCCGCCGCTGATCGACGTGGTGGAGGACCTGCTGACCCCCGGTCAGGGCATGGCGCTGGCGATGCGGTCCGCCGAGCGGGCCGAGGTGGGCCGCAATCCCCGGGAGCTGCCCACCCTGGTGGTGGCGCTGATCCGCCGGGGCAAGGTGCTGCCGCTCGGTGGCGAGCAGGCCGTCACGATCGAGACCGGCGACCTGCTCGTCTACATCCGCGACGACGAAAGCGTCCCCAGCGGGGTCAGCGTCTAGACGATCGTCCAGGTGTCGCCCGAGTTCAGCAGGCCGTCGAGCATCTCCTCCGGGGTTCCGGTGGCCTGTGCCTGCGCGTCGAGCACCTGCTTGCGGACGATCTCGTCGTAGGACGGCCGCTGCACGCTGCGGAAGATCCCGATCGGGGTGGTGTTCAGATCGGAGCCGGAGAGCCGGCTGAGCGCGAACGCGTACGCCGGGTCGTCCACGGTCGCGTCGTGGATGATCGGCGTGCCGCCCTCCTGCACCTTCAGGCCGAAGCTGCCCTCCGGGTGCACGACGTTGAGGTTGCCGACGGTGATCGGTTCGCCCTGTTCGAGCCGGATCAGATGGGCGTCCCGGGTGTCGGCGTCCTTGATCAGGTCGAAGGCGCCGTCGTTGAAGATGTTGCAGTTCTGGTAGATCTCGACGAACGCCGAACCCTGGTGTTCGGCGGCGGCCCGCAGCACCGACTGGAGGTGCTTGGCGTCCGAGTCGATGGTCCGTGCCACGAAGGTGGCCTCGGCGCCCAGCGCCAGCGAGAGCGGGTTGAACGGGGTGTCCGCCGAGCCGGTCGGCGTCGACTTGGTGATCTTGCCGATCTCCGAGGTGGGTGAGTACTGACCCTTGGTGAGGCCGTAGATCCGGTTGTTGAACAGCAGGATCTTCAGGTTCACGTTGCGCCGCAGCGCGTGGATCAGATGGTTGCCGCCGATGGACAGGGCGTCGCCGTCACCGGTGACCACCCAGACGTTCAGGTCGGGGCGGGACGTGGACAGCCCGGTCGCGATCGCCGGGGCCCGGCCGTGGATCGAGTGCATCCCGTAGGTGTTCATGTAGTACGGGAACCGGGACGAGCAGCCGATGCCGGAGACGAAGACGATCTTCTCGCGCGGGATGCCCAGCTCCGGCATGAACCGCTGCATCGCGGCGAGGATCGAGTAGTCACCGCAGCCGGGACACCAGCGGACCTCCTGGTCCGACTTGAAGTCCTTGGCGGTCAGTTTCAGAGCGACCGTCTCAGCCATTCTTGACCACGTCCTCCAGCATGCTCTCCAGCGTCGCGGCGGTGAACGGCAGGCCGCTGATCTGGTTGAACGGAACCGCGTCGACCAGGTACTTCGACCGGATCACGGCGGCCAGCTGACCGAGATTCATCTCCGGGACGACGACCTTGTCGTAACCGGCCAGAACCTCACCGAGGTTCGCCGGCAGCGGTGACATGTGCCGCAGGTGCGCCTGCGCGATGGTGAGCCCGCGCTGGCGCAGCGCACGACAGGCCGCGCCGATCGGGCCGTAGGTCGAGCCCCAGCCGAGCACCAGCACACTCGCCGCCTCGGACGGATCCTCGACGTCCACATCGGGAACTCCGATGGCGTCGATGCGGGCCTGCCGGGTGCGGACCATGAACTCGTGGTTCGCCGGGTCGTAGGAGATGTCGCCGGTCTTGTCGGCCTTCTCCAGACCCCCGATGCGGTGCTCCAGGCCCGGCGTCCCGGGCACGGCCCATGGCCGCGCCATCGTCTCCGGATCGCGGAGGTACGGCAGGAAGCGCCCGTCCTCGGCGTTGGGCGCCGTGGCGAACGAGACCTGCAGGTCGGGCAGTTCGTCGACGGACGGCAGCAGCCACGGCTCGGACCCGTTGGCGACGTAGTTGTCGGACAGCAGGATCACCGGGGTGCGGTAGGTCAGCGCGATCCGGGCCGCCTCCAGCGCCGCGTGGAAACAGTCGGACGGCGACTTGGGTGCGATCACCGCGAGGGGCGCCTCGCCGTGCCGGCCGTACAGCGCCATGTTGAGGTCGGCCTGCTCGGTCTTGGTCGGCATGCCGGTCGACGGGCCGGCCCGCTGCACGTCGACGATCACCAGCGGCAGCTCCAGCGCGATGGCCAGCGAGATGGTCTCGCCCTTGAGTGCCACGCCGGGCCCGGAGGTGGTGGTGACGCCGAGCGCCCCGCCGTAGGACGCGCCGAGCGCCGCCCCGATCGCCGCGATCTCGTCCTCGGCCTGCATCGTGGTGACGCCGAACCGCTTGTGCTTGGACAGCTCGTGCAGGATGTCGGAGGCCGGCGTGATCGGGTAGGCGCCGAGGAACAGCGGCAGTTTCGACCGGACCGCGGCGGCCACCAGCCCGAGCGCGAGCGCCTGGTTGCCGGTGATGTTGCGGTAGGTGCCGGGCAGCATCTTCGCCGGTTTGATCTCGTAGCGCACCGAGAACGCCTCGGTGGTCTCGCCGTAGTTCCACCCGGCCCGGAACGCGTCCTTGTTCGCCGCGACCAGGTCGGGCCGCTTGGCGAACTTGCGCTCCAGGAACCGGAGCGTCGACTCGTACGGCCGCGAGTACATCCAGCTGAGCAGCCCCAGCGCGAACATGTTCTTGGCCCGCTCGCCGTCCTTCTTCGAGACGCCGCTCTCGGCCAGCGCGCCTAGGGTCAGGGAGGTGAGGGCCACCGGGTGCACCGCGAACTCGTCGAGCGAGCCGTCCTCCAGGGGACTGACGGCGTAGCCGACCTTGGTCAGGTTGCGGCGGGTGAACTCGTCGGTGTTGACGATGATGTCGGCCCCGGCGGGCAGGTCGGCCAGGTTCGCCTTGAGCGCGGCCGGGTTCATCGCCACGAGCACGTTCGGCGCGTCGCCGGGGGTCAGGATGTCGTAGTCGGCGAAGTGCACCTGGAAACTGGAGACCCCGGGCAGGGTCCCGGCTGGTGCGCGGATCTCCGCCGGGAAGTTCGGAAGCGTCGAGATGTCGTTGCCGAGCTGGGCGGTCTCCGACGTGAACCGGTCACCGGTGAGCTGCATGCCGTCACCGGAGTCACCGGCGAATCGGATGACCACCCGGTCCAGCTGTTCGACTCGCTTCTCGACTGGCTTCTCGGGAGCGGCCACGATTCAACCTCCAAAAGGCGCGGTCGGCTGCGTCACGAGTGTCGATGAGCCGGCCCGCAGATCGTCACTTCCACACTACGTCGCCGCTCCTTACGAAGGGGCCGCGGACCGTTGCCCACAGTAGCCATCAGGTACCACGGCGAGCTAGTGCTCTTCGGTAGGCTGCACGATCGTGGAGGGATATCTGGGCTCGTATGCGGTTCTCGGTCTCGTCCTGGCCGCCGGTGTCCTGCTGTTCGTTGCCGCGTTCGGTGCGAACCGGCTGCTCCGGCCGGGCCGTCCGGCGGAACCGGCGGGCAAGCGGATCTCCTATGAGAGCGGCATCGATCCGGTCGGCGGGGACTGGGCGCAGGCGCAGATCCGGTATTACGTTTACGCGTACCTTTACGTGCTTTTCGCAGTAGAGGCGGTTTTTCTCTTCCCGTGGGCGGTGATCTTCGATCGTCCCGGTTTCGGCGGCCTGTCCATCGCGGAGATGGGCATCTTCGTCGCGGTGCTCGCGCTCGGGATCGTCTACGCCTGGCGCAAGAAGATCCTCCGCTGGACCTGATCCAGACGGGTGGCGGTCTCGCCTCCGGAAAGCGGACATGTCAACATCGTGCGCATGGGTCAGCTTCTGCTCTTCATCGTCGTGGCTCTGGTCGTCGCGACGATCGTCTTCGGCGTGACCGTGTTGCTGAGCGGGGGCGACCCCGGCCTGACCCCGGTCGAGCCCGACGGCCGTGCGGTCCCGCTGCCCGGTGACCGTCCCCTCGGCGAGGAGGACATCTCCCGGACCAGGTTCGACACGGTCTGGCGGGGCTACCGGATGGCTCAGGTCGACCAGGCCCTGCAGCGGGCGGCGTACGACATCGGCTACAAGGGTGAGCTGATCGGCGTGCTCGAGGCCGAGGTGGCCGCGCTGCGCGAGGGCCGGCTCGACGACGCCGACGCGCTGCGCAAGGCTCGCGAGGCCGCGCTCGCCCCGACCGCCGCGGTCCCGCCCGTCCCCGAGCCGCCGGTCATCCCGATGGAGCCGTCCGTCGAGGACGACCCGGTCCAGGAGCCGGTGGAGAAGAGATGAGCAACGACTCGGAGGCAGGCCCAGGTGAGTTCACCGCCACGGTGATCGTCAACGCGCCCGCGCCCAAGGTCTTCTCCGCGTTCATGGACTGGGAGAAGCAGTCGGACTGGATCCCGTTCACCCGGGTCCGGGTGGTCGAGGGCGACGGCGGCGAGGGGAGCCTGGTCGAGGCGGTCACCGCGCTCGGCCCGGCCACCCTTCGCGACGAGTTGCGGGTGGTCAAGGTCAACGCGCCGTACGAGGTGCGCGTCGTGCACTGCGGCAAGGTGCTGAAGGGCCCGGGGGCGATGCGCTGCACCGCGATGTCCGGCGACCGTACCCAGGTGGTCCTGCACGAGTGGTTCCAACTGCCGGCCGGCGCGGTCGGCAAGATCGCCTGGCCGGTCCTGTGGCCCGGTTCGAAGCTGGGCTTCACCGGTGCCCTCAAACGGTTCGCCCGCCTCGTCGAGCAGGGTCGCCTCCCGTGACCGACACCGGCATCGTGATCGGCGCCGACGGTCGTCCCCGCTGCTTCTGGGGCGGCAGTACACCCGACTACGCGCCCTACCACGACGACGAGTGGGGCAAGCCGGTCCGCGGTGACGACGCCCTCTTCGAGCGGCTCACCCTGGAGGCGTTCCAGTCCGGCCTGTCGTGGATCACCATCCTGCGCAAGCGGCCGGCGTTCCGGGCCGCGTTCGCCGGGTTCTCGATCGAGAAGGTCGCCGAGTTCACCGAGGCCGACGCCGCCCGTCTGATGACCGACCCGGGCATCGTCCGCAACCGGATGAAGGTCGACGCGGCCCTGCACAACGCCCGGGTGGCGGTCGGGCTGGACCTGACCGGGCTGCTCTGGTCGTTCGCGCCCGCGAGACGGGATCGGCCGAAGACCCGCGCCGACGTCCCGGCGACCACACCCGAGTCCATCGCGATGGCCAAGGCGCTCAAGAAGCAGGGCTTCAAATTCGTCGGACCCACCACCGCGTACGCGTTGATGCAGGCCACCGGCATGGTCGACGACCACCTCACGGACTGCTGGGTGCCCGTGATGAGATGACACCATGGCTCAGTTCGTGGTGATCATTCCGGAAGGGCAGTGGGCGACCGAGCGGTTGTTCCAGCACGACGCGGTGACGGTGCCCGCCGTCGACTCCGCCACCGTCGGTGACGAGGTGTTGCTGGTCGCCGAGGAGCAGGTCGTGGCCCTGGCGCGGGTGGAGAAATCGGACGGCGAGCTCGCATTGTGGTACCTACGTCGCGCCTTCGACGAGGCGATCCCGTATGAGGGGTCGGCCGGCGCGATCGACGAGGAGACCTTCCAGCGGTATGCCCGGCGCCTCGGCCCGCCCGCCGACAAGAAGGCCTGGCTGGTCAGCGTCGCCATGCCGATCGAGGCGGCGAACCCGGCCGAGGCCGTCCGTCAGTTCTGGTCGCACGTGCTGGAGCTCGGCCCGGCCGAGCTGCCCACCTACGTCTGGCCGTCCGGTGACGAGCTGGCCATGCAGGCCTTCGTCCTCGGGGCCGAGGCGAACCAGGACCCCGAGGAGGAAGACGAGGACGAGTAGTCCTCAGCGGCCCTGGTATTCGGGCTTCTGCTTGTTCAGGAAGGCGTTGACCGCGGCCGAGTGGTCCGCGGTCGCGCCACAGATGGCCTGGGCCTGCGCCTCGGCGGCCAGGGCGTCGGAGAGCGTGCCGGCGTCACCGATGGACAGCTCCCGCTTGATCGCGCCGTAGGCGATCGTCGGGCCCGCGGCCAGCCGGGCGGCCAGCTCCTGTGCCCGTGGCAGAACCTGCTCGTCGTCCTCCAGCAGCTCGGTGAGCATGCCGATCCGGGACGCCTCGTCCGCCTTCACCGGCCGGGCCAGCAGCAGCAGCTCGACCGCGCGGGCGTGGCCCACGATCCGCGGCAGCGACCAGGAGATGCCGCTGTCGCCGGCCAGCCCCACGTTCGCGAAGGCCATCAGGAAGCTGGTCTTCGGGCCGCCGATCCGGAAGTCGGCGAGCAGCGACAGCGACGCGCCGGCCCCGGCCGCCATCCCGCGAACCGCGGCGATCACCGGTTTCGGCATGCTGGCCAGCCGCTGCGCGATCGGGTTGTAGTGCACCTGCACCGTGTTCAGGTCGGTGGAGCCGGCCGCCAGCAGCGTCGCGTGCTCCTTCAGGTCCTGGCCGCCGCAGAAGTTGCCGCCGGCGCCGGTCAGCACGACCGCCCGGCACGACCTGTCGCTCTCCAACTGGGCGAGCGTGTCCCGCAGCGCTTCCTTGAGGTCGACGGTGAACGAGTTCATCGCCTCGGGGCGGTTCAGGGTCAGGGTGACGACCGCGTCAGTGCGGTCGACGAGCAATGAGTCCGCCTTCAGTCCGTTCATGGGTGGCGGGTGGGGCGGTTGGATGGCGGTCATACATCTGAGAATCCCACACGTCCACCACGCACGGCCGATTGCAGGCAACGTTCCACGTGCCGGTCGGCGGCCGGGCGCAGCCGGGTCGCGTGCTTGTCGAAGAAGAGCGCGGCCTTCACCCCGGGCCAGCCCGGCGGCAGCAGAGCGGTGGGCAGCTGTGGGTCCTGGAAGAGGAACGAGCGCCACGCGTGGACCAGCCGGAACCGGGCGGCGTACGCCTCCTCGTCGGTGCTTCGTGGAGTCACCCCCTTCATGACCGGGCGTAGCGTCTCGACGAACTCCTCGTACGCCTGCCCGATCCGTTTCAGGTCCCAGGCCCGCCCGACGATGTCCGATCCCGAGGTGTGGCTGGCGCTGAACCGTTCATAGCCGGCCTCGGTCTCGCTCAGCACCGCTTCGACCTCCTCTGACGCGCGCGGCGCCACCCATACCTGATCGCTGAGTGGTCCGTAGCCCAGATAGGTGAGACGCAGCGCGTCCTGCCGGACCACAGGCTGGTGGAGCAGGATCATGTCGAAGCGGCCGTCCCATCCGCCGCGACCGGTCCGGTACACCCGGGCGGCGGCCTCGTCCAGCCGGCGGGCGGCCTTGGGGGTGAGCAGATAACCCGGTCCGGAGGCCAGGCGTAGCGGATGCAGCCATCCCTGTCGCACCATTCGCGACACAGCGGTACGCACCGCCGGGGCCGCGATGTCGAGCGGGGCCAGCAGCCTCACGAGGGCCGCGACCGGGGCTCGGGAGCCGCGAGCGCGCAGGTAGTCGCCGTACAGGTCGAAGAGTGCGGACCGCGCCTGCATGACCGCACATTGTGACAGCCCGAAAGACGATATGCTAGACGCTGTCACATCCGCCCGGGCTGGGTTTGGGATCGCCGGTGTTCATCAGGGAAAATGTTTGATCGGCACGGTGGGTCGCGACACGTGAAGACGTGAAACGGCCTGAGCGGGCCGCCGGTCGGAAACGAGCACCGCGTCACGTGGGGCTGAGCACGTGACGAGGCTGCTGGCATTCCAGGAGCAAGTGGCTGTGGGGCAACCCACCGACCCTGACGTAGGTCTGAGGGGAGACAAGATGGCGGCGATGAAGCCGCGGACGGGCGATGGTCCGCTGGAGGTCACCAAGGAGGGGCGTGGCATCGTGATGCGCGTCCCGCTGGAGGGTGGTGGCCGTCTCGTCGTGGAGATGACCCCGGACGAGGCCAACGCGCTGGGTGACGCGTTGAAGCAGATCGCCGGCTGACGTTTCACGCGAGCCCGCCGGTACGGTACCGCCCGTACCGGCGGGCTTTCCACGTCTTACGGAAAGGTCATCCTCCCGTGTTCGACATCCGATTGACCGACGTGCCCGATACGTCCACCCGGGTCGTCCCGGTCGGCCCCGAGCTGGACGACGAGATGTCCGCGCTGGTCGCCGCGACCGACGGCGCCGCGACCAGGGGCCGGATCACGGTGTTCCCGCGGCCGCTGCGGAGCCCGGCCCGAGTGCTGCTCGCCGGGATCGGCGACGGTGGCGAGGCGGACTGGCGTGCCGCCGGTGCCGCCGCGATCCGGGAGACCGCGGACGACGAGGATCTCGAGGTCCACCTACCCGCCGGCACCACCGCCGAGGCGGTGCGCGGCCTGGCCGAGGGCCTGTGGCTGGGCGGATACCGATATCGCGACGCACCCCGCGGACCCCGCACCCGAGAGGTACGGATCCACGGCACGGCCCACGCCGAGAGCATCACCCGAGCGCGGGTCGCGGCGCGGGCCGCCTGGCTCGCCCGGGACCTGACGAACACACCGTCGTCGGTGAAGAACCCGGAGTGGCTCGCCGGGCAGGTCGTCGCCGAGGCCGCGACACGCCCGGGCGTGAGCGTGACCGTGCGCGCCGGCGAGGAACTGGCCCGGTTCGGTGGCCTGCTGGCGGTCGGCGGTGGCTCGGTGTCACCGCCCCGGTTCGTCGAGATGTCCTGGAACCCGCCCGGCGCCACCACCCATGTGGTCCTGGTCGGCAAGGGCATCACCTTCGACACCGGCGGCATCTCGATCAAGCCGCGTGACGGCATGAAGCTGATGAAGAAGGACATGGGCGGGGCGGCCGCGGTCATCGCCGCGACCCTCGGCGCCGCCGACCTGAATCTTCCGGTACGGGTGACCGCGCTGACCCCGCTGGCCGAGAACGCGGTGAGTGGTTCCGCCTTCCGCCCCGGTGACGTGATCACCCACTACGACGGCTCGACCAGCGAGAATACGAACTCCGACGCGGAGGGCCGGATCGTGCTGGCCGACGCGCTCGGCTACGCGGCCGACGTGCTGCACCCCGACCTGGTGATCAACCTGGCGACCCTGACCGGGGCGAACGCGGTCGCCCTCGGCAAGCGCACGGCCGCCCTGTTCAGCCCGGACGACACGCTCGCCGCCGAGCTGGCCAAGGCCGGAGCCGACGCCGGTGAGCAGATGTGGCGGCTCCCGCTCTCCGACGACTATCTGGAGAATCTGCGCAGCGACATCGCCGACCGGGTCAGCGCACCGGGCGGGCCGGGTTCGGTGATGGCCGCCCTGTTCCTGCGCGACTTCTTCGGCGACGCCCGCTGGGCCCACCTGGACATGTCCGCCCCGAGCTGGGCCGAGGCGCACGACCTGGAGCTGACCAAGGGTGCCACCGGCTGGGGCGCCCGGACTCTGCTCAATTACCTCACTTCGCTCGGCGGGGACGCCTCCGCTTAGCGCTTGACGGCGGCCAGCAGCCCGGCGCCTGACGAGATCACCGCGGGGATCCACTCCTCAGACTCGCGGATCGCCTTCACCGTCGCCCGGACGGTGAGGGTGTCCACGTCGCGGGCGGCCGGGTCACTGATCCGGCCGTTGGCGTGCGCACCGTTCACGATCAGCACCCCACCCGGCCGGAGCAGGCGCAGGGCGGCCTCGGTGCAGGCGGCGAACTCGGTGGTGTCGGCGTCCACGAAGATCAGGTCGTAGGCGCCGTCGGAGAGTCGGGGCAGCACGTTCAGGGCGCGGCCGCTGATGATCCGGGTACGCGAGGACGCGTACCCCGCCTCCTGGAAGATCCGCCGGGCGATCCGCTGGTGCTCGTGCTCGACGTCGATGGTGGTGAGGACCCCGTCCGGGCGCATGCCGCGGAGCAGCCAGATGCCGCTCACCCCGGTGCCGGTGCCGATCTCGACGACGGCCTTGGCGCGGCCGGCGGCGGCCAGCAGGCTCAGCACGGAGCCGGCGCCCGGGGAGACACAGGGCAGGCCGAGCTCGTGCGCGAGAGCACGCGCGGTCTGCAGGACCGGGTCCTCGGTGGCGAAGGTCTCGGCGAACGGCATTGACTGCGCCGCCGGCTGACCGAATGAACGAGCAGGACCGATGATGACGACCTCCGTACGGGCAATGGATGCTCGCGGCGGAACCGCGCACATCGGATAAGAGAGTAGAGCGATGTTCTCCGGTGATGCACCGCGCCGTCGATGGATAAACAACCCACTCGGCGCAGGTGCGGACCCGTGGCAAGGTGTGAACCGGTGAATCCGTGTCATCCTGGATGCGCGGAGCCGGGCTAGCGGAGTGGAGGCACCGACGTGACCGACGGCTGGAACTGGAGCCGGCCACCGACGTCCTCTGCGCACCCGCCGCCCGGCGAGCCGCAGCAGCCGTCGCCGTGGTGGTCGGGTGGGCAGGCCGATCCGTGGCGCGATCCGTACTCTCCGTCGGCGGTGGTCCTGCCGACCCCGCAGTCCACCGGCGGCACCCCGCTGGAGACCCCACCGAACCCGGACGCACCACGTCGCTCGGTCGCCTCAACCCTGGTGATCTGCCTGGTGACAGCCCTGCTCGCGGGCAGCGTGGGCGGCACGCTCGGTTTCCTCTTCGCGGTGCGCGGCGGTTACGTCGAGGGCAACCACACCGAGCTCGGTGCCACCGGGCAGAACGTTCCGGAGTCCGCCCAGCGAGCCCCCGAGTCGTACGGCGGCGTGGTCGAGCGGGTCCAGCCGAGCGTCGTCACGGTCCGGGTCAGCGGGGCGATCGGGTCCGGTTTCGTGGTCTCCACCGAGGGCTACGTGATCACCAACGATCACGTGGTCGAGGGCGCCGACGACGTCATGTCGGTCTCCTTCCACGACGGCTCCACGGCTGCCGCCACCCTCGTCGGGCGCGACCCGGAGTCCGATGTCGCAGTGATCAAAGTCGCAAAAGAGGGCCTCATCCCGGTCGCGCTCGGAAACTCCGACGAGATCGCTGTGGGTGACCCGGTGCTCGCTTTCGGTTCACCGCTGGCGTTGGTCAACACCGTGACCCAGGGCATCGTGAGCGCGCTGGACCGCACCATCCAGGCCGGCGAGGAGTCCGGCACCCGGCGCTACTACGCGGCCATCCAGACCGACGCCGCGGTCAACCAGGGCAACTCCGGTGGTCCGCTGGTCGACGGCGCAGGCCGGGTCATCGGCGTCAACTCGGTGATCCGCTCGGTCGGCGGCACCACCGCCGAGGCGGGCAACATCGGCCTCGCCTTCGCCATCCCGATCAACCAGGCCAAGCGGATCGCCGAGGACATCATCGACACCGGCAAGGCCCGGCGCACCGTGATCGGCGCCGAGGTGATGACCGGGGAGTCCTCGATCGGCGCCCGCCTCCAGTCGGTCCAGCCGGCCGGTCCGGCCGCCGGCGCCGGTCTCAAGGCCGGCGACGTGATCACCAAGCTCGACGGGCACCCGCTGGAGGACGGCATCGGCCTGATCGCCATGGTGCGGAAATACGCCCCGGGCTCGGTCGTCGCGGTCGAGTACCGGCGCGGCAGCAAGACCGCCTCGACATCGGTGACCCTCGCCGCGGACACCAACTGAAGGGTCCGGGCGGGCTGCGTTCACACAGGGAGCGTGCGTAGTCTTGGCGCGGGAAGCCTGGGAGGCCGGACGTGTTCGAGAATCTGAACTGGTGGGAGATCGGCGCGCTGCTCATGCTCGCGCTGCTGATCTTCGGGGAGCGTCTGCCCAAGGTGCTCGGCGACGGGCTGAAGATGCTGCGTGGGCTGCGCAACATGGCTCAGGGTGCGACCGCTGACCTGAGCCGTGAGCTCGGCACCGACATCCAGCTGGAAGACCTGCACCCGAAGGCGTTCATCCGTAAGCATCTGCTCAGCGAGGAGGACGAGCAGGCGCTGCGCAAGCCCCTGCAGAACCTCTTCGACGACGTGAAACAGGACCTCAACGGGGTCAAGGCGGAGCTGAACGACGTAGCCTCGGCCGTCGACATCCGCAAAGGCAGCGCATCGCAGACGGCGGCGCCGGCCGAGGCTCCTCGACCGGCGCCGCGTTACGACCTCGACGCGACCTAACCTTTACGAGCGTTGACCATGAGGCCCAGCGGCTTGCCGACCAGGGACTCACGACGGACCGCCAGTTTGTCGGCGACACCGTCCAGCGCCTTGGCGGCCGGGGCCTCCGGATCGGCCAGCACGATCGGGGTGCCGCCGTCGCCGGCCTCACGCACCCGGGTGTCCAGCGGGATCTGACCCAGCAGCGGCACCCGGGCGCCGATCGTCTTGGAGAGCGAGTCGGCCACCGTCTCACCACCGCCCGCGCCGAAGACCTCCATGCGCGAACCGTCCGGCAACTCCAGCCACGACATGTTCTCCACCACACCGACCAGGCGCTGGTGGGTCTGCAGGGCGATCGCACCGGCCCGCTCGGCCACCTCGGCGGCGGCCATCTGCGGGGTGGTGACGACCAGGATCTCCGCGTTCGGCAGGAGCTGGGCCAGCGAGATGGCCACGTCACCGGTGCCCGGTGGCAGGTCGAGCAGCAGCACGTCCAGGTCGCCCCAGTAGACGTCGGCGAGGAACTGCTGGAGCGCCCGGTGCAGCATCGGGCCGCGCCAGACCACCGCGGCGTTGCCGGCGGTGAACATGCCGATCGAGATCACCTTCACACCGTGCGACTGCGGCGGCATGATCATTTCCTCGACGCGGGTCGGCTTGCCCTCGACACCGAGCATCCGAGGCACCGAGTGGCCGTAGATGTCCGCGTCGATCACGCCGACCGACAGACCCCGCTTGGCGAGCGCCGCGGCCAGGTTCACCGTGACGCTCGACTTGCCGACGCCGCCCTTGCCGCTGGCCACCGCATACACCCTGGTCCGGGAGCCGGGCTGGGCGAAGGGGATGACCGGCTCGGCGGACGCGCCGCCACCCCGGAGGGTGGTCTGCAGCGCCTTGCGCTGTTCGTCGTTCATCACGCCGAAGTTGATCTCGACCCGGTCGATGCCGGGAATCTTCGTGACGGCGGCGGTGATGTCGTTGTTCAGCTTGTCCCGCAGCGGGCAGCCGGCGACGGTGAGCAACAGATCGACCTTGACCAGGCCGTCGCTCACGGTGAAGCCCGAGACCATGCCGAGGTCGGTGATCGGGCGGCGGATCTCGGGATCGTCCACGGTCGCCAGAGCGGCCTGGATGGCGTCCTCGAGCGTGGATGCAGGAGCGGACATGCAGCCCATGCTACGTCGAGGTCAGGAGTGCTCCTCCTCCCGGTGAGGCTTGTTCGCGACGTGGAGACCAGGCGATTCAGTCCTCGTAGGGGTCGGTCGAGGCGGGTCGCGAAGAGGCCTCGTCCTGACGTGCCCGCTTCTCCCGCCTCAACGCTGCTTCATCCAGTTCATCGGCCAGGCGGGACAGCTCGGTGCGGAGGAAATCCCTGGTCGCGACATCGTTGAGGGCGATCCGCAGCGCGGCGATCTCGCGGGCCAGGAACTCGGTGTCGGCCTTCTGCATCGCGGCCCGACGTCGATCCTCTTCCATGATCAGCCGGTCGCGATCGGTCTGCCGGTTCTGCGCCAACAGGATCAGCGGCGCGGCGTACGACGCCTGCAACGACAGGACCAGCGTGAGGAAGGTGAACGTGTACGGGTCGAAACGCAGGTTCTCCGGTGCGAGCGTGTTCCACGCGAACCAGGCGGCGATCACCACCGTCATGTAGACGATGAACTTCGCCGTCCCCATGTACCGCGCGATGCTCTCCGACCAGCGGCCGAACGCCTCCGGATCGAATTTCGGCAGCTGCACCCGCCCCGGCTCGCGCGGCTGGTCGAGCCGGTCCCTGCGCTCGGTCACGCCGCCCCCTCGTCGTGGGCGTCCCGGTCACGCCAGTCCCGCGGTAGTGAATGGTCCAGCACGTCGTCGACGGTGACCGCGCCCAACAGCCGGTTCGTCGAGTCGACCACCGGCATCGCCACCAGGTCGTACGTCGCCATCCGCCGGGTGATCTCGAGCAGCCCGGTCTCGGTCCGCAGCGGCTCGATCCCGCTGTCCACCAGCCCGCCCACGATCGACGCCGGTGGTTCCCGCAGCAGTCGCTGGAAATGCACCATGCCCAGGTACCTACCCGTCGGTGTGGCCGCCGGCGCGCGGGCCACGAAAACCTGGGCGGCGACCACCGATGACAGCTCCGGGTTACGAATCCGGGCCAGCGCCTCGGCGACCGTGGTGTCCGGGGTGAGGATCACCGGTTCCGAGGTCATCACACTGCCCGCGGTGCCCGGCCGGTAGCTCATCAGCTGGCGTACCGGCGCCGCCTCCTCCGGCTCCATCAGGTCGAGCAGTACCGCCTGCTCCGTTTGCGGCAGCTCGGCCAGCAGGTCGGCGGCGTCGTCCGGGTCCATCCGCTCCAGCACGTCCGCGGCACGTTCCCGTTCCAGGGCGACCAGGATCTCCACCTGGTCGTGCTCGGGCAGCTCCTCGAGCACGTCGGCGAGCCGCCGGTCGTCCATGGCCGCGGCCACCTCGTTCCGGCGGGCGTCCGGCATGTCCTGCAGCGCGTTCGCCACGTCGGCCGGGCGCAGCTGGTCGAGGAGGGCGATCAGGTTGGCGGTGCCCTGCGCGTCGGCCGGGCCGACCATGCCGCGGACCCGGTCGTACTCGGCCTGATAGACGTGCCCGCGCCGGGTCAGCCGCCCGGTGTGCTCGCGAACCGCGACCCGCGTGATGATCCACTCGGTGTTCCGGTTCAGCTCCATGCCGATGTCCAGCACCGAACCGGACTGCTCCGGCCCGTCGCCGTCCGGCGCCACCGACACCCGGCGGTCCAGCAGGTCCTCCACGACGAGCAGCTCGTTCGGCCGTTTCTCGAAGCGCCGCAGGTTCAGCGAGCCGGTGCCGAGCACGACCGCCTCCGCGTCCATGCTGGTGATCCGCCCGATCGGCAGGAAGATCCGTCGCCGCAGCGCCATCTCGGCCACCAGCCCGACCACCTGCGGCGGACGGTTCGTGGTGCGTAACCGGACCACGGCGTCACGAACCCGCCCGACACGGTCGCCGTTCGGGTCGAACACCGGAAGACCGGCGAGGCGAGCCAGGTAAACCCTCGTCCCCATGGTCACGACCTCAGATTAGGTTAGGGTCCGGACATGTCCACCGTGGCGTACGAGATCGTCGACGTGTTCACGGATCGGCCGTTCGCCGGCAATCCGCTGGCCGTGGTGTTCGGCGGCGCCGATCTGGCCACCGTTCAGATGCAGGCGCTGGCCCGTGAGTTCAACCTTTCGGAGACGGTCTTCCTGCTCCCGCCGGTGACCGTCGGCGCCACCCACCGGGTCCGGATCTTCACGCCGACCATCGAGTTGCCGTTCGCCGGGCATCCCAGCGTCGGGTCGGCGGTCACCGCGATGCGGCGTGGCCTGCTCCAGCCGGGCGAGGTGGTCCAGGAGTGCGGCGCCGGCCTGCTGCCGATCACCGTGACCGCGGCCGGTTCGGCCACTCTCACCGGGGCCGCCCCGACGCTCGGCGAACCACTCGATCCGGCGCCGTTGCTCGCCGCGGCGGGCCTGACGGCCGCCGATCTCGACGGCGAGGCCGCCCCGCGTACCGCAGGCTGTGGTCTTGATTGGGTCTTTCTTCCGGTACGCCGGGAGGCGCTCGCCCGGGTACGGGTCAACCCGCGGGCCGCCGAGGAGGCGGGCTGCGCCGACCTGAGTGTGTTCGCCTGGTCCGGTGCCGAGGCCTACGCCCGGGTCTTCTCCGCCACGTGGACCGTCGACGAGGACCCGGCCACCGGATCGGCCGCCCTGGCCCTGGGCGTCTGGCTGGTCGCCGCGGGCCGACTCCCGCCGGACGGCACATCGGCCTACCGGATCCACCAGGGCATGGAGATGAAACGCCCGTCCCGCCTCGACTGCACGGTGACGGCCGCCGCCGGCGTCGCGATCTCGACCACGGTGACCGGCCACGTCCACCCGGTGGCCGCCGGCGAGATCGCGGTCCCCCCGTTCATCGGTTGACCCCAGAGCACGGCTGGCTCTCAGCGCTGTCCCGGCCCGGCCGGGCCGGGACTGGCGACCAGCCGGGTCAGCGCTTCGTCACGCGGTGAAGGCGGAACGGGCGGCGGGTCTCGATCCGGGCCGGGGTCTCGCGCGGTGGGGCGGCCTGCGAATCGGCCGGCAGATCGGCGGAACCGACCGCGGTCTCGGTCGCCGGGGTCAGCCGGACCAGGGCGCAGCCGTCGGCCACCCAGCGGGCGACCAGTTCGTCGGCGGTACCCGAGGCGTTGAGGCGCTTGCCGGCGAGTTGGGGCGCGATCTCGGTCCACTCCTCGGAATCCGGGACCAGCCGGGTCACCGTCGCCTCAGACTGCACGATCAGGCCGCCGTGGTCGCCGCGCAACCGGATCGTGGCCCGCTGTGCCTCGGCCAGCCCCGGCGCGAACTGCTCACCCGGCCCGCTCACCACGACCAGCGAGGCCTCCACCGGCATGCACCAGAGTGCGTGGGCCGGCCCGTCCCCGACGGAGATCCAGGCGATGGCCGCCTTCTTGATCGCCTCATCCAGCACCCCAGAGCTCACCGCGCCATCCTCCCACGGCACGGGGCGGTGAGCGCCCCACCGGGAACCACCCAGCCGGCCCGGTGGTTGCGGGCTCCCGGCCGTACCGAATCGGGTCAGAGAAGAGCCGGGACCGGATCCAGGAGTGCCAGGACCTCGGTGAGGGACCGCACCGTCCGCCCGGCGAAGTTGGTGTCGGCGTCGAAGACGAGATGGTTGGCGAGATCAGGAGCGGTCAGTCGCACCGGCGTCATGCCCACCGCGGCGGCTCCGGTGAGCTCGTGGCTGCCGCCGTCACCGACGTAGAGGCAGTCCTCCGGCTCGACGCCGAGGCGGGCGCACGCGGCCAGATAGATCTCCGGGTCCGGTTTGCAGACACCCAGCTCGACCGAGTAGATCTGAGCGTCCAGCAGCGGAGCCACGGGGAGACCGGGCAGGAAGGCGGGGAGTTCGTGGGTGCAGTCACTGACGACCGCGGTGCGCACGCCACGACTCCGGATGGCGGTCAGGGCGCTGACCGCTTCCGGTCGCAGCTGCGTGTCGGCGCGGAGGGCGTCGACACGGGCGGGCATCGCGGCGCGGATCGCGCCGGGGCGTGGCCGCCCGCCGGCCTGCTCGATGACCCAGCGCAGGGTGGCCTCCGCGGAGCCGTATCGGCCGCAGGCGCGGGCCCGGAAGGTACGGTCGAGGACGCCTGTGACGGCCTCGGGATCGGCGCCGAGAGACCTGGCGATCGCCGCGTGCTGGGGGCCACGCTGGACAGACCGGGTCAAAGTGCCGAAAAAGTCAAACACGACCGCACGGTACGCGGGCATGTAAATCGTCCTCCAGGACATCGAGGGATGGAAACGGGCGGTAAGCCGTCGGTGACTGTAGCGAGTCCATCACTGTCAGCCAATAGACAGTTACCAAGTGCACTGGTCGGCTGCGCAAGAAGCGATGGCCGGGGATGAATGTGCGCTCATCGGCTCAAGTGGCCGCACCGACCGTGATCGCCCTGACCGTCGCGGTGCTCGCGGTCTCGTCGTCGGCGCCGCTCATCGCGTTCGCGGCCGCCCCCGCGCTGGCGATCGCGTTCTGGCGTAACAGCCTGGCCGGCCTGGTGCTCACCCCGATCGCACTGGGACCGCGTCGCGCCGAGGTGAAACGGGCCGCCCGCGGCCCGGCCGGACTGTTCTGCGTGCTGGCCGGTATCGCGCTGGCCGCCCATTTCGCCACCTGGATGCCGAGCGTCCAACTGGGCTCGGTGGCCACCGCGACGGCCCTCGTCGCGACCCAGCCGGTGTGGCAGGGCCTGATCGCGGCCGCACAGGGGCGGCGCCCGTCGACGGCGGGCTGGCTGGGCATCGGCCTGGCCGTGGCCGGCGCGGCCTGGGCCACCGGAGTCGATCTCGGGGTCTCCTCGCAGGCGGTCCTGGCCGACGTGCTGGCACTGCTCGGAGCACTCGCCGCGGCGGTGTACACGGCGCTCGGCGAGCGGGCCCGCACCGAGCTCAGCACCACCACCTACACCTGGATCTGCTACGGCACGTGCGCCGTCCTGCTGCTCGGGGTCTGCCTGGCCTTCGGGGTGGATCTGACCGGCTACGACGGGCGGACCTGGGCGGCGATCCTGGCCCTGGTCGCCGGTGCGCAGCTGCTCGGGCACTCGATGTTCAACTACGCACTCCAGCACACCTCGGCGACCACGGTCAGCGTGCTGATCCTGCTGGAGGTGCCGGGTGCCGCGTTCCTCGCCTGGTGGTGGCTGGGTCAGACGCCGCGTGCGGAGTCGCTGCCCGGACTGGTCCTGCTGGTGTCCGGGGTCGCGGTGTTCATTCTCGGACAGGCCTCTTTCAAGCTAATTCGTCGCTGATGTAACCGATCCTCCCTGTCGATGACGGAACGTCGGCAGTTGCCGCTCGTTGTCCCGGGCGGGTATTGAAGGGGGATGCCATGCATCGCGAACGAGTGGTCCGGCTGCTCCTCGCCGGGGCGCTCGTCATGACCACTCCCGGCTGCGCCACCGGCGACGACGCCGATCCCTCGCCGCCGGCCGGGCCGACCGGCGGCTGGCGCACGGCGGGCTGCGAGTTCCATCACCCACCGCACTTCACGACGCTCGGCTCCCGGCGGCTGCCGGCGACGCCGCCGCGGCTCACCGCCGCGATGGAACGGATCGACCGGGCCGGGCGCGAGCGGTTCGCCGACAGCTTCGCGGGCCTCGAGGTCGATCAGGCGAGGGTACGGGCAATCGTGTACCGGGTTCCGTCGGAGGCTTTCGACGCCTTCATCAGGAACACGGCCGAGGACAACTGCGTAGTGGTCCGGGACGCCGCCCACGCGGTGGCGGAACTCACCGAGTGGCACGACCGGGTGGTGGCCGACCTGCCGTACTGGTCGGCACAGGGCATCCACATCACCACGGTGGGTAGTCGTCACGACGGGGCGGGTGTCGAGATCGGCACACTCGACCTCGAGGCGACACGTCGCGAATTCCGCTCCCGATACGGTGACGGGGCGCCGTTGGTGCTGGTCGAGGAGGGTCCCGTCCGCCCGCTGAGCACCGCTCCGTAACAGCCTCCGACCGTGTCGGATTACGGTCGGCACGAACGCCACAGTGACACGATGTTTGCCCCGGCCTGCCGGAGCAGGCAGGATCGCCGCATGGTCTTCGACGCCCGTTCCACCGGGGGCAGCCCGTCCCGGCGCGACACCACACGTCCCGCCGACGGCCGACCACCCAACTCCGGCTCACCCGCCAACGACGCCGATCGCCCGTCCGGCTCCGACATGCAGGACCTGGTCGAGGCCGAACTGGTCGAGGTGTCCGGCGACGCGCCCGTCACGCTCCGCCTGGACGGCAAGGTCGCCCTGGTCACCGGTGCCGGCAGCCCCGACGGGATCGGGTATGCGACGGCCCGCCGCCTGCGTGATCTCGGCGCCCGGGTGGCGATCGTCTCCACCACCCGCCGCATCCACGACCGCGCCTCCGAGCTCGGTGTGACCGGTTTCGTGGCCGATCTCACCGACGAGTCCGAGGTCGGTGCCCTCGCCGACGCCATCTCCGACCAGCTCGGTGATGTCGAGGTGCTGGTCAACAACGCGGGTTTGGCCAGCCGGGCCAGTCCCGAGGTGCTCCGGCCGGTCGCCCAGCTCACCTACGACGAGTGGAAATCGGAGATCGATCGCAACCTGAGCACCGCGTTCCTGTGCAGTCGCGCGTTCTGCGGCAGCATGTCGGAGCGGGGCTGGGGCCGGATCGTGAACCTCGCCGCCACCGCCGGCCCGGTGAACGCGCTGCCCACCGAGGCGGCCTACGCGGCGGCCAAGGCCGGTGTGGTCGGTCTCACCCGTGCGCTGGCGATGGAGCTGGTCGCCGACGGCATCAACGTGAACTGTGTGGCGCCCGGCACGATCTACACGGCCGCGTCCACGGTCACCGAGATCAAGCAGGGTCTCGGCACACCGATCGGCCGGCCCGGGACGCCGGACGAGGTGGCCGCGGCGGTGGCGTTCCTCTGCTCGCCGGCCTCGTCGTACATCACCGGCCAGATGCTCGTCGTCGACGGTGGCAACAGCGTCCGAGAGGCCCAGTTCCGCTGACCGGCGGATCGCCAGGGGGCCGGTCCGGCCCCCTGGCGTCGCGGTCCCCATGCCGCCGGCTTTCCCCGGCGCCGCGCCCTTTCCTGCGGCGCCGTGGTTTTTCTCATGGCGCCGCAGTCTTTCCTGCGGTGCCGCGCCCTTTCCAGCGGTGCTGTGGTTTTCTCATGGCGCCGGGGTCTTCCTGCGGTGCCGTGGTCTTTCCGCGGTGCCGTGGTCGTCCTGTGGTGCCGTGGTCCTTCCCGCGGCGCCGCAGTCTTTCCTGTGGTGCCTTGGTCTTTCCCGCGGCGCCGTGGTCTCTCGCTCCGGTGCCGTCAGAACGTGCCGGACCCGCTGGAGCCCTCGGCGATGGCGAAGATGATCAGCGCGGCGTAAAGGGCACCCACGATGAGGCCGATGATCGTCAGGATGTAGCCGACCCACAGCCCGGCCGTGGCCAGCCCCTCCCCGCCCTCGTGGGTCTGCCTGATCTGCTTTTTCGCGATGTGCCCCAGAACGATGCCGACCGGAGCGCTGATGCAGGTCAGGACGCCCGCGATCGAACACACCAGGGACGCGATGGCCAGCGCGTTGGTGCTCTGCGGCGGCCCGTACGGCGAGTACGGCGCCCCGTAACCGGGCGCTCCGAACGGCGATTTGTCCGGCGGCGGCCCGTAGGCCGGGCCGCCATACGGCGGTGCCGGTGGCGGGAAACCGGATCCGCTGAACGGCGGTGGCGGGAAACCGGATCCGCTGGACGGCGGTGGCGGGAAACCGGATCCGCTGGACGGCCCCGGGTACGGCATCGTCGGATCGCTGGGCGGGGGCTGCGCAGGCTGATACGGATCCGCCGGCCGGTAGGGGTCCGGTGATGGCTGATACGGATCCGGTGGATAGGTCATGGAAGGTCCTCCTCGAGTCCTCGCACCGTACAGCGGGTGAAGGACTCAGACAGCCTACGAGCGCGTGTCACCTGGGATTTCGACTCCGGACAACCGCGTGAGCCGGCCCACCGCGCGCTCCACGGCGAGGCATCGATCCTCGACGTAGTCGATCCCGGCCTCCGCGGCGATCCGCCGTGCCTCGGCCGACACGATGCCGCTCTGCAGCCACACCGCGGGCGCCTTGATCGCGACGGCCTGCCGCACCACGTCCACCGCGTCCCGAGCGGGCCGAAAGACATTCACCAGGTCGACGGGCTCGTCCAGGTCGGCCAGCGTGGGCACGGTGGGGATGCCGAAGACCTCGTCGACGAACGGGTTGACCGGCCGGATCCGCCAGCCGTGCCGCAGGATCTGCAGCGGCACGGTGTGCGCCGGCTTGAACGGGTCACGGGACGCTCCGACCACCGCGATGACCTTCGCCTCGGCCAGGATCTGTTGAGCACTCCGCATACATCGACTCTATGCCGGGCGCCCACCGCCCCGGTTCGGCCCGCGCGGTCGGCCCGCGCGCCCGGTTCGGCCCGCGCGGTTGGCCCGCGCGCCCGGTTCGGCCCGCGCGGTCGGCCCGCGCGCCCGGTTCGGCCCGCGCGGTCGGCCCGCGCGCCCGGTTCGGTCCGCGCGCCCGGTTCGGCCCGCGCGCTCGGCGCCGCCGCCTCGCTCAGCCCCGGGGTGCCTTCAGAGCAGCGTCATCTGGGCGTTGGACGGCGCCGGAGTGGGCGTCTGGCGGGCGGTGGCGGGCGACGGGTTGTGCAGGCCGTGACGGCGGGCCGCCATCCGCACCCGGGCGCCGATCTCGTCCTGATAGGCCCGGGGCAGGTAGGAGCCGTTGCCGAACAGCTCCCGGTATCGCGGCCGGAGCTCCGGATGCTCCCGACCGATCCACGACGCATACCACTCGCGGGCCCCCGGCCGCAGGTGCAGCGGGATCGGCGTGACCCCGGTGGCACCGGCCGCCGCGATCTCCGCCACCGTCTCGTCGATCGACTCCTCGGTGTCGGTGAGGCCGGGCAGGATCGGGGCCATCAGCACACCGACGCGGAATCCGGCGTCGGTGAGTCGGCGAACCGTCTCCAGCCGGCGGCGCGGACTCGGCGTGCCGGGCTCGACCGAGCGCCAGATCGTCTCGTCCACGAAGCCGATCGAGAAGGCCAGGCCGACCCGGGTCACCTCGGCAGCCTGCCGGAGCAGATCGAGATCGCGCAGGATCAGGGTGCCCTTGGTCAGGATCGAGAACGGGTTGGCGTGGTCGCGCAGCGCCGCCAGGATCTCCGGCATCAACCGGTAGCGCCCCTCGGCCCGCTGGTAGACGTCCACATTCGTGCCCATGGCGATCGGCGCGCCGGACCAGCGCGGGGCGCCCAACTCGCGGCGGATCAGCTCACCGGCGTTGACCTTCACCACCACGCGGGTGTCGAAGTCGTGACCGGAATCCAGGTCGAGGTAGGTGTGCGTGTTGCGGGCGAAGCAGTTGTGGCTGACCACTCCGTCGGCGATGAAGTCGCCGGTGCCCGTCGAAATGTCGAAGAGCGGCAGGGTGAGGCCGAGTTCCTCGATGTCGACCACGGCGAGCCGCCGCTCCCGGCGCACCCCCACCCCGGAGGCGTCCAGCGCGCTCATCGAGGCCCCGGTCAGGTGCCGGAACCGCAGAGCGGCCTCCAGATGCCGCTCGGTCTCCACCCGGCCGACCATGCCCGGTCGCAGCGGCCCCGGCCCGCGAGCGGCCAGCCCGAGATGGGTCAGCGCCTCCGCGATCCGGCGCAGGTAGGCCGCGTCGCCGCAGGCGAACGTGACGGCGAGCCGGTCGGTACGGCCGACCGCGCCGAACGCGCCAGCCAGGAAGCCCCGGAACCAGTCGCCGGTCGGGATCTCGGGCCACCGGACCGCCTCGGTCAGCGAGACGTCGTCGAGATAGCCGTCGGCCCGAACCCAGGCGTCGCTCTCCGCCGCCGTTCCGCCGTCCGCGGCGTCCCCCCGGACCAGGCCGCAGACGAACCCGGACTGGTAGTCGGGTGACTCCTTGGGCGGGTCGGCGAACCGGCCCACCCCGAACATCAGGTCGCCGATCGCCAGAGCCGGCAGGTGCGGCTCGGCGGGGCTGACGTGCCGCCAGCCCCGGTCGGTCAGGAACCTGTGGTCGCCGCTGCCGACCAGCCGGGTGCCGTCGGCCAGGGTGACCCGGAAGGCGGGCTTGCTCGTCTCCCAGTGGTCGAGCACGGTGGTCGGCACGTAGCGGCGGTGCGCCCCGGCGCCCATGGTGCCCATCACCGCGTCGCCGGGGCGGATCTGCGCCAGCGGCCGCGTGGAGCCGTCGGCGAGCAGGATCGGCGTGTCCCCGGCCAGGCAGTAGGTGCAGGCGTGAGAGCAGCCGCGATAGGGGTTGACGGTCCACTCGAACGGCACCCGTGACTGCCCCGGAACCCGGTTGATCAGGGATTTCGCGCGCACCTCGTAGAAGGTCATGCCCGCGAACCCGGGCGTGTCGAAGGTGCGGACTGTCGCACCGGGCAGCACCGGCAGCAGGGGTGGAGCCGCCGGCGCCGCCCTGTCCAGGAGCGTGGCGTCACCGGGCCGAGCCGACAGATTGGACCATCGCATGGCGAGTATTCGAACACACGTTCTAGGCGGTGTCCATGACCTTCCTCGAACAGGTGTACACAACGGAGCGTACGCCGAAAGGCCCGCGGATCGAATGATCCACGGGCCTTTGCGTTGTGTATCGGGTCAGCTACGGCCGGCTGCCGTCGCCTCTTCCTTGGTCGGCTCCTCGGCGGCCGCGGTGGCCTTCTCCGGCTCGGCGGCCTCGGCGGTCTCGCCGTGCGCGGCCTTGCGGTGTGCGGCCATCTGGTCGCGCACCTCGTCCATGTCGAGCTCCTGAACCTTCTCGATCAGGCTCTCGAGCGAGGACTCGGGGAGTGCGCCGGGCTGGGCGAAGACCACGACGCCGTCGCGGATCGCCATGATCGTCGGGATCGACCGGATGTCGAACTTGGCGGCGAGCAGCTGCTCGGCCTCGGTGTCGACCTTGCCGAAGGTGATCTCCGGGTGCTTCTCCGAGGAGCGCTCGTAGGTCGGCGCGAAGCGGACGCAGGGCCCGCACCAGCTGGCCCAGAAGTCGACCAGGACGATGCCGTCCTTGTTGGTGACCTCGTCGAAGTTCGCTGTGGTCAGCGTAACCGTCGCCATGATGCCTCCGTCTGCGGGAATCGCTTTCGTCGGGTGAAACTCCGGGTACCCGTTAGTCATTCCCGTACTGAGTGCCGCGACACGTGGCGTGCGGCACGTTCCGGGTTTCACACCCGCAAACGACACGGGCGCCTCATCGTAACGGATAGTAGGCGCTTGGTGTCTGTTTGCTGACACGATCGAGACGCCACTTCGTTGATTGATCGTATGATCTAGGCGATATGCCCAGGCTACCCGCCGCCAATGGGAGCGATCCCGAGTGTGGGCCGAAATAGTTAACTAACCTAAATGTGAGCTGCCTCACAAACGAAAGTCCTTCACATGGATACGGACGGTGAGGCAAACTCTTTCCCAACAGAGCGTGGGCGGCGGGTGCCGGGGAGGGCCCCGCCGCTCATTGCGTCTCCTGCCGAATTGCTCCGGCATTTCCTCTCGTCTATGCGGCCCACTCGTCTATGGTGCCCGCGTCACAGACTTCGCGGTGCCCGCGTCACAGACTTCGCCGCCGTGGTGATCACCCTGTCGGTGGCCCGCCGGCCGAATCGGTAGCCTAACGCCCCATGACCGCGGGCGAGGACCAATCCACCGAGGTCGGCGTGGGCCCGTGGACGGGTGAGCGGCCGACCGGCGACCACTGGGATCCCGAGCTGCTGGAACTGGGCGACCGGCGCAACGTGGTGGACCGGTACCGCTACTGGACCCGGGAGGCCGTGGTCGCCGATCTCGACACCCGCCGGCACGGGTTCCACATCGCGATCGAGAACTGGCAGCACGACTTCAACATCGGCACCGTGGTGCGCAACGCCAACGCGTTCCTCGCCGCCGAGGTGCACATCGTCGGCCAGCGGCGCTGGAACCGCCGGGGTGCCATGGTCACCGACCGGTACCAGCACGTGCGGCATCACCCGGCGATCGAGGACTTCGTGACCTGGGCGGCCGCCGAGGACCTGCCGATCATCGGTATCGACAACCTGCCGGGTTCCCGCCCGATGGAGACGACCACGCTGCCGCGCCGGTGCGTTCTGCTCTTCGGTCAGGAGGGCCCCGGTCTGTCCGAGCCGGCCCGGAAGGCGTGCGATCAGCTCTTCTCGATCGCCCAGTACGGCTCCACCCGCTCGATCAACGCCGGGGTGGCCAGCGGAATCGCCATGCACGCCTGGATCCGGGCGCACGCCGGGCCGCCGCCGGACTGACCCGGATCGGCCCGTCTTCGGCCGATTCGCTTGACGCCGCGCCGCCCGACCAGCACGGTATGGAGTGTGGGTGTCACGGTGAGTTGCCCTAGGTGCGCTGCGCAGGTTCGGAAACCGGATCTGATGCACAGCAGCTGGCGGTGCGACAACTGTGGCGACGTTCCGCCATTCCACGTCGCCGAGCACATCAGCGCGGAGATAGTCGGGACGGTGCTGCGGGAGTCGGCGTCGAGCGCGGAGCGGATACCGCTCTGGTGTCCCTGGCCGCTGCCGTCCGGGTGGATGGTCACCGGGGCCGGCTGGTCGGGTGACGACCGGTTCGGGGTGCGCGCCACGGTTCTCGCCTGCAGTGGTCCGGAGCCGCTCGGCGGTGGGCCGGCGGACCTGATCCTGATCGCCGAGCAGCCGGGTGTCGGGCTGGGTACGCGGTTCGCCGGTATCCCCGGGCTGGACCCCGGCCACCTGCTCTCCGAGGCGCTCGCCGACCGTGGCTCCCATGCCGGTCCACATGCGAAGATCAAGGCGGCCGGGCACCCCACTCCACTGTGGTGTGTCAAGTCGCCGGAGGATCGCAGCGCCTACGTGAGTGAGGCAAAAGGAATGTGGCTCTATGCGGTAGCGTGGCCCGCGAGCGCGGGCTATCTTCTCGCGGAGCACGTCGTCCTGCACGATCTCTCCGAGGGTGTGCCGCCCGAGCTCGTGTTCGGGGCGCCGTCGCCCTACCTGCACGGTCGTGCCTGATCACTTAGGTGTGACCGGCCCCAATGGCAATCGACTTTCTGGCCACTTTGTTCACACGAAGCGACGAAGCTGATACCGTCGGTATTGCCGCGGCGCTGAGCGTTTAACCCGCACCGGAGGAGAAGGCCCCCATGGTCAAGAAGGTCCTCACCTGGCTTGGTATTGCATTCTTGATCTTCTTCATCGCCTTCAACCCGACCGCCGCGGCGTCGGTGTTCGAGTCACTCGGAGGCACGATCGCCGACATCGCCGAGGGCTTCGGCACGTTCTTCACCGACCTCGTCGCATAGCATCTCTACATGGATCCTGGTGAGCCGCGCGACCCGCGAGGTGAGGGCGCACGCCGCCCTCAGGACGACGACGACAGCTACGGGTGGCGTGACCCCTCGCTGGACGATGATCCTGATTACCCGGACGGCGAGCCCTATGGGGACGAAGCAGCCTACGGGCGACGTCGTCGAGTGGACGACACCTTCGACGAGACCGACGAGTACGAGGCGCCCAGCTTCACCGCGGAGGAGCTCGAAGGGCTCGACCGTGGAGGTGGGCCGCGCCGGTTCCTGCCCCTGGAGGACGAGCCGACCACGTTGGTCGCCCGCTACCTGTTCCCCACCGAGCGCTACCGCGGTGAGTGGAAACGGCACTGGATCCACCTGGCCAAGCCGGTGGGCATCGGTGCCGCCGCCACGCTCCTCCTCGGTTACCTCGCCGGCTTCCTGACCAAACAGAACATCAACGGCCTGGTCACCGTGGCCGTGCTGGTCTGGCTCGGGGTGATCAGCTGGGTGGCCTGGGAGGTCTTCGACTGGTACTTCGACAGGTTCATCCTCACCAACAAGCGCGTGATGGTGGTCAACGGCATCGTCACCCGCAAGGTGGCCATGATGCCCCTCCTCCGGGTGACCGACATGAAGTACGAGCAGTCCGCCCTCGGCCGGATGCTCAGCTACGGCACGTTCGTCCTCGAATCGGCCGGCCAGGATCAGGCGTTGCGCGAGGTCAAGCACCTGCCCAACCCCAACGAGCTGTACCTGCGTGTGGTCGAGGAGATGTATGAGCCGCAGGCCGTCGAGGCCCGGCTCGGCAAGGACGACGAGGGGGACGACGCCTGACCTGGGCGCCGCCCGCAGCGGCGCTCAGCGGTAGCGTGACAGTGATGACCAGTATCGACCTGCACTGTCACTCCACCGCCAGCGACGGCACGCTCACCCCGGCCGAACTGGTCCGAGCCGGGGCGGCCGCCGGCCTCGACGTCATGGCGATCACCGACCACGACACCACCGGCGGCTGGGCCGAGGCCGCAGCCGCCCGCCCCGAGGGGATGCGGCTGGTCCGCGGCGCGGAGCTGTCCTGCCGTTGGCGCGGTGCCGAGCCGGCCATCCCGCTGCACCTGCTGGCCTACCTGTTCGACCCGGCCGAGCCGGTGCTCGCGGCGAAACTGGCCGGGCTCCGCGAGGATCGGGAGCAGCGCGGCGAACGGATCGTCGCCAAGCTGCGAGCCGACGGCGTGCCGATCACCTGGGAAGAGGTGTACGGGTACGCCGCCGGCGGCTCGGTGGGCCGGCCGCACATCGCACAGGCCCTGATCAGAGCCGGTCTGGTGAAGACCACCAACGAGGCTTTCGAGTCCGCGTGGCTGGGCGCCAGGTACTTCGTACCAAAGTCTGATCTTGATGTTTTCGATGCGGTCCGGGCCGTCCGGGAAGCCGGCGGCGTCGTGGTCTTCGCCCACCCCCGGGCGACCAAACGCGGCCGGGTCGTGCCCGACGAGCTGATCACCGCATTGGCCGAGGCGGGCCTCTTCGGCCTGGAGGCCGACCACGAGGACCACTCGCCCGCCGAGCGGGCCCAGATCCGGGCGTTGGCGGAACGGCTCGGCCTCGCCGTCACCGGATCGTCCGATTTCCACGGTACGCACAAGACCGTTCAGCTCGGCGCCTTCACAACCGCCCCCGAGATGTACGAGAAGATCGTCTCCGCCGCGACCGGGGTACCGGTCCTGGGGTGACACTCGCGCGCCTCTCACTGCGGCGTGGTGCCGGTCCTGGGGTGACGCTCGCGCTTTTCACTGCGGCGTGGTGCCGTCCTCGGGTGACGCTCGCCGCACCGAACTGCGTTCGACGAGTGACGACCCATAGCCTGCACGGGTGAATGTCAAGCTGTTCGGCGAGTTCTTCGTGACGCTCCTGGTGATCGTCGACCCGCCCGGCATGGTCCCGGTCTTCCTCGGCCTCACCGGATCCATGCCGGCGAAGGCGCGGAACAAGGCCGCCACCCAGGCCGTGCTGCTCGCCCTCGGCGTGATCGTCGGGTTCGCCGTCGCCGGGCAGACCCTCCTCGACTACCTGCACGTCCAGTTGCCCGCGCTCCAGGCGGCCGGCGGTCTGCTGCTCGTCCTGGTGGCGTTGCAGCTGCTCACCGGCAAAACCGACGAACCCGCTGAACAGGGCGGCACCAGCAACGTCGCCCTCGTCCCGATCGGCACCCCGCTGCTGGCCGGGCCGGGCGCCATCGTCGCCACCATGCTGTACGTGCAGCGGGCCGAGAGCGCCGACGAGTACCTGATCCTGGCGGCCGCGATCCTCGCGGTGATGGCCTGTGTGTGGCTGGTGCTGCGCTTCTCCGGCGTGATCGTCCGGCTGCTGCGTCCGGCCGGCATCGAGGTGCTCACCCGCATCGCGGGCCTGCTGCTGGCGGCCATCGCGGTGCAGCTCATCGCCGACGCGATCAATGCCTTCGTGAAGTCGTACGCCGCCCTGCCCTGACCGGAATTGTCGGGGGGTGCCGGCAGGATGGGATGGTGCCCCCCACTCGACGTGCCACCAAGCCCGCCGTTCCCGAGCAGCTCGGTTTCGCCGGCATGCCCGAGCGACTGTTCGTCTGCACGCCGAGCAAGCTCGGGGCCTACACCGACTGCCCACGGCGATACCGGTATTCGTACATCGACCGGCCGAGCCCACCCAAGGGTCCGCCCTGGGCGCACAACTCGCTCGGCGCCAGCGTGCACACCGCGCTGAAGAACTGGTATATGGCCTCCCCCGAGCGGCGGGTCCCCGAGTCGCTGCCCAGCCTGCTCAAGGCCACCTGGGTGCGTGAGGGCTACCGCGACGTCGAGCAGGAGCGGGTCACCTACCAGCGGGCCCTCGACTGGCTGGAGAGCTACGTCGCCACCCTCGACCCGGAGGACGAGCCGCTCGGTGTCGAGCGGGTGGTCGCCGCCAAGACCGGCATCCTCGCGCTCAACGGGCGCGCCGACCGGATCGACAACCGGATGGGTCCGGCCGGGCCGGAGGCGGTCATCGTCGACTACAAGACCGGCCGGTCCGGGCTTTCACCCGACGACGCCCGAGGCTCCCAGGCACTGGCGCTTTATGCGTTCGCGACCGAGCGGATGTTCCGGCGACCATGTCGCCGGGTCGAGCTGCACCACCTGCCCACCGGGGCGGTGGTGGCCCACGAGCACACCGAGGAGTCGCTGGCCCGGCAGGTGCGGCGGGCCGAGGAGACGGCGCAGGACATCATGGCGGCGGAGAAGGCGGTGGCCGGCGGCGCCGACCCGGATGCGGAGTTTCCGGTCAATCCGGGGTCACTCTGCGGGTGGTGCGACTTCCGCAAGGTCTGCCCGGCCGGCGCTTCGGTGGCGGCCAAGGATCCTTGGACGGCGGTCGAGCACCTGAGCGCCTGAGCCCTTCGCCAGCGCCGCCCTTCGCGGCGCCGCCCTTCGCGGCGCCGCCCTTCGCGGCGCCGCCCTTTGTGGGCTGGCCTTTTGTGGTTTTTGCGCTCGTTTCGGCTTTGGTGGGCTCGGTCAGGGGTGGCCGGCTCGATCCAGGGCGGCTCGGTGCAGCGGGGCCACCCGGTACTGCTCGGGCAAGGCTGACTGGACACCCCGGATCACAGCGCGAAGGCCGCGGACCGAGAGAGCGGCAGCCAGGTCGGTGGTCGGCCAACCGAGACCGCCGTAGATCTTGCGGGCCCAGGACGGCAGCAGACCGATCGCCGTGCCGGCGACGCCGAAGTAGGCCCATCGGGCTGGGCCCAGCGTGAGTCCCAGGCGCAGCGGGAGACCGCCCCAGTGCTCCGGCACCGGTGGCACGGTCAGGAACAGGGCCGCCTCCGCACCGTCCCGGGTGAGTGCGAGCTCTGGGCGTACCGCCTCGAAATAGGCCGCCACCTCGGCCGCCGTCGACGGCACCGTCGCCGGGTCCAAGCCGACCAGCTCGGCCGAACGCAGTTGCTCGGTGTAGTAGCGGTCCACCTCGCCGGGGGTCAGCCGCACCCCGGCCCGGACCGCGGTCGTCAGGAACGACTCGACCTCGGCCACATGGACCCAGCGCAGCAGGTCGGGTTCGTCGATCCGGAACCGCTCACCCGTACGCGGATCGGTCGCCGTCATGCCGGCATGCAACCGCCGTAACCGGCTCGCGGCCTTGTCGACCTGGTCGGTGGTGCCGAAGATGACCGTGCCGACGTAGTCGGACGTGCGGACCAACCGGCCCCAGGGATCGGCCCGATAGCCGGAGTTCTGTGCCACGCCGGCCACCGCCCGCGGGTGCAGCGCCTGCAGGTAGAGCGAGCGCAGACCGCCCAGCATCAGGATCGGCTCGCGATGGAGTTTCCAGGTGACCGAGTCCGGTCCGAACAGGCCGACGTCTCCCGACATGCATCCAGCGTGCCACGCGCCTTCGACACGAAGCACTACTTGATCTTGAATAGCCCGGAGAAGGGGTCGCCGGCCGGTTCGGGATGCCCCTGATCGGTAAGGGGCGGGGTCGCCAGTCGGTTGGCCGTGGAGCCGGGGTCCGACAAGAGGCGGGATCGTCTATCGGCCTGGAGCGGGATCGCCGGGTCGGTAAGGGGCGGGATCGTCTATCGGCCTGGAGCGGGATCGCCGGGTCGGTAAGGGGCGGGGATGTCCGTCGGTTCGCAGCCGGGGCCGCTGGTCAGGAGGCGATGTCAGCGTTCCGGCGAGACCGGCAGGAGGAGCACAGGCCCCAGAAGGTGATCTCCGCCTCGTCCAACTCGAAGCCGTGCACATCGGCCGGCATCAGGCAGGGACGCTCGCCCACCGCGCAGTCGACGTCGGCGATCGCCCCGCAGCCACGGCAGACGATGTGATGGTGGTTGTCGCCGGCCCGGGCCTCGTAGCGCGCCGGACTGCCGGCCGGCTCGATGCGCCGTGCCAACCCGGCGCGGGACAGCGCGCCGAGCACGTCATAGACCGCCTGGGTCGACACCGAGTCGAGACGACCCCGCACCCGCTGGGCGATCTCGTCCACCTCCAGGTGCCCGCCGCCGGTCAGAACCTCGAGCACCGCGAGACGGGGACGGGTGACCCGCAATCCGTGCTCACGCAGGAGTTCTTCACCGGTCGACATCCGTCCATGACAACACGGCGGAACCGAATCACCAACCCGGGCTCCTTACCGTCCGGCATTCGGCGGCTGTCTGGGACGCGTTTCGATCACGACTTGGCGGTAAGGGGATGTTTGCGCAGTCAGATAACTTCTAAGCTGGCCCTCACCCCGGATCACCCGCCCGGAGCACCGCCGGGAACTAGGAGGAATGGTGTTAGACCAGGTCAACGGTTTGCCGGTACACGTTCTCGTGCTCCATGCCGCCGTCATCTTCGTGCCCCTGCTGGCCCTCGGCGCGATCGTCTACGGGTTCGCCGCGTCCCTGCGCCCCCGAATCGGCTGGGCGGTGGCGCTGCTGGCGGTCGTCGCGCCGGTCGCCGCCCTGATCACCAAGCTCTCCGGAACCGAGTTCTACAACCGCCTGCTCAGCGAGCAGCGTGTTTCCGACAAGGGCAAGGAGATCCTCGACGGGCACATGTCGAACGGCACGACCACGTTCTGGCTGGCCCTCGCCCTCGGCGTGCTCAGCCTGATCCTGGTCGTCCTCACCAGCCGCAAGTCGGCGGCCCTGCCGAAGCTCGCCGACCTGGGCTTCGCGGTGGTCCTGCTGATTCTGGGTGGCGTGACCGTCTGGTACCTCTACCAGACCGGTGACTCGGGCGCGACCGCCGTGTGGGGAACCTACTGATCCTCGCCGCTCGTTGCCCGGCGTCGCCGCCTGCCGGACCGTGACCGCGCTGACCTGCCCGCCAGGTCACGCGGTCACCGTCCGACGGCTGACCCGGGCCGCATCGGCCGGCCCCGCGCCGGCCCGACCCGCGCCGGCCCGACCCGCGCCGGCCCGACCCGCGCCGGCCCGGGCCGCGCCGGGCCGGCCCCGGCCGCATCGGCTGGTGGCGGCCTGCCTTTCAGAAGACCAGGCGGGCGCAGAGCAGGCAGACGATGATGAGGGCGATGGCCCCCGCGACCAAGCCGATGCCGTACGTGACAGTCCGCGCCGAACCCTCCGCGTCGTCGATGGCCTCGAAGTTCTGCGGTGGCATCTGCCTCGGCGACGGGGGATGGGCGATCGTCGGCGGGCGCCAGTCGGCCGGGGGTGGATCGGCGCGCGGCGGTCCCTGATATTCGACGGGCCGGACCGGTGGCGCAGGCTCAGGCCGCCCGAGCGGCTCGGCGGCCGGGTCGGGGCGCTGCCAGTACGCGTCGTCGTCCGGGACGCTGGTGGGGGAGCTCACGTTCACCGACGGTACAACCGGAGGGGGACGACGGCCGCGCCGCTGTCGGCTTACCCTCTTAGTCGTGGACATCCTGGACGACCCTGAGCGTGACAACGACGCCGAGCGCGAGGTCGATTTCGAGTCCGAAGAGGCGCCGGTACTGCCCGAACAGACCCGTGACGACACCGAGCGGGGCTGGGGTGAGCGGTCCTACTCCAACGACGACCGCCTGCTGGAGGACCGTCCGCCGCACTGGGACTGATCGCCGTCCACCGACACGTAGTCCTGGTCGGTCCCATCACCACCTTTCCCGCGAGTGAGCGTCCGCGGTCTTCCCGCGAGTGAGCCTTCGCGGTCTTCCCGGGAGCAATACTGAGCGGCCTTTTGAGGGTGCGCCTGAGCGGTCAATTCCGGTAGTAAGCCTGAGCGGACTTCTGAAGGAGCGCCTGGGCGGCCTTTCTGAGGGTGCGCCTGATCGGCTTTCCTGAGTCGGCCTGTCTGTGGGTCGAGCTGAGTCGGTTTTCGGTGGTCAGCCTGGGCGGATCACTATGGCGAAGCCTCGGCCTGCACTGGAGATCGCCTGCCTGGCCTCGGCCGGATCGAGGGCCAGGAGGAGTCCGCCGGTGACCGGGTCGTCGGCTCCGGTCACGTCCAGGACCAGGGCCGCGCTCGCGACGGCGGTGGTGCGGTCACGGTCGCTCTCGATCCGGAGTAGGTCCACCCGGTTGCCGGGTCGGACCACGGTCAGCGCTGTCGGGTCGGCCAGGCGCACCGGCACGCCGACGCTTCCCGACGGAATCGGTCTGGCGGCGGTGGCCGTCGGCGGGCCGGGTGATGAGGAAGCGCGGCCGGACGGTTCGGAAGTCTGCGGCCCGGCCTCGACCGGGACACAGCCGGTCGGCTTGACCCAGAGAACCGCCGCCGCTGTGAGCAACAACACGGTGACCGAGAGCAGGCGCAGCAGCGTGCCCCGGCCTGGCCGATGCCATCGCACCGGATCGAGACGCTCATCAGCCGGCGCCTGTCGCTCGCGGGGCATCGAACCTCCAATCGTCGCCTGATCAGACCCGGATCAGCCCTGATCGGCCGTCGGCGGACACCTCGCACCGTCGGGGGAGACGGCCGATCGGCTTCGTTGCGGAACGGCTTGTCAGAGGCGCCCGCCGACGGCTGTCACCGACGTTAGGCGGCCGGCGGTCTCCGGCGCGGAGACGCTGTGGACAACCCGGCACTGTGGAAACGCGTCGCCGCCGAGCCGAACCTGCTAGCCGACTCTGCCACCAGGACAGGCCTTGGGCGCCGGGTCGGAGGGCGGCGGCGAGTTCGGTGTCGCCCGTATCGAAGTAGTCGGCCAGATCGAGCCGCCGGAGCCGGTTGCACAAGGCGGCGGCGATCCGATGACGGCGGCAGAGGTATGGGGTCCGCTCGGCCGCCGTGGCCCGGGCAGGGAAAACGAATGTGCGCCGAGCCCGGGACGGGGAAACGAATGCGCGCCGAGCCCGGGGAGGGGCTCGGCGCGCGAGTGATGCTTCAGTGGTGGGGATCAGGGGGTCGCGGCGGCCTTCGAACCGCTGCCGCCCGACGACGCAGTCGTGCTGCTGCTCGTGGACGAGCTCGACGAGGTGCTTGTCGAAGCGGTCGACGACGACGCCGCCGTGTCGGCCTTCTTGGTGGTCGAGTCGCCGGAGCCGGTGGCCGACTTCTCGGAGCTCACGCTGCCCGACCGGGAGTCGTTGCGGTAGAAGCCCGAACCCTTGAAGACGATGCCGACCGAGTTGAACACCTTGCGGAGCTTGCCCTGGCAGTTCGGGCACTCGGTGAGCGCCGGGTCGGAGAAGGACTGCACTGCTTCAAGCTGCTCACCGCACTCGGTGCAGGCGTACTGGTAGGTAGGCACGGCTCCTCCGGATCAATCGGCTGCTGGCACTCGCCAACTCCGAGTGCCAATGTTGCGGCATCGGAGGTCAATTCGTCCACTCGGCGCTCGGCCTGAGGGAGAACCGGCCGGTGGGTGATATCACAGCGAGGCGCGACCGGCACATCCACGAACCGTCGAAGCGGCCGCGGGTGCCCCCTCGAAAAGGCGGCAGTGGCTGCGAAGGCGGCAGTGGCTGCGAAGGCGGTGGTGGCTGCGAAGGCGGTGGTGACGGCGAGGCCGGCAGCAGCCCTTGAAAGCCGGAACCGGCTCCCGACGAGATAGGGCGACCCCTCAAGAGGCGTGCGGGCGGCGGGAGAAGCCGCCGGTGGGGGTGATCACCGCATGGACCCGGCGGTCGTGGGGTTCGGCGGGGACGAAGGGCACGTCCTCGCCGTCGTGCAGGAGCGCCACGGTCAAGGGGCCGAGATCCGGTAGGCGGGCCAGCACCCGGTCGTAGGATCCGCCGCCGCGGCCCATCCGGGTTCCGTCGGGTCCGACGGCGAGTGCCGGTACCAGGAGCAGGTCCACCGAGCGGACCGCCTCGACCCCGAGTCGTGGCCCGCCGGGTTCACGCAGCCCGCGCGGCCCTGCCACGAGAAGCGAAGAGCCGGGGATCGAAGGGGCGGGAGCCGAGGTGGGCGGGCCCGGAGTGGGTGTCGGGGAATCGGCGGTGCTGGTGGGGGACGACTGCGCGGCGGGGGGCGAGGTGGGGGCGGTCAGTTCGGCCCAGGTCAGGTCGTTGTCCGGGAGCAGGACCGGGAGTAGCAGGCGGCCGTCTCGAGGCAGGGCGGCCAGGAGGCGGTCCGGCAGGTCGGTGCCGCCCGGTTCGGGTCCGATCGGGACGTAGGCGGCGATGGAACGGGCGCCGGTACGGCGTACCAGCGCAAGAATTTGACCTTGAATTTTGGCGGCCGCGGCGTCGAGCGCGGTGACCGGAAGTGATCGACGCACCGTGAGCAGCCGTGCGCGGAGCGCGATCTTGATTTGATGTGATTTTTCCGCATCAGGGGTTAAATCCGACATGCAACACCCCCTTTTGAAAACCGGCAAACGGTGCACACTATGTCAGCATCGCTCCAAAGAGGGCCACTCCCGGGAGGATGTGTGACACTACGTGGCCGGCTGACCAGCGCTTTCCTGGTGGTCGTGCTCGGTCCGGTCCTGCTCGGGTCCGTCTTCGTCGCGTTGACCGCCAACGCCGTGAGCCGGGAGCGGACCACCGAACGCCTCGACCACGCTGCGACAACAGTCAGTGTGGCGATCGGCGCCATCTGCCGCCAGTTGCAGGCTTCGGCGGATGCGGTCGCCGTGGTTCCGGCCGGAGACCGTCAGGCGGTCGCCGACCAGCTGGTCGCCCGAGGGTTGGCCACCGAGATCTGGATGACCGAAACCGAACAGTCGAGTCTGGCGCGTTCCGCGATGACCGGCGACCCGGCGGCGACCGGCCATCGGGATTGCGCCGGCCCCGATGCCGGACGTGAGGAGGCCACGGCGATGACCGCGGCCGCGTACACCCGAGAGATCACCGTGACCGCCGCCCAGCGGGTCGACGCCGCCATGCTGGACCGACTCGGAGCGTCCGCCGGCGTAGCCGTGCGGCTGGGCGAGAGCGCGGCCGCGGCCGCCGGGACCGCCGACCGGAACCTGTCCGCCGAACCGGGCCGGCCGTTGACCTTGACCCTGACCGTCCCGGCCGCCGGACCCACCGCCCGCTACCTGATCCTGCTGCTGATCGTGCTGGCCACCGCGGTCGTCGCGGTGATCGCCGCCCGCTGGCTGGCCCGATCCACGACTCGCCCGCTCGGTGATCTGGCCTGGGCCGCCGACCGGGTGGCGAACGGCGACCTGGACACCCGCGTGCCGATCCCGCGGCCGGACGAACTGGGCCGGCTCGCCGGGACGTTCAACCGGATGACCCGGGAGCTCCAGTCCTACGTGCAGGCGCTGACCGCGAGCCGGGACCAGCTGCGCCGGCATCTCGCGATTCTCGGCGACACCCTGTCCAGCACCCACGACCTGGACCGGATCCTGCCGGTGATCCTGCGGACCGCGATGACCGCCACCGCCGCGCGGGCCGGGCTGATCCTGCTCACCGACCCGGGCGACGGGCGGCTGGCGGCCCGTTGCGGCGCCGGGCTGACCGGGGCGTGGGACCTGTCGCCGGCCGAGCTGACCCAGCGGCGTCTGACACCGGGTCGTGGGGTGCTGGGGCGGGTCGCCGCGACCGGGACGCCGTCGCGGGGCACCTCCGGGTGCGTTTCGGACGAGCCCGCCTGTGACTCGTATCTCGCCGTTCCGATCTGCGCGCCACCGGACGAGGAGAGCGGGCCGGAGCCGACGGTACTGGGTGTGCTGGCGCTCTACGACCGGCTGGGTGGTCCGGCCTTCGAGGACGCCGATCTGCGTACGCTGCGCACCTTCGCCGGTCAGGCCGGGGTGGCCGTGCACAACGTCCGGGTCCACGAGGAGGCACAACGTCTCTCTTTGACTGATCCGCTGACCGGACTCTGGAACTACCGTTATCTGCGCGAGGTGCTGCGCCGCGAGGTGGAGCGGGCGAGCCGGTTCGGCCGGATGCTCACCGTCCTGGTCCTCGACCTGGACCACTTCAAGGAGGTGAACGACACGTACGGCCACCCGGCCGGTGATCAGGTGCTGGGCGAATTCGCGCGGCGGATCCGGATCGGGCTCCGCGAGGTCGACGTGGCGTTCCGTCAGGGCGGGGAGGAGTTCGTGGTGCTGCTGCCGGAGACCGACGCGTACGGCGGGGTGATAGTCGCCGAGCGGCTGGGCGCCGCGGTGCGGGACTGGCCGGTGCCGGTCGACCCGCGCCGTCCCGGCCTCGCCGACCGGATACCGATCAGCGTGTCGATCGGTATCGCGGTCTTCCCGGAGCACGGTGCGACCGCGCAGGACGTGCTGGATGCGGCCGATGAGGCGCTGTACGCGGCGAAGAACGCCGGCCGGGACACGTACCGGCTCGCGGAACGGGTTTCCCCAGCCCTCCCGGAGGGGCATCTGGATGCCGCGACCGCCATCACTGGTGGGCCGCAGCCGCCGCGACATGGCCGTGGCCGATAGTCTCGCGGCATGTCCGGAACCAGCGAAGGTGAAGTGACTGTATGACGACGAAGCGCGCCGTCAAGGCGGTGATCCCGGCCGCGGGTCTCGCAACCCGCTTCCTGCCGGCCACCAAGGCCGTGCCCAAGGAACTGCTGCCCGTGGTGGACCGGCCGGTCCTGCAGTACATCGTCGAGGAGGCGGCGGCGGCCGGCATCACCGACGTCCTCCTGGTGACCGGGCGGGGCAAGACCGCCATGGTCGACCACTTCGACAGGCGCCCCGACGTCGAGGCGCGGCTGGAGGAGAAGGGCGACCACCAGCGGCTCGCCGCGGTACGCCGTTCGAGCGAACTCGCCGACATCTACACGGTTCGTCAGGGTGAGGCGCTCGGCCTGGGCCACGCCGTCGGTACCGCCGCCTCGCACGTCGGCGACAACCCCTTCGCGGTCCTGCTCGGCGACGAATTCGTCGAAGAGGACAAGCCGCTGCTCCCGGCGATGCTGGACCTGCAGGAGAAGACCGGCGGCATCGTCCTCGCGTTCATGGAGGTCGCCCCGCACGAGACCGCCCGCTACGGCATCGCCTCCGTCAAGACCACCGACGACCCGGATGTCGTCGAGGTGACCGGCCTGGTCGAGAAACCGGCCCCGGAGGAGGCGCCGAGCAACCTGGCGGTGCTCGGCCGCTACGTGCTGCCCGGCACGATCTTCGACGTCATCGCCGACACCAAGCCCGGCAACGGCGGCGAGATCCAGCTCACCGACGCTATGGCGACGATGCTCGCCGACGGTGTGCCGGTGCACGGCATCGTCTACCGCGGCCACCGCTACGACACCGGTATGCCGCTCGGCTATCTCCAGGCCGTCGTCCAGCTCGCGGTGCAGCGACCTGACCTGGGCGAGGAGTTCCGGGCCTGGCTCACCGAATTCGTCGGCGGCCGGAAGGGATGACCGCCACGGCCGATCGCGAGGCGGCCGCTTCCAACGAGCTGATGCCTCTCGCCGAGTACCTGGGCAGCGTGCTGCGCAGGCTCCGGGCGCTGCCTCCGCTCGACCTCGACCTCACCCAGGCGCACGGGAACGTGTTGGCGGCCGACGTGGTCGCCCCACACGCGTACCCGGCGTTCGACCAGGCCGCGATCGACGGGTACGCGGCCCGATGGGAAGACCTGGCCGGCGCCGGGCGCATCGGGTCGCACCCGTCGTTCGGGCAGTTCGAGAACACCGCCCGCACGGTCCGGCTGAACGTGGTCGGCGACATGGGGGCGGCACACTGGCGGCCGGTCCGGCTCACCCCCGGCACCTGCTTCTCGGTGGCGGCCGGGGCGCCGCTGCCGATCGGCGCCGACGTCGTCGTCCCGGTCCACTGGACCGATCAGGGCATGGCCGCGGTGGAGATCCTGCACGCCCCGAAACGCGGCTCCGGGGTTCGGCGGGCCGGTGAGGAGGTCGCCGTCGGGCAGCTCCTCGCCGCCGCCGGCTCCTACGTCACCCCGCCGACCGTGGCCCTGTTCGCCGCCGCCGGGATCGGGCACGTGATGGTCCGGCCCAGCCCACGGGTGGTGGTCGTGGCCACCGGCGACGAGCTCGTCGACGTGGGCCGACCCAGCCAGCCCGGCCAGGTCGTCGACGCCAACTCGCACGCCCTCACGGCGGCCGCGGTGGAGGCGGGCGCGCTGGCGTACCGGATCGGCATCTGTGACGACGACCCGGAAGGGCTGCGTGGCCTGCTGGAAGACCAGACGCTGCGCGCCGACCTGATCATCACCACCGGTGGCACCGGCACCGGACCCGGCGACATGCTGCGCCGGGTGCTGTCCCGGCCCGGCTCCGGCCGCGGCACCGTCGAGTTCACCGACGTGGCCCTCTGCCCCGGCACCGCGCTCGGCTTCGGCACGGTCGGCGGCGAGGAGGTCCCCGTGGTGTGCCTGCCCGGCGAGCCCGGCGCCGCGCTCATCGGGTTCGAGGTGCTGGCCCGGCCGGTGATCCAGTTGCTCGCCGGGGCGGAACCGGTCTTCCGGCCCGGGATCAAGGCACACCTGCTGGAGACGGTGTCGTCGCCGGGCGGTCTGCGCGAGTTCCGGCCCGCCTACGTGGCAGAACGCCGGGGTGGTGGTTACACGGTGCAGCCGCTCGCCGGTGGGCCGTACACTCTGTCCGGTTTGGCCGAGGCGAACGGCCTGCTGGTGCTCGGCGAACGGGTCACCACAGCGGCCGCCGGCTCGACCGTCGACGTTCTGCTGCTCGACCGGAGGCGATAGATGCTCGGGGCCACCACACCCGGCTGGCCCGCTGTGCTGTCGGACGGGGCGGTGCTGCTCCGGCCGTACAAACGCGGAGACGCCCGGGCCTGGTCCGAGGTGCGGATCGCCAACCAGGCCTGGCTGGCCCCGTGGGAGTCGGCGCCGCCCGGCCCGTGGGCCGAGATGAACTCGCCACGCACCTACGGCTACGTCTACCGCGACATGAAACGGGCCGCCCGCAACGGCGACAGCATGCCGTTCGCCGTCTGCCTCGTCGAGAACGGCCGGGAACGCCTCGTCGGGCACGTCAACCTGGGCAACATCGTGCGGCGGGCGTTCGCGTCGGCGTACGCCGGCTACTGGGTCGACCACCGGGTCGCCGGCCGGGGGGTGATCCCGACCGCGCTGGCGCTCGCCGTCGACCACGCCTTCGGGCCGGGCGGGCTGCACCGGATAGAGGTCAACATCCGGCCGGAGAACGGGCCGAGCCGCCGGGTCGTCGAGAAGCTGGGTTTCCGCGAGGAGGCGTACCACCAGCGCTACATGCACATCGACGGCGGTTGGCGCGACCACCTCGGCTACGCGATGACCAGCGAAGAGGTCGCCGGCGAGGGAGGCCTGCTGGCGCGCTGGCGCCGCATCCGCACCAGTTCATGATCGGTAACGTCGCAACGCTACCGGCGCGGCGCGCGAAATATCACGGCTACCGCCCGTAACCTCGCATTCGTCGTGTCATTCCACGTGTCATTCGTCGTGGCGGATCGGAGCGGTGACGGTGCCGACCTCGGTGCTCCTCGCCGTCCTCGCCGCGGCGGGCCTGCTCGCTCTCGCCCCGGCGCTGGTACGCCGGTACGACGCCACCGAGCGGCTCGCCGCGGAACGGGCGTCCTCGACGGCGCGGGTGCTACAGCGCCGCCGCCGTCTCCGAACCGTGCCCGGACGCCGACCGATCAACCCCGCCCGCCAGGTCACGGTTACGGTCCCCGCCCCAACGAGTGATCCGGTGACGCCACCGGAGCGCCGCCTCCGCCTGGTCACCGGCAGGCGCCCGACCCGCCGCACCCCGCCGCGCCGGGGCGCCCCCGCGGTGGTCCGGCGCCGCCGTGTCTTCGCCGCGCTCGTCCTGCTCAACGCCATCGAGCTGGTCGGCGTGGTAGCGGTCGGGCCCGGCTTCTGGATCAGCTTCGCGGTCACCGGCAGTCTGCTCGGGCTGTACCTCGTACACCTGCGCAACCGTGCCATCGCCGACCGCCGCCGCCGTCGGATCCAGGCCCGCGAATCGGCCTGGCTCGCCGCCCGCCAGGCCGAGGTCCGCCGCGAACAGGCCCGCCGCGCCGCCGCCCGCCGCGAGGCCCAGCGCCGCCTGGCCGCCCAACGCGAAGCGGTCCGGCGCGCGGCGATGGGCCTCGACCGGGAGCCCTCCGACCTGCCCCTGCCGGCTGCGGCCAACGGCGGCTCGGTCTCCTATCGGCGGCGAGGCGGTCTGCGCGGTCGTCCTTACGAGGCCGGCGGGCGTCGGCACAACGCCTCTTAGGGGGTACGGCCAGCCCGCACCCGCCATGTTCCGGCCGTCCCGTAGCTCCCGGGGCGACGCAGGCGACAGTCCCGGCCACCAGGGCACCATCCGGGCTGTTGCCCTCCCGGACGTTGTTGGGAGGGGTGGTTCGCGAAGGGGCGAGATGACCTGTTAGCCTTTCAACGGTTCCAAGGTGACGCGGTCACCGGAAGACCAAGGGGCTGTGGCGCAGTCTGGTAGCGCACCTCGTTCGCATCGAGGGGGTCTGGGGTTCAAATCCCCACAGCTCCACCCAACATTGAAACGCCTGGACTTCGGTCTGGGCGTTTTTGTTTTCGGCCGTAAACCGGAGGCTGTTCAGTTCTTGGTGGTGTTCAAATAGACTGAACAGCGTGAAAAGCCGAACACCCGTGACGTCCGGCGAGGTGGAGCGGCTTCTGGAGCCCGCCCGGGAGCATCTGCGCCAGTTCGGCATCAGTCTCGCGATTACATCCTCCAGCATCGATCCGGACGGTCGTGCGAACGCTGTGATCGAGCTGTCGAGGGGTGGCGCCACCAGCACGTATGTGGTTGGGATCGCTCGCTCGATGACATTGACCTCGTTGGCTCAGGGCATGCCATCCGGCGACCGGCCGCTCCTGGTCGTCGGTGACCGCATCAGTCGTCGCAGTGCTGAGGCCTTCCGCGAGGCGAACGTGCAGTTCCTGGATGCTCTGGGTAACGCGTACATCACGTTCGACGGTGTGCTCATCGATGTGCGGGGCCGCGCCGCGTCTGCGGATGAACAGAGCCCGAGCCGTTCGGATCTGGCTGTCTCGCGTCCGTCGAATCTCTTCAGCCGAGTCCGGGCTCAGGTCATCCTGGCGCTGCTCGCCTGGCCGGACCTGGCCGGTCAACGGCAGCGGGACATCGCGGCGGCCGCCGGGACCTCACTTGGGCAGACTCATGATGTGCTGACCCGGCTCGGCGAAGCCGGCTACCTGGCGGGGTCCGCTGTGAGCCCGGCCCGATTCGGCGAGCTGCTCGATCTCTGGACCGCGGCCTATCCGACCGGCCTCGGCCCGCACCTTCAGGTCGCACGATTCTCCGGCGACCCCAGCCGCCCGTTCGTACGTGAGCAGGCCGCATACCTCAGCGGTGAGGCGGCCGAAGGTGTGGACATCGTGCGCCCGGCGACGCTGACCGTCTACGTGGATTCGTGGGACCCGAAACTGGCCATAGCCAATCGTTGGACCAGGAACCCGGATCGTGTTGACAACATCTTCGTGCGCCGCAAGTTCTGGACGTCGCCACGTTCGACCGAGGAGCTGTCGGCGGCGAAAGCGGGGAATGCGCCGTGGCCCCTGGTCTATGCCGACCTGATGGCCGCCGGAGATGCCCGTCTGGTGCAGGTGGCAAGAACGTGGAGGGACGATCATGCTGGATCTGGGCCGAGCTGATCCGTCGCTGCTTCACCTGGTCGACGGGGTGATGACCGAGCTCCTGGCGAAGTCCGCGCGGCTGCGCCCGAGCGAGGTCCTACTGGTCGGGGCGCACTGCCGGGACATTCTGCAGAGTGCGTTCGGCCACGAGTTCCCGCTACGTGCCACGTCCGATATCGACCTCGGGCTCGCGATGGCGAACTGGGCCGCGTACGACGAACTGGTCGGGAATCTCCGGCCGGCCGGAAACACCGGGATCCGCTTTCAGGTCGCGCAGACGGTCGCCGACCTGATGCCGTTCGGGCCGGTGGAGAATCCGCCGGGGACGGTCGTGCCCGCGACTCGCCGGGAACCGATCAGTGTGTGGGGCTTCAGCGAGGTCTTCGCGGTCGCTCACCCGTTGGAGTTGCCGTCCGCGGGGACCATCCGGATTCCCAGCGCGGCCGGGTATGCCGCCTTGAAACTCGTCGCGTGGCTGGATCGCAGCGCATACGGCGAGTACAAGGACGCTTCCGATATCGCCACCGTCATGTACTGGTACTCGACGGCACCCGCTGTCGAGACCTACGTCTATGAGACAGAGCGCGGCCAGGATCTGCTCGTTGCGGAGGATCTGGACAGTACGGCCGCGGCGGTTCGGATGCTCGGTGAGGAGATTGCGGGCATCGTCGGCGCCACACGTGTGTCCGAGATAGCCGGTCGCTGGCCGGGGGTGCCTGGCGAGATCCTGATTCGGCACATGAACGTCACGAACGCTTCCGGCTGGTCGGACGACCCGCGTCGACGCGCGACCCTGCTCTATGCGATGGCGCGTGGCTTGGGGGTCGGTTGATCACGATGTTCGGTTTTCAGGCCTGTTCAGTTTTTCTGAACGGCGCGGAAAACTGAACAACGGCTGGCGGCGGTGTGGCGGGTCCTACGCTGGCGATCGTGCGCTTGAGTGCCGTACTCCTCGTGATGGTTTTGGGATTGACCGGCTGTGGGCCGTCCGGGGAGCAGATGGGCGTGCCCACCGGATCGCCTGTCGTGTTGTCTCCGGAGGAGACCGCGGCTACCGCGGCCGTTCAGAACATCGTCGCCGACGCGCAGTTGCTCGATCCGGAGAATCCGCTGCGTCGTGAGGATCCGAAGTCCGAGTGGAAAGCCGGCGGGTACCGGCTCATCGTGTCCTGCTCCGGTAACGGCGTTCTGCGGGTGGGGTTTCGGATCGGTGCGGCGCTGGTGGAGCAGGATCTGCGGGCCTGTGCGCCGGCCGGTGGGTTCGGGGCGCTTGATCTGGAGATTCCCGCAGACGCCGAGGGGCATTCGGTCGAGGTGACCGCGGTCGACGACGCGAACGGAGCCGTCGCCTACGCCGTCCGCCGGAAGAAATGACGCGTGTGCACGTTCATGCACACGGTGGGGGCGCGATGATAATCGCCAACGCGCGCGATCTGGGTCTGGCCGTCCGTCAGGCCAGACAGGATCAGGGCCGGACCCAGGCCGAGGTCGCCGCTGCGGCCCGGGTCAGCCTCCGCTGGCTGCTGGGGGACGCCGTGCCTGAGGCGGTCGGCATCATCGAACAGGGCGATGGCGGGAAGCTGACGCTCGCCAGCGAAGCCGCGGTGGCGCGGGGCTAACCGAGGTCGCGGACCGCGACGGTCTCGCCGTCGGCTATCTCGCCGGTGGGGCGGAAGCCGAGGCGGGCGTAGAACGGCGCCGGGCCGCCCTCGCGCTCGTGATAGGTGACGTACGCCTGTGTGCCGCCCCGGGCCCGGATCTCGGCGCAGACCGCCTCGACGGCGAAGGAACCGTAACCGCTGCCCTGGTGTCCGGCGGCGATGTTGAGGCGCCACAGGCCGGAGCGCCGGTCGGGGTCGTCCGGGGTGGTCCACGGGATGTCGAGGAAGGCCATCACGAAACCGACCAGTTCGTCGCCGTCGTAGATGAGGCGCGGCCAGGCCTGCTCGCCGAAGACGTACGCCTCGGCCAGCGATTTCACGACGGGTGCGACGAGGTCGGCCTGGTCGGGCCGGACCGAGATCTCCAGGGCCGCCTCGTAGTTGCGGGGATCGATCGTCCGCAGTTCCATTCGAGCAGGTTAGCGGTGCAGGTGGAACGAGGCGATCTCCTCCACTCGGGCCCGGGTGACGCCGGCCAATTGTTCGACGGCGAGCGGGTGCCCGGTGGGTTCGAGCTCGATGTACGGCAGCTGTCCCACGGCTCGGGTGTGCACGTTCGTCCGCAGGTTGAGCGTCGATGGCTCGTACCCCGCGATGATGTTGGAAAGCCAGCCGAAGTAGGGCGGCTCCGTTTCGCGGCCGGGCTGCTCCCACACGTCGACGGCGCGGGTGAAGCTGGGCCGGCTCAGGGACACCCACATGCTGTACGTGAAGATGTCACCGGTGTCCCACACGGGCAGTTCGATCAGGCCGCGGACGAAGAACTGTTCGCCGGAGATGACGCAGATGTCGGCGTCCAGCAGGCAGCCCTCCTGTCCGGCCATCTCCGGCTGCCAGTAGTCCGGCGCCGGGGCGGCGAAACTGAGCGGAGGCCCGTCGTGTGAGGCCCCGCACGTGCCGCAGGCGAACTGCTCGGTGCTCATGGCCGCGAAGCATATCCGCTCGTCAGGAGCCTGCGGGCACCGCCAGTTCCGGGAGAAACGCGAAAATTGCTACTTTTGGGTGGTACCTCTGAAGCAAGTCTCGGAGGTGACGCCCCATGAAAGCACCACTGCCCGACAACGAGATCGAGCGGCTGGCCGCGCTCTACTCACTCGACATACTCGACAGCCCCCCGGAGAAGGACTTCGACGACATCGTGGCGCTCGCCGCAGGTGTCTGCGCGGCGCCGATGTCAGCGGTCAGCCTGGTCGACGCGGACCGGCAGTGGGCCAAAGCACAGACCGGCACCGAGGTTGCGGAGACCTCGCGGGACGTCTCCTTCTGCGCCCACGCGATCCTCGAACGCGACCTGATGCTGGTGCCGGACGCCCGCGAGGACGAACGGTTCGCCGACAATCCGATCGTGACCGCCGAGGGCGGGATCCGGTTCTACGCCGGCGCGCCGCTGCTCACCACCGACGGGTTCGCGCTCGGCACGCTCTGCGTGATGGACACCGAGCCACGTCGGCTGGACGTGGAGCAGCAGCAGGCCCTACGTGCTCTGGCTCGCCAGGTCACCGCCCAGCTGGAGCTGCGGCGGTACGCGTTCGCGCTGGCCAACACCACGGCCCGGCTGCAGGAGCTGGAGCGCCGCAAGGACGACCTGGCCGGGCTGGTCGGCGGGGAGTTGCGGTCGTCGCTGCGGCTGATGTCGGCCTACCTGGAACGTCTCGGTGACACCGGCTACCACGACGCCGAGATGGGTGACCTGGTCGCCCGGGCGACGGCGGCGCACTGCCGGGGCTTCCGGGAACTGATCGACCACCTGACCACGATGGCCGATGCCGGGCTCGGCGGGGAGAGCCTGCACATGCGGCAGTGCGACCTGACCCGGGTCACCCAGCGGGCGGTCGAGGCGGTCCGGCCGATCGCGGCCAGCAAGCACATCTGGATCCTCAACCAGGCGGGCGGCCCGTCGCTGCCGATCATCGCCGATCCGGTGCGCCTCGAACAGGTGCTGACGCACCTGCTCTTCGCCGCGGTGAAGTACACACCGGAGGGCGGCCGGGTCCGGGTGGGCACGGAGATGGAGTCCGGCCCGACGGTACGGCTGGACGACATGGACCTACCCGACGGGATGCGGCCCGACCTGTTCCCGCACCTGTACTACGGCGCGATCGCCAATCCGGCGGACGTGCCCGGCCCGGACCGCGGACTGGCCGTCGCGAAGCGGATCCTGGACGCCCACCACGCCACCGTCGCCCTGTCCGACCGTCCGGGCGACGGCACGTCATTGCACGTCGTGTTCCCGTACGCGTCGATGGACCCGGCCGAGCTGATCCGGGATCTGGCGATCGCCTGAATCGAACGCCCGCCCGTCCCCGATCGGCTGCAGTTCGACCGGGGACGGGCTTGCGGGTCTCTTCTGGGCCGGCACCCGGACCGGGGTCGCCGCCGGCGGTCGGGTCAGCCCGGCCCGGTTGAGCTTGTGCCAGCGCAGCCGCCCGCCGGTCAGCGCGGTGGTCGCCGACTGGAGCAGCACGAGATACATCAGCTGCCGGTACGCGAACTGCTGCAACGGAAGTGTGAGCAGCGGCTTGAACGATTCCCGGTCCATCCGGAACGCGACCGCCGCGGTGAACAACTGCAGGGCCAGCATGCCGAGCCAGGCGACCGCGGTCTCCTTGAGTTCCCAGAAGACCAGGCCGTACACGAGCATGATGTCGACGACCGGGGCGAGCATCGGCAGCGCCAGCCCGAAGAGGGCGAGGAACGGCAGCCCGACCCGCCCGAACCGGCCGGACGGCCCGGAGTCGGACAGCGCCTTGCGGTGCTTCCACATCGCCTGCATGGTCCCGTAGCTCCACCGGTACCGCTGCCGGTACAGCTGCTCCATGGTGGTCGGCGCCTCGGTCCAGGCGCGGGCGTTCTCCTGGTAGACGACCCGCCAGCCGGCCCGGCACATCGCCATGGTGACGTCGGTGTCCTCGGCCAGGGTCTCGTCGCTGACCCCGCCGACTTCGGCGAGCGCCTCGCGCCGGAACGCGCCGATCGCGCCGGGCACGGTCGGCATGCAGTTCATCACCTCGTAGAGGCGGCGATCCAGGTTGAAGCCGATCACGTACTCGATGTGCTGCCAGAGGGCGACGGTGGTCTCCCGGTTGCCGACCTTGACGTTGCCGGCGACCGCTCCCACCGTGGGGTCGGCGAACGGCTGGACCAGCAGCCGCAGCGACTCGGGTTCGAAGACGGTGTCGCCGTCGACCATGACGATCAGGTCGTGCCGGGCCATCGCCACGCCCGTGTTGAGGGCGTTCGGTTTGCCGCCGTTGGGTACCCGGACCACCCGCACGTTCGGCAGGTTCATCCGGTCGACCAGGTCGGCGGTGCCGTCGGTGGATCCGTCGTCGACCACGACCACCTCGATCTCCGGGTGGTCGCCGCCGGCCAGGGACCGGACCGCGGCCTCGATGCCCTCCTTCTCGTTGTAGGCCGGGACGATGACCGACACCGGTTCGGTGACCGGTGGACCCCACTGCCAGTCGGGTCTGCGGCGCTGCCGGGCGTGCCGGCCGGCGAGCAGCAGGAGCAGCAGGGTACGCCCGATGGTGAGCACCCCGACCACCACGAAGAGCAGGGCGATCACGGCGACCATGCCGTCGGCGAGGCCCACGGTCCACAGCACGGCCAGGCCCCGCCACGCGTCACCGTCCGGTGCTTGCGGGTTCAGTGGCAGCGGGGTGAGGGCCTGCGCGCCGGTCTGCGCGGAGATACCCAGGTTGAGGCCCTCGGTGACGGTGGTGAACCGGTAGCCGCGGGCCTTCATCTGTGGGATGAACCGGTCGAGGGCCGCGATCGTCTGCGAGCGGTCGCCGCCGGCGTCGTGGAACAGGATGACCGCGGACTGGTCGGCCGGTGGAGTGGCGTCGGCGACGATCTTGTCGGGTCCGGGCCGCTGCCAGTCGTTGCTGTCGGTGTCGTTGACCACGACCAGGTAGCCGAGAGCGCCGGCCTCCTTGATCAGCTTCCAGTTCACCTCGTCGATCGCCGCGTTCTTCGACGAGTAGGGGAACCGGGCCAGGTTGGTACGCACTCCGGTGGCCCGGGCGATGGCCATCTGGGTCTGGGACAGCTCGAGTTCCCGTCGCCACGGTGCGAGCCGCTGCATGTTGGGATGCGTGAAGGTGTGCAGGCCGAGTTCGTTGCCGTCGTCGACCACCCGCTTGGTGAGCTCGGGGTTGCGGGCCACCTGGGAGCCGACCACGAAGAAGGTGGCGTGTGCGTCGTGCCGGCGCAGCACGTCGAGGACCTTCGGGGTCCACTCCGGATCGGGGCCGTCGTCGAAGGTGAGTGCGATGGTCCGCTCGGGCAGCCGGGTGGTGCTCTGCTGGCCGCCCGTGGTGTTGATGATCGGGCCGCCGCGCAGGATCGCGGACGGTACGCCGGCCTGGTCGCCCACCTCGTCCTGGATGTGGTCACCGGTGAACTCGGCGTTGATGTAGGCCTGTACGACCAGCACGGCCACGAAGAAACCGGCGAGCATCGCGCCGAGAAGTACCCGGGGCGGCGGGAGGATGCGGCCGCGGGACGGGCGGGCGCTCACGGCACCGGCTTGTTGGGCGGCACGCCGGGCGTGGCCGGCCCGCTCGTGGTCGGGTTCGGGTCGGGAGTGGACGGCTGGGTCGCCGTCGTGGATTCGAGCGGCCGGGGGGGTCGGGCTGCCGGAACTGGCGGACGGTGTCGGTTTGGGCGTGGCCGACCGGGACGCGCTGGCGGAGGCCTTGACCGAGGTGGAGGCGACGGGCCGGCGTTGCTCGGCGCCGTCCCGGACACCCGACTCGACGACCCGGCGGGCCGGGGAGACCGACGGGGTCGGTGCGGGGGCCGGAGTGGGCCGGGCCTGCGGCTCGTCGTCGTCCTCGTCCTCGTCGTCGAGTCCGGGTAGCGGCAGTACGGCGCTCGAGCTCACCGGCCCGCCGGCGAGGCTGATGGCGACCAGTCCGCCGTAGGCGACGAGGAGGACACCGAAGGCCAGTGCGACCCGCCGGAGAAGACGGCTGCGCCGGCCGGTGGAGTCCACGAACACCGGCGCGGGCTCCGGGACGGTGATCACTTCCGTCTCGGCCGCGGCGATGTCGGTGTCGTGCGTGTTCTTGGGCTCCTGCGATGTCACCCGGCGAAGCCTATGAACATTTATTGCGATCTTGGCACGAATCACTCACAAGGGGGACAGCCGACCGATTATGTGAAATGGGACGAATGGTCTTTGGCCCGGTGGGGGCAGGTGCGTCGTCCGACGGCGGCCATTCCGCTGAGCAGTGGTGCCGGGCGCGGGCAAAATAGGTTACGCCGCCGTACCCGGCTATTTACTGTCGTATTCCTGACTGATTTTTCGAGCATTTCTCGCAAAACGATTTAACCTATTTGCAGGTTAAGTGGCTTATGTCCGAAGCGGTGGAATGATGGGACCGACCGGACAATCTCGCGTGACCACCCGTTGTGCGGGACATCTCCGCTCGTTAAGCTTCTCTTGCGCGCCCCAATCGCCCGCTTCCCCCGTGGCAGGCGATCGGGGCGCGCCCTTTGTTTCAGGCGCCTCGGGTCGGCGGGCCTGCTAGATCCAGCGGCCGCCCAGCCACATCCGCACCGACCAGTCGTCGTAGGGCATGATCGTGCCCACGAAGATCGGGTGGAAGTAGGCGAAACAGAGCGCCACCAGGATCACGTAGGTGCTCACCACGACCGTGCCGACCAGTTGCCGGTCGGTCCGCGCCGCCCCCGAGGTCATCCCGCTGGTCGGCGTCATGATCGCCCCGAGGACGTAGACCACCGCCAGGATCAGGAACGGCAGCGCCGGCATGGCGTAGAACGAGAACATCGTCCGGCCGTCCTTGACCGCGAAGTAGAACCACGGCACCAGCCCGGCCACCACGCCGGTCATGATCGCGTAGGCCCGCCAGTCGCGCCGGGCCACGCCGAACCAGGCCATCACGCCCAGCGCCGGCAGGAACGACCACCACAGGATCGGCGTACCGACCAGCAGGATCTCGGCCGCGCAGCTCGGCGCACCACAGCCGCCGGCCGAGCTCCAGTAGAACGCCACCGGGCGGCCCAGCAGCAGCCACTGCCACGGCCACGACTGGTAGGTGTGCTTCTGCGTCAGTCCGGTGTGGAACTTGAACGCTTCCTCGTGGTAGTGCATCAGGTTCTGCAGAGCGCCGATGATCGGCGGCTCGCTCCACCCGTTGTCGGCCCGGTAGTGCCGGAAGTAGCCGTTGTCGGTCACGAACCAGCCGGTCCAGCTGGCCAGGTAGACCCCGATGGTGAGCAGGAAGGTGAGCGCCAGCCAGCCGAGGTCACCGAGGATCCCGGCGATGATCGGCCCGCGCACCCCGGCCGAGCGCCGCGCCTGCGCCCGCCAGACGAGCACCAGACCGGCGAAGAACGGGGCGAAGAACAGCGCGCTCCACTTCACACTGCACGCCATGCCGAAGGTGATCCCGGAGACCAGCAGCCACCACGGGATGAACCGGGGGATGTGCGGTGTCGCCGACGGGTCGTAGCCGTTCTCCAGGGCCCGCTGCCAGCTGCGCCGGTAGTGGTCCCGGTCGAGCACCAGGGCGGCGAAGGTCATCAGGATGAACAGCCCGATGAAGATGTCCAGCAGCGAGGTCCGCGACAGCACCATCTGGAAACCGTCGAGCGCCATCAGCAGACCGGCGATCCCGGCCAGCACGATCGAGTGGAACAGCCGGTAGGCGACCCGGATGAAGATCAGCACCATCAGCGTGCCGGCCACCGCGGTGGAGAACCGCCAGCCCATCTCGGTGTTGCCGAACGGGATCTCGCCCAGGGCGATCAGCCACTTGCCCAGCGGTGGATGCACCACATACGCCGCGCCGTTGACCTTCTCGTCCCACTCGAAGCCGTGCTGGAGCATGTCCCACGCGTCGGTCGGGTAATACACCTCGTCGAAGATGTAACCCTTGGGCTTGTCCACCCCGGCGAATCGCAGGATCCCGGCGATCACCGTGATGATCACGGTGACCAGCCACGAGTACGGGTTGAAGCTCCGGTCCAGCGTCGACAGGCGCCGCCGGACGATCTCTGGGATGGCTCGCACGCCCGGGGACGACTCCGTCTCGGCGGGGGAGTCCGCGGTGGTGAGTTCTGTCTCAGCTGTCGCCGCCGTCGTCACCCCGCGATCGTAGGCCCCCGCGCTGAGAACGTAGGCCCGCCGTCGGCGCGTCCTGTCATGTGATGGACTTTTCGGATGCCTCATGGAGAAGAAGCCGGCGGACGGGTCGTGCTCGCGGGCGCCCCGCTGGGTAACACCGGCGACGCCTCGACCCGCCTGCGGGAGGTCCTGACCTCGGCGGACGTCGTCGCGGCGGAGGACACCAGACGGCTCGCGCGGCTGGCCCGGGACCTCGGCGTCACGATCGGCGGGCGGGTCGTCTCCTACTTCGAAGGCAACGAGGAACGGCGTACCCCCGAATTGGTCGAAGCCCTGCGATCCGGCGCCGTCGTCGCCGTGGTGACCGACGGTGGCATGCCGAGCGTCTCCGATCCCGGCTACCGGCTGGTCCGTGCCGCGCTCGACGCCGGTTTCCCGGTCACCGCGGCGCCCGGCCCGAGCGCGGTGACCACCGCGCTGGCCCTGTCCGGCCTGCCCAGCGACCGGTTCGTCTTCGAGGGTTTCCTGCCGCGGTCCGGCTCCGGCCGGCGCGCCCGGCTGCGGGAGCTGGCCGCCGAGCCGCGCACGCTGGTCTTCTTCGAGGCGCCGCACCGGATCGTCGGCGCCTGCGAGGACCTGGCGGCGATCTTCGGCGCGGACCGGCCGGCCGCGATCTGCCGCGAGCTGACCAAGACCTACGAGGAGATCCGCCGGGACACGCTCGGCGCGCTGGCCGCCGGCGCCGCCGCCGATCAGCCGCGCGGCGAGATCACCCTGGTGGTGGCGGGCGCGCCGGCCGGGCCGGCGGTCGCGCCGGACGACGACCAGCTGCGGGCCGAGGTCGCCGAGCGCGAGGCTGCGGGCGCTTCGCGCCGCGACGCCATCCAGCAGGTCGCCGACGCTCACGGTCTGCGTAAACGCGAGGTCTACGCGTTGGTCCACGAAAACCGCTGATCTGGTACGGCTACGCGTGCCGGTTTCACGCGAGAGGCGTCGGCGTGCTCCCGGTGCCGCTCAATAGGCCGCCACCAGGAACCCGCCCAGCATGAGGATCGGCCCGAGGAAGCTGGCGATCGTCGCCCCGCGCCGGGCCGGCCGCGACGGCAGGCGCCGCGCCCCGGTGGTCTCCGCGATGCCGTACCCGCACACCAGCACGAGCAGGAACCCGAGCCCCCACCGCAGGTGCATGAGCGACCCGTCCGATGCGGTGTACGCCTGATCACTGCCCGGGCTGACCATCCGGGCCGGGGTGACCGCCCCCGGCTGCCGTCCGTCCCCGTCCACCCCGAGCAGCGTCACCGTAGTGACCGAGAAGCCATCGGCGGCGAACTGTCCGATACACCGCTGGGTCAGCCCGCTCCCGTGGCATCGGGTGGTGGTCGCGTACCCCCGGTCGCCGTGCCCGACGGCCAGCCAGAACGGCTCCGCGCTGACCCAGCCGAAGAACGCCGCGACCAGGCTCAGCAGGATCAGGTAGAGCAGCGGGGCCAGCGGCCGGTCGGCGGGCATCGGGCGGTGCCGGGCGGCCGGTTCGGGGTCGGCGGCGTCGCGTTCCTCCTCGCTCATCCAGAACGGCGAGTTGGCCAGCCGCTCCTCGACCTCGGGGGCGGCCAGCACCTCGGCCGCCCTTCCTTCCGCTGCGGACGGCGTTTCCGACAGTGGCCGGGCGGACGGCGTTTCCGACAGTGGCCGGGCGGACGGCGTTTCCGACAGTGGCCGGGCGGACGGCGCTTCCGACGGCGGTCGGGCGGCCGGCGCGATGATCATCAGCTCGCCGGTGGTGGCGGCCGGCTGCTCGACGGGCCGATCGATCAGGTGGTCGGTGAGGTCGCGGGCCCGGGCGGTGACGGGTGGCCCGGCGGCCGGCGGCTCCGGTGGGACTGCCGTGTCGTGCCACCACTCGTTCTCGGGCAGCGCCCAGGGATTGCCCTCATCGTGGGGTGTTTCCGCTGGTTGTGGCTGGTTTCCGGTCACCTGTCCATCTAACGCCGTGGCTCTGCGCCGAGCACGTCACTGATCGGGCGTGTCGGGACAAATCGGCATGACGGCTATCCGTTCGCGCGTCGCCGTGGACGGTCACTACGCTTGTACGTCATGAGTCACGTTCTCGCCGCGGTTGCCTGGCCCTACGCCAACGGCCCGCGCCACATCGGTCATGTTTCCGGTTTCGGGGTGCCCTCCGACGTTTTCAGCCGGTACATGCGGATGGCCGGCCACGACGTGCTCATGGTGTCCGGCACCGACGAGCACGGCACCCCGATCCAGGTGCAGGCCGACGCCGACGGGGTGACCCCGCGGCAGCTCGCCGACCGTTACAACCGGGTGATCGTGGAGGACCTGCACGGGCTGGGCCTCTCCTACGACCTGTTCACCCGGACGACCACGCGCAACCACTACGCGATCGTCCAGGAGCTGTTCGAGGGTCTGCACCGCAACGGCTACATCGTCGCCCGAACCACGTTGGGTGCGATCTCCCCGTCCACCGGCCGCACCCTGCCCGACCGCTACATCGAGGGCACCTGCCCGATCTGCGGCTACGACGGTGCCCGCGGCGACCAGTGCGACAACTGCGGTAACCAGCTCGATCCGGAGCAGCTGGTCAACCCGCGTTCCCGGATCAACGGCGAGACCCCGCAGTTCGTCGAGACCGAGCACTTCTTCCTGGACCTGCCGGCGTTCGCCGAGGCGATCGGCGGCTGGCTGGACCGCCGGGAGAATTGGCGGCCCAACGTCCTGAAGTTCTCCCGCAACCTGCTCGACGACCTCCAGCCCCGGGCCATCACCCGTGACCTGGAGTGGGGCGTCCCGATCCCGCTCGACGGCTGGCGTGACCGCAACGACAAGCGCATCTACGTCTGGTTCGACGCGGTCATCGGCTACCTGTCGGCGTCCGTCGAGTGGGCCCGGCGCACCGGTGACCCGGAGGCGTGGCGGCAGTGGTGGTCGGCCGACGCGCAGGGCAAGGACGCGCTCGGTTACTACTTCATGGGCAAGGACAACATCGTCTTCCACTCGGTGATCTGGCCGGCCCTGCTGCTCGGCTACTCCGGCGAGGGCGACAAGGCCGGTGTCCCGGGTGACCTGGGCCGGCTGAACCTGCCCACCGAGGTCGTGTCGAGTGAGTACCTGACGATGGAGGGCAAGAAGTTCTCCTCGTCGCGTCGGGTGGTCATCTACGTGCGTGACTTCCTGGAGCGCTACGACGCCGACGCCCTGCGCTACTTCATCGCGGCGGCCGGCCCCGAGTCCAACGACACCGACTTCACCTGGGCCGAGTTCGTCCGCCGTAACAACGACGAGCTGGTCGCCGGCTGGGGCAACCTGGTCAACCGGTCGGTCTCGATGGCCGCGAAGAACTTCGGTGAGATTCCGGCGGCCGGCGAGCTGACCGAGGAGGATCGCGCGGTGCTGGCGGTCGCCCAGGCCGGTTTCGCCACGGTCGGCGAGCTGATCGGCAAGCACCGGCAGAAAGCGGCGATCGGCGAGGCGATGCGGGTGGTCGCCGAGGCCAACAAGTATCTGTCCGAGCAGGCCCCGTGGAAGCTGAAGTCCGAAGAGGACAAGCCGCGTCAGGCCACCATCCTGCATGTGGCGCTGCAGGTGGTCAGTGACGCCAACACGTTGCTGACCCCGTTCCTGCCGCACTCCGCGCAGAAGGTGTTCGAGCTGCTCGGCGGCGAGGGCGTGCACGCACCGATGCCGCGGATCGAGGAGGTCGACGATCTCGACGGCGGCCCGGCGTACCCGATCCTGACCGGCGACTACACCGTCGGCGCCCGCTGGGAGTCGGTGCCGCTGACCGCAGGTACTCCGCTGGCCGCGCCGAAACCGGTCTTCCGGAAGCTCGATCCGTCCGTTGTGGACGAGGAGCTGGCCCGCCTCGGCGGCGAGGAGTCCTGAGGCACTCTCAAATGCGTTGATCCCTCGTGGTACCGAACGGTAGGTTCATCGGTGCCACGGGGGAACGGGGGCGTTTCATCGATACGTGTCCGTATCGGTTGCTCAGCTCCTTCGTGTGGCTCTCACCCCTCGAAGGAGTTCTGTGAAGATTCGCTTCACGCGGCCCGCCGTGGTCGCGGTTGCTCTCGTCACCGGCAGCGCCCTGGTGGGCTCGCCCGCCTACGCGATCCCGGGTTCGCCCGACGGTGCTCCGACCGGTCAGGGCGGGGCGACTGTCACCGAGCAGTCCGCTTCCACTCTGGACGCCATCGACCCGGGCACCATCGATCCCGGGACGACCGATCCCGGGACCACCGACCCGGGTACCACCGACCCCGGCACGACCGAGCCGGTCCCGGCCGACCCGGACACCACGGTGCCGACCGGCTCGTTCCGGATCAATTACACCTCGGTGTGGACCGGCCAGCGCGTCGTCATCGGCCAGAAGACCACCGAGTTCAAGGACGAGGGTGACGACCAGGCGACCCTGAAGCGCGTGGTCACCTGGGGCGACGGCACCAGCACCGTGCTCAGCCCGACCGCGGAGACGGCCACCAAGCAGTACAACCGGGCCGGTAACTTCAAGGTCACCGTGACCATCACCGACCCGGCCGGCAACGTCTCGGCGATCCCGGCCAAGACCGTCGCGGTGACCATCCCGGCCGGCCAGATCACGCTCAACAAGAAGGCCGTCTACCAGGGCGCCCTCTTCAACGTGAAGATCAACAAGGTGCCTGCCGGCGCGAAGACCTACCGGATCGACTGGGCCGACGGCTCGTTCTCCGAGCACAAGGCGTCGCAGCGTTCGATGAGCGGTTACATCCACTACTACTGGAAGTGGGACGCCGCCCAGGGGACCTGGGTCCGCAACGGCAAGGGCCGGATCTCCGGCGTCCGGGCGCTCAAGGTCTCCTGGGGTAACGACAAGGGCTACGCCTACTTCCAGACCGCCGCGAAGATCAACATCGTCAAGGACGTCACGCGGCCCGGCCTCACGATCAAGAAGCCGTCCTCGACGAACCGGGCGAGCTCCTGGAAGACGATCAAGGGCACGGTGAGCGACAAGCAGTCCGGTCTGCGCCACGTCGGCGTCACCGCGTACCGGGTCACCTCGACCGGCAAGGCCTACTGCCTGACCCCGGCCCGCAAGTGGAAGCGCTACTACACCGAGGCCGACGTCCAGAAGTACTGCACCTACACCGGTGTCAAGGTGAAGGTCGTCAACGGCAAGTGGTCGCTGACCCTCCCGGCCGGCCTCGGCAAGAACCAGTTCTTCCAGGTCAGCGCATGGGCGTACGACTGGGCGGACAACTACCGCGGCACCTCCCGTACCGCGAAGATCACCCGCAGCTGAGACACCGATGCCCCGCCGAGCCGCACGGCTCGGCGGGGCATCGCCGTCTTCAGAGCTGGTACCCGATCTCCGCGATGTGATGGTCGGTGATCTCACCGATCGGCGCCCAAGCCTCGTAGACGCCCCGCTCGTAGCACCGGGCCCCGACCGCGTTGATCGTGTCCGCGTCCGGGCGCAGCAGCCGCAGCCGGGCCCACGTCTCGTCGCGCTGGAGCACCCAGCACGGCACACCCCGCCAGCGCGCCTGCTCGGCCCGCCGGGACAGGGTCTGCACCGGGTACCGCGCGGCCCGGGTCAGCGCCCGCACCCGGAACTCGCCGGGCGGGTCGGCGACCGCCTCGTACTCGTTGCTGTCGATCCGCCCGACCAGCCGCGACGAGGCCGCCGCGGTGCACGGCACATACTCGCGATCCGGGCTGCCCCCGGGGATCTCGGACAACAGCCCCCGCCAGCGCGGACCGGCCAGCCGCAACCACCCGTGCTGCTCCGGCTGGTACGTGTACAGCACCACCTCGTCACCGCCCGGCAGATAGGCGAGCAACTGGGCGTTCGCCGACAGCGGCAGATCAGCGAAACCGGCGGTGATGTACTCCGGGATCAGATCATCGGTGCTCGGGCTGAACCCGGTGCCGAGCACCATCGCCCCGATCCGCGAATGCCCCGGCAGACCGGGCAGACCCGGCTGCGCCGCCCCGGCCGGAACCTCGTAGTCGACCGGATCGACGGCCCGCCACCGCAGCGCGAACGTCACATGGTCGTCGGACATCCCGTCAGTGCGCAGCAGCCCCAGTTCGCGGGGCTCGGTCAGGTGGGCGATGTCGCACGAGCGGTAGCAGAAGCCGTACGGAAGCCAGCCCCCGAGATGACCGGCGACCTGCGCGGGGGAGAGCACCTTGGTCATCCGGGTGCCACGACGGATCGCCGCGGTCGCCCGGATCCGGCGCAGCTCGGCGTCGTCCCGGTAACCGATGGATTGGCTCATCGCCTGCACCTGCTGCCAGTTCAGGTCACGGCGAAGCGGCGCCATCAGGGGTGGGTCGAGCGGGTCGGCGCCCAGATCGCTGTCCTCACCGGTCACGGTCACGGGCCGCAACCTAAGTGACCACGGTGGATATCGGATGAACTCCCGGTTACCGGAAAACACGGCGTGCAGAATGTCTCACATGCCTTCAGCAACCCCCGGCCAGTCTCCTTCAGACCGCCGTCGCGCCAAGGAGTCCCGCCGAGCAGGCGAATTCCCGCCGGCGCCGGAGCCACTAGCGGTTCCGGTCTTCGACAGCCACACCCATCTCGACCTCACGATCCAGGAGGCCGGTGTCACCGGAGAGGGTGACCCCATCGATGTCCTGATCGCCGCCGCGGCGAAGAGCGGCATCGATCGGCTGATGCAGGTGGGAGTGGACATCGACTCGTCCCGCTGGGGCGCCGACCTGGCCGACCGCAACGACTCGGTGCTGGCCGCGGTCGCCCTGCACCCGAACGAGGCACCCCGGCTGTCCGATCTGGACGAATCGCTCCGCCACATCGAGGCGCTGGCCGCCCGCCCCCGGGTCCGTGGCGTCGGCGAGACCGGCCTGGACACCTTCCGCACCGGTGAGGAAGGCCGCGCCGCCCAGGAGGAGAGCTTCCGCGCCCACATCGCCATCGCGAAACGCCACCGGAAGGCCCTGATCATCCACGACCGCGACGCCCACGCCGACGTCCTGCGCGTCCTCGACGAAGAGGGCGCCCCGGACCGGGTCGTCCTGCACTGCTTCTCCGGCGACGCCGAGTTCGCCGCCGACTGCGTCCGCCGCGGCTACTACCTCAGCTTCGCCGGCACGGTCACCTTCGCCAGCGCCGCGAACCTGCGCGCCGCCGCCGCGATCACCCCACCGACCCAGATGATGGTCGAGACCGACGCGCCCTACCTCACCCCGACGCCGTACCGGGGCCGCCCCAACGCCTCGTATCTGATCCCGATCACCATGCGCGCCCTCGCCGATGCCTCCGGCACCGACCTCGACACCCTCTGCGCCACCATCTCCGCCAACGGCGACGAGGTCTTCGGCCCCTGGTGACCCCTCATGCGGTACGGCCGCCCGCCCCGCTCAACCGGGTTCCTAATCGGTGATCACCCAGGCGGCGGCGCCCAGCAGCCGGCTCAACTGTTCGAGCTGGGTGGCGAAAGCGGTGGGCGCCGCGTTCAACGGGCCACGAGACACCATCCGCACCGCCCAACGATGTCCGGGCGCCACGTTGAAGACCCGATGCACCACCAGCGACCCACGCGGATCCGGCTCGACCGAGGTCACCCCGCGATACCACCACTCACCCTGCTGCGACACCGACCGGGCCGCCCGGTCCACGGTCACCGTGATCCGGCTGCCCTCCTGGATCACCACGAACTCGTCACCGTCGTCGTGTTCGATCGTGCCGGTAGCCGCCAGCGGCGAACGACCGCCGGGACCGACGTCCAGCAGCACGGCGGCGACCGCATCCGGCGCCGCCTCCACCACTGCGCGCAGCTCCAGCAACTTCGTCATGAATCCTTCCTACCCGGCGGTGTCCAGTGGCCTACCCGGCGGTGTCCAGGGGCTCCGGCGGCTCACCGTAGGCTCTGGCCATGGCGGAAACACTTCTCGGCCCGGCGGAGATCCGGGAACTGGCCGCGCGCCTCGGCGTCGCGCCGACCAAGAAGCTCGGCCAGAACTTCCTGCACGACCCCAACACCATCCGCCGGATCGTCGCCGCGGCCGGGCTGCACCCCGATGACGTGGCCCTGGAGGTCGGCCCCGGGCTCGGCTCCCTCACCCTCGGCCTGACCGCGACGGTCCGGCACGTGCACGCCGTGGAGATCGACCCCACCCTGGCCGAGGCGCTACCCGAGACGGTGACCGCACCCCACCTGACCGTCCACCTCTCCGACGCCCTCAAGATCAAAGGTCACGCCTTCGACCCGGCGCCCACCATGCTGGTGGCCAACCTGCCCTACAACGTCGCCGTCCCCGTCGTGCTGCACCTGCTGGCCGAACTGCCCACCCTGCGCGGCGGCCTGGTGATGGTGCAGAAAGAGGTCGCCGACCGGCTCGTCGCCGGCCCCGGCTCGAAGGTCTACGGGGTGCCCTCGGTCAAACTCGCCTGGTATGCGGAGGCCAAAGCAGCAGGCAAGGTGCCGCCCGCGGTTTTCTGGCCGGTGCCCAACGTGGACTCCGGGCTGGTCGCTTTCACCAGACGCGAGCCACCCGCCGACGCCGACCGGACCGACGTGTTCACCGTCGTGGACGCCGCGTTCGCCCAACGCCGCAAGACCCTGCGAGCCGCCCTCGCCGGCTGGGCCGGCGGCCCCGACAAGGCCGAGTCGGTGCTGCGTGCGGCCGGGGTCAGCCCGCAGGCCAGAGGCGAGGCACTGACCGTCGGCGAGTTCGCCGCGATCGCCGCGGCGGCAAAACTGTCAGGGCCCGGCGGTAAGCTCAGCCCGTCCGGTGCGCAGCCCGAGGAGGTGGACTCATGACCGCGGAGCCGATCGGTCGTGCCCCGTGGGCGCTCGACCTGACCAGGCAGCGCCTGGCCAACTTCACCCTCGAGGACATCCTCGACCTGCCCGATGACGCCCCCCGCGTCGAGCTTCGTGACGGAGTCATGATTTTGGTTCCCTCCCCGACGATCGGCCATCAGACCATCGGGAATCTGTTGTGGCTGTGGTTCCGGCAGCACGCACCCGAGCAATTCCTGGCGGCCACCGCGGTCGGCGTGGCGATCAGCGCCCGGGACAGTTTCGAGCCGGATGTGGTCCTGCTCCGCCAGCCGATCGTGAACTCACACCACTACTTCCTGCCGGACCAGGTCGAAATTGCGGTGGAGATCGTCTCTCCCGGGACCAAACGGCGCGACCGGATGGAGAAACCGCCGGGCTACGAGGCCGCCGGCATCCGGCATTTCTGGCGGATCGAGCAGGACCCGCTCCACGTCTTCGCCTATGACCTCGTCGGCGGCCGCTACGAGTTGGTCGGCGACTCGGACACGGAGCTGGTGTTGAGCGCGCCGTTCGAGATCAGGCTCCCGATCCGGGACATCACTCCGTGACGGAGGCCTGGGGCCCGGACGATGACGAGCCACGTCCGCATCGAGGCCCGGTCAAGGTTCGCGTGCCGGCGAAAATCAATCTGCACCTCGCCGTCGGCCCGCTCCGGCCCGACGGCTACCACGAGCTCAACACCGTCTACCACGCGATCAGCCTGTTCGACGAGCTCACCGCCCGCCGCGGAGACACCCTCACCCTGACCATGGAGGGCGAGGGCACCGGCGAGCTGGAGCTCGACGAGACCAACCTGATCATCCGGGCCGCCCGCGCACTGGCCGCCCGCGGCCGCGTCCCGGCATACGCCCGGCTACACCTGCGCAAGAGCATCCCGCTGGCCGGCGGCCTGGCCGGCGGCAGCGCCGACGCCGCAGCCACCCTGATCGCCTGCGACCTGCTCTGGGGCCTCGGCATGTCCCGCGACGAACTCGCCGAAGTCGGCGCCCAACTCGGCTCCGACATCCCGTTCCTGCTGCACGGCGGCACCGCCCTCGGCACCGGCCACGGCGAAGCGGTCAGCCCCATCCTGGCCCGCCCCACCACCTGGCACTGGGTGGTCGCCATCGCCGACGGCGGCCTGTCCACCCCCGCCGTCTACCGCGAGCTCGACCGGCTCCGCGCCACCGACCGGCCCGCCCCACCCGAGCCACTGGGCGGCCCCGACCAGCTGATGGCCGCAATGCGCCAACGCGACCCCGAGGTGCTCGGCGCCGCCCTCGGCAACGACCTCCAAGCAGCCGCACTCTCACTCCGGCCCCAACTCGCCGACGTGCTGAAAGCCGGCCAGGAAGCGGGCGCCATCACCGGGATCGTCTCCGGCTCCGGCCCCACCTGCGTCTTCCTCGCCGCCGACGCCGCACACGCCCAAGAGATCGCCGCCGATCTCACCGCCGCGAAAGTATGCCGAGCCGCGGTCACCGCCCGCGGACCGCAGCCCGGCGCGCGGGTAATCTAGGCGCATCGTGGCCAACATCATCAACCTGGACCGGGTCAGCAAGGGTTATGGAGCTGCCGGTCAGCTGCTCACCGACGTGTCACTGGGGCTGGACGACGACGCCCGCATCGGCATCGTGGGTCTCAACGGCGCAGGTAAATCGACCCTTCTCCGCATGCTCGCCAAATCCGAGGAGCCGGACACCGGCCGGGTCACCCACCGCCGTGACCTGCGCGTCGCGTCCCTCCCACAGGCACTCACCCTCGCCGGCGAGGCGACCGTCCGAGACGTCGTGCTCGGCACCGCCTGGCTGCCACAGAGCATGGGCGCCGAGCACGAGTGGGCCGGCGACGCCGGCGTCCGCACGATCCTCGACGGCCTCGGCATGGGCTACCTCGGCCTGGACACCCCGGTCGGCCCGATGTCCGGTGGCGAGCGCCGCCGCGTCGCACTGGCCGCACTCCTGGTCCGCGAAAGTGACCTGCTGATCCTCGACGAGCCCACCAACCACCTCGACGTCGCGGGTGTCGACTGGCTCGCCAAACACCTGCTCACCCGCCGAGGCGCCCTGCTCGTCGTCACCCACGACCGCTGGTTCCTCGACGCCGTCTGCACCATGACCTGGGAGGTCGTGGACGAGCAGGTGCACACCTACGAGGGCGGCTACGCCGCCTGGATCCTGGCCCGCGCCGAGCGCCAGCGGGTCGCCGCCTCCATCGAGGCCCGCCGCCAGAACCTGCTGCGCAAAGAGATCGCCTGGCTACGCCGCGGCCCACCGGCCCGCACCTCCAAACCGAAATTCCGCATCGACGCCGCAAACGAGCTCATCGCCGACGTACCACCGGTGCGCGACCAGGTCAGCCTGCAGCGCCTCGCCACCACTCGGCTCGGCAAACAGGTCTACGACCTGGAGACGATCGAGCTCAAAGCCGGCCCGAAACCGATCTTCCACGATCTGACCTGGCAGGTCGGCCCCGGCGACCGGATCGCGATCCTGGGCGCCAACGGAGCCGGCAAGACCACCCTGCTGCGCCTGCTCGCCGGGATCACCAAGCCGGACGGCGGACGGCTGGTCACCGGTTCCACAGTGCGGCCCGCGTTCCTCTCCCAGGAACTCAAAGAGCTACCCGGCCACCTGCGCCTGCTGGAAGCCGTGGAAGAGGTCGCCAAACGGGTCAAACTGGGCGACCGCGAGCTCTCCGCCGGCCAACTCGCCGAAGTGTTCGGGTTCACCGACAAACGAATCTGGACACCGGTCAGCGACCTGTCCGGCGGCGAGCGGCGGCGCCTGCAGATGCTGCGCCTACTCGCCACCGAGCCCAACGTGCTCCTCCTCGACGAGCCGACCAACGACCTGGACACCGACACCCTGGCCTCGCTGGAAGACCTGCTCGACTCCTGGCCCGGCACGATGGTGGTGGCCAGTCACGACCGCTACCTGGTCGAGCGGGTCACCGACAAGGTGTTCGGCATGTTCGGCGACGGGCGGCTCGTGCACCTGCCCAGAGGGATCGACGAGTACCTCGCCCGCGTCACCACTCCGGGCGCTCCGGCCGTACCGTCGAAGGGTCTTGCCGAAACACCGCCGGCCGCAAGCGGACTCTCCGCCGGTGAGCTCCGCCAGGCGAAAAAAGACCTCGCCCGACTGGAACGCCAGATGGAGAAGCTGTCCGACCGGGAATCCAAGATCAACGAAAGCCTGGCCGAACACGGCAGCAACTACGACAAACTCGTCGAGCTCGAAGCCCAGCTGAAAGCCGTTCAGCAGGAGAAAGCCGAAACCGAAGAGGCCTGGCTCGAGTTGGCCGAGCAGTTGTCCGAAAGCTGAACCGGGGGGTGTGCCTGCGCCGCTTGTCGGGGATACGCGAGAATCTGCTCGAAGACACCTGACCTTGGAGACGGAACCATGGCGCACACCCCGGTCAATCACCCGCTTCGGCCGATCTACCGGATCGTCGGCTTCGTCGTCGGCGCCTACCTGGTGGCGTTCGGCATCATCGGGTTCATCTCGACGTCCAGCGAAGCCTTCACCGGCCCCGGCGTCCGAGCACTCGGCCAGGGCAGCAACGTCCTGTGGTCCATCATCTCGCTCGCCCTCGGCGCACTCGTGATCCTCGCCACCGTCGTCGGCCGCAACATCGACGCCGCCGTCGACCAATACCTCGGCTGGGCCCTACTCGTCCTCGGCAGCTACTCACTCTGCGTGCTGCGCACCGACGAGGTGAACTTCTTCGGATTCACCATGTCCACCGTCATCGTCACCTACCTGGCCGGCCTGCTGCTGATCACCGTCAGCCTCTACAGCAAGACCGCCCCCCAATCCCAGACCGGCGCCCCCCGCCAGGTCCGCGAAGGCCGCACCGCCTGAAACACCCAGCACCACCGGCCGCGCCGGGTCCGCACTCAGCGGACCCGGCGCGTCTGCAATCCGGGCTTCGGCTCCAGATGCGACAACCCGTTCCAGGCCAGATTCACCAGATGCGCCGCCACCATCTCCTTCTTCGGCTTACGCGCCTCCCGCCACCACTGGCCCACCAGCGCCACCATCCCGACCAGCGCCTGCGAATACAACTCAGCGAACCGCGGATCCAAACCCCGACTCTTGAACTCCGCCCCCAGAATGTGCTCCACCTGATGAGCGACATCATTCATCACACTGGAGAAGTTCCCCGACGCCGACAACACCGGCGAATTACGAACCAGCACCTGAAACCCGTGCGGCTCCTCGTCGATGTAATCCAACAGAGCCAGCGCCGCCTGCTCCAGCAACTCCCGCGGATGACCCGCGGTCAACGCCGTCGTGATCCGATCCAACAGCGCACGCACCTCACGGTCGACCACCACCGCATACAGCCCCTCCTTGCCGCCGAAGTGCTCGTACACGACAGGCTTCGACACCTTCGCCCGCGCCGCCACCTCCTCGACAGTGGTCGCATCGAAACCCCGCTCCGCGAACAGCTGCCGCCCGACGGTGATCAGTTGCTCCCTGCGCTGGGCGGCCGGCATCCGGACCCGCGGCACCGGTGATTGCTTGCTGCTGCTGCTGTCGTCGACCTGCTCAGTCACCCGGCCATCCTGCCAGGAATGGCACATCCAAGCCCTTACACGTCCTCGCAAAACCTCTCTACGCTTCCCTCATGACTAGTAGTTATGAGACAGCTAGGTTTGAGTCGACTAGGCCTGAATCGACTAGGTCCGAGCCGACTAGGTTTGAGTCAGCTGAGTTCGAGACAGCTTCGCGCGAGGATGACATGCGAGCCGAGGCGCGGCGGCTGAGGGTCGATCCGGGACTGTCCCGCTCCCAGCTGATGAAGATCTTCGGCGTTGGCAACGGCACTTTGACCGACTGGCTGCGTGGCATCGAGCCGCCCGAGTGGACCCGCCGCCCCAATGCCAAGGACGACAAGCGACGTGAGGCGGCGGCCTTGCGGGAGGCGGGCTGGTCGATCAACGACATCGCGGCCCGGCTGGGTGTCGCCAAGTCGACGGCATTCAACTGGGTCGGCCACGTGCCGTTGGACCCGGACAGTGAGCGGGCTCAGGAGAAACGGGAGTTGGCGAAGAAGCGGATCGCAGGCCGCTGGGACGAGTTTCGTGCCGATCGTGACCGTCGTCAGGGTGACACGTGGGAGAAGTCAGCCGTCGACGTCGGTGAACTCTCGGAACGCGACGTGCTTCTGCTCGGTGCCATCGCCTACTGGTGTGAGGGCGCCAAGTCGAAGCCGTGGGCACGTGCGGACCGGTTCGCCTTCATCAACAGCGATCCCGGGTTGTTGTCACTCATCCTGAGGTTTCTGCAGATCAACGGCTATCGCCTCGACGAGTTGGGTTATCGGGTGAGCATCCATGAAACGGCCGACGCGGAGGCGGCCGCATCCTGGTGGGCCGATGTCTTGAGGATTCCCAGGGATCGGTTCAAGAAGACGACCATCAAGACACACGTGCCCCAGACGCGTCGTATGAATGTCGGGGAGGACTACCATGGCTGCCTGACTATCACCGCTCCGAAAAGCCGGGACCTTTACTGGCGGATGGAGGGTGTCGTCAAAGCGGTCGTCCATGAGGCATCGGCCGCTTATCGCGATCGTCTGACGGGCGGCTAGTCTGTCCCCAGAACCTTTCGGCCGTGGTGTAATTGGCAACACTCTAGGTTTTGGTCCTAGATTTCCGGGTTCGAGTCCTGGCGGCCGAGCAACTTCTGTGATATGCGAACCGGATGGCTGAGGGCGGCGTTCGTCGCCCTCACTCGAGGCCACCGCCAATCAATGGAGTTGCCGCGTGAGCCAGGCCCCCAGCCGTACCGTCGTCGTCCTTGCCGCTGGTGAGGGTAAGCGGATGAAGTCGGCGACGCCGAAGATGCTTCAGCCTCTGCTCGGGCGCACTCTGCTCGGTCATGTGCTGGCCACCTCGGTGGCGATCAAGACGGACCGGACCGTGGTCGTCGTCGGGCACAAGGCCGACGAGATCACCGCGTTCCTGTCCGAGGTGGCGCCGGAGGCGACGCCCGTGCTGCAGGCCCAGCAGAACGGGACCGGTCACGCGGTGCGGATCGCGCTCGACGCGACGCCGGATCTGGCCGGCACCGTGGTGGTGCTCAGCGGTGATGTTCCGCTGCTGCGTCCGGAGACGCTGGAGGCGCTGCTGGCCACGCACGAGCGGGCCGGCGCCGCGGCGACGGTGTTGAGTGCCGAGGTGGATGTGCCGGGCGGGCTGGGCCGGATCGTGCGCGGCGCGGACGGCAATCTGGAGCGGATCGTGGAGGCGAAGGACGCCTCGGCGGAGGAGCGCCGGATTCGGGAGATCAACTCGGGGATCTACGTGTTCGACGCGGTGTTGTTGCGTGATGCGTTGGGCAAGCTGTCGACGGACAACGCGCAGGGCGAGGAGTATCTGACCGACGTCTTCGGGATTCTGGCGGCTCAGGGGCATCCGGTGGCGATCGAGGTGGCGGAGTTCGCCGTCGAGACGCTGGGTTGTAACGATCGGGCCGAGCTGGCGCGGTTGCGGGTGTTGATGCGCGATCGGGTGAATGAGGCCTGGATGCGGTCCGGGGTGTTGCTGTTGGATCCGGCGACGACGTGGATCGATGTGACCGCGACGCTGGAGCCGGATGCGGTCGTGGATCAGAATTCGCAGATTCTCGGGTCGAGTTCGGTGGCGACGGGTGCGGTGATCGGGCCGGACACGACGTTGATCGATACGACGGTGGCGGCGGGTGCGACGGTGTTGCGGACGCATTCGATCGGCGCGTCGGTGGGTCCGGCGGCGTCGGTGGGTCCGTTCTCGTTCTTGCGTCCGGGGACGCGGTTGGCGGCGAAGTCGAAGATCGGTGGTTTCGTCGAGGCGAAGAATGCCGAGTTGGGTGAGGGTGCGAAGGTGCCGCACCTGACCTATGTGGGTGACGCGACGATCGGTGCGAAGGCCAACATCGGGGCGGGCACGATCTTCGCCAACTATGACGGTGTGCGTAAGAGTCACACGACGGTGGGTGAGGCGGCGTTCGTGGGTTCGGATTCGGTGCTGGTGGCGCCGGTGGAGATCGGCCCGGGGGCGTATGTGGCGGCGGGGAGTGCTGTCACGAGGGATGTTCCGGCGGGGAATCTGGGTGTGACTCGGGCGCAGCAGCGCAATATCGAGGGGTGGACTGTGCGTCGCCGGCCGGGCACGGTTTCGGCGTCTGCCGCTGAGGCTGCGAATATCACTCCTGACCAGGAGTGATCCAGTGGGGGTGAGCCATCCCACCTGAGGGCCTCGAAACGTGGCGGTTACGTTGCCGCAAGGGATACTTCACTGCGAACCCCACCCCCTATCCACGGGAGCAGCGAGTCGATGGGCAGCATCGTCGCCGAGAACCGTAAGAGTCTGATGCTTTTCTCCGGCCGGGGTTTCCCCGAGCTGGCGGAGGAGATCGGCCAGGTGCTCGGTGTGGCGCCGACGCCGGCGGATTCGTATGAGTTCGCCAACGGGGAGATTTTCGTTCGTTTCAAGGACTCGGTGCGCGGGTCGGACGCGTTCGTCGTCCAGTCGGTGACCGAGGGGGTGAACCGGTGGGTCATGGAGACCCTGATCATGATCGACGCGCTGAAGCGGGGTTCGGCCAAGCGGATCACCGTGGTGCTGCCGTTCTACCCGTATTCGCGGCAGGACAAGAAGCATCGTGGTCGGGAGCCGATCTCCGCTCGGCTGGTGGCTGATCTGCTGAAGACGGCGGGGGCCAACCGGATTCTGACCGTGGATCTGCATACGGCGCAGATTCAGGGGTTCTTCGACGGGCCGGTGGATCACCTGTTCGCGATGGACACGCTCGCCGATTATGTGCAGAAGAAGTATGCGGGGCGGCCGATGACGGTGGTCGCTCCGGATTCGGGTCGGGTGCGGGTGGCGGAGCGGTGGACGGACCGGTTGGGTGGTTGCCCGCTGGCGTTCATTCACAAGACTCGTGATCCGTTGAAGCCGAATCAGGTGGTGGCGAACCGGGTGGTCGGTGAGGTCGAGGGTCGGGTGTGCCTGATCGTCGATGACATGATCGACACTGGTGGGACGATCGCGAAGGCGGCGGACATCCTCTTTCAGGAGGGTGCGGCTGATGTGATCGTGGCCTCGACGCATGCGTTGTTGTCGGATCCGGCGACGGAGCGGTTGAAGAACAGCAGGATCAGTGAGTTGGTGGTGACGAACACGTTGCCGTTGTCGCCGGAGAAGCGGCTGGACAAGATCACTGTGTTGTCGATCGCGCCGCTGTTGGCTCGGGCGATCCGTGAGGTGTTCGACGACGGCTCGGTGACCACTTTGTTCGGTGGTCTCAGCTAACAAGATTTACCGAAAGGCGTCCGCCGGGCGGTGGGCGCCTTTCTCGTGTGCTGGGCTGTGGTGAAACGTGTGGTGCAACTTGCATCACCAGGGTGGTTTTTTCGCAGGCGTCGCGAGCCGGGCGGACCCGCTGACCGATGCACGATCGTGGCAGGTAAGCTAGTGCGGTTGCCACGGCGAGGGTGCTTCGTGGGCTGTTGAGGTTCGCAGCCTGCTCGAGGCGCCGTCATCGACGCGGTGCTCCGGGCCTGTGCCCAGCGCGCCCCCTTGCCCGGCAGCGCCGAAACACCGTTACCTCTGGCGGCCCGCACCGCTTGAGGTGGCCACCGCAGCACTGCCGGATACCGCAGCCGCAGACTTAGACGCAGCCCGCATCGAAGAGTTTCAGGAGTTTCCCCGTGTCCGAGGTAAAGATCAGCGCCGAGCCCCGCACCGAGTTCGGCAAGGGTGGTGCTCGCCGCACGCGCCGGGCCGGCCTTGTGCCTGCCGTGCTGTACGGCCACGGCGAGAAGCCGCAGCACATCGCCCTTCCGGCTCGTGAGTTCGCGGCCGCCATCCGCCACGGCGGCATCAACCAGATCTTCACGATCGACATCGCCGGCAACTCGGGTGCCACTCTGGCCCTGCCGAAGGCGATCCAGCGTGACCCGATCCGTGACACGTTCGAGCACGTCGACCTGCTCATCGTGAAGCGTGGCGAGAAGATCCAGGTGGACGTTCAGGTCACCCTGACCGGTGAGGCCGCCAAGAACACCCTGATCGTGCACGAGTCGAACACGGTTGCCGTGATCGCTGAGGCGCTGCACCTGCCGGCCGAGCTGGAGGCGTCGATCGACGGCCTCGAGGCGGGTTCGCACATCACCGCCGGTGACGTGAAGCTGCCGAAGGGCGTGGAGCTGGCCGTCGACGCCGAGACGGTGCTCGCGGTCATCAACGCGGCTCAGTCGAACGAGGAGGCTCCGGCCGAGGGTGAGACCCCGGCGGAGGGCGAGAGCGCGGAGTAGTCTCCGTCTCGCAGCAGCGGTAAGCCAGATATCAGGGAAAGTGCCGGGTGGCACTTTCCCTGATGTGTATGTGGAGGCAGGGGTAGTGAGCGACGAGGCGCCGTGGCTGGTGGTCGGTCTGGGTAACCCGGGCCGGGAGTATGCCGGTAATCGGCACAACGTGGGTTTCATGGTGGCCGATCTGCTGGCGTCTCGGACCGGTGCGAAGTTCGGGCGGGCGAAGCGAGCGCAGACCGAGGTGGCCGAGGGGCGTCTGGGGTTCGGTGGTCCGAAGCTGATCTTGTTGAAGCCGCTGACGTACATGAACCTGTCGGGTGCTCCGGTGGTGGCGTTGGCGCAGTTCTTCAAAGTCCCGGTGACTCAGGTGATCGCGGTGCATGATGAGCTTGATGTGCCGTTCGGGCAGGTAAGGGCGAAACGGGGCGGTGGCGAGGGCGGTCACAATGGGCTGCGCTCGATGTCGAAGTCGCTTGCGAGTAAGGAGTACGCGCGGGTGCGGGTGGGCATCGGCCGGCCGCCGGGTCGGCAGGAGCCGGCCGACTATGTGCTCTCCGACTTCTCCGGTGCGGAGCGCAAGGAGTTGGATTTCGTGGTGGACCGGGCGGCTGACGTGGTGGAGGCGGTCGTCGTCGAGGGTGTCGAGTGGGCGCAGAACAAGTACCACGGAAGTTGATCTCCGTCTGACGACGCCGTGACGCTCTCGCGGCCCGTCCGTTGGTCACTCCGACGCACGAATTCGGTGCGTGGCCGACGTGACGGGAGGGGTTCGAGGATGTCGCAGGACGTGTCCGAGGACCGGGCGGGCGCGTTGACCGAACCCACGGCGGCTCTGCCGGCGGCGGTCGGTGGGAGCGCGGGGAGGGCCGCGAATCAGGGCCCGCAGCGGCCCGCGGAACGCCGGAGTGGACGTAATGCCCGTATTCCGGTGCCCGCGGCGGGGGTGGAGAACGCCGCGCCGCAGGCGGTGCAGGGTGAATCTGATCTCACTCGTAATCAGGCGGCGGAGCGGCATGTGTCGGCCGCCCGTGACAAGTCGATGGCGACCCGGCCGTTCGTTCGGGCTCGGGGTCGGCATGCGGCGATGTCGCGTCGGCAGGACTGGGAGCGGCGCTATGTGCGCATGCTCGTTCTGGCGGATCTGACGGCCGGTGTCGCGGCGGGGGCGGGTACGTTCGTCGTCCGGTTCGGTGATTCGGTGACCGCCTGGAACCGGATGTATCTGATCTGGTCGGCGTTGTTGCCGGTGGCTCTGCTGCTGGTGTTGGTGGCGGCTCGGGCGTACGAGCGGCGGTATCTGTTCGTGGGTTCCGACGAGTACCAGCGGGTGTTGCGTGGCGGTGCGGGGCTGATCGGCGGGGCGGCCGTCGTCTCGTACGCGCTGAATCTTGATCTTGCCCGGTCCTATGTCCTGGTGGCTTTTCCACTGGCGACGGCGGCGATCGTGGTGTTGCGGTTTCTGCTGCGTAAGCGGCTGCATCTGGCGCGGGCTCGGGGGGAGAACCTTCGGCGGGTGATCGTGGTCGGTCACGAGCTGTCGGTCATCGGCATCACCCGGCAGTTGCGGCGGGAGCGGTATCACGGGCTGGAGGTGGTCGGCGCCTGCCTGCCGCCCGGTGCCGACGGGATCGGGGTCGTGGATCTGCCGGTCTACGGTTCGTTCGACGATGTGGCGACCGCGGTGGAGCGGGCCGACGCCGACACGGTGGTCGTGCTGAGTTGTCCGGAGCTGGATGGTGTGTCGGTGCGCCGGCTGGCCTGGCGGCTGGAACGCGACGAGGTGGATCTGGTGGTGGCCAGTGCGCTCGTGGATGTGGCGGGTGCGCGGACCACGATCCGGCCGTTCGACGGTCTGCCGATGCTGCACGTCGAGCATCCCCGCCTGCATGGTGGGTCGCGGCTGGTGAAGGAGCTGGTGGATCGGCTCGGTGCGCTGTTGCTTCTGATCGTTCTCGGTCCGGTGCTCTTGACCGTGGCGCTCTGTGTGGGCCTTACATCACGCGGCCCGGTACTCTTTCGCCAAGTGCGCGTGGGACGTGATGGCCGATTGTTCCGGATCTTCAAGTTCCGCAGCATGTATGTCGACGCTGAGGCCCGGCTTGCCGAGCTGACGCACCTCAACGAGCACGACGGTGTGCTCTTCAAAATCCGCGACGACCCGCGTGTCACCCCGGTCGGGCGTTGGCTGCGCAGGTTCTCGCTGGACGAGCTGCCGCAGTTGCTGAACGTTCTGTCCGGGCGGATGTCGCTGGTCGGGCCACGGCCGCCGCTGCCCACCGAGGTGGCCGCCTACGCCGACGATGTGCGACGCCGGCTGGCCGTCAAGCCGGGGATGACCGGCCTCTGGCAGGTGTCGGGGCGGTCGGACCTCTCCTGGGAGGAGGCGGTCCGGCTCGACCTGCGCTATGTCGAGAACTGGTCGCTGAGCCTGGATCTGGTGATCCTGCTCAGGACGGTGACCGCCGTGGCGCGGTCGTCGGGAGCGTACTGACAGGCGTGTACTGGAGTGAGGGAGCGAGAGATGAGCGAGCAGACGAAGGCGTCGGCACGCATAACGGGTCCGCGGGACGCCGGCGAGGGCGGCACACCGCCGGTCAACGACTCCGCTTTCGCTCGCTGGCTCGCCGACCGGGCCGGGCAGATCCTGCTGCAGGTCCGGGCGGAGACCGGTCACGCCGACGGCAAGGCCCTCAAGGCTGCCGGTGACCAGGCCGCGCACGACCTGCTGCGGGCCGAGTTGGCTCGCTGGCGGCCGGCTGACGCGGTGCTCTCCGAGGAGGACGAGCATTCGCGGGTGGCGTGGACCGAGGGCAACCATCCGGACCGGCTCGGTGCGAACCGGGTCTGGATCGTGGACCCGCTGGACGGCACCCGTGAGTTCTCCGAGGAGGGCCGCGACGACTGGGCGGTGCACGTGGCGCTGTGGACGGCGGATTCGTCGGCGCCGGTTCGGCTGACCGCGGGTGCCGTGGCGATGCCGGCCCGGCACTGCACGCTCGCCACCGATCAGCCGCCGGCGTACCCGCCGATGCCGTTGGAGTCGGCGACCGGTGGGGCGATCCGGATCGCGGCGAGCCGGACCCGGCCGCCCGCGTTCGTCACCGCGCTGGCCGAGGATCTGGGCGCCGAACTGGTGCCGATGGGTTCGGCCGGGGTGAAGATCGCCGCGGTGATCAACGGCGAGGCGGACGCGTACGTGCACGCCGGTGGCCAGTACGAATGGGACTCGGCCGCCCCGGTGGCTGTGGCGTTGGCCACTGGCCTGCACGCCTCCCGTGTCGACGGCAGCCCGTTGGCCTATAACCAGGCTGATCCGAAGTTGCCTGACCTGGTCGTTTGTCGTAAAGATCTCGCTCCTCGGTTGCTTGCTGCGTTGCAGAGGCATCTTCCGTAACAATGACGTCTGCCCTGCCCGGCCGACACCGGAGAAAGGTCTGGGGACAGAACCCATGAGCCAGACGAAGCCCTATCGCGTATCGCATCTGGATGCACTCGAAGCGGAGAGCATCTTCATCATGCGCGAGGTGATGGCCGAGTTCGAGCGCCCCGCGCTGCTCTTCTCCGGCGGTAAGGACTCGATCGTGATGCTGCGCCTCGCGGAGAAGGCGTTCGCGCCGGCGCGCATCCCGTTCCCGGTCATGCACGTCGACACCGGCCACAACTTCGCCGAGGTGTTGGAGTACCGGGATCGCCGGGTCGCCACGCTCGGCCTGAACCTGGTGGTCGCCAGCGTGCAGGAGGCGATCGACACCGGCCTGGTGCGTGAGCTGCCGGACGGCACCCGTAACCGGATCCAGACGCCGGTGCTGCTCGCCGCCCAGGAGAAGTACCGGTTCGACGCGCTCTTCGGCGGTGCCCGCCGGGACGAGGAGAAGGCGCGGGCCAAGGAGCGGATGTTCAGCTTCCGCGACGACTTCGGCCAGTGGGACCCGAAGAACCAGCGGCCCGAGCTGTGGGCGCTGTACAACGGCCGGCACCACCCGGGTGAGTCGATCCGGGTGTTCCCGCTGTCGAACTGGACCGAGCTGGACGTCTGGCACTACATCGCCAAGGAGGACATCCCGCTGCCGAGCATCTACTACGCCCACGACCGTGAGGTCGTCGAGCGCAACGGGATGTTCTACGCGGTCAACGAGTTCATCAGGCTGCGTGACGGTGAGACGTCCGAGGTTCGCCGGGTGCGGTATCGGACGGTCGGTGACGCGTCGCAGACCGCGGCGGTGCTCTCCGAGGCGGACACCGTGGAGAAGGTGATCGACGAGGTCGCCGCGACCCGGATCACCGAGCGTGGCGCCACCCGGGGCGACGACAGGGTCAGCGAAGCCGCGATGGAAGACCGTAAGCGAGAGGGTTACTTCTGATGAGCCAGGCAGTTCTCGAGCCTGACGCCGCCGCTTCCCGCGGTATGGATCTGCTGCGGTTCGCCACCGCGGGCAGCGTCGACGACGGTAAGTCCACCCTCATCGGCCGGTTGCTGTACGACACCAAGACGATCTTCGAGGACCAGCTCGAGGCGGTGGAGAGCGCCAGCGCGTCCCGCGGCGACGAGTACACGAACCTCGCGCTGCTCACCGACGGCCTGCGGGCCGAGCGGGAGCAGGGCATCACGATCGATGTGGCGTACCGCTACTTCGCCACGCCGCGGCGCAAGTTCATCATCGCCGACACCCCGGGGCACATTCAGTACACCCGGAACATGGTGACCGGCGCGTCCACCGCGGACCTGGCGCTGATCCTGGTCGACGCCCGCAAGGGCCTGGTCGAGCAGTCCCGTCGGCACGCGTTCCTGACCAGCCTGCTGCGGGTGCCGCATCTGGTGCTGTGCGTCAACAAGATGGACCTGGTCGACTGGGACCAGGCGGTGTTCGAGCGGATCGCCGACGAGTTCACCTCGTTCGCCGCGAAACTCGACGCACCGGACCTGACGATCATCCCGATCTCGGCGCTCAACGGCGACAACATCGCCAGCCGGTCGGAGAACAGCCCGTGGTATGAGGGTCCGTCGCTGCTGCACCACCTGGAGCACGTGCACATCGCCAGCGACCGCAACCTGGTCGACGTGCGGTTCCCGGTGCAGTATGTGATCCGGCCGCAGTCCACCACGGTCACCGACTACCGGGGTTACGCCGGTCAGGTGGCCTCCGGCATCCTCAAGCCGGGTGACGACGTGATGGTCCTGCCGTCCGGGCTGACCAGCACGATCGCCGCGATCGAGACCGCCGACGGCCCGATCGACGAGGCGTTCCCGCCGATGTCGGTGACGGTCCGGCTGGCCGACGAGATCGACATCTCGCGCGGTGACATGATCTGCCGCCCGCAGAACAAGCCGGCCGTCGCGCAGGACATCGAGGCGATGGTCTGCTGGATGGACGAGACGGCCCCGTTGCGGGTCGGCGGCAAGTATGCGATCAAGCACACCACCCGGTCGGCCCGGACCGTGGTGCGTGGTCTGCAGTACCGGCTCGACGTGAACACGCTGCACCGCGACGAGGCTGCGGGCGAGCTGAGCCTCAACGAGATCGGCCGGGTGAAGCTGCGCACGACAGTGCCGCTGCTGGCCGACGAATACCGGCGCAACCGGACCACCGGTGGGTTCATCCTGATCGATGAGAGCACCAACCGGACGGTCGGCGCGGGGATCATCATCGAGGCGCGCTGACCACGGTCGCCCAGACGATCTTGCCGGCCTCGGTCGGGACGGCGCCCCACTGGGCGGCGGTCTCGTCCACCGTCCGTAGCCCGCGGCCCCGCTCGTCGAGCGGTAGGTCCGGGCGCGGACGGGAGACTGGCAGGATCCGCGGCAGGCGGGGGTCCCCGTCGGCCACGGACAGTTGCAGTCCGGTGCCGCGCCGGCTCACCATCACCCGGATGTCGGTGTGGGCGTGCTCGACCGCGTTGGTGACCAGCTCCGACATGACCAGCCGGCTCGGGTGCAGCAGGTGGACCAGGCCCCACGCCAGGCAGGCGTCGCTGGCCAGGTTCCGGGCCAGGCTCGGTGCCTCCGGGTCGGGTCGCAGGGTCATGCTCAGCCGCTTATCGCCGGGGATCCGTCCGGCCAGAGCCACCCGGGCCTGGCGTACCTTGGCGTAGACGGGCAGGAACCGGCCCGCGCAGAGGCTCTGCATGCGGTCGGCGAGCGGAAGGTCCGGCGGGACGCAGAGGGCCAGATGCACGGGCGGATCGAGGCCGGCCGCGAAGGTCTGGGCGGTCATCCAGGTGGAAGCGCTCTCGCTGTGCGGATCCCGCAGACCGGACAGGTCGACGATCAGTCCGTCCGGATGATCGGTGAGGCACCGCCGCAGCGTCACGGACGCGTCGAGGCTCAGCTGGGCATCCCACGATCCACGGACCGTGAGTACCGAGACGGCGGCGTCCTCGGCGGCCTCGACGCTGACGGTGACGCCTCGTTCGGTGTCGTCTCGCTCGGTGTCATCGTGAAGATACGGTGGGCTTACCCCCATGGTTCGTCACCATAGCCGGGCGCCGGTCGATGAGCCTCTGGTCTCGCTCCTGCGGGTGATCAGGTGAACGGCTGACGGCCACCCCTCGGATGGGGGTGGCCGTCCCGGTGTCTCAGATCCGGCCCGCGCCGGGTCCGGCGGTGGCGACCCAACTCGTCGGGGCGGTGAAACCCCGCTCCTGGTAGGCGGCCGCGACAGCGGCCGCGGTCGCATCGGCCCGGTCGGTGTTTACGAGGGCGAGCACACAACCGCCGAAACCGCCGCCGGTCATCCGGGCGCCGTACGCTCCCGCGTCCAGCGAAGCCTGTACGGCCACGTCGACCTGGTCCACGGTGATCTCGAAATCGTCGCGCATGGACTCGTGCGACGCGGTCAGCAGCGGCCCGATCTCCCGGACCCGGCCGGAACGCAGCAGCGACACGGTGTCCAGCACCCGCTGGTTCTCGGTGACGATGTGCCGGGCACGGCGGCGCAGCACGTCGTCGTCGAGCCGCTCCAGCGCCTGTGGCAGCTCGGCGGTGGAGACGTCACGCAGCGCCGGCACACCCAGCGCGGTGGCCGCCGCCTCACAGCTCTTGCGCCGCTCGCCGTACTCACCGTCGACGTGCTGGTGCGGCGCGTTGCTGTTGATCACCAGGATGGCCAGGCCCTCGCCGGTCAGGTCGAACGGGATCTGCTCGACCTGGTAGGACCGGCAGTCCAGGAACAGCGCATACCCTTCCCGGCAGCGGATCGACGCGGACTGGTCGAGGATCCCGGTCGGCGCGCCCACATACACGTTCTCGGCTCGCTGCGCGATCGCCGGCCGCCGTTCCGGCGGCACATCCAGACCGCCGAGGTCGATCAGGGCGGTGAGCACGGCCGACTCCAGCGCGGCCGACGACGACAGACCCGAGCCGAGGGGTACGTCGGACGCGAGCGCGATCCGTGCCGGCGGAACCTCGAATCCCGCGTCCTGCAGGGCCCAGACGATACCGGCGACGTACGCGCCCCAGCCCGTCACGTCACCCGGATCGGTGACCCCGAAGACGACGGGTTCCGGAGCCAGCGTCGAGCAGACCGACCAGCGGCCGTCGGTGGCCGGACCGGCCGCCGCGACGGTCCGCTGCGGCAGCGCGAAGGGCAGCACGAACCCGTCGTTGTAGTCGGTGTGCTCGCCGATCAGGTTGACCCGTCCGGGCGCCGCCCACAGCCCGGCCGGCTCAGTCCCGTACGCCTCGAGGAAGGTTTTTCTCGCGGTTTCGCTGACGCTGCTCATGCGACGTGCTTCCGGTAGAAGGTCCACGCGTCGCCGATCATGTCCTGCAGGGTGTTCTTCTGCGGGGTCCAGCCGAGCTCGTCGCGGGCCCGGTCGGAGGAGGCGACCAGGGTGGCCGGGTCGCCGTCGCGGCGGGCGGCCACCTCCACCGGGATCTCGGCGCCGGTGACCTCGCGGGCCGCCTCGACCACCTGCCGGTTGGAGAAGCCGTTGCCGTTGCCCAGGTTGTAGATGCGGTGCTCGCCGGGAACCGTCGCACCCAAGGCCAGCAGGTGTGCCCGGGCCAGGTCCGCCACGTGGATGTAGTCGCGCACGCAGGTGCCGTCCACGGTCGGGTAGTCGTCACCGAAGAGTTGAAGTTTCTCCCGCTTGCCGGCGGCCACCTGAAGAGTGATCGGGATCAGGTGCGTCTCCGGGTCGTGCCGCTCGCCGATCTCGTGGCCCTCGGCGATGTAGGCGCCCGCCACGTTGAAGTAGCGCAGCGACACGGCGGCCAGCCTGTGCGCGAACGCCTCCGACGTCAGCGCCAGGTCGAAGGTGAGCTTCGTCGACCCGTACGTGCTGGTCGGGGCTTTGATCGCGGACTCGGTGATGGGCAACTCGACCGGGTTGCCGTAGACCGCGGCGGTGGACGAGAAGATGACACGCGGTACCTTCGCGGCGCGGATCGCGTCGAGGAGGGCCAGCGACTTCACCACGTTCTCATGCCAGTACAGCTCCGGTGCGACCATCGACTCGCCGGCCGCGATCAGACCGGCGAAGTGCAGCACCGCGTCGAAGCCGGCGTCCGGGGTGAGCACCTGCGCGGCGTCGGCGATGTCGGCCTGCACGAAGGTGGCGTCCGGGGCGACCGCCTCCCGGAACCCGGTGCGCAGACTGTCGAGTACGACCACCTCGTGGCCCGCGTCCAGCAGTAGCCTGCTGGTCACGCTGCCGACATAACCGGCGCCGCCGGTGACGAGCAATTTCACGACTGAGGCCCCTTCTCTGGTGCGGACGATCCTAGAATTCCCCATAAACGATCAAAGGTCAACAGGTTCGAACATCGGCGCGACCGGGCAGGGGATTCGCGGATCCCGGGCCGGGGCTGACACAATGGCGGCCATGTCCGACGTTGCCCGCCGCCCGCGAGTGCTCTCCGGCATCCAGCCGACCGCCGATTCCTTCCACCTCGGCAACTACCTGGGCGCGGTGCGCAACTGGGTGTCGATGCAGGACACGCACGACGCGTTCTACTGCGTGGTCGACCTGCACGCCATCACCATGGGACACGATCCGGCGACCCTGCGGAACCGAAGCCGGATTTCCGCGGCCCAGCTGCTCGCCGTCGGGCTCGACCCGGAGCGTTGCACCCTGTTCATCCAGTCCCACGTGCCCGAGCACGCACAGCTCGGCTGGGTGCTCAGCTGCATCACCGGCTTCGGTGAGGCCGGCCGGATGGTCCAGTTCAAGGACAAGTCGGCCAAGGCCGGGCAGGACAGCACCACCGTCGGCCTGTTCAGCTACCCGATCCTGCAGGCCGCCGACATCCTGCTCTACCAGGCCGACCAGGTCCCGGTCGGTGAGGACCAGCGGCAGCACCTCGAGCTGACCCGTGACCTGGCGCAGCGGTTCAACACCCGGTTCGGCAAGACGTTCAACATGCCTTCGCCGTACATCGTCAAGGACACCGCGAAGATCTACGACCTGCAGGACCCGTCGATCAAGATGTCGAAGTCGGCCTCCTCGCCGAACGGCATCGTCGAGCTGCTCGAAGACCCGGCCCGCTCGGCCAAGAAGATCAAGTCGGCGGTCACCGACACCGGCCGGGAGATCCTCTACGACGAGGAGAACAAGCCGGGCGTCAGCAACCTGCTGACCATCTACGCGGCACTCACCAACCGGGCCATCGACGAGCTGCTCGAGGCCTATGACGGGCGTGGCTACGGCGACCTCAAGAAGGACCTGGCCGAGGTGCTCGTCGACTTCGTCAAGCCGATCCAGGAGCGGACCAAGCTGTACCTCGACGACCCGGCCCAGCTCGACAAGGTGCTCGCGGTCGGCGCCGAGAAAGCGCGTGCCGTGTCCGCCACGACCCTCGCCCGGGCGTACCGGAACGTGGGTTTCCTCAGCCCCGCGCGCGAAGCCTGAGCAGGCATGACCCAGCCCGGTATCACCCGTATCGGCGTCGCCGTAGACATCCCGGAGCCCTGGGGCTCGGCGCTGACCCGTCGGCGCGCCGAGGCGGGTGACCCGCAGGCCGCCTGGACGCCCGCGCACGTCACCCTCCTCGGGCCCACCGAGGTGGCCGCCGACGCGCTGCCGGCGATCGAGAAGCATCTCGAGGACATTGCGTCGGCCCAGCAGCCGTTCACCGTCCACCTTCGGGGGACCGGCACGTTCCGGCCGATCACCGAGGTGGTGTTCGTGACGCTGGCCCAGGGGATCAGCGAGTGCGAGCTGCTGGCCGAGGCGATCACCCGCTCCGACGACATCAACCGGGACACCCGGTTTCCGTACCATCCGCATGTGACCGTGGCCCAGGATGTGCCGGCGGCCGCGCTGGACGCGGTCTTCGAGGACCTGGCCGGCTTCTCGGCCATCTTCGAGGTCTCCGCGTTCACCCTGTTCTCCCACGGCGGCGAGGGACCCTGGCGGCCACGCCGAGACTTCCCACTCGGAAGCTGAAGTGTCCGATACGGTCGGCCGGTGAATCCGATCGACCGGGCCCTCGACGCCACCACAGCCCGGATTCTGGCGGTCCGCTACCAGTCGCCGTACTTCGACCACTTCTGCCGGGCCATCCTGCGCTACGAGAGCGTCCAGGGTGGCCGGTTGGCCGCGGCCATCGCCTACTACGGTTTCTTCGCGGTCTTCGCGCTCCTGCTGATCGGATACTCGGTCTTCGGCTGGCTGCTCACCGCCAACGTGGAACTGCTCGACCTGGTCCGCGACTTCCTCCACCAGAACCTGCCGTTCCTCGACATCCAGGCCATTCTGGAGAGTAAGGGCAGCGTCGGCATCGTCGGCCTGATCGGTCTCACCTTCACCGGCATCGGCTGGGTCGAGGCGATCCGGTCGTCGCAGCGGCTGATCTGGCGGGTGCGCGAGCAACCCGGCTACATCGGCGTCCGCCAGGCCGTCGACCTGATGGTCCTGATCGGGCTGCTGCTCCTGCTGGCCCTCTCCCAACTCGCCGTCTACGGCCTGGAGCGGTTCCTGCACTGGATGGCCGGCGGCGGTTTCGCGACCACCCTGTCGGTGGTGAGCTGGGTGCTCACCCTGGCGGTCAACATGCTGCTGGCCGCGGCCCTGCTGGCGGCCGTACCCCGACTGCGGATGACGGCCCGTCGGATGGCACCGCCGGTGCTGCAGGTCGGCATCGGCATCATGCTGCTCAACACGGTCGGCAAGTCGTTCGTCGGGCTGGTCGAGCGCAACCCGGCGTACGGGCTGGTCGGTTCGGCCGTCGGCGCGCTGGTCTACCTCTACGTCTTCAACCAGCTGCTGCTGTTCGGCGCGAGCTGGGCGGCGACCAGCCCACACGGCCGGGTGGTCGATCTGTCGGCCGACGACAAGACCGCCCCCGTGGGGCAAAACCTCTGGATCCGGCACGACCGCCCGCGATGATGGGCCGATGGGCACCCTCGTGACGCTGCACCTGCCACCCGGATCGCCGATCGCCGAGCAGCCGTGGGTCATCACCTTCGGATCACTCGACGAGACGGAGGACTGGGAGCCGATCGTCTGCGGGCCGTACGAACATCAGCACGCGCTGGCGCTGGCCCGGGCCGTGGTGATCGACGACGACCTGATGGCCGTGGTCGAGCCGATGCTGGCCCTGGCCGGGGTGGAGGCGATCCGCCGCGAGATCGATCTGGCCCGGGACGCGCCGGACGAACAGGACGACTTCGAGCCGCTGGTGGCTCAGGAGTATCAGGGGGAGCCACCGGAGCCGGCCGAGGTGCTGGCCGGCTGGCGCCGGATAGCCGGCAGGCTGACCGCCTGAGCGCACTGGGATACTGGCCCCGTGGTGATCAACAAGCGCTGGGCGGCGTTCCTGATCGGTGTCGGTGTCTGGACCTGGGTCATCTGGCCCCGGTTCGGGGTGGCGATCTGGAAGGACGACCGCTCCTTCGACGGCTCGACACCGACCGCGTTCCTGTGGGTGCACGCCGTCCTGATCATCGCGTCACTCGCCATCGGGACGACCGTCGGTGTGCTCGGCGTCCGGGCATGGCGCAGCGCTGAACGTTAACTCAGTGTTTCGCGTCACGGGCGCAATTCCCTCCTGAACCAGCCGAAAGCGACGCGCCACCACCAGGGTGATTGCGGCGGTATAACGGTGCGCCAACAGTCCGTACCGATGTCCGGTCTCGGTCCTGGCCCGGGGATACGCTCCCGACCTGAGATTCACCCGAGTAACAGGACCTCGGTGTGCAGCGGAAGGAGGGCGTCTTGCGCCCAGTACGTGGGAAGCGGATCGTGGCGATTCTCGCGGCAGGTGGGCTGACGCTCGCTGCCGCCGCATGTGGTGAGGCGCCGACGGAGACCACTCCCGGCTCCGGCTCCAGCAGCGCTGCCGCCGCCGCTTACAAGGCCTGCATGGTCACCGACCTCGGTGGCATCGACGACAAGTCGTTCAATGCGTCGGCCTGGGCCGGCCTGCAGGCCGCCCAGAAGGAAGCCGGCAACGTAGACCCGAAGTACGTGGCGTCCTCCTCCGAGGCCGACTACGAGCCCGGCCTGCGTGGTTACGTCTCGCAGGGCTGCAACTTCATCCTCGCGGTCGGCGGCCTGATGGGCGACGTGACCACCAAGGTCGCCAAGGAGAGCGCGAGCTCGCAGTTCGGCATCGTCGACAGCGTCAGCGGCAACTCCAACGTCTACCCGATGCAGTTCGCGACCCACCAGGCGGCGTTCCTCGCCGGCTACCTGGCCGCGGGCTACTCGAAGTCGGGCAAGGTCGCGACCTACGGCGGTCTGAAGATCGCCCCCGTGACCATCTTCATGGACGGTTTCGCCGACGGCGTCGCGCACTACAACACCGTCAAGGGCAAGAACGTCCAGGTCCTCGGCTGGGACAAGAAGGCTCAGAACGGCAACTTCGCCGAGAGCTTCATCGACCAGAACAAGGGCAAGAGCATCACCCAGACCCTGGTCGGCCAGGGCGCCGACGTGATCATGCCGGTCGCCGGTGGCACCGGTCTGGGCACCGCCCAGGTCGCCAAGGACTCCGGCGGCAAGGTCTCGGTCATCTGGGTCGACCAGGACGGTTGCAAGAGCGCCTCGCAGTACTGCGACGTGTTCCTGAGCACCGTGGTCAAGAACATCGAGGAAGCGGTCAAGGAGGCCGTGGTCAAGGGCGCCAAGGGCGAGGCCCTCGCGGCGGCCCCGGGCTACGTCGGTGACCTGGCGAACGACGGCGTCTCGCTCGCCCCGTTCAACCAGTTCGACAGCAAGGTCGACGCCGCTCTCAAGACCGAGCTCGAGACCCTGAAGGCCGACATCATCGGCGGCAAGGTCAAGGTCGAGTCGGTCAGCGCGCCGAAGTGACCCTCGGGTAGGTAACATCTGGCCGCCGCCCGGCCGCGGGAAACCTCCCGCAGCCGAGCGGCGGCTCGCATTCCACCGTCCACCAGGCTTAGCACCCGACGTCGGGAGATTCCGCTGAAACTGGAACTGCGCGGCATCACCAAGCGCTTCGGCGACCTGGTGGCCAACGACCACATCGACATCACCGTCGAACCCGGCGAGGTGCACGCCCTGTTGGGGGAGAACGGCGCCGGCAAGTCGACGCTGATGAACCAGCTGTACGGCCTGCTCCAGCCGGACGAGGGCCAGATCCTCGTCAACGACGAGCCCCGCGTCTTCAAGAGCCCCCGCGACGCGATCTCCGCCGGCATCGGCATGGTCCACCAGCACTTCATGCTGGTGCCCGTCTTCACCGTGGCGGAGAACATCGCGCTCGGCGCCGAGGAGACCCGCGGCGGCCCGCTCGGCTGGCTCGACCGCCGGCGATCCCGCCGGGACGTCATCGACACCTCGAAGAAGTACGGCCTGCCGGTCGACCCGGACGCCCTGGTCGAGGACCTACCGGTCGGCGCACAGCAGCGCGTCGAGATCGTGAAGGCCCTGACCCGCGAGGTCGACCTGCTGATCCTGGACGAGCCGACCGCCGTGCTCACCCCGCAGGAGACCGAGGAACTGCTCACCGTCATGCGGTCGCTGACCGCGATGGGCAAGTCGATCGTCTTCATCACCCACAAGCTCAAAGAGGTCAAGGCGATCGCCGACCGGATCACCGTGGTCCGCCGCGGGCAGATCGTCGGCACCGCGACCCCGGACACCACCGAGGAGGAGCTGGCCGCCCTGATGGTCGGCCGAGCGGTCAGCCTCGAGGTGGACAAGACGCCGGCCGAGCCGGGCCGCAGCGTTCTCAAGATCTCCGGCCTGGTGGCCGACGACGACCGGGGCGTGCGCGCGGTCGACGGCGTCGACCTGGAGGTCCGCGCCGGTGAGGTGCTGGGCATCGCGGGCGTGCAGGGCAACGGCCAGACCGAACTCGTCGAGGCCGTGATGGGCCTGCGTGACGTCCGGGCCGGCTCGATCCACCTCGAGGACGACGACCTGGTCGGGATGAGCACCAAGAAGGTGCTGCGAGCCGGTGTCGGCTACATCCCCGAGGACCGCAGCCACGACGGTGTCGTCAAGGAGTTCTCGGTCGCGGAGAACCTCGTCCTCGACATGTACGACCGCAGCCCGTACGGCAACGCCTTCAGCCTCGACCTGAGCAAGGTCGACGGCAACGCCAAGGAGCGGATCGAGCAGTTCGACATCCGCTGCCAGTCACCGGCCACCCCGGTCGGCACTCTGTCCGGTGGCAACCAGCAGAAGGTCGTGGTGGCCCGGGAGATGTCCCGTCCCCTGCGCCTGTTCATCGCCTCGCAGCCGACCCGTGGTGTGGACGTCGGCTCGATCGAGTTCATCCACAACCGGATCATCCACGAGCGTGACCAGGGCACCGCGGTGCTGGTGGTCTCCAGCGAACTGGACGAGGTGGTCGGCCTCGCGGACCGGATCGCGGTGATGTACCGCGGCCGGGTACTGGCCATCGTCTCGCCCGACACGCCACGCGAGGAGATCGGTCTGCTCATGGCCGGCATCACCGGCGCCACGCCGGAGGGGGAGAAGTGACCGGGTTCCTGCGGAGACTCTGGTCCGCGAACAACGTCCTGCTGACCACCCTGTCGATGGTTCTGGCCGTGCTCATCGGCGCGGTTCTCATCGTCGTCTCGGATGCGGACGTGCTGGCCAAATTCGGCTACTTCACCGCCCGTCCGAGTGACGCGCTGGACGCCAGTTGGGTGTTGATCAGCACGGCGTACGGCGATCTGCTGAAGGGCGCCCTCGGCGACCCGCAGGTGTTCTCGGCCTGGTTCGCCGGCACCGCCACCTGGCAGCAGGCGTTCACGCCGCTGTCGGAGACCCTGACCTACGCCGCACCGCTGGTCTTCACCGGCCTGTCGGTCGCGCTGGCCTTCCGTGGCGGCCTGTTCAACATCGGCGCCCAGGGCCAGGCCGTGCTCGGCTGCATCGCGGCGGGCGTGGCCGGTTTCACGTTCGGCCTGCCGATCGTGCTGAACCTGATCGTCGCGATCGTCGCCGGCATCCTCGGCGGCGCGCTGTGGGGCTTCATCCCGGGCTTCCTCAAGGCCCGGACCGGGGCGCACGAGGTGATCACCACGATCATGCTCAACTACACGGCCGGTCTCTTCCTGTCCTGGCTGGTCATCCAGAAGGGCATCCAGGCGCCGGGCCGGACCGACGCGATCAGCAAGGCGGTCGCCGACTCGGCGATGCTGCCGTCGCCCGGCGGTGTGCTCCGCGTGCACTTCGGCATCATCCTCGCCGTGCTGGTCACGGTCGGGGTCGCGTGGCTGCTGAACCGGTCGGCGTTCGGCTTCGAGCTGCGCGCGGTGGGTTCCAACCCGCACGCGGCGAAGACCGCCGGCATCAGCGTCAGCAGGACGTACGTGCTGCTCATGGCGATCGCCGGTGGCCTGGCCGGTCTCGGCGGCGCCACCCAGGTGCTCGGCACCGCGCACGCGTTGACCCCGTCGGTGGCCGGCAACATCGGCTTCGACGGCCTGCTGGTCGCCCTGCTGGGTCGCAACCGTCCGTGGAGCACCTTCTTCGCCGCGCTGCTGTTCGGTGCCCTGCGGGCCGGCGGCAACCGGATGCAGTCCTTCTCCGGTATCTCGCTGGAGCTGGTGACCGTGCTGCAGGCGCTCATCGTCATCTTCATCGCCGCCCCCGCTCTGGTGAAGGCGATCTTCCGACTGCGTGCCGCCCGTGCTGCCGGGCTCGGCGCCTCCCTGGCGAAGGGCTGAGGACATGTCGACCGCGACTGTGCAGGAGCCGACCGAGGTCGCCGCGCCGGAGCCGTTCTGGACCCGGCAGCGCCGCCTCGGCCTGGCCCTCATCCTGATCGGCGGCCTGGCCGCCGGGGTGTTCGGTGCGCTGGCGCCGAGCGAGACCGCCCGGTTCACGCTGAGCGAGGACGCCGAGGGCGCCGCACTCTCCATCAACGGCCAGTTCGGCGCGGTGCTCTTCGGCCTGATGACCGTGGCCGCCGGTGGTGTGCTCTTCGCCGGGCTGCTCAAGCGATGGTCCAACGCGCTGCTCAGCGTGGGCATCCTGACCTTCGTGCTGTCCTTCCTGTGCTGGCAGGTGGCAGGCGAGTTCATGCCGCTGGTGGACACCACCGACGGCACGCTGCAACTGGCGCTGCCGCTGATCCTGGGGGCGCTCGCCGGTGTGCTGGGTGAGCGATCCGGTGTGGTGAACGTGGCGATCGAGGGCCAGTTCCTGATGGGCGCCTTCGGCGGGGCACTGATCGGCACCATGGCCGGCAGCGTCTGGGCCGGTCTGATCAGCGCCGCGATCGGTGGCGTGATCATCGCCGCGATCCTGGCCGTGCTCTCGATCCGCTACCTGGTCGACCAGACGGTCGTCGGCATGGTGCTGAACCTGTTCGCGCTCGGCATCACCGGCTTCCTCTACGAGCGGCTGATGCAACCCGACGCCCAGACCTACAACACGCCGCCGCAGATGCCCGAGTGGCGGATCCCCGGCCTGGCCGACATCCCGGTCATCGGCCCGGTGCTGTTCGAGGCGAACCTGCTGGTCTGGATCGCGCTCGCGCTGGTCGTGGTGATCCACTTCGGGCTCAACCGGACCCGGTGGGGCCTGCGGACCCGGGCGGTCGGCGAGCACCCGACCGCCGCCGACACGGTCGGCATCCGGGTACGCGGGCTGCGCTACCTGAACGTCCTGCTCGGTGGTGTGGTCGCGGGTCTCGGCGGCGCCTACTTCACGCTGGTGGCGACCGGCAGCTTCACCAAGAACATGACCGCCGGCGCCGGCTTCATCGCCCTGGCCGCGCTCATCTTCGGCCGGTTCACCCCGGTCGGCGCGTTCGGTGCGGCGCTGTTCTTCGGCTTCGCTCAGAAGCTGGCGACCTACCTGGGCGCGATCGACAGCCCGGTGCCGAGCCAGTTCCTGAACATGCTGCCCTACCTGGCGACGCTGATCGCGGTGGCGGGACTGGTCGGCCGGGTCCGTGCCCCGGCGGCGGACGGTGTGCCGTACATCAAGGGTTAAGGATTTGAAACAGGGCGGCAGCCCGGGGTTTCCGCCCTGTTTCATGATCATTTACTGGTTCCGGGTACCGGTGCCGCGGTGAAAACCCTCTCGCCCGTACGGCAGAATCGGCGTCATGGAGATCGACTGGGCGGCCCTGCGAGCTGCCGCCATCGAGACGATGCGGCGGGCGTACGCGCCGGTTTCGGACTTCCCGGTCGGCGTCGCCGGCCTGGTCGACGACGGCCGGATGGTGGTCGGCTGCAACGTGGAGAACGCTTCCCTGGGCATGACCCTGTGCGCCGAGTGCGGCCTGGTCAGCTCGCTGCACGCGACGGGCGGCGGCCGGCTGGTGGCGATCTCCTGCGTCGACGCGACGGGCGCCCCGCTGATGCCGTGCGGCCGCTGTCGTCAGCTGCTCTGGGAGCACGGCGGCCCGGAGCTGCTGGTCGAGGCGCTGCCCCGGCCGCTGCGGATGACCGAGCTGCTGCCGCACGCGTTCGGCTACGAGGACATGGAGCGGGTCACCGGTCCGGTCGGCGCCGCCGACGTCCCGGCCGATCTCGCCAAGTGGCGTGGCCGGGGGACGGTCTTCGTGCACCCGGACATCTCCGGTGGCACGACGATCTGGACGGGTTACTGGGAGCGGTCGTCCGGCGAGCCGGGCTCGGCCGAGGAGAAGGGCATCCTGGAGGAGGGGCCGAACCTGCCCACGACGGCCGCCGCGGTGGCCTGGGGTCTGGTCCGTACTCCGCGGGTCGTGGTGGTGGATGCCGAGGGCGGCCTGTCCTGGGCCGGCGAGGGAGAGGCCCCGGAGGGCATCCCGCAGCGTTGGGAAGAGGAAAAGCCGTGAGTGCATTTGCAGCGGTGGACGTGATCCGGGCCAAGCGGGACGGCCACGTGCTCACCGACGCCCAGATCGACTGGGTGGTCGACGCCTACACCAAGGGTGTCGTGGCCGACGAGCAGATGTCGGCGCTCGCCATGGCGATCCTGCTGCGCGGCATGACGCCCGCCGAGATCGCCCGCTGGACCGCGGCGATGATCGCCAGCGGCGAGCGGCTGGATCTCTCCTCGGTGACCCGGCCGACCGCCGACAAACACTCCACCGGCGGTGTCGGCGACAAGATCACCCTGCCGCTGACCCCACTGGTCGCCGCGTGCGGGGTGGCCGTGCCCCAGCTGTCCGGCCGTGGTCTCGGCCACACCGGCGGGACGCTGGACAAGCTGGAGTCGATCGCCGGCTGGCAGGCCCGGATCAGCAACGACCAGTTCAAGAGCCAGCTGCAGGAGATCGGGGCGGTCATCTGCGCGGCCGGCGAGGGCCTGGCGCCCGCCGACCGCAAGCTGTACGCCTTGCGCGACGTCACCGGCACGGTCGAAGCGATTCCGCTGATCGCCAGCTCGATCATGAGCAAGAAGATCGCCGAGGGCACCGGCGCGCTGGTCCTGGATGTGAAGGTGGGCACCGGCGCGTTCATGAAGGATCTGGCGACCGCACAGGAGCTGGCCCGCACCATGGTCCAGCTCGGCAAGGACAGCGGCGTCACCACGGTCGCCCTGCTGACCGACATGAGCACCCCGCTCGGCCTGGCCATCGGCAACGCCAACGAGGTCGCCGAGTCGGTGGAGGTCCTCTCCGGCGGCGGACCGTCCGATGTGGTGGAACTCACCCTGGCGCTGGCCCGGGAGATGCTGGCCGCCGCCGGTGTGGACGCCGACCCGGAGAAGGTGCTGGCCGGCGGGCAGGCGATGGACACCTGGCGGGCGATGATCCGGGCCCAGGGTGGCGACCCGGACGCGCCACTTCCGACCGCCGCGCACACCGAGGAGCTGCGGGCCACCGAGGACGGTGTGGTGACCTCGATCGACGCGTACGGGGTGGGCATCGCCGCCTGGCGTCTCGGTGCCGGTCGCGCCCGCAAGGAGGACCCGGTCAGTTTCGGCGCCGGGGTGCAGCTGCGGGTCCGCCCGGGCGACCGGGTCAAGGCCGGTGACGTGCTGCTGGAACTGCGCGCCGACGACGAGGCACGGATCCCCGCGGCCCGGGCCGACGCCATCGGCGCCATCACCGTCGGGGCCGGACAGCCCACCTCTTCCCCGCTCCTGCTCGACCGCATAGCCTGAGCCGCCATGCAGAAGGCCGCCCCCGACCCCCGCGCGGTCCGCGAGGCAAGTCTCGACGAGCTGGCCCGTCTCGGCCTGCCCCTGCCCCCGCTGGCGTTCCCACTGGTCTGGGAGGCGGGTGACACCGTCGAGCTGCGTCCGACCGCGGAGCTGGAAGCCCGCGCCTCGGTGCTGCACGTCGTCGTCGCCCGCTGCTTCGGCATGCCCACCGAGGCCGCGATGAGCTGGCTGCTCGGCTCACACCTGGTGGAACAGGTCACCCCACCGGAGTGGCAGTTCGTGATCGGTGCGAAAGGCGACCATCGCTCGTTCGTGCTGCACCACGACGCGGTCTTCGCACTGGCGTGGCTGCTCGGCCTGAGCCGGCACCTGGACCCCACGGTGGCGCCCGACGACCGGATGATGGCCCAGATGCCCGATCTGCCGGCGGGGGAGACGTTCACCAGCTGGCGGTCCCGCTCACTGGTCGCGGTCCGGGACCCGATCGAGGCCGCGGTCCTGCTGGACCTCTACTACTGCCTGGACTGGGCATACCAGGAGGCGGAGCAGAGCGGCCGGCCGCTGCCGGGCGAGGTGGACAGCAACGCGATCGGCCAGCGGCGGTGGGCCCTCGAGTGGGCGGTGGTGTTCCAGGGGCCGTACCACGACGCGCCCCCGGAATGGGAGGAAGTCGACCTGTCCGTCTAGCGGAGCGGCCGGTAGACCGCCAGGTCGACGGCCACGGTCACCGTCAGATCCCGGGTGGGCAGGTCGTCCGCCGGCACGTGCCGGGCGCTGGGGGTCATTCCGATCAGCGTCCGGGCCTCGGCGGCGGTCAGCTTCAACTCCCGCCGCAGAGTGATGCTCGACACCTGGGCGAAGTGCTCACCGAGGCTGCCGCTGACCCGGGCCGCCTTGTCCGGGTCGACCTGGATCAGCCCGTGTGCGGTGATCAGCTCGGCCAGGTGATCGGCGGCCGGAGTGACCACCAGCAGCAGCCCGCCGGGTCGGAGCACCCGGCGGAACTCGGCGCCGTTGCGTGGCGCGAAGACGTCGAGGATCACGCTCGCGGCGGCGTCGGCGACCGGCAGCGGCCGCCACAGGTCGGTCAGCACGGCAGCCGCCCGCGGATGCGCCTTCGCCGCCCGCCGCAGCGCCGGCTTGGAGACGTCCAGGCCCAGGCCGACCGCCTCCGGCGCGGCTTCCAGGAACCGGGCCAGGTAATCACCGGTCCCGGTGCCGGCGTCCAGCACGAGCCCCTCGGCCCCATACTCGGCCAGCGCCTCGGCGATGAACGAGTAGTGCCCGGCGGCCAGGAAATCGGCCCGGTCGGCCACCATCTCGGCGCTGTCACCGACGTGCGGCAGCCGTCCGGCGCTCAGGTCGGCGTACCCCTGCCGGGCCATGTCGAAGCTGTGCCGCCGCGGGCAGCGCAGTGCCCGTTCCTGCCGGGCGAGTGGCTCCCGGCACACCGGGCATCGCAGATACGGAATTGCTCCGTCGATCATCGAGCGCTTCCCTCTAGGCTCTTCTGATGGCTGGCATCGAACACTCCGACATCATCAAGGCCCCGAAAGTCCTGCTGCACGACCACCTGGACGGTGGACTGCGGCCGGCCACCATCGTCGAGCTGGCCGAGAAGGTCGGACACCAACTGCCCTCCACTGATCCGGAACGACTCGGCGAGTGGTTCGTCGCCGCCGCCGACTCCGGCTCGCTGGAACGGTACCTGGAGACCTTCGCTCACACCGTCGCGGTGATGCAGACCGAGGAGGGCCTGCACCGGGTCGCCAAGGAGTGCGCCCTCGACCTGGCCGCCGACGGCGTCGTCTACGCCGAGATCAGGTACGCGCCGGAGCAGCACCTGGAACGCGGCCTCACACTGGACCGGGTGGTCGAGGTGGTGCACGCCGGGTTCCGCGAGGGCTGCGCCGAGGCGGCCGCCAACGGCACCCCGATCCGGATCGGCACCCTGCTCACCGCGATGCGGCACGCCGCCCGCTCGCAGGAGATCGCCGAGCTGGCGGTCCGCTACCGGGACAGCGGCGTGGTCGGCTTCGACATCGCCGGCGCCGAGGCGGGCTTCCCGCCCACCCGGCACCTGGACGCCTTCGAGTACCTCCAGCGGGAGAACTTCCACTTCACCATCCACGCCGGCGAGGCCTTCGGCCTGCCGTCGATCTGGCAGGCCATCCAGTGGTGCGGCGCGGACCGGCTGGGCCATGGGGTACGGCTGGTCGACGACATCACGGTCACCGCGGACGGGCCGAGCGCCCCGTCACCGACCGGGGGCACCCACTCGGCACCGCCGGTGCTGGGCCGTCTCGCCGCCTACGTCCGGGACAAGCGGATCCCCCTCGAGCTGTGCCCGTCGTCGAACGTGCAGACCGGCGCCGCCCCGTCGATCTCCGAGCACCCGATCAAGCTCCTGCACGATCTGCGGTTCCGGGTCACGGTCAACACCGACAACCGGCTGATGAGCGGTACGTCGATGTCCCGGGAGCTGACTCTGCTGTCGGAGGCGTTCGGGTGGGGCTGGCTGGAGTTCCAGTGGCTGACCATCAATGCCATGAAGTCGGCGTTCATCCCGTATGACGAGCGGCTGGCGCTCATCAACGAGGTGATCAAGCCGGCGTACGCCAAGCTGGTCGCCTGAGATCCCGCTATAGCAGGTCAAATCAGGATCAGGACGAACGTACGTCAAAAGAAATCGACCGTCCGCCTCGGGCTCCCCGCCGTTCGGCTAGACTGCCGCCTGCAAAGTCGGCATACTCTGCGGCCTTGCCTTGCCGATCGCGGGGAACCGAGTCATCGTCACTTCTATCGCGATCGACTACGATCGGGACCCGATCGGCCTGCACCCACCCCCCAACGCTGCGCCGATCGAGTAAGTGACCTTGAGAGATGTGCTGCTCCACAGGCAGTGATATTGAGACCGGCGATGTCCAACTACGAGGTTGCAACATCGCGTCACACAACCGGTCCGTGTCCGCCTGCTCTTTCTCTTTGACACTTGTCGTGATGGAATCTCGGGGGCCCGACGTCGGCGAGTCGGCCGTGTGCGGTGCCCGGCGAGCCGAATGCCGGGCCCGAATCAGGAGGACGGTGACGTGAGCAAGCGCCCCAACAGCGCGAATGGCGTCATGTCGCGTCTCAGTCGACCTGCGGGTCGACTCCGAGACCTACCGATCTGGTCCAAACTTGGCCTGATCATGCTGGTGCCGACGGTGGCAACGATCGTCGTCGGTGTCAACGGCCTCGTCGACCACATCGACCAAGCCAGTAACGCGGAGCGCGCACGCACCCTCTCGGTGCTCTCCGAGGCCGCCGGTGGTCTGGTCGACCACCTTCAGGCCGAGCGCACCTATGGCGTGATGATCGCCAACAGCCCGAAGAACAGCGAGCCGTTCAAGGCCGCTGTCAAGCTGTACAACGAAGAGGCCCCCGAGGTCGACGACGCCAAGGAGCCGTACCTTCAGCAGAAGGGCGCTCTGGAGGACGTCCCGGACAACGTGGGTCAGCTTCTCCTCCGCCTCGACCGCAACATCGAGGACCTGCCGGCCGTCCGCAGCCGGGTCGCCAAGGGTGACGAGGACGAGGGCAACATCCTCAACACCTACACCCGTCTCATCGAGGACCTTCTCCAGGTTCGCGACATCTCCGCCCAGCTCGCCAACGACCAGCAGCTGAGCGACCACCTGCGGGTCGTCGCCGCGGTCGCCCGGGCCAAGGACTACATCTCCCAGCAGCGCTACCTGGGCCAGGAGATGGTCGCCGACCAGAAGTTCGACAACACGCATCGCCGCAGCCTGCTGGAGACCGTCACCGGTTACGAGCTGGCGGTGGAGACCCTGAACGCGGTCGGCACCACCGAAGAGACCAACTACTTCGAGAACACGGTGACCGGCCCGAAGCGGCAGGCCGCGGAGAACTACACCGATCCGCTGGACTTCCGCCCCACCCAGGGCACCGCACCACTGCCGTTCAACTCCGCCCAATGGGAGGAGGCGCTGGCCGGCTACAACGACCTGTTCCGGCAGGTCGAGGTGGAGTTCGACAAGAAGATCGTGTCCGACGCCACCGAGCTGCGTGACGAGACCAACCAGGACGTCTTCCTGGAGACCAGCCTGCTGCTCGGCATGCTCCTGCTGGCCATCCTCTTCGCGTGGTTGGTCGCCCGGTCGATGGCCCGCTCGCTGCGTGAGCTGCGTCAGGGTGCTCTCGCGGTCGCCCAGTTCGGTCTGCCGCACGCGGTGTCCCGGCTGCGTGACCCGGCGCTCTCCGCGTCGCTCACCCCGGCCCAGGTCGCCGACCAGATCGCCGAGCCCCTCCCGGTCCGTAGCCGGGACGAGTTCGGGCAGGTGACCGAGGCGTTCAACGCGGTTCACCTCGAGGCGGTCCGCACCGCGGCCGAGCAGGCCGCACTCCGTGCCTCCGTCGCGACGATGTTCGTCAACCTCGCCCGCCGTTCGCAGATCCTGGTCGACCGGCTCATCGGTCACCTGGACCGGCTGGAGCGCGGCGAGGAGGACCCGGACCGTCTGGCCGAGCTCTTCCAGCTCGACCACCTGGCCACCCGAATGCGGCGTAACGACGAGAACCTCCTGGTTCTCGCGGGCGCCGACTCGACCCGTGTCCAGCGTGAGCCGGCCGCCCTGATCGACGTGCTCCGCGCCGCGCAGTCCGAGGTCGAGCACTACACCCGCATCGAGTTCGGCATGATCGACCGGGACATCGAGGTCGCGGCGCACGCCGTGAACGACATGGTCCACCTGGTCGCCGAGCTCTTCGACAACGCGACCGCCTTCTCCCCGCCGAACTCCAACGTTCTGGTCGAGGCCCGGCGCGTCGGCGAGAACGCCATCCTGACGGTCGAGGACCACGGCATCGGTATCAGCCGTGAGCAGCTCCGCGACCTCAACGAGCGTCTCGCCAACCCGCCCACGGTGGACGTGGCCGTCTCCCGCATGATGGGCCTGGTCGTGGTCGCCCGGCTGGCGAACCGGCACGCGGTCCGGGTCGAGCTCCGGCCCGCGGACCGTGAGCGCGGCACCGTCGCCGAGGTCGGCCTGCCCGTCTCCGTTCTGGCCGCAGCGGCTACCGCCCAGGTCCAGGGCCGGAGCGCGTTCGACGGCGGCCCCGGCTCCGGCCTGCCGGGCTTCGGTGAGCCGCTGGCCCTGGAGAGCGGCTACCCCGGCTCCAACGGGTCGAACGGCTACCCGGGCTCCAACGGCTCGAACGGCGCGGTCCCGGCGTGGTCCGACCTCACCGGTGCGGCTCCGGCCGGTTTCGGTGGGTTCAACGGCGGCGGTTTCAACGGCAACGGCAACGGCTCGGCCAACGGGTTCCACGGTCCGCGCAGCAACGAGGTCATCCCGCCGCTGCCGTCCGGCCCGCAGGGCTTCGCCGGCCTGGACGAGTTGGCCCAGCGTCGCAACGGCGGAGACTTCCGCCCGGACAACGACATCAACGGCTTCGGTACGACCATCCCGCGTCAGCTCCCGGCCAACCCGGAGAGCCAGCGACCGAACTCGTTCATGCCGCCGGTTTCGGCGCCCCCGGTTCCGCCGATCTCGGCGCCGCCGGTGTCGCCCGCCCCGCCGATCTCGGCCTCGCCGTACTCGTCGGGTCCGATCGAGCCGGTGTCGGCCTCGCCGACCTCCGGATCACCGCTCGACCAGCGGAACTCGTTCGCCTCGGCACCGCCGGCCTGGCCGCCGGTCGCCGCGGAGCGCGAGCCCGCCACCCCGCACGTCCCGGAGAACCTGGCCGCCGCGCTCGACATGACTGCCGAGATCCCGCGGTTCCGCCCGGAGAACTTCGAGGTGCAGCCGCAGATGTCGCGGCCGACCGGTCCGCAGACGGCGCCGGTCCCGGCGACGCCCGCGCTGCCGGCCACGCCCGACCCGGCGGAAGCTCAGGCCACCGCCGCGGCGCAGATGGCCTCGGCCCGCGAGGGCGCCGTCCCGTTCGCGGACGAGACCATGGAGCTGCCGATCTTCCGGGAGCTGGAGTCGGCGTGGTTCACCACGACGACGGGCGGAAACGACGCCCCGACCCACCCCAAGGTCTCCGGGGTCGGCGAGGAGTCGGTCGTCTCGCAGCGCATCCCGACCGGGGAACCGGTCCGCACCGCGGGTGTGCCGCAGCAGGCGGCATCGCCCGAGTCCCGCAACCTCGATCCGGCTACTGTTGGTGCTCCGGCTGCGGCTGCGGCAGGTTACAGCAACGGTGGCGCCCCGGCCGCTAACCCCTGGCGGACAGCGGCCGACGACGGATGGCAGGCGGCCCGCGCGGCTGCCGAGACACCCGTCGAGGTCACCACCACGGCGGGCCTTCCGAAGCGCACGCCGATGGCTCAACTCGTCCCCGGCGGTGTCGACCGGGGCGGTACCTCCGTCCAGCGCCGTACGCCTGAGGGGGTTCGCGGGCTACTCTCCGCGTACCACCGCGGTGTGCAGCGCGGTCGCACCAAGGAACAATCGACCAACCTGGAGGACACTCCGGGAGGGCAGCAGCCCTCGCAGGCTGGCAAGGAGCATGAGGCATGACATCTACGCAGGATCTGGGTTGGCTTCTGGCCAACTTCGCCGACCGCGTTCCCGGGGTCGCGCACGCGATCGCGGTCTCCGCCGATGGGCTGCTCCTGGCGTCATCGCGGGACCTCCCCCGGGACCGCGCCGACCAGTTGGCGGCCATCGCGTCCGGCCTGGTAAGCCTGACGCAGGGTGCCGCTCGATGCTTTGAGGGTGGCGCCGTCCTCCAGACGGTCGTCGAGATGGACAACGGTTTCCTGTTCCTGATGTCGATCTCCGACGGTTCGTCGTTCGCGGTTCTCGCGGCGCGCAGCTGTGACGTCGGTCAGGTCGGCTATGAGATGGCTCTCCTGGTCGACCGGGTCGGCGAGGCTCTGACGCCCGCGCCGCGCTCGGCGGCCGGGGTGCTGGGCTGAAGCGGTAGTGGGCCGGGGACATCAGGGCGTTTGTCTGGTGTTTTACGGCCCGAGTAAGCTCAGCCGGCTACTGGTAAAAGCTTTGATAACCAATACACTTCGAGGGGCCGAGGGAGGGGTTGACGGTGACGATGCCTGAACGCGATGAGCCGACTGGTGCGCTGGTCAGGCCGTACGCCATGACCCGCGGTCGGACCCGGCCGAAGCTTGAGATAGCGCTGGAAGCGCTGGTCGAGACAACCGTGCGCGGGCGTTCCGGAATGGGTCGCGGCGGGCAGGGTGGAAGCGAGCATCAGTACATCGCGGCGATGTGCGACGGCGGCCGAGTTCAGTCGCTGGCGGAGATCGCGGCACGCATGCAACTGCCGCTCGGTGTGGCACGTGTGATCGTCGCGGACATGGCCTCTGACGGTCTGGTCGCTGTGTACGAGCCCACCTCGCTCGAAGACGAGACCGACGCGGTAGGCACGGAACTGCTGGAAAGGGTGCTGAGTGGACTTCGCAGGCTCTGACATGTCGCACCGTCCCGCTGCGGGACGCGTGACATCGGCGAAGATTGTCATCGCCGGTGGCTTCGGCGTCGGTAAGACGACGCTGGTGGGGTCGGTCTCGGAGATCACCCCACTGACCACTGAGGCGATCATGACCTCGGCCGGTGTGGGTGTCGACGACAACCGGCAGGTGCCGGGAAAGATGACGACCACCGTCGCCATGGACTTCGGCCGGATCAGCATCGACCGCGACCTGATCCTCTACCTGTTCGGAACGCCTGGCCAGACGCGGTTCTGGTTCATGTGGGACGAGCTGGTCCGGGGCGCCATCGGTGCGGTGGTCATGGTGGACACGCGTCGGCTCGCCGACTGCTTCGCCGCCATCGACTTCTTCGAGCACCGTCGCCTTCCGTACCTGGTGGCGATCAACTGCTTCGACGGCATGCAGTATCACAACGCGCAGGACGTACGGGACGCTCTGGCTGTCTCGTCCGACGTGCCCGTCGTGAGCTGCGACGCCCGTAACCGCGAGTCGACGAAGAACGTCCTCATCTCGCTCGTCGAGTATGTGCTGACGATGCGTCGGACCCGCGCCACGGCACCTGCCTGATCAAGCAGTAGCACCCACTTCAGCAGGCGTTCCGCTCAAAAAGGCGGTGGAAAGCCCCGCTCTGGCCAGCCGAGACATCGGTAGGCCGGATCGGGGCTTTCGCGCGCTTTCCGGCCGATCGCCATCGTATATGAGTGATCACCCGATGTCATGGCTCGATCCCAGCAAACGGATCAAGTCATCGAGGTCGTCGACGCGGTGCTCGGGCAGGTAGCTGTCGGGATCAGTGCGCAGGCCGCCGACCCCCGGATAGGCCGCGTTGGTGACCAGGACCGGGCGCATGCCGGCCCGGCGGGCACCGTCGTGTTCCCGGCTGCCGCCGTCGCCGACGAACCAGCACTCGCCGGCCGGGACTCCGAGGCGAGCGGCGGCTGTCGCGTACAGCCGGGGGTCGGGTTTGCGGTATCCCTCCCGCCAGGAGAACACCGGAGCGTCGATGCGGGGCGCGTAGACGGTCCGCGGCCATGCCTCGTACAGCTCGCTGGAGCAGTCGCTGATGAGCCCTAGGCGGTAATCGCGAGCCCGGAGGTGGTCGAGTACCGCGAGGCCCTCCGGACGGGGCGTGCGGACGCGCTCAGCGCCCGCGTGGTGGGTCGTCACCGCTTGGTCGAGCCGCTCCTCGTCCGGATCCGCCCCGCATCGCCTCGCGATCGTCCGTAGGGTGTCCCGTGTTCCGCCGTAGGCGCCGGTGACACGTTCCGGGAAGCTCGACGCCATCGCCGTCCAGAACCGCTCCGGATCCACGCCGAGCGCCACCGCGGTCGTCTGGAGAGTCTCCTTGCGGAGCAGTTCGGCGGAGGGGTCGGTCAGGGTCCCGAAGAAGTCGAAGACGATCGCACGCATCCCGCCATCATCAACCCGGCCGTCCGTGGCCGTCCGCGCCACGGATCCGACCGCAGGTCCGCAGGCGAGTCGACCACCGGCTGAGCGTTGCCGTCTGCGGCTTGGCCGGACCGTGGGTCGGCAGGCGAGTCGGGCATCGGCCGGGCGTTGCTGTCTGCGGCTTGGCCGGACCGTGGGTCGGCAGGCGAGTCGGGCATCGGCCGGGCGTTGTCGTCCGAGGCGCGGGTCGGACCGGCACGTGAGCCGCGCGACAACCGTAGAAGGCCGCGACCCCCGAGGGGTGCGGCCTTCTGTCGGCTTACGGTGTGGTCAGCGGCCGCCGTACCCCGCGTTGTTGTTGCGGTATTCGTCGGCGGGCTGGCCGTCGCGGCTGAAGTCCCAGCCGCCGGCGGCCTCGCGACCCGGCCGGCCACCCATCGCGAAACCACCGATCTCCTGCCCGCGACGCCAGCCACGGAAGTAGCCGGTGGTGTGCGCGGCGATCGACGCGGCGTCCCGGACGATTCGGAGCGGGCGTTCCTCGCGCAGCGGGGAGCCGGGCACCAGGTTGGCCTGGGGTACCCGCTTCGGCAGGCCGGCCGAGGTCTCCGCAGCGATGGCCGGGGTGGCCGCCTTCTGCGCGGCGCGCCAGCCGCTGTCGTTCGGGTTGGACCAGTTGACGTCGCCGTCCGAGTCGGTGGTGCCGGTGAACCACGCCGACCGGGCAGCCGCGAAGATCAGCAGATCGCCGTCGCTGCTGTCGGACGGGACCGGCGGCGCCGAGCTGCGGTCCAGCGCGGTGATCTTGGGTCGCTCGTCGTCGACCACCCGCAGCGGCGGGGTGCCGCCGATCTGGTCGAGCCCGGGCAGACGAGCCCGGCCGGTGCTGTTGCGGGCCTGGTCGACCAGGCGCAGCGCCGGCTCCTTGGGCAGCGGGGCGGGCGGCTCCAGGTTGTCCTGCCAGGGCGGGCGGACCCGGCCACCGGTGGGCGAGCTGACCGAAGCCGCGGCGGGCGACGGACGCGACGAAGTAGGCCGGGACGGCAGGTCACCGCGGGACGCCAACTCGCCGCGAGTAGGCAGGTCCGAACCGCGCGAAGGCAGATCCGAACCGCGCGAAGGCAGATCCGAACCCCGCGAGGGCAGGTCCGAGCCGCGGGTGGACAGGTCCGAACCCCGCGAAGGCAGGTCAGAGCCGCGGGTTGACAGGTCCGAGCCGCGCGAAGGCAGGTCGGAACCGCGCGACGGCAGGTCGGGGCGGGCGACCTCGTCCTTCTCCGTGTTCAGCAGTGGCCAATTGGCTCGGGAACCCGGCTCCGCGATCTCCTGCGCCGGCCGCTGAGTCGGCATCGGGAGGCTGAAGTCGGTGGGACCGGCGGCCGAGCCGTTGGCGGCCGGCTGGCGGGTGGTCGGGCGCGGCGGGATGACCGTGCGCTGGCGCTCGGCGCGGGCCCGGGTCAGCTCCGCGTTCGACAGGGTCGCCCGGAACGGCTCGCCGGCGTCGGCCGGGCTGGACCCGGCCGGCTGCACCGATGACGGGACGGCCGGGTTACGCGAACCCGGTACCGGGCGTGAGCCGGGTGTGATCGGCGTCATGCCGGGCGGCGGCGGCGGAACCGACACCGGTCGGTTCAGCGGGTTGCTTGCACGGCCGGGCAGGCCGTTCGCCGCGGCGGGGGCCATCGGCGGCGGGCCGATCGGGTCGGGTGCGACGGGCGGGGCGGTCATCGGCTGCGGGACAGCCGGTCCGCTGCCTGTCGAGGACGGCTCGGGACGGCCACGGCGGCCGAACCGGGAGCCGTTGTCGCCGCTCGGCACCGGCTGGAGCGGAGCGGGCTCGCGGCGCGCGCTTCGGCGGCCGACACCGGAGCCGGCAGCGGGCGGGGTGGCCCGGGCGGCGAGCGTGCCGACCAGGGCGGAGCAGGCGGCGTCGCAGGAGCGGACGGCCGCGATCGCCTGGCGGACCGCGTCGGCGGCGGCCGGGGCGAGAGATTTGTTGACGCCACCACGGCGCGGCGACTCGCTGATCGCCACGTGCAGAGCGGTGACGGCGGCGATCAGCTCGCTCTCGCTGCCCGCGCCGGCGCGGGCCAGCTCGGCGGCGATCTCCCGAAGGAGATGCGTCGGGTCGCCGGCCCGGCCGGTCAGCCGGCCGGGCTCGGGAACCGCGTCGAGAACGGCGAGCGCCAGGTGGTGCGCGGGGTCGGGGTACGCCCGGAGGGCGGCCGGGTACAGCTCGCGGAGCACCTCGCGCAGGGCGACGGCCGCGGAGTTGCGCCCGACCAGCATGGCCACGTGCGCCGCGAGGACCGGCTTGTAGCTGACCAGCTCGCGCGGCGCCGGAAGGGTCACCGCGGCGATCGCGCCGGCCTGGAGAGCCCGGGCCAGGCCGACGGCCCGGCGGGCCGCCAGCGGAGCCGAGATCTCCTCGGGGGAGTCGTCGTCGGAGAAGCGCTCGGCGAAGTCGTCGGCATCGTCGTCGTCGACCACCACGAGTGGCCGTCCGGCCGCGGTGAGCAGCGAGGTGACGACGTGATCGTCGCTGTCGGCGGCGACCGCCGCGTCGCTGAAGCCCGTCGTCCGTTCCACGAGCAGCGTCCCCAGCAGGGCGTAACCGGCCGGGTCGTCGCTGATCTCATGGACGCCGAGCAACCGGCCTGCGTCGTCCACCACGGCGATGGTCAGCGGCGCGGCCGAAGCCGAACGCACCGAATCATCAGCCGACGCCAGACCGCAGTACACGCGCACGAGCGCCACGGCGTCGTCCTCCTCCCCGGGGGTACCTCTCAACGGCCAAGGATTGATATTCCCTGGTAATCGGTCAGTCACGCCAGTCCACAGCGGCAGAGATCTTCCCGATCACCGAGCGCCAACCCAGACTGGCCTGCTGAGCTCCGATCTTCTTCAGCCGGCGACGTCCGAAGAATCCGCCCATCCCGCCCTTCTCGGCGGTCCGGAGGGACTCGTCGAGATCGTCGAGCGGCGAGCCCGGCGCCAGTGCCAGGATCACCGGTTTGATACGGAGTGCGTAACCCAGGTCACGGGCCACCTCGCCGGCGTTGATGAGCAGCGGCAGATCCCACGTGTCGTGTCCGCCCCGCAGGTTTTCCACCACGAGGTCGAGCTCGTAGCGATCCTCCGGCTGCGGGTCGATGTCGCTCGACTGTACCCGCTCGGCCAGGTCACCCCAGGTGTCCAATTGTGCGAGATCGTGCGGAGCACCCGAACGAAGGAAGGAGACGAGCGATTCGGCGCTCTTGAAGGCGAGCAGTCGGCCCTTGTGGCTGAGGAACATGGGTACTTCTTCGTCGTCCGCCTGGGCGGCCGGCTCGTCCTCGAAGTCGGCCGGGTCCGGCTCCTCGGCGGATTCGCCCTTGCCCTCGCCGTCCTCACCCTCGGCGAGGAGCGCCTGGTACTCCTCGTCGACGATGACCTCTTCCTCATCCTCCTCGTGGCGCCGCTTGCGGGCCTCGAAGGGGTCGTCCTCGTCGATCTGAACCTCGGTCGGCTCGAGCTCGGACGCCTTCCGGTACGCCCGGAGGGTCAGACCCACCCCACCCGGCAGCGCGATCTCCACCGGCTCGATGCGGACCTGATCCCAAAGGTCCCGCCCGGAAGACCCCACGGGCGAGGACTTCTCCGCCACCGGCGCGGACGCCTCGGGCTCGTCGGACTGGCTGGTCACGGTGACCTCCGGGTGATGTGGGAGTGCTGGGACGTGGTGACTCTGGGCACACACCCTAGTCGGCAACGCTGTGTGACAGCGTCCCCGGTGGCCTCAGTAGCCCTTCGGATGCCATACCGTCTTCGTCTCCAGCAGCGCGGTCATCGGGCGCAGGCCCGGATCGGCGGTGAAGTCCGTCGCTGCCCGGGGCCGGAGCACCCGCTTCAGGGTGCCGGCGGCGGCCCGCTCCAGCTCGGCGGCCAGGTCCGGGTGGTCCACGCCGGTCAGGTCGAGGGCGTTCACGTCGTCGTGTGAGGCCAGCCACGGCGCGGTCTCGGCGTAGCGGCCGGTGAGCAGGTTCACCACGCCGCCCGGCACGTCCGAGGTGGCCAGCACCTCGGCCAGGGTGATCGCCACCTGCGGGCCGGCGGCCAGGAGCACGGTCGTGTTGCCGGTCACGATCGCCGGGGCGATCACGCTGACCAGACCGAGCAGCGACGCCGGGGCGATCACGGCGACGACACCCGTCGGCTCCGGCGCGGAGATGTTGAAGAACGGGCCGGCCACCGGGTTGGCGCCGCCCGCCACCTGGGCGATCTTGTCGGACCAACCCGCATACCAGACCCAGCGGTCGATCGCGGCGTCCACCTCGTCGGCGGGCACGCCGAGCGCGGTGAACTCGGCCCGCCGGGCCTCCAGCATCTCGGCGATCCGATAGAGCACCTGCCCCCGGTTGTACGCCGTGGCGCCGGCCCATTTCGGCTGGGCGGCCCGGGCCGCGAGCACCGCGTCCCGCGCGTCCTTGCGGGAGGCGAGGGCCACGTTGTCGCCGTCTGCCACGAACGTCCGTCCTGACTCGCTGCGCGGGAACTTGCCACCGATGTAGAGCTTGTAGGTCTTGCGGACGGTGAGCCGGGTCGCCGTCTCCACGACCTTGGATGCCTTAGGCAAGGTACGCCTCCAGTCCGTGCCGGCCACCCTCGCGGCCGTAGCCGGACTCCTTGTAGCCGCCGAACGGCGACGCCGGGTCGAATTTGTTGAACGTGTTCGCCCACACCACACCGGCCCGCAACTGGTCGGCCACGGCGAGGATCCGGGAGCCCTTCTCGGTCCAGATGCCGGCGGACAACCCGTACGGAGTGTTGTTGGCCTTGGCGACCGCTTCGTCCGGGGTACGGAAGGTGAGCACCGAGAGCACCGGCCCGAAGATCTCCTCCCGGGCGATCCGGTGTGCCTGGGTCACCCCGGTGAAGATCGTCGGCGCGAACCAGAAGCCCCGGTCCGGCAGCGAACACTCCGGCGACCAGCGCTCGGCGCCCTCCTCGGACCCTATTTCCGACAATTCTTTAATGCGGGCGAGCTGTGCGGCCGAGTTGATCGCGCCGATGTCGGTGTTCTTGTCCAGCGGGTCGCCGACGCGCAACGTGGCCATCCGCCGTTTCAGGGAGGCGAGCAGCTCGTCGGCGATGGACTCCTGAACCAGCAGCCGCGATCCGGCGCAGCAGACGTGTCCCTGGTTGAAGAAGATCCCGTTGACGATGCCCTCGACCGCCTGGTCGATCGGGGCGTCGTCGAACACGATGTTCGCCGCCTTGCCACCGAGCTCCAGGGTCAGGCGCTTGCCGGTGCCCGAGACGGTACGGGCGATCGCCCGCCCCACCTCGGTCGAGCCGGTGAAGGCGACCTTGTCCACATCCGGATGGGCCACCAGGTAGGCCCCGGTGTCGCCGGCCCCGGTGACGATGTTGACCACTCCCGCCGGCAGCTCGGCCTGGCGGCACACGTCGGCGAAGAACAGCGCGGACAGCGGGGTGGTCTCGGCCGGCTTGAGCACCACGGTGTTGCCGGTGGCCAGTGCCGGGGCGACCTTCCACGCGAGCATGAGCAGTGGGAAGTTCCACGGGATGACCTGGGCGGCGACACCGAGCGGCTGCGGGTCGGGGCCGAACCCGGCGTAGGCCAGCTTGTCGGCCCAGCCCGCGTAGTAGAAGAAGTGGGCCGCGACCAGGGGCAGGTCGACGTCGCGGGACTCCTTGATCGGCTTGCCGTTGTCCAGCGACTCCAGGACGGCCAGCTCGCGGGACCGCTCCTGGATGATCCGGGCGATCCGGAACAGGTATTTGGCACGCTCGCCGCCGGGCAGCGCCGACCAGGGGCCGAACGCGCGGCGGGCGGCGGCCACCGCCCGGTCGACGTCCTCCGAGCCGGCCGACGTGACCTCGGCGAGCACCTCCTCGGTGGCCGGGTTGACGGTCTTGAAGACGTTGCCGTCCTTGCCGCCGTCGAATGAGCCGTCGATGAACAGCCCGTAGGACGAGGCGATCTCTACTACGGAACGGGATTCCGGAGCTGGTGCGTACTCGAACATGGGCCTCAGTCCAGGGTGAAGTAGTCCGGACCGGCGTAGTGGCCGGTGGTGAGCTTGGTGCGCTGCATGAGTAGATCGTTGAGCAGTGAGGAGGCGCCGAACCGGAACCGGTCCGGGTCGAGCCAGTCGTCGCCCACGGTCTCGTTGATCAGCACCAGGTACTTGATGGCGTCCTTGGTGGTCTTGATGCCGCCGGCCGGTTTGACCCCGATGATCCGGCCGTGCCGCTCCCGGAAGTCCCGGACCGCCTCCAGCATCACCAGCGTGATCGGCAGCGTCGCGTTGACCGCCACCTTGCCAGTCGACGTCTTGATGAAATCGGCGCCGGCCAGCATGGCCAGCCAGGACGCCCGCCTGATGTTGTCGTAGGTGCCGAGCTCGCCGGTCTCCAGGATGACCTTGAGATGGGCGCTGCCGCAGGCTTCCTTGACCGCCGTGATCTCGTCGAAGACCTTGGTGTAGTCACCGGCCAGGAACGCGCCCCGGCTGATCACCATGTCGATCTCGTCGGCCCCGGCGGCCACCGCGTCACGGGTGTCGGCCAGCTTGACCGCAAGCGGCGCCTGCCCGGACGGGAAGGCGGTGGCCACGCTGGCCAGGTGCACCTCGGAGCCGGCGAGCGCCTCGGCCGCGACCTTGACCATGGCCGGGTAGACGCAGATCGCGGCGACCGAGGGGCAGGAGGGGTCGGCCGGATCCGGACGCCGGGCCTTGGCGCACAGCGCGCGCACCTTGCCGGGCGTGTCGGCGCCCTCCAGCGTGGTCAGGTCGACCATGCGAATGGCCAGGTCGATGGCCTTTGCCTTGGCGTCGGTCTTGATCGAACGGGTGGCGAGCGCCGCCGCCCGCGCCTCGACGCCCACCTTGTCGACCCCGGGCAGGCCGTGCAGGAAGGAGCGGAGATCAGACAGACCGGCGGACACTGTCACAGTCATGAAAGGGATTCTACGCAACCCTGTGACAGTTGATCTTGATTGAGCGATAGGTTGTCAGCCGTGGACGTCCTAGTCGTAGATCATCCCCTGGCCCAGACCCGGCTCACCGCGATGCGCCGTACCGACACCGACTCCGGTGTCTTCCGCGCCTCGCTGCACGAGCTGACCACCATGGTGGTCTACGAGGCGGCCCGCCTCTTCGCCGTCGAGAAATACCCCATCGAGACCCCGGTGGCGCCCACCGAGGGCACCCGGCTGGCCAACCCGCCGTTGATCGTCCCGGTGCTCCGGGCCGGCCTCGGCATGGCCGACGCCGCCCTCGCGCTGCTGCCCGAGTCGTCGATGGGCTTCGTCGGCCTTGCCCGTGACGAGGAGACGCACGAGCCGCGCGCCTACATGGAGTCGCTGCCGGCCGATCTGACCGGCCAGCCGGTGCTGGTCCTCGATCCGATGCTGGCCACCGGCGGCTCGCTGCTGCACTGCTGCCGCCTGCTCGCCGACCGGGGTTGCACCGACATCATCATCTGCTGCGTGCTGGCCGCCCCCGAGGGCGTCGAGCGACTGAAGGGCTCGGGCCTGCCGCTGCGCCTGATCACCGCGTCGATCGACCAGGGCCTCAACGAGAAGGCCTACATCGTGCCCGGCCTGGGTGACGCCGGTGACCGCCAGTTCGGCGGCATGCGCCGCTTCTGACCCGCATGCGGTACGGCCGGCCACACACCGATTTTCCCGGGCCGGCTGGCCGTACCCCTAAATGGTGTTGAAGTCCCAGCTCAGCGCCTTGCCGGAAGCGAACGGCATCACGCCGTGGAACACCTCGGGCTTCTCGGCGAAGACCAGGGGCAGGAAGTGGCGGTCGGACTCCCACATCGGGAGCGACCCGGAGAGCACCTCGTCGACCGGGACCCAGTGCAGGCTGCCCTCGTCGTTCGTCTCGTGCGGCGTGCCGGTCCAGGACGTGATCCGGAAGAGGAAACCGAACCAGTTCTCGCCGTCGCGGCCGAAACCGGGCCAGGAGATCGTCCCGGCGAGCTCGACGCCGGTGCAGTCGATCCCGGCCTCCTCGCGGATCTCCCGACGCAGGCCCGCGACCACGTCCTCGCCGGGCTCCAGCTTGCCGCCGAGACCGTTGTAGTACCCGTAGTGGATGTCGTCGGGCCGGGCGTCGCGCCTGATCATCAGGATGCGGCCGCGGTCGGGGGAGAAGACGTATCCGAGGGTTGCCAGGACTGCTCGCACCGGAGCACCCTAGCCTGACTAGGGGAGGTGCATCGGCCGACAGGTGGAGGAAACGAGACTGATCGTCCACTCGTGGTCGCCGCCGCGGACGAAGCCGCTCCAACGGTCCGGAAACCGCAGCCCGCACAGCCTATCGCCGCCGCTGCGGGGCCGAAGTTAGATGGTCATCTTAATGACGGTCTCCGTTGGCGTCGATGATACTGTGGGCGCTTCCTCGACGACGTCACACGGATGGTCTGCGTCCACATATGCCGAACTTGACCAGTTTAGTCGTGCCTGCGTGGCAAGTGCAGGGCTATCTAAACGAATGTCTGGATTCGATCCTGCGCCAGCAAGCCGTCGAGGGTGTGGAGGTAGTGGCGGTCGACGACGCCTCCCCCGATCACTCCGGCCAGGTCATCGACGAGCGTGCCGCGGCTGATCCGCGGGTCGTCGCGGTCCACCTGGAGAGCAATGTCGGTCCGGGTGCCGCGCGCAACGCCGGGCTGGACCGGGCGACGGGTGAGTACGTGTGGTTCGTCGACGGTGACGACCGGATCGCCCCGGGTGCCCTGGCCGCCGTCGAGGCGCGGCTGCTCGAGGAGAAACCCGACGTGCTGCTGGTCGGGGTGGCCCGGGAGCGTTGGAACCGCAAGGTGTCCCGTTTCGTGACCCCGAAGAAGGCGCGGACCGGTGCCGAGGCGCTGACCGTGGCCCCGCCGCCGCTGGGTGGCCTGGTGGTGCGCCGGCAGTTCCTGATCGACGCCGGCATCCGTTTCGAGTCCGAGTGGTATGAGGATCTCGCCTTCGGTTACGCGGTGCTCGCCGCGACCGACAACGTGGCCACGCTCGAACCGCCCTGTTACATCCGCCGCCTGGACCGGGCCGGTTCACTGCGCGGGAAGTCGAAGCGGCACATCGAGGCGGTCCGGCAGTGGGACCGGGCGCTGAGCCTGTCCGCTGTGGAGCAGGCCGAGCCGAAGCTCCGCCGCCGGGTGCTCAACCGGGCGATCGGTGAGCTGCTCGGGATCATGGAGAACGGTTCGCGGGTGCCGGACAAGGCGCGGCGCGCGATGTTCACCGAGATCTCCGGACTGCTGCGTAAGCACGAGAAGCGGACCTCGCCGCGCCCGGGTGGCCTCGGCGGGCTGCGACTGAAGCTGCTCGCCGCCGACTCCTACTCGGCGTACCGCTTGCTGCGCGGCGGCCGCGGTGCGGCCGGCGGAGTGGTCGGCAAGGCCCGCGGCGCGGCCGGCAAGGCCAAGACGACGCTGCGCAAGGCGAACCTGCTGCGTTACTACAAGCAGCAGCTGCGGTTGCCGATCGACGAGAACCTGGCGGTGTACGGGGCGTACTGGTTCCGCGGTTACGCCTGCAACCCGGCCGCGATCTACGAGAAGGCCAAGGAACTGGCCCCGCAGGTCCGTGGTGTCTGGGTGGTCAAGCCCGGTGCCCGTGCGGTGCCCGAGGGGGTGACCGTGGTGCACCCGGGGACGAAGGCGTACTACCGGACGATCGCGCGCGCCAAGTACATGATCAACAACGCCACGTTCCCGCCGGACGTCGTGAAGCGGGCCGGCCAGATCCAGGTGCAGACCCACCACGGCACACCGCTCAAGACGATGGGCCTGGACCAGCCGCGCTTCCCGGCGTCACTGGGCAACTTCAACCCCGACCGGATGCGGCTGAACCTCGCGAAGTGGGACTTCAGCATCACCGCGAACCGGCACACCACGCTGCTCTGGGACCGGCAGTTCCCGATCAAGGGGGAGACCCTGGAGACCGGGTACCCGCGCAACGACCGGCTGGCGCTGGCCGGCCCGGACGACGTCGCCGCGGCCCGGGCCGAGCTGGGCCTGGGTGCCGACGAGCAGGTCGTGCTCTACGCGCCGACGCACCGCGAGTGGCACTCCGTCTTCACCCCGCCGCTGGACGTGGACGAACTGGCCGAGGCGCTCGGCCCGAACGTCCGGATCCTGCTGCGCGGCCACTACTTCTACGACTCGATCGGCTTCCCGCCACGGCACCCCCGGGTGCTCGACGTGTCCAGTTTCCCGTCGGTCGAGACGCTGGCCATCGCGTCCGACGCGCTGATCACCGACTTCTCGTCTGTCATGTTCGACTACGCGGTGCTGAACCGGCCGCTGGTCATCTTCGCGCCGGACTGGGAGGTCTACAAAGCGGTGCGCGGTGTCTCCTTCGATCTGGAAGCCGACCATCCCGGCACGTTCGTCCGCACCTTCGACGCGCTCGTCGACGCGTTCCGTAGCGGTGCGATCGACGACGAGGCCGCCCGGCAGGCCCGGGGCCGTTTCCGGGAGCGGTTCTGCTCCCTCGAGGACGGTCACGCCGCCGAGCGGGTCGTCCGGCGCGTCTTCCTGGGGGAACCCCTTGTCTGAACTGGTGCCCGGCCTGGTCAGTGTGATCGTGCCGATCTACAACGTCGAACCGTTCCTGCGGGACTGCCTGGACTCGCTGCGCGCCCAGACCTACTCGAACCTGCAGGTCATCCTGGTCGACGACGGGTCCACCGACGGCTCGCCGGCGATCGCCGAGGAGTATGTCGCCGCCGACCCGCGGTTCCAGCTGATCCGGCAGGCCAACGCCGGTCTCAGCGCGGCCCGCAACGCCGGTATGCCGGCCGCGAACGGCGAGTTCCTGGCCTTCGTGGACAGTGACGACCTGCTCGCCGCGCACGCGTACGAGGTGCTGGTCGGTGCGCTGGCCGACGGCGCCGACTTCGCCACCGGCGGTGTGGTGCGGCTGACCTCGCGCGGCACCCACCGGGGCGCCCCGCACAAGACCGCGATCACCAAGACCAGACTGGACGCCCACGTCTCCCTCCGGCCGGCGCTGCTGGCCGACCGGACGATCTGGAACAAGCTGTTCCGGCGCAGCTTCTACGACCGGCACGGTTTCGAGTTCCCGGTCGGTCGGCTCTACGAGGACGCTCCGGTCACCGTGCCCGCGCACGCGCTGGCGAAGAAGGTCGCGGTGGTCGCCGGGACGATCTACTTCTGGCGCCTCCGGGAAGGGGCGGTACGGTCGATCACCCAGTCCGGTGGGGATCTGCGCAACCTGGTGGACCGCTTCTACTCGATCGACCTGGCGGCCAAGGCTCTCGACCGGGCCGGTAAGAAGGAGTTGCGCCAGGAGTTCCTGAAGCTCTCCATCAAGGACCAGCTCAGCAACTACTTCAAGTTCCTGCCGTCGGCGACGCCGGAGTTCCAGTCGACGTTCATGGAGCTTTCCCGGGCATACCTGAAGCAGGTCGACCCGTCGGCGATCACCGAGCTGCCGGTGGAGATCCGCCCGCACTGGAAGCTGATCAACCAGGGCCGCTTCGACGACCTGATCGAGCTCATCGACCACGGTTACCGGCTCAACGCCAAGCCGGTCAAGGCGTCCCATGTGGAGGCGGTCGTCCGCTCGGTCACCTGGGAGAACGGCAAGCTCGTGCTGGCCGGCTCGATCGGCTCGCCGGCCGCGCAGTCCACCCGTACGGGCCGGTTGAAGGTCTTCTGGGCCAGCAACCCGGCCGAGGGCCGCCGGATCCCGATCTGGTCGCGTTCGCAGACCGGTGGCTTCGTGCTCCGGCTCAAGCCCGAGTCGCTGCGTGCCGGTACCTCCTGGCAGCCCGGCCAGTGGACGATCGCGGCCGCCGTGAACCAGGGTCTCCAACTGCGCAAGACGGTGGTCCGGGTGCCCACCGACTGGACCGAGCCGATGCCCCGGATCCCGGTGGCACCGGGTGTCTGGGTGATGCCGTTCGCGGCCAAGGGCGACCTGCGGGTCTCCGTGATCAAGGCGGACGGCTGGCTCACCGGCACCCACCGCGACGGCGACGACCTGGTCCTGGTGGGCCGGCTGCGGCAGCGGCGGGACAGCGCGCAGATCCGGCTGTGCCGGGCCGCGGGCATCGTCACGCACACGGTGACGGCCGAGATCGCCGAGGACGGACGCGAGTTCACCGCCCGGGTGCCACTGGCCTGGATCGCGCTCGACGTCCGCGACGACAACCACGCCGAAGGCCACTACGGGCAGCGGTTCGTGCTGGAGCTGGTGACCGGTGAGACGGTCCGGCTGATGGCCGGGGACGACTACCAGGCGATGCGTACGCCGTACGGCAGCGACGAGGTCTTCACCACGGTCGCCGAGAGCAACCGTGCCGTCTCCATCGCCACCCGCCCGCAGGGTCCGGTGGTCACCGACATCAGCTGGCGGCCGGACGGTGTGATGGTGCTCAGCGGCGACAGCCCGGTGCCCGCCGAGGGACAGCTGCTGCTGCGCCTGCGTGGCCGCCGCAAGGACCTGGGCCTGCCGTTGAAGGTGGTGGACGGGCGCTGGGAGGTGGCGGTCGATCCGGCCGGCGTGCCGACCCTGGCCGGCCGTCTGCCGTTGGTCGCCGGCACCTGGGACCTGACGTTCCGGGCTCCGGGCAACCGTCACGACACGACGACGCCGCTGGCCTTCGACGCCGCGGTGCTGGCCACGCTGCCGCTCGACGGTCCGGAGATACACGGCGTGCAGGGCCGCATGCGCGGTGGGCCGAACGACCGAGCGGTGCTCGACCTGATCGTTCCGGAGACCGGTCCGGAGGAGCACAACCGGCTGCTCAAGCGGTACTTCCCGGCTGCCGGACGGCCCGAGCTGCGTGAGGTGGTGCTGCTCGACGCCGCACCCGGCCGGCGCTTCTTCGACGACCCGGCCGCGCTGCTCGCCGAGCTGCGGTCCCGACCGGACGCACCTCCGGTGCTCTGGACCGTGGACCGGGGCCAGCCGCTGCCGGACGGCGTCGAGGCGGTCTCGCTCGGCTCCGAGGAGTGGTACGCGGCGCTGGCCACCAGCCGATGGGTGGTCACCAACGACAACCTGCCGCTCTGGTTCAAGCCCGCGGCCGGTCAGGTGGTGCTGCGGCTCGCCGGCGGCTGGCCGGTGGCCCGCTCCGGCGCCCTGGCCAGCGCTCACCCGCTCGGCCAGACCCTGATCGACCAGCTGCGCTCGGACGCGGCGTCGTGGACCGCGGTGGCCTCACCGAGCCCGACCGCGACCCCGGTGCTGCGCGAGGAGTTCGGCTTCGACGGGACGGTGCTGGAGTACGGCCGCCCGGCCAACGACCTGCTCTCCGCAATCGATCGGGACGCCGCCAAGGCGCACGTGCTCCAACTGCTGGGGCTGCCGGAGAAGACCAGCCTGGTCCTGTACGCCCCCACCCGCCGCCCGTCCGACCTGCGCCGGCGCGGGGCCAGCGACCCGGGCCGGCTGCTCGACCTGCTGGGTGTCGCCACCGCCCTGCCGCCGGACCACCGGCTGCTGGTGCGCCGCCATCCGGGCGTCCCGGACGACGTGATGGGCCAGGTCGACGGGGTGCTCGACGTGACGGCGTACCCCCAGGTGAGTGAACTTCTACTCGCGACCGACATGCTGGTCACCGACTACTCGGCTCTGCTCGCCGACTACGCGAGCACCGGACGGCCGGCTCTGCTCTACGTGCCGGACCTGGAGGAGTTCGAGGGCTCCCCGGGCCTCAACGTCGACCTGGAGCGGGAGGCCCCTGGTCCGCTGCTGCGGGACTCGGCGGAGGTGGCGGCGGCACTTCAGGACATTCCGGCGATCGTCGCCGAATACCGGCACCGGGCGGAGGCCTTCGCGGCGACGCACGGTGCCGGTGGAGAGGGCGGCGCGGCGGCAAAGCTCGTCGACTGGATGATGGCGGCCGGGCGTTGAGCAACTATCGTTCGGACATGACGTCCATCCCCCTCGCCGAGGAACTGCTTCTCCTCGCGTACGACGACCAGAGCGGTAAAGCGACCGGATCCCGGATCGGCCTCGATCTCGGTATGGCCGCAGCCGTCCTGATCGATCTCGCTCTGGCGAATCGTGTTGCGTACGCGGCCGACGGATACCTGAAGGTCGTGGACGCCACGCCGCTCGGCGACCCGGTGGCCGACGCCGTGCTGGAGAAGATCACGACGGAGGAGCCGCACACGCCCGCCCAGTGGCTCCAGCGGCTCCGGCACCGGCTGCGTACGCGGGTGCTGGAGGACCTGTGCGCCCGGGGCGTGGTGCAGGACGTGGACGAGACCCAGCTGGGTGTGATCCACGTGCACCGCTACCCGACCACGGACCCGGCGTACGAGGCGGAGATCCGCAGCCGCCTGGCCGCCGCGCTGATCGGCAACACCCTGCCCGACGAGCGGACGGCCGCGCTGGCCACGTTGCTCGTCGCGGCGCGGATGGAGCCGGCGTTGAAGCTGCCGGCTGACGAGGCCGACCGGGCGCACGAGCGGCTCGCCGAGATCGCCAGCAACGCCGGCTTCGTCGGTGACGTGTCCCTGGAGGACTCCATCGTGCGGCCCAGCGTCGCTCTGGTGGTGGCCACCCTGGGCCGGGCGATCCAGGCCGCCCTCGGGGCTCCCAAGCCGATCTGACGCCGTCTCCCGGGGCTCGGCGAAGCCCCGGGACGGCATCCACTACACGCCGAGCGTTGCCGCGATCTCGGTGCGCAGGGCGGCGAGAGCGGTCGCCGCACGGTCGCGGGCTGCCGCATGGCCGCCTTCGGCGACCGGTTCGACCACTTCGAGGTACGCCTTGAGCTTCGGCTCCGTCCCCGACGGGCGGATCACCACCCGGGCCGTGGCGGTGCGGAACGTCAGCACGTCGTTCTCCGGGAGCAGGTCCACCACCTCGGTCACGGTCGTGCCGAGCAGGGTGACCGGCGGGTTCTGCCGGGCCCGGCCCATCGCCCGCCCGATCTCGGCCAGATCGTCCACGCGTACCGACAGCTGATCGGTGGCGTGCAACCCGAACTCGGCGGCCAGCTCGTCCAGCCGGTCGGCCAGGGTGCGGCCCTCGGTCTTCAACGCGGCGGCCAGCTCGGCCACGGTCAGCGCGGCGGTGATGCCGTCCTTGTCGCGGACCAGAGCCGGGGCGACGCAGTAGCCGAGCGCCTCCTCGTAGCCGAACGCCAGGTCCTCGGCGGCCCGCACGATCCACTTGAAGCCGGTCAGCGTCTCCGCGTAGGGCACACCCCGCGCCGCGCACAGACGGCCCACCAGCGACGACGAGACGATCGTGGTCGCGTACAGGCCGGGAACACCACGGCGGATCAGGTGGTCGGCCAACAACGCGCCCAGCTCGTCACCGCGTAGCGGCCGCCACCCGTCACCGGCCGGGATCGCCACGGCACAGCGGTCGGCGTCCGGGTCGTTGGCGATCGCCAGGTCCGCGCCGGTCCGTGCGGCCAACGCCAGCAGCAGGTCCATGGCGCCCGGCTCCTCCGGGTTCGGGAACGCCACGGTCGGGAAGGCGGGATCCGGCTCGGCCTGCTCGGCGACGATCGCCGGGGCCGGGAAACCGGCGGCGGCGAACGCGGCGGCCGCGGTGGACGCGCCGACCCCGTGCATCGGGGTGTACGCGATGGTCAGGTCACGCGGGCCGGCCTCGGACAGGACCGCGGCGGCGCTCCGGACGTACCCCTGAAGGATCTCCGCACCGAGGACCGTGCCCGGATCGCCCAGCGGAACCGACGCGGCGCTCTGCACCGCCCGGATGGCCGCCTCGATGCCGGCGTCGGCGGGCGGGACGATCTGTGCCCCGGACCCGGCCGGTCCGCCCAGGCTCGCGCCCAGATAGACCTTGTAACCGTTGTCCTGCGGCGGGTTGTGGCTGGCGGTGACCATCACACCGGCCACCGCGTCGAGCGCCCGCACCGCGTAGGCCAACACGGGCGTCGGCAGCGGGCCCGGCAGCAGCAGCGCCGCCCGCCCGGCCCCGGTCGCGACCCGGGCGGTCCGCTCGGCGAACTCCCGCGAGCCGTGCCGGGCGTCGTAGCCGATGACCAGCGGGCCGTCGCCGCACTGAGCGGCCAGCCAGCCGACCAGACCGGCCGCCGCGCGGGTCACCACCGCGAGGTTCATCCCGTTCGGCCCGGCGCGCAGCCGGCCGCGGAGCCCCGCGGTACCGAACGTGAGCGGCCCGGAGAACCGGTCGGTCAGCTCCACCGCGGTGCCCGGCAGACCGTCCAGGACCGCGCGTAACTCGGCCCGGCCGGCCGGATCGGGATCGTCGGCGAGCCAGGCCTCGGCCCGGGCGATCAGGTCAACATCAACTTCTGGTGCCATCAGGGATTGATAGCACAGTGCGGATCGGATGGTCCTCGCAGCGTGAACACCCCGAGCCTCCAGCAAGGTGATAGATGTTCTTCAATAGTGATGGAAAGCGATGTAGGGTCACGGCGAGTGTCACTGTGAGTGACGATATCGGACAACGACAACCACAATCCCGCCTACATCCGCGTCACCGGGTCGGACGTGGCGATGCGGCGGGGACCGCACAGCTCCTGCGGCGTGATCGACCGGTTCTCCTCGGGCACCGACATGTACCCCTGGTGCTACGTCCAGGGTGACCCGGTCACACGTAACGGAACCACCTACCGCACCTGGTCCCGCGTGCACCTCGCGGCCGTCGGAGACCCGGAGGGCTGGATCTCGGACGCCTACCTCAGCAACGGCGGGGCCGACAACCCGTGCTGAACGGATGAGGGGCCGACGCTTTCGCGCCGGCCCCTCATCGTCGAACATGCGTCACAGGTTGAGCTGGAAGGACTCCGCCATGACGTCGTAGTACTTCCGGTAGTCGGCGAACTTCGCATCCGTCGTGGTCAGGAAGAAGCTGTACATCTTGCCGCCGACCGTGGTCATCCGCCAGATGCCGTGCCGCATCGCGTCGCCGTCACCGCACGTGTACTCGAACTCGGCACCCGGGTTTCCGGCGATCGTCACCTCCTGGGTGGCGATCGACTGGAACGGGTCGGGGCAGGACTGCCCTTCTTAAGCCCGGCCGGAGCGGTCTGGGTGACGAACTTGGTCGGCGTGACCTTGCCCGGCTCGACCAGGATGCGGACCTTGGTGGTCTTGTCGGTGGGATCGATGTACTCCACGTAGACGCCACCGGCCGATCGGGTCCAGCCGGCCGGCACGTTCACGCTGACCGCGGCATTGCCCTTGTACGGCTGCGTCTGGACGTCGGCGGCGGCCGCGTTGCTCGGCTGCGGACCGGCCTGCGGTGTGGTGGGCGCGGGGTCACCCGACCCACTCATGGCGAAGACCAGCACCAGCACCAGGACCACGGCTGCGGCCGCGCCACCGGAGATCAGCTGCTTGTTGCGCGGCCACGACTTGAACGTGGTGACAGCCTTCCCGGAGGTCTCCTTGGCGGTGCCGACCACTTTGTCGACCAGCGCCCGGCGTTTCGCGGCCGGGCTCATCACCACCGTGCCGGGGCGGGCGCCGCCGGGCTGCCGGCCCCACGGGCCCTGCGGCGGGATGACACTCGTCGTGTCGCCACCGGGGCGGCCGCTGTTGTTGGGCAGCTTGTGGGCCGGCATGGCGCCGGTCGGCAGGCTCGCGCCCGGACCGGCCGGGACCGGCGGCTCGGGAGCACGCCGGCGACCACCCTGGTTCTGCTGATCCAGCTTGGCCAGGTGGTCGGTGAGCGACTCGCCGGGCGTCAGCATCGCGCGGCCACCGATCTGACCGGACGGCTGCGGGGGGATCTGCTGGGTCTCGGCCGGAGCCGGGCTGACCGGCCGCGGCGACGGGACCACCGAATACGGGTCGGTCATCATGTGCGGCGGGTTCTTGCTGGCCAGTGGGCCGGCCAACTGCTGCCGCAGGATGGTGCGGGCGGTCTGCACGTCCATCCGCTGGGCCGGATTCTTCTCCAGCAGGCCCATCAGCACCGGGGTCAGCGAACCGGCCCGGACGACCGGGGCGGGCGGGTCCTCGACGACCGAGTGCATGGTCTCGATCGGGTCGCCCTTGTCGAACGGCGGACGGCCCTCGATCGCGGTGTAGAGCGTGACACCCAGCGAGAACAGGTCGCTCGGCGGGCCGAAGTCGTGGCCCATGGCCCGCTCCGGCGAGATGAAGTGCGGCGAGCCCAGCACCATGCCGGGCGTGGTCAGCTGCACGTCGGTGGGCATCCGGGCGACGCCGAAGTCGGTCAGCACGCAGCGCCCGTCACCGCAGATCAGCACGTTCGCCGGCTTGACGTCGCGGTGCAGCACCCCGTGGGCGTGGGCCACCTCCAGGGCGCCGAGCAGCGCGATGCCGATCTTCGCCACCACGCGGGGGGAGACCGGGCCGTCCTCGATCACCATGTCGGCGAGACTGCGCGCGTCCAGCAGCTCCATCACGATCCACGGACGGCCGTTCTCGTGCACGACGTCGTAGACCTGCACCACGGCCGGGTGCTGGAGCGCGGCCGCGGCCCGGGCCTCGCGCATGGTCCGCTCATACATCGCGTCCCGGTCGCTCGGCGCGAGGCCGGGCGGCAGGATGACCTCCTTGATGGCCACGTCGCGGCGCAGCAGCGTGTCCGCCGCCCGCCACACCGTTCCCATGCCGCCGTGACCCACCGCGGCGCGCAGCGTGTACCGCCCGCCGATGAGCGTGCCCGGGGCGGCGCGTCCGCTGGGGGGAGCCGCGTTACCGCCGCTCCACGTCGGAGATTGAGTCACTGAGGATGCCACCGAGGGGGTATAGGGGCCGTCGACCAACCCCGCTATCTTGCCTGCCGTCACCCCCCGAATGAAAGTCACGACGTCACTGTTCACGACACTTCGACCCTCCGTAATGGTGGAGTGGCCGAGGGTTGACCACCGGGGGACGCAGGGTGGCAAATTCCTCACGGTCGGACGCCTTAACGGGTCTTAGGATTCGACATGTGAATGCAGAGTCAGGGTTTCCCATCAAGCCGGTGTACGGCCCTGCTGACGTGCCCGCGGGCGCCGGAGCCGACGAGCCCGGTCGATACCCGTACACCCGGGGCGTCTATCCGACGATGTACACCGAACGGCCGTGGACCATGCGGCAGTACGCCGGTTTCGGGACCGCCGCCGAGTCGAACGCCCGCTACCACCAGCTGCTCGCGGCCGGGACGATGGGCCTGTCGGTCGCCTTCGACCTGCCCACCCAGATGGGTTACGACTCCGACGACCCGATCGCGCACGGCGAGGTCGGCAAGGTCGGCGTGGCGATCGACTCGATCGACGACATGCGGCTGCTCTTCAAGGACATCCCGCTGGACCGGGTCTCCACCTCGATGACGATCAACGCGCCGGGCTCGGTGCTGCTGCTGCTCTATCAGCTGGTCGCCGAGGAGCAGGGGGTGCCCGGGTCGGCTCTGCAGGGCACCATCCAGAACGACATCCTCAAGGAGTACATCGCCCGCGGGACCTACATCTTCCCGCCGAAACCGTCGCTGCGGTTGGTGGCCGACACCTTCGCCTACTGCAAGGCCGAGATCCCGAAGTGGAACACCATCTCGATCTCCGGCTACCACATGGCCGAAGCCGGTGCCTCGCCCGCGCAGGAGATCGCGTTCACCCTGGCCAACGGCATCGAGTACGTACGTGCCGCGATCGCCGCGGGCCTGGCCGTCGACGACTTCGCGCCCCGGCTCTCGTTCTTCTTCGTCGCCCGCACCACGCTGCTGGAGGAGATCGCCAAGTTCCGGGCGGCCCGCCGGATGTGGGCGCGGATCATGCGGGACGAGTTCGGCGCGAAGAACCCGAAGTCGCTGATGCTCCGCTTCCACACCCAGACCGCGGGCGTGCAGCTGACCGCGCAGCAGCCGGAGGTCAACCTGATCCGGGTGGCGATCCAGGCGCTCGGTGCGATCGCCGGCGGCACCCAGTCGCTGCACACCAACTCGTACGACGAGGCGATCGCCCTGCCCACCGAGAAGTCGGCCCGGCTGGCCCTGCGCACCCAGCAGGTGCTCGCCTACGAGAGTGGGCTGACCGGAACCGTCGATCCGTTCGCCGGCTCGTACGCCGTGGAGGCCCTGACCGACGCGGTGGAACGGGAGGCCTCCACGCTGATCGACCGCGTCTTCGAGTTCGGCTCCGCCGTCGACGCCATCGAGCAGGGCTTCCAGAAGGGTGAGATCGAGTCGTCGGCGTACCGGATCGCCACCGAGATCGACAGCGGCGAGCGTGTCGTGGTCGGGGTCAATCGGTTCGCCGCCGAGGCCGAGGAGAAGTACGAGCCGCTGCGGGTCGATCCGGCCATCGAGGTCGCCCAGGTGGCCCGTCTCGCGCGACTTCGGGAGGACCGGGACGACCCGGCTGTCCAGGACGCATTGAAAGATCTGGCGAAGGCCGCCGCCGGAAGTGTGAACGTCCTACCGTTGATGAAAGAGGCCTTGCGCCTCCGTGCCACGGTAGGGGAGGTGTGTCACACCCTCCGCGGGGTATGGGGCGTGCACCGCCCCGTCGAACGGTTCTGAGCTGCTCGACGTACCAGTAGTGTGTCGCGTCACCTCCGCGATCCACTACCCGTTGAGGGGTTGGCGGGCCGGGACGATCTCCCGAGAGCCCGCCTCACCTCGGGCCGGGGCGTGAGCACCTCTTTACGCGACCGTTACACAGCGTTACTTCAATTCGGACTAAGCTGTCGCGCGTTGCGTAAACCGACGAATTTTCGAGAGTGATACGGAAGCCGACGTGACTACTGCTCTGGAGGCGCCGGAAGGCGCCGATACGTCGTGGCCCGGGCAACTGCCCGGCACCGACCCGCTCCCCGGCCGGCTGGACCGCTGGCTCGCATCGAGGGGCGCCGAGCTGGTAGCGATTCGCCGGCACATTCACGCCCATCCCGAACCGTCACACTCCGAGTTCGAGACCGCCGCCCTGATCGCCCGGGAGCTGGTCGTCGCCGGCCTCTCCCCGCGGATGATGCCGCGCGGCAACGGGGTCATCTGCGACATCGGCGAGGGTCCGCGCACCATCGCGTTCCGGGCCGACATCGACTCGCTGCCGTTGCAGGACCTCAAGGACGTGCCGTACCGGAGCACCGTCGACGGTCAGGCGCACGCGTGCGGCCACGACGTGCACACCACCATCGTGCTCGGCCTCGGCATGGCGCTCGCCCAGCTCAACGAGCAGGGACTGCTGCCCGGCCGGGTCCGGCTGATCTTCCAGCCGGCCGAGGAGGCGATGCCGTCCGGCGCGCCCGAGGTGATCGCAGCCGGCGGCCTCAAGGACGTCGACGCGATCTACGCGCTGCACTGCTACCCGCAGCTGCCGGCCGGGCTGGTCGGGGTCCGCTCCGGCCCGTTCACCGCGGCCGCCGACGCGGTCGAGGTCAAGCTCACCGGCCCGGGCGGGCACACCGCCCGGCCGCACCTCACCGCCGACCTGGTGCACGCGCTCGGCCGGATCATCGTCGACGTCCCGGCGCTGCTCAGCCGCCGGATGGACCCACGGGCCGGGCTGTCCCTGGTCTGGGGCGCGGTGCACGCCGGGCAGGCGTTCAACGCGATCCCCGGCGCGGGCGAGGTGCGCGGCACCGTCCGGGTGCTCAGCCGGGAGGCCTGGCGGGACGCGCCCGAGCTGATCACCAGGCTGATCCGCGAGGTGGTCGCACCGACCGGCGCCGAGGTCGACGTCAACTACATCCGCGGGGTCCCGCCGGTGATCAACGACCGGATGGCGTCGGCGGTCATCGCGGGCGCGGCCGGGGCGGCCCTCGGCGCCGACCGGGTGGTCGAGGCCGAGCTCAGCATGGGCGGCGAGGACTTCTCGTTCTACCTGGAGCACGTGCCGGGCGCGATGATCCGGCTCGGCACCGGCCGGCCCGGCTCGGACGTCCGCCACGACCTGCACCAGGGCGATTTCGACGTGGACGAGAGCTGCATCGGTTACGGCGTCCGGGTGATGACCCACACCGCGCTGGCGGCGTTGTCCACGGGCGCCTTCTAGGTCGAGATCCGGCCGGTTCCCCGAGCTGTCGCGGACAGCTTTGAGAACCGGCCGGTGACCACCGCATCAGCCCGGCGGCCGCGTTGCGGCCGTGCGCCGGGCCGACCTCGCGGTGGTCACCACCGGGCGACCATGGTTGCGGTTGGAGCTTTTTCTTCCGTACGACATCAAGGGGTCGAAGTGGGAGCCTCGGCAGCCGGGGTGACCATCGGAGAGTCGTCGCGCCGCCGGTAGCGCCGCACCAGATGGATGACCGCCCAGGCCGGAAGGCCGAAGGCGATGATCCACGGCAGTAGCGCGCCGAGGACCGTGAGCAGCACACCGAGTGATGCCACCAGCGCGTTCCAGCCGTTGGCGAGCCCACCCAGGAACCCGGCCGGCTCGTCGCCGTCGTCGTTCACGGTCGCGTTCGGGCCGAGCAGGATCACGGTGATCGTGGAGAGCGACGTGAGATCGCTGAGCCGGCGCTTCTTCGCCTCCAGCGAGGCCAGATCGGACTCCCGGGTGGCCACCTCACGCTCCAGCATCACCAGGTCGTCCAGGGATTTCGCCTCGGCGAGGAGCCGCTTGCCACTCTCCACCCGGGCCTTCTGCACCTCGATCCGGGCGTCCAGATCGACGACCGCCTCGGTGACGTCCTCGGTGTTGATGCCGCGGTTCTCCTCGTCACCGAGGCCTGCGAGCTGGTCGACCACGGCGGAGAACTTGTCGGCCGGGATGCGCAGCTTGATCGTCGCCGTGGACGACCCGTCGCCGCTGTGCCGCTCGTCGCCGCCGACGAATCCGCCGGCGCCCGCCGCGATCCCGGTGACCTTGGCGGCGTCGTCGTTGACGTTCTTCACCCGGACCGTGATCGATCCGGTATAGATGATCGACCGCTGGTCGACCCGCAGGTCCGGAGCCTGCGCGGTGGTGTCCTTGGCCTGGTTCGGTGCGGCCCCGCCGCCGGCCTGTTCCGCGGCCTGGTCGGCCATCGGCCCGCCGGCCTCGGCCTTCCCCGCGGCCGGCTGGACCGCGGCGCCCTCGCTCGTATCCGATCCGTCGGCGCTACAACCCGCGAGCAGTAGGCCCGCCAGCAACGCCGCGATGATTCCCCGTTTCCGCATGGCAGCTCCGATCTGAGTCTTCACTGACCGTGGGACGTGCGGCACACACATCCCGGTTCCGGCAGACTGCGGGGTGAGGGGTAACAAGTCAGCAGCGGAGGGGTCCCGTGCGCGTCACGAAGTTCACGCATTCCTGCCTACGCATCGAAGGCGCCGGGGTACTCGTCGTCGATCCGGGCGAATTCTCCGAGTCGTCTGCATTGGACGGTGCCGACGCGGTGCTCATCACCCACGAGCACTTCGATCACCTCGACGTCGCGGCGGTCACGGCGGCCGTCGAACGGCGGCCGGAGCTGCGGATCTTCGCGCACGAGGCGGTGCTGCCACTGCTCGACGGCGTCGCGGCGGCGACCACCGCGGTCACCGCCGGGCAGGAGTTCGAGGCGGCCGGTCACCGGGTCCGGGCCTTCGGCGGGAAACACGCGATCATCCATCCGTACGTGCCGGTCTTCGCCAACCTCGGGTTCGCCGTCGACGACGGGGCCGGGGTCCTCTACCACCCGGGTGACTCGTTCGTGGTGCCGGACATCGAGGTGGAGACGCTGTTCGTGCCGCTGAACGCACCGTGGGCGACGATCGCCGAGTCGCTGGAGTTCGTCCGCGCGGTCCGGCCGGGGCGCGCCTTCGCCCTGCACGACGGGCTGGTCAACGAGCGCGGGGCGGCCGTCTACGGCAAGCACCTGGAGAGCTTCTCCGAGACGAAGTTCCGGCAGGTGGCGCCGGGCACCCAGCTGGACTGACGTGCTCGCCATCGACGTCGTGGTCCGGCGGCTCTACGAGGCGCCACCGGACGGGTTCGTGGCGGCCCGCGCGGCCGCGATCGAGGACGCCCGGAAATCCGGCGACCGGGACGCCGCCAAACGGCTCGCCGCGCTGAAGAAACCGACCGTGGCGGCCTGGGTGGTCAACCTGGTGGCACTGCGCCGGCCGGAACTCATCGAGGAACTGGTCGACCTGTCCACCGCGCTGCGTGCCGCCCAGCGGGAGTTGCGCGGTGACGAGCTGCGGGAGCTGTCGACCCAGCGGCGCGTGTTCGTGTCGTCGCTGGTCGCGGCGGCCCGCCGGCTGGCCGTCGAGGAATCCGGGACGGCGGCCGGGAAACTGCCGCTCGGTGATGTCGAGGCGACGTTCACGGCGGCGCTGGCCGATCCGGAGATCGCCGTACAGGTGCGGTCGGGGCGGTTGATCCGGGCGGTCAGTTATGCCGGGTTCGGTGAGGTGCCGCGACCTCGATTGCGCCTGGTCACCGACGCCGACGCCGACGCCGATGTCGACGCCGATGTCGACGCCGACGCCGACGCCGATGTCGATGCCGTCGAGGCCGCGGAGGCGCCCTCGGAGTCGGCGGGTGAGCGGGCCGCCGCCGAACAGCGGCGCCGTGCGGACGAACAGCGACGCCGGGAGAGTGAGCGGCGCCGACGGGATCTCGAACGCGAGCTCAACACCGCGCGGGCCGACGAGCGACGGGCCGACGGGCGGCTGGAACGGGCCGAGGACGCCGAACGCGAGGCCGGCCACCTGGTCGAGGACCTCGACGCCGAGCTCGCCGAGCTGGAACGACGGCGTACCGAGGCGGTCGCCGACGTGGCCCGCCGCAAACTGGCCCGCCGCTCCGCCGAACGTGAAGCCGCGGCCGCCCGCCGCCGGGTCGGAGACGTGCAGGCGGCCCTCGACGAGCTGAACGCGACATGAGTCGGTGGAGCGTTCTCTTCGGACGATCGATGGAGATTTTCTTTAGACGGTCAAGGGGAGCAGAATCGGGCAGGTGACCCCCGAACAGGCCGCCGCCCACGCTCGCACGGGACTCGCCGCGATCCTCCGGGCCTTCTCGGAATCTCCCCGGACCCTCCAGGGCGCTCGTCTGCTGGGGCTCTCCGGGTGGGCTTATCACGTGTCGGCCCGGGCCGGGGCGCTCGGTGAGGTGCGGTCCGAGACGGTGGCCGCGGTGCTGGCGTTCATCTCGCCGGAGGCGGTCACCGACGGCTGGGAGGCCGCGGTCAAGGCGTCGGCCCCGAGCGAGGTCGCCAAATGGCACCTGGGTGAGTTGTGCAAGTGGGGCGCCGACCAGCTCGGCGGCTTCCCCCGGCTGGCCCGGCTGATCGACCTGGCGGACCGGATCACCGACCACGTGGACACCGCCGGCCTGCCGCTGTACGCGGCGTGGCGGGCCATGCCGGCGCCGGACGGCACGCCCGGGGCGCGAGCCGCGATGCTGCTGCACCAGCTGCACGAGCACCGCCTCGGCGTGCACGTCCTCGCGGTCCGGGCCAGTGGCCTCACCCCGTTGGAGGCGATCATCGCCGGTCCCGAGGGGGAGACCGGCGCGGTGGCGCTCGGCTGGCAGGGCCCCTATCCGCCGGCCGGTCCGCTGATCCGCCGGCTGATGTGGTCCGAGGCGGTGGCCGACTCCCTGGCCGGGCAGGCCTACGCGGCCCTCGACCAGTCCGAGCGCATCGAGTTCACCGGGCTGCTGGAGTCCCTGGGGCACCGGCTGGCCCGCTGAGCCGGGTGGCCTCGGCCGGGCCGCCGGCACCGAGCCTCGGGAAGGCCGGTGACGGGCGGGCGACCCGGTCGCCGGTCAGGAGACGGTCGCGCAGGCGGGCGGCGCCGTCCGGCAGGAACGGCGTCAGTTCGGCGGCGACCAGCCGGCAGGCCGCGATCAGGGCGCCCAGCACGGTGTCGAGCCGGTCGGCGGCGGCCGGCTCCCACGGCCGCTCGGCCTCGACGAACCGGTTGCCCTCATCGACCACCGCCCAGAGCGCCTCGGTGGCGGCCCGGAAGTCGAAGTCGTGCAGTGCCCGGTCGACCAGCTCGGGCAGCCTGTCGCACGCGGCACCGAGAGCGCCCGTGGGCACGCTCTCCGGCACCCGTCCGGCCCGATGCTTCCAGGCCAGTGCCAGGGTGCGGTTGACCAGATTGCCGAGCCCGTTGGCCAGGTCGACGTCGGCCCGGCGGACCAGCCGGTCGACGGTGAAGTCGGTGTCGCCGACCCGGGCCGGTTCGCGGAGCAGCCACCAGCGCACGGCGTCGGTGCCGTACCGGGCGGCCAGCGCGAACGGGTCCACCGCGTTGCCGGCACTCTTGGACAGCTTCGCCCCGTCCGCCGAGAGGTAGTCGTGGACCAGGATCGAGGTGGGCAGCGGCAGCCCGGCCGAGAGCAGCAGGGCCGGCCAGTAGACGGCGTGGAACCGGACGATGCCCTTACCGATCACGTGCGTCCGCTCGCCCGGACCGGCCCACCACTGCCGGTAGGCGGGGTCGTCGCGGCCGTACCCGAGGGCCGTGACGTAGTTGGTGAGCGCGTCCCACCAGACGTAGACGACCTGGTCGGGATCACCCGGCACCGGGATGCCCCAGCCGCCGGCCCGGGCGGCCGGTCGGGACACGCTGAAGTCGGTGAGCCCGGCCCGGACGAAGGCGAGCACCTCGTTGCGCCGGGCGGCCGGCTCGATCCGCAGCCGACCGGACTCGAGGAGTTCCAGGATCCGGCCGGAGTAGCGGGAGAGCCGGAAGAACCAGTTCTCCTCGGCGACCGGCTCCGGCGCGGTCAGATGCTCGGGGCAGAGACCGCCGGCCAGCTCGGCGGGTGCCCAGAACTGCTCGCAGCCGGGACAGTAGAGGCCCTGATACGTACGCCGGTAGAAGTCGCCCGCGGCGGCGCACTCCCGCCACAGCCGGGCCACCCCGGTGGTGTGCCGAGGGTCGGCGCTGGTCCGGATGAAGTCGTCGAAGGAGAGCGACAGCGGCTCGCGTAGCGCGGCGAACCGGGCCGCGTTCGTGTCCACGAAGGCGCGCACCTCGACTCCCGCGAGACCGGCCGCGGTGACGTTCTTCAGGGCGTTGTCGTCGGTGCCGGTCAGGAAGCGCACCCGGCGCCCGCGGGATCGGGCGTGCCGGGCCAGCACGTCGGCCTGCACCAGCTCCAGTGCGTGCCCGAGGTGCGGGGCGGCGTTGACGTACGGAATGGCGGTGGTGACGTAGAAGTTGTTCATGATCGTCTCTTTCCGCCCGGTCCCGGACGGGGAAGACGACGAACCGCTGCCCCGACGGGACGGGGCCGGCTCGTGTGATGTGGTCAGCGCACGGCGAGGAGCCCCGGGAAGGGGCGCATCATCGACTCGTGGCGCGGCTGCATGCGGTCATGGTAGGCGCCCGCGGCGGGTCGCGAAACTCGGTTGGCAGGGGCGCGGGCGGCGTGGTCCGATGCCCGCATGACGGAACTTCCCCTGGGCTGGACCACCCGCCGGCCCACCTTCGACGACGTACCCGCGATCCTCGAACTGGTACACGCCAGCGACATCGCCGCGGTGGGGGAGCCCGACTACACCGCCGACGAGGTGCGCGAGGACCTCACCACGCCGAACACCGACATGGAGCGGGACTGCCTGCTCGCCCTGGACGACTCCGGCAAGATCGTCGGCTGGTCGTTCCCGGGCAACTCCACCGGCCGCGCCCGTGACATGGCCAACGTGTACTTCTGGCCCGGCAGCGGCCTGCCCGCTCTGAAACCGCTGCTCGAACAGCTGCTCGTCCGGATGACCGAGCGCGCCGCCGAGCTGGGGCATCGGGTGTACGAGGTCCGGGCCGGCGCGATCCCCGGCGAGACCGAGCTGATCGAGGCGCTGACCGACGCCGGATTCGTGTTCCTCAAGCAGTTCGCCCGGATGCAGATGTCGCTCGACGGGTTCTCGCCGGTCGCGCCCGAGCCGCCGGCCGGCATCACGGTCCGCCCGGTCCGGCACGACGACGAGGCCGAGATGCGAGCCTTCCACGCGGTCATCGAGGACGCCTTCGTCGACTCCGACCACCTGGCGATCCCGTTCGACGGCTGGCTCGACCAGGTCACCAAGCCGGGTGTGCCGTTCGACGAGTGGTTCGTCGCCGAGGCGGACGGCCGGATCGTCGGCGCCCTCCAGTCCAGCGACGGTGGGGAGGACACCGACGAGGGCTGGGTGAAGCACCTGGCGACGCTCCGGGCGTACCGCAAGCGGGGGATCGGTGAGGCCCTGCTGCGCCGCGCCTTCGCGACCTACGCCGCGAACGGACGGCCGAAGGCCGGCCTCGGTGTCGACCTGGCCAACCCGACCGATGCCGCGAGCCTGTACTTCAAGGTCGGCATGGACGCGCTGTACCGGGCCAACATCTACCGCACCACGGTCGAGGCCGCCCAGATCGAGGCCGCCCAGACCGAGGCCGCCCAGACCGAGGCCGTCTAGGGCTCCGGCGACGCCGTTCCGGTGGGCCGGCCGCGCAGATCGGCGACGTAGTCGTCGGGCGCGCCGGCCTTCTCGGCGGCGTTCGCGATCTCCGACAGGTACCACGCGGTCGGCAGGCCGCCCTCGTAGCCGGCGAAGACGTAGACCCATGCCGGTACGTCACCGTCGAGCGTCGATACACGCACGGTTACCTTCTGGTAGGCACCAGCCGTCACCCCCTCGACCTCGTCGAGCTGTGACGCGTCCCACGGGTGGACGTCGTAGAGCGAGACGAAGACCCGGTCGCCGGGTGACTCGACGATCGTGGTTACCGCCCCCTCCCAGCCAATTTCTCCCTCACCGGCGAAGGTCAGGCGCCAGCCCTCCACCCACCCCACGCCGACCATCGGCGAGTGTGGGCAGTAGGCCAGCATGCGGGCCGGATCCATGTTCGAGCCATACGCGGCGTAGTGACGCACGGCGACGACGATAGTCGTAGCAAGCGGTGGTGAGAATATGAGGAGTGCGTGTCGGCACACCTAATGGTTTTTGGAGGTCGGTTTGTCGTGAGTCGGATCGTGATCATCGGTGGCGGACCGGGCGGATATGAGGCGGCTCTGGTCGCGGCACAGCTCGGGGCGGACGTCACGCTCGTCGAGTCGGAGGGGCCGGGCGGAGCATGTGTTCTCACCGACTGCGTGCCGTCCAAGACCTTCATCGCGAGTTCCGAGGTGATGACCGGTTATCGCCACGAGGAGCGGTTCGGGATCCGGTCCTCCGGCCTGGCCGGGGTCAGCGTCGACGCGAAAGCGGTCAACGACCGGGTCAAGAAACTCGCCCTCGCCCAGTCCGGTGACATCCAGACGAAGCTGGTCAAGGCCGGGGTGGACGTGGTCCACGGCCGGGCCCGGCTCGGTGAGGACCGGCTCGGACACACCCACCAGGTGCTGATCACCCCGCACGGCGGGGAGACCTATGCGGTCGAGGCGGGCACCGTGCTGCTGGCCACCGGCGCCACCCCGAGGGTGCTGCCGACGGCCCGGCCGGACGGGGACCGGATCCTCGACTGGCGCCAGGTGTGGGACCTCGAGGAGCTGCCCGACCACCTCGTGGTGATCGGTTCCGGGGTGACCGGTGCCGAGTTCGCCAGCGCCTACCTGGCGATGGGTGTGAAGGTGACGCTCATCTCCAGCCGTGAGCGGGTCATGCCGCACGAGGACGCCGACGCCGCGATGGCGATCGAGCGGGTCTTCCGGGAGCGGGGCATGACGATCCTCAGCCAGTCCCGGGGCGACGCGGTGGAGAACACCGGCGACGGGGTCCGGGTCACGCTCTCCGACGGCCGCGTCGTCGAGGGCTCGCACGTGCTGATGGCGGTCGGTGCCATTCCCAACACGTCCGATCTGGGCCTGCGGGAGTACGGGGTGGACGTCTCCGACGGCGGCTACGTGACCGTGGACCGGGTGTCGCGTACCAACGTCCCCGGAATCTATGCGGCCGGTGACTGCACCGGGGTCCTGCCGCTCGCCTCGGTCGCGGCCATGCAGGGCCGGATCGCCATCTGGCACGCGATGGGCGAGGCGGTCGCCCCGCTGCGGCTGCGGACCGTGTCGGCGAACGTCTTCACCGACCCGGAGCTGGCCACCGTCGGGGTCTCGCAGAACGAGGTCGACTCGGGTCGTTTCCCGGCGCGCCAGGTGATGCTGCCGCTGACCGGCAACGCGCGGGCCAAGATGTCCGGGCTCCAGGACGGGTTCGTGAAACTGTTCTGCCGTCCGGCGACCGGCCAGATCGTCGGCGGGGTGGTGGTGTCACCGAAGGCGAGTGAGCTGATCCTGCCGATCACCATGGCGATCGAGAACAATCTGACGGTCGATCAGCTGGCGCACACCATCACGATCTACCCGTCGCTCTCCGGGTCTATCGCGGAGGCGGCCCGTCAGCTGATGCTGCACGAGATCCAATAGCCTCCCGGCGGCCGCCGAAGAGGGCCAACGCCCAGCCGGCCGTGCCGAACACCACGGCGGCCACGGCGGCCAGGGCGAACAGCCGCCAGGCGGACTGGGTGATCGCGGTGCCCCCGAGGTGCCCGACCAGTCCGCCGTAGGCGGCCCAGGTCAGCGCGGCCGCCCCGTCATACCCGACGAAACTGCGGATCGGGTAGCCGGTGCGGCCCGCGTTGAATCCGGAGGCCATCCGGCCGCCCGGCACGAACCGGCAGAGCAGCACCACGAGCGGGCCGGGCCGGCGCAGACCGCGGGTGAACCGCTCGGCCGCCCGGCGGGTCCGGGACTCGGTCATCTCGTTGCGTGGTGTGAAACGTGCCACCAGCGAGCTGAGCCGGGACCCGGTCGAGCGGCCCAGCACGAAGGCGATGCCGTCGCCGGCGAACATGCCGAGCGCACCGACCGCTATCACCAGGGCCAGGTCGAGATTGCCGTACACCGTGAGAGCCCCGGATGTGATCATGATGGCCTGGGTGGGCACCACCGGGACCAGCGCGTCGACCGCCAGAAACGCGAACAGCGCGAGGTAGGCCCACGCCGGCGTCGCCAACAGCGTCAGCAGTTCGGTCATCGTTGCGGCCACCTCGCGGCTTTCGGGACTCCCGGCATTCTGCTTCAGAGCGGCTGAGAAAGCGCTGTGTTCACTGCAGCACGCTACGTCCCGGCACCTGCGTACGCTCCCGGTTTACCTGCGTCGCGGGTGCCCGGCGTACGGTTGAGTCGCTCGCGTCGCAGCGTCGGCGCGCAGCCGCGGGCCGTCGGTAGGTCCCGTATCGGCGGCCCGCCCCTGATCACCGTGGGGGCGGCCGGCGCGGGGGACTGAACTCGGACGGCGGAAACGCTCGCGGCTCGAGATCGAATATCTCTAGTTGATCTCGCAGATCACGGTGCCGGCCGTCACCGTGGCGCCCGCCTCCACCGACAGGCCCGCCACCGTGCCCGCCTTCGACGCCTGCAACGGCTGCTCCATCTTCATCGCCTCGATCACCACGATCGTGTCGCCCTCGGCCACCTCGTCACCGTTCTGCACGGCGACCTTCACGATCGTGCCCTGCATCGGGGCGGTCAGGGCGCCGGTGGCCACCTTGGCCTGCGCCTTACCCTGCGCGCGAGACGGAGACCGCCTGGCCGCGGGGCCGGTAGCCGTACCATTGCCGAGGTTTTTGGGAAGACGCACCTCGATGCGTCGCCCGCCCACCTCGACCACGACGGTCTCGCGTTCCTCCTTCTCGCCGTCCGGCGCCGTCGGCGCCGCGAACGGCGGCACCTCGTTGACCCATTCGGTCTCGATCCAGCGGGTGTGCACGCTGAAGGGCTCGCTGGTGAACGCCTCGTCGCGGATCACCGCCCGGTGGAACGGCAGGACCGTGGCGATGCCCTCGATCACCGTCTCGTCCAGCACCCGCCGGGAGCGTTCGAGTGCCTCGGCCCGCGTCGAACCGGTCACGATGATCTTCGCGAGCATCGAGTCGAAGTTGCCGCCGATCACGTCCTTCTCGGTGACACCCGAATCGACCCGCACCCCCGGCCCGGACGGCCACTCCAACCGGCTCACCATGCCCGGAGCCGGCAGGAAGCCACGCCCGGCGTCCTCACCGTTGATCCGGAACTCGATGGCGTGCCCGCGCGGCGCCGGATCCTCGGTGAACCGCAGTCTCTCACCGGCGGCGATCCGGAACTGCTCCCGCACCAGATCGATGCCCGTGGTCTCCTCGCTGACCGGGTGCTCGACCTGCAGACGCGTGTTGACCTCCAGGAACGAGATCGTCCCGTCCTGACCGACCAGGTATTCGACAGTCCCGGCGCCGTGGTAACCGGCCTCGCGGCAGATCGCCTTCGCGCTCTCGTGGATCTTCGTCCGCTGCTCGTCGGAGAGGAACGGAGCGGGCGCCTCCTCGACCAGCTTCTGATGGCGGCGCTGCAACGAACAGTCCCGGGTGCCGACCACCACGACCGTCCCGTGCGTATCCGCCAGGACCTGCGCCTCCACATGCCGGGGCCGATCCAGGTAGCGCTCCACGAAACACTCGCCACGCCCGAACGCGGCCACCGCCTCCCGGGTCGCGCTCTCGAACAGCGCCGGGATCTCCTCGATCGTGCGCGCCACCTTCAGCCCCCGGCCGCCACCACCGAACGCCGCCTTGATCGCCACCGGCAGCCCGTGCTCCTCGGCGAACGCGACGATCTCGGCCGCGTCCGCGACCGGCTCGGCGGTGCCCGGCACCAGCGGCGCGCCGGCCCGCTGCGCGATGTGCCGCGCGGTGACCTTGTCGCCCAGGTCCCGGATCGCCTGCGGCGTCGGCCCGATCCAGGTCAACTTCGCATCGAGTACGGCCTGCGCGAACTCGGCGTTCTCGGACAGGAAGCCGTAGCCCGGATGCACGGCGTCGGCCTGGCTCCGCTTCGCGACGTCCAGCAGCTTGTCGATGCGGAGATACGTGTCGGCGGCGGTCTCACCGTCCAGCGCGTAGGCCTCGTCGGCCAGGCGCGCGTGCAGCGCGTCCCGGTCACTGTCGGCATAGACGGCGACGCTCGTGAGGCCGGCGTCCTTGCAGGCCCGGATGACCCGGAGGGCGATCTCGCCACGGTTGGCGATCAGTATCTTCCGCACGGCTATGAGCCTAACGGTTACTCAGGTCGTTCCGGACCGATGAATCCGCCCGATTCCGGATCGTTCCCCGGCGGTGCCTCGAAGCCCGGTAAGTTAATCCTAATTCACCGATTTTGGCCGCTCGGTGGGGTGCAGCATCTCACTCTCTGGATCGTCTTTGCCGGCGGTTCCGGGTTCGTGCTGCCGTCAAGGGCTGCCTCGGTCCGGTGTTCGCTGCCGCGCCGCCCTGCCCCGCCGCCCCGCCCCTGCCGCGCCGCTCCGCCCTGCCGCGCCGCTCCGCCCTGCCGCGCCGCTCCGCCCTGCCGCCCCGCGCCGCCCTGCCCCTGCCGCGCCGCTGCGCCGCCCCGCGCCGCTGCGCCGCCCCGCGCCGCTGCGCCGCCCCGCGCCGCTGCGCCGCCCCGCGCCGCTGCGCCGCCCCGCGCCGCCGCGCCACCTGGCCGTCCCGGCGCTGGCCTCGGCGGACGAGGTGTCATTCACGGAGGCGGACGTAGCAGTTTCGAAGGGCGGCGCCGAATGCTCAGCGGCGCCAGAGGGAGGTGATCGGAACGTTCATGTCGGCGAGAAGACGCCGCAGCAGCGGCAGTGAGAGACCGATCACATTGCCCGGGTCGCCTTCGATCCGCTCGACGAAGGCGCCCCCACGCCCATCGAGCGTGAACGCTCCCGCCACCTGAAGCGGCTCACCCGACGCCACATAGGCCTCGATCTCCGCGTCGGTGACATCAGCGAAATGCACGGTCGTAGTACCGACCGCCTCGGCCTGAAGCCCGCTGACCAGGCCGGTCAGGTGATGCCCGGTGTGCAGCACTCCGGACTTCCCGCGCATGGCGGTCCACCGTTTGATCGCCTCGTCGGCGCTGTCCGGCTTCCCGAACACTTCCCCTTCGAACGCCAGCACCGAATCACACCCCAGCACCAGCGCAGCCGGATCCGCGGGCAGGTTGGCGGCGACGGTACGAGCCTTCATCCGAGCAAGGGCAAGACTGGTCGTATAGGCGTCATCAGCATCGACGACACTCTCGTCCACGCCACTGACGATCACCTCAGCGTCGATCCCGGCCCCGGTGAGCAGCGCCCGCCGAGCAGGGCTGGCCGAGGCAAGAATCAGGCGATACACGATGTCGGTCTGCACGACAATCGAGCCTACAAGCCCCACCGATATAAAACCGTGAGCAACCGGCGTGTTTCAGCCACGTTCTCCACCAAACCGCCAGCTCGCCGGCTTGAGTTCGCCGCTTTGAGTTCGCCGCTTTGAGTTCGCCGCCCCGCGGCTCCGCCCAAAGCCGCCAGCCGTCATGGGAGATTCCCGCCGGAAGATGCTGGGGAGAGTCTGCACTCAGACCCGCGATGTTGGGAGGAGGCCGGTCACGTCAGGAGGAGACCCGCCGCCGCCGTCGGACCAGAAGCACAAGAACCGTTCCCAAGGCGACAACTGCGGCCCCGATCCCCGCGAAGAGCGGCAGATTGCCACCAGCGGGTTCCGGAGCAGCCACCGCCGGCGAGGCGCTCGCTCCCGAAGGCGCCACACTCCCAGCCGAAGAAACAGCAGAAGGCGAAGCCGCCCCACCGCTACCCGACGGATTGAGAGGAGGCACATCAGCAGTCAGAGCCTTGACGACGTTGAGAACCCCATACCCACACTGGTCATCCCGCCCAGGCGGCCCGTTGTCATCAGCAGTAGCAGTAAGCCGATGAATAACCTCAGCCGCAGAAAGCCCCGGAAACTTAGCCCGAACGAGAGCAGCCGCCCCCGAAACAATCGCCGCCGCCTCGGAAGTGCCATCGGCCTTCTCGTATTTATTGCCGATTCCGGTTGTTGCTATATCAACTCCGGGAGCGCACAGCCCAACTTCCGGGCCGGTTATTGAGAAATCGGCATGCACGCCTTGTCTATTAGAGGCGCCAACGGCAAGGACGCCTGGTAAGGCGGCCGGATATCCTAGCTTTAGATTCTCCCAGGTATTTCCTGTTCCAGCTACGACAATAGCGTCGGCAACGATCGCCTTTTCGACCGCATCGTTGATAGCTCGGGAAGCTCCGGCTGAGACCGAAACGTTGATAACATCAGCCTTTGCTGTTGCGGCCCACTCGATGCCGTCGGCAAGGCCCTTGCCGTTATCGCGTGCCCCAATGGCTTTTATGGGAATCAGGGACGCGCTGGGAGCTAATCCCAATATGCCGTCGGTATTGCCGTGTCCATGTGCAGCTATGACGCCAGCCATGCGGGTGCCGTGGCCATCCTTATCGATCTGGCCCTTGCCGTCCCCGCCTGAGACGGTGTCGGTTCCTCGTCTGAGGCTTCCAGTTAGGTCGCGATGGGGGAATACCCCGCTATCGACTAAGGCAACCGTCACTCCGGCTCCTTTAGTGCTCTGGTGGACTTGGGTAACCTTAAGCGCTTGCAAATGCCATTGCTGTTCTCGTACCGTGTCGGCATAAGCGGGCGAGATTAAGGCGATGGAAGCCGCGATCGTAGCTGCTCCGAGTGTCGCTGCTATTGCTTCAGGCCTCACCTAGCGTCCACCAATGGTGGGGCCTGGATTGATTCGTTGCTCTTCGGAAGGAAGTAGGACTGGATCGATTCCTTCTATTGTCTGCCAGGGATTGTCCGGGTCCCAGTGTTGCGGGTTCCGGTCTTCGCTGGCCCGGGAGTGGCCTTTGCGCCCTCCTGCAACAGTGCCGTCCTGTCCAATCAGGCCGCCAATTGGATTAATTCGTTGCGTGCTGCGGGCCGATGATCCTGCCGGTGAAGTTCGGCCGCCAGTTTGAGAGCCGCCGATCAATCCGTTTGGCGATCCTCCGATCATTCCTCCAGGGGGAAGTGATGTTCCTCGCGCTCCGGTATTGGGCGGCATCGTGCCGATCGGCGCGATGTTCGTTGTCGGGGGGCGAAGTGGAGCTGAGGAGGGGGATCCTGGTGTGAATGTCAAGGGGTTGAGTGCATTGGAAGGCGGCGTCGTGGTTGGCGGAGGGTTTCCCGTGGTTGGCGGAATTAAAGTTGTCGGTGGAGGTTGAGTCTTTGTGCCGCCCAGGACAGGTCCCTCCGTGGAGGGTTTGGATGACCCTGGACCGCTGCCGTTGGGTGCTTCTGTTCCCCTATTATTTCCCGAATTGGGGACGGTGGGCTTCGATATCTTCGATGGATTCATAGGCCGTGGAGAAAAAGGCGGAATCATCGACGGCATGCTAGCTCCGCTGCCGCCCGAACCAATGGTGTCGGGGCTTCCGTCAATTCCGGACAGCAAGGAGTAGGGCATCGGGGCGATGAAGGTGGTCTGGGCGGCAGCGAGTTCGGCCGATAGGGACTGCATGGTGTTGCGGGCCTGCTGCTCGAGCTCGGCCTGCCGGCTGTAAGGCACCGGAGGCGTTGTGGGCAACGGATCCATGGTTGCCAGCGCGGTTTCCTGCTGGGCTTTCTCGAACTCCTGGAGCTTCAACTGGTTCTGCGCGTATTCCTTCTGGATGCGGTCGAGCGCCGTCTTGCTCTCGTCCACGGCGTCGATCGCGCTGATGAGCGCGCGCTTGTTGATGTTGGCCGCGAGCCGGGTCTCTTCGAGGCTGGTGATGAGTTGCTCAAGGCGTTCCAGGTAGGCGTATGAGGCCTTGCTCCTCTCGGGAGGCCATGCGTCGGCCAGTCGGTCTCGGTAGGACCGCACCTGACGCAAATGGTTCTCGAGGAGGATGGCCGATCTCTCCCACGCGCCGCCCATCTCTCGATGTGGGCCGCTGTTGTGGTCCTTGAGTAGTCCCCAGATGGCCTCGACCGACATGCCGGCCCAACTGGTGCCGCTGATTCCGCCGTAAGGATCCTCGGCCATCATTCGCCCCCGGGAATGATCTCGGTCTGGGTTTCCGTGCTGTTCGGGAACGGCGCCCCGGTCTCGCCGGTCTTCTCGAACTGGGCGGTCACGTCGGAGACCTTGGCGCGGGCGAAGGCGTCCGCACCGCGGTACTGCTCGCTGATGCCGCTCGCGGCGCTCGCGAACTTGTAGGTGCCGTCGGTGTAACCGGCCACGTTCATCTGAGTGGCGATCTGTACCTGATCGTGCGCGTACAGGAACAGGTGCAGCTCGTAGAAATTCGTTTCGGGGAGCTGCTTGATCATGGTGTCGCTCACCGCGTCCGCGTAGGGGGCGTAGTGCTGCTCGATGTCGAACTTCAACTGCGCCGCGAACTGCTCCATGGCGTTGATGTCCGCCTCGATGGCGCCGAAATCGGTGTATTCGACATTGCCCAACCACCCGGGCGAGTCTCTGTACTCGGACAAGTGGCGTCCTTCCATCGATCGGCGGCGAATGACTCTGAGAGGTTAGCGAATCTGCGCCAGTGCTACCGCCCCCTGTGGATGACGCCTCAGTGGGGGAGGGCTGCCGTCTGCCAGCTTCGTGGGGTGGCTGCCGGGCGGGCCGAGCGGAGCCAATCTGAGGGGGCTTGGGGTGCCGTGGGGTAATTGACCGAAGTGGATCGAGATGTCAGGATGGCGGCCAACGCTGCCACCTCATGATCGTCTAGGCTTCCTCGTACGACGCTGACCAGCGGTTCCGCATTCATCAACCGAGCGTACGACCTGGGGCCGGAGATCCGGTGACACGTGTCCCACACTCGGCTGATCAATTCGCGGCCGCTCGACAGAACCAGGTATTTTCTGCGTGATGTCTTCTTCTCCCCCACTCGTTGTCGCTGATCGTTACCGGCTCGTCGCGCCGCTCGGTCAGGGCGGGATGGGACGTGTCTGGCGAGCGACCGATGTCGTCCTGCACCGAGAAGTGGCGATCAAGGAGCTCGTGCCGCCTCCGGGGCTGACCCCGGGCGAGCGGCAGGAGATGCGCGAGCGCTCCCTTCGCGAGGCCCGTGCCATCGCCCGGCTCAACAACATCAACGTGGTGCGTGTCTTCGACGTGCTCAGCACGGACGCCGACCCGTGGATCGTGATGGAGTATGTGGCCTCACGTTCCCTCCAGGACACTCTGGCGCAGGACGGGCCGTTCAACGCGCTGCGCACCGCGGAGATCGGCCTCGGCGTGCTGAACGCTCTGCGGGCCGCGCACCGTAACGGTGTCGTGCACCGTGACGTCAAGCCGGGCAACGTCCTGCTCGGGGCCGACGGTCGGGTGGTGCTCACCGACTTCGGTCTGGCCACGGTCCCCGGTGATCCGAATGTGACACGGACCGGTCTGGTGCTCGGTTCGCCGGCCTACATCGCTCCGGAGCGCGCCCGGGACGGCACGGCTGGTCCGGCCGCCGACCTGTGGTCGCTCGGCGCCACTCTCTACGCCGCGGTCGAGGGTGCCTCGCCGTTCGCCCGTCCGTCGGCGATCGCCACGCTGGCCGCGCTGGCCACCGAGAACGTGCCGGTGGCCCGCAACGCGGGGCCGCTGAAACCGGTGCTGAACGGTCTGTTGCGCAAGGACCCGGCGCACCGGATCAACGCGGAGGAGGCGGAGCGGCTGCTGTCGCGGGCCGCCGGTCGCCGCGGCAAGATCACTTTCCCGATGAGCCCGACGATGCGCCGGCCCGGCGCCGGTCGGGAGCGTCCGTCGCTGCCGAGTGGCCCGGGCGGCCCGCCGGTGCTGCCCGGCTCGGGGTGGGCGACCGCGACGGGTTCGGCCCCGGTCGTACCCAATCCTCGCCCTCCGGTCGCTCAGCCGCCCGGCGCCGACGGGCGTCCGATGCCTTTCGCCTCCGGAAAAGCCCAGGTCGGCGGCCAGCCGCCGGAGGCGCCGCGACGCGGCGCCAAACCCCTCGACCCGACGCGAGTCGATACGCCTCCGGTTCGCGACGATTTCCAACCCCTTTCTGGTACGGGCCACGCGCCCCCACCCGGAGCGGGCACCTCCACGCGTTCGGGTGGCGACCAGAAGCCACGCCCGGATGCGGGGCGGACACCCCGTCCCGCCGCGGGTCAGGCTCCGGTGTCGGGTGCCGGTCAGGCCCCCGTGTCGAGCGCTGGTCAGGCCCCCGTGTCGGGCGCCGGTCAGGCCTCCGTGCCGGGTGCCGGGAAAGCGTCGCCCCAGGTGTCGGGTGCCGGAGCGGCGTCCGGTTCCACGGACGCGCCGTCGGCCGTCGGTAGCAACGCGCCCACCAACGCGTTGCGTACCGGTTTCACCGCCGCCGACGTGGCCGCCAACCGTCGCAAGCAGGCCGCGCCCGAGCACGAGCGTTCCCTCGCTCAGGCGACCTCGGGCTTCCCCGTGGTGACCCCACGTAACGGCAAGCCCGCCGACAGTGACGACCAGGCGGAGAAGTCCGACGAACCGGCCACTGTCGACGAGGCCGCCGAGGCGGTCACCCCGGCTCCCGAGCCGGTCGACACGCCCGAGCCGGCCGAGGCCGAAGCGGAATCCACCGACCCGGAGCCGGCGGCCGCCGAGGAGAAGGCGGAGCCTGCGGCCGACCCGGAGCCGGAGGCCGTCGAAAAGACGGAGCCGGAGCCCGAGGAGACGGTCGCCGAGGAGACGGCCGCCGAGGACAAGACCTCCGTGGTCGCCGCGGTCGAGGAGGAGAAGACCTCCCTGCTGCTCCCGGCCGCACGCCCACGTCCGTCCGACGACGACAAGACGTCGGTGGTCAGCGTGCCGCCGCGCCGCCGCATCGTCACCGCCGCGGAACCCGCCACCCAGGTGGTCGGCGATCTGGGGTCGGATCCCGGGTTCTCCCGCCCGAACCGTCCGGCGTGGACGCCCATGCAGATGCGGCCGGTCGTTCGCCGTACCACCGGGATAACCATCCTCGGCACGACGCTGACCCGCCGCCAGGCCGCGATCGGCTTGGGCATCGTTCTGACGTTCCTGCTGCTCGTCGGCATCATCGTGGTGCAGGCGTTCGGTAACGACGACCCGGACGACAAGGATCCGACGAAGGCGCAGGTCAACCCGACGACGCAGGTGCAGCCGGGTGGCGGCAAGTCGGAGGGCCCGAAGCAGAGCAGCGGGACGTCACCGAGTCCGGCGAAATCGAGTCCGGCGCCGTCGTCGGCGAGTCCCGAGATCCCGGCCGGCTGGCGTATGTATCAGGGCGACGGCTGGCGTTTCCCGGTGCCGAACAGCGTGTCGTACCGTGGTGGCAGCACCGGGACGACCCTCGACTGGGGCAACGGCCGGCAGATTCGCGTCGACATCGTGCCCGGCAAGAACGACCCGGTCGACTACTTGAAGAGCGACCGGAACACCGGCTATGACAAAACCGGTCCGATCCTCCGTGACTTCAACGGCATCCAAGCCGCTGACCTCGAGTATTACCGCAACGCGAGTGGCGGCACCACGCAGCGGGTGGTGCGTCGGGTGTTCGTGGTCAAGAGCACGACCTACGTGCTGACGTGGTACACGGTGGCCGACGACTGGGAAGCGGCCAAGGGCGACCTGCAGAACATCTACGCGGGGTTCCAGGCGAAGTAGGTGCGTGAGATCCGTGATGTTGGGTAGTTATCCAGCATCACGGATGGAGGTGCATCATGAACTGCCGACGGCACGGCAGTAAGCCGACGATCGCTCTGTGGATGCTGGTGGCGGCGGCCGACGTCGCGATCGTGGCGTCCGCCGGTCTGCTCACGTTGATGCTGGTTCTGACGCTGCTCGCGGTCACCGTCGCCGGCGGGGTGTACGCCGCCCGGTCGCTGGGCCGCCGCAATCCGGAACCGGCCAAGGCCGTGGTCAGGCGACGCGCATAGCGGAATCGGCTACAGTCCCCGGCGTGTTGTCGATCGACGGTGTGACTGATCTCTGGGACCAGTTGTTGGGCGCGCAGCCCGACCCGCCCGGGATGCTGGTGCTGCTCACGGCGGTGGCCGGGTTCCTCGCGGTGGCGGTTCGACCGGTGTGGCGGGTGGCCCGTAACGCCGTCACGATCGCCCATGAGGGCGGTCATGCGCTGATCGCGCTGCTGACCGGCCGCAAGCTGAAGGGCATCCGCCTGGAATTCGACACGTCCGGCCTGACCCTGTCAGCCGGCCGCCCGACCGGTCTCGGCATGGTCCTCACCCTGCTCGGCGGCTATATCGCGCCGTCGCTGGTCGGTGTGCTGGGTGCCTGGCTGCTCGGCGGCAACCGGATCACGCTGCTGCTGTGGCTGGCCGTGGTGCTGCTGCTCCTCATGCTGATCAACATCAGGAACCTGTTCGGTGTGGTGTCGCTGCTGGTCACGGGCGCGATCGTGTTCGCCGTGTCCTGGTATGCGGAGCCGGAGACGCAGGCGGCCTTCGCGTACGCCGGGGTCTGGTTCCTGCTCTTCGGCGGTGTCCGCCCGGTCTTCGAGCTGCAGAGTCTGCGCAGTCGGGGCCGGATGCGCGATTCGGACGCCGACCAGTTGGCCCGGCTGACCCATCTGCCGGCGCTGTTCTGGGTCGGCGTCTTCCTCGTCGTGAACCTGATCGCCCTGGTCTCCGGCGCGTTCCTGCTGGCCGGTCAGTGGCTGCCCGAGGGCGGACTGAGCCTTTAGAGCGGGATGTTGCCGTGCTTCTTGGGCGGCAGCGTCTCGCGTTTGGTGCGGAGCATCCGCAGCGCGCGGGTCACTTGGGCGCGGGTCTGTGACGGCTGGATGACCGCGTCCACGTAACCGCGTTCGGCCGCGATGTACGGGTTCGCGAGCGTGTCCTCGTACTCCTGGATGAGCTCGGTGCGGCGCTGCGCGGGGTCCTCGGCGGCGGCGAGCTCGCCCCGGTAGAGGATGTTGACCGCACCCTGCGCACCCATCACCGCGATCTGCGCGGTCGGCCAGGCGAAGTTCACGTCGGCCCCGATGTGCTTGGACCCCATCACGTCGTAGGCCCCGCCGTACGCCTTGCGGGTGATGACGGTGACCTTGGGTACGGTCGCCTCCGCGTACGCGTAGATGAGTTTCGCCCCGCGCCTGATGATGCCGTCCCATTCCTGGCCGGTGCCAGGTAGGAAGCCGGGTACGTCCACGAAGGTCAGCACCGGGATGTTGAACGCGTCACAGGTGCGCACGAATCGGGCGGCCTTCTCCGAGGCGGCGATGTCGAGCGTCCCGGCCAGGCTCATCGGCTGGTTGGCCACGACGCCGACCGGTCGGCCCTCGACCCGGCCGAAGCCGACCACGATGTTCTGCGCGTAGAGCGGCTGGACCTCGAGGAACTCGTCGACGACGGTCTCCACGACCTTCTTGATGTCGTACGGCTGGTTCGGCGAATCCGGGATCAGGGTGTCGAGTTCCAGGTCCGCCTCGAGTGAAGCGGCCGAGTCGAACACGACCGGCTCGTCCAGGTTGTTGCTCGGCAGGTAGGAGAGCAGCGCGCGAACGTACTCGATCGCGTCCTCCTCGTCGCTGGCCAGGTAGTGCGCGTTGCCGCTGCGGGTGTTGTGGGTACGCGCCCCGCCCAGCTCCTCCATCCCGACCTCTTCACCGGTGACCGTCTTGATCACGTCCGGCCCGGTGATGAACATGTGCGACGTCTGGTCGACCATGACGGTGAAGTCGGTGATCGCGGGGGAGTAGACGGCACCGCCCGCGCACGGCCCCATGATCAGCGAGATCTGCGGGATGACGCCGCTGGCCCGGACGTTGCGGAAGAAGATGTCGGCGTAGAGGCCGAGCGCGACCACACCCTCCTGGATGCGCGCGCCGCCGGAGTCGTTGATCCCGATGATCGGGCAGCCGATCTTCATGGCCAGGTCGAGCACCTTGACGATCTTCTCGCCGAACACCTCGCCGAGGGAGCCGCCGAAGACCGTGAAGTCCTGGGAGAAGACGCACACCTGGCGCCCGTCGATGGTGCCGTGTCCGGTGACGACGCCGTCGCCGTATGGCCGGTTCTTCTCCAGTCCGAAGGCGGTGGACCGGTGCCGGGCCAGTTCGTCGAGCTCGACGAAGGAGTCTTTGTCGAGCAGCAGCTCGATGCGTTCGCGTGCCGTCTTCTTGCCGCGGGCGTGCTGTTTCTCGATGGCGCGGGCCGATCCGGCGTGCACGGCCTCGTCGGTGCGGCGGGCGAGTTCGGCGAGCTTGCCGGCGGTGGTGTGGATGTCGGGCTCTGTCGTCACGAAGGTCTCCACCCTCTGAGCGATCGTTAAGGCAACGATCAGCATCGTAACCGGGAGGCGTCGCACACGGAGGGCGTCGCTACGCGTGCGTTTCATACCCAATGCCCCATTCGTTACTACCGGCGTGACGAACTGGATGACCGCGGCCGGGCTCGCCTTCATCGCAGGCGGCCTCGCCACACTGATCAGCTTCCGCACCGTGATCTTCGGTGGCGGCGCTCGTCGGGCGAACCGTGCCGGCTCATCCCCTCGCCGCCGGCGCCCGGAATCCGTGGCGAGGTCCCGACCCGGACCGCGAACCACGGTGGACGCCGGCGCCGACGAGGGTGATGAGTCCCGGCCCGAGCGCCGGCGACGGCTGGCGGCCGCCTTCAGCGGCCGCCCGGCGGAGGGCCGGGTCGAGGGCGAGGTGAGCCCCAGCGGGCTGGCCTCGATCGGGCTGGCCGACGAAGACGAGGACGAGCCGCCGTACGACGACGACGAGCGCCTCGGCTACGAGAACGGCTATCCCGGCGACGACTCGTGGCCGCCCCGGAGGCGCCGCCGCGAACCGGAGCCGGACGGCCCGGCCTGGGCGCGGCGCGACATCGAGAACCCGGGTGGCTACGCCGGCCGCTACACCGACCTGGACCTGGACGTGGACCGCGGGCAGCCGGGCGACTACTGGACTCCGCTGCCGGACGAGCTCTTCAACTCGCCGGAGATCGCCGCGTTGCCCCCGGTGCCCGACTACGAACCGGCGACCGGGTTCGACCCGCCCGCGGTGCCACCGATCGGGCCGATGCCGGAGTGGCCGCCACGGTCACCGACGTGGAACCAGCGAGACCGGCAGGATGACGACGACGCCGAGAGCCGGCCCAGCCCGCGTCCCCGGCCCTACGTGAGCAGGCACAGCGCCGGTCCACACTAAGCTTCCGGGATGGCCTACACCGAGCTCGACCGCCCGCCGTTGTCCGCCCGGGCACTCAATCGTGCTCTGGTCGTACCCGGTGGATTGTGGTCGAGGATCGAGGTGCGGGAGGAGACCGGCTCGACGAACGCCGACGCCGCGGCGGCCGCCGCGGCCGGTGAGCCGGAAGGTCTCGTGGTGGTGGCCGAGAGTCAGGTCGCCGGCCGCGGCCGCCGCGACCGGCAGTGGGTGTCGCCGCCGCGGGCCGGTCTCACCGCGAGCGTGCTGCTGCGCCCGGGTCCCGGGGTGCCCGCGTCGGCGTTCGGCTGGCTGCCGCTGCTCGCCGGCGTGGCGCTGGTCGAGGCGGTGGCCCGGGTGGCCGAGGTGGACGCCGCCCTGAAGTGGCCCAACGACCTGCTGGTCGACGACCGTAAATGCGCCGGGATCCTGGCCGAGGTGTCCGGCGACGCCGTGGTGATCGGGATCGGCCTGAACGTCAGCACCAGGATCGACGAGCTGCCGGAGACCACCGGTGTCCCGGCCACCTCACTGCTGGTGGCCGGCGCCGACAAACCGGACCGCAGCCCACTGCTGCGGGCGCTGCTACGCGGCATCGGCCGGTGGTACGAGGGATGGCGCGAGGCCGGCGGTGACGCCGAGATGTGCGGGCTGCTCGCCGCCTACCAGCGACACTGCGCCACGATCGGCCGTCGGGTGCGGGTGCTGCTGCCCGGTGGCGATGAGCGGACCGGTGAGGCTCTGGCCGTGGATCGGGACGGCCAATTGGTGATCCGTATGGAGGAAGGCGCGGAATTCCGTGTCTCAGCGGGGGATGTGTTGCACGTACGCTGACGGCGTGGCGTTCCCGGAGGATGTTCTGGCGGACGAGGAGGAGATCGTCCTCCACCTGCGTCCGCACTGGAAGGCAGTGGTGCTGCCGACCATCGTGCTGCTGCTGGCCGTGGCCGGTCTGATCATGGGTGTGGTGCTGCTGCCGTCGACCGACGGCGGCCGGATCGGCCTGCTGCTGGTCGCGGCGATCATGGCCTACTACGGCGGTCGGTACGGGTTGTACCCGCTGCTCGACTGGCGCTGCACCGAGTTCGTGCTGACCGGCGAGCGCCTGCTGACCCAGCGGGGCATCGTCGACCGGGAGCGGCGTGACCTGCCGCTCAACCGGATCAACGACCACTCGATGACCCAGTCACTGCTGGACCGTCTCTTCGGCAGCGGCACGCTCACCATCGACTCGATCGGGGATCAGCGGGCCGTGCTGGCCGGGGTCCCCGCCGCGCCGCTGGTGCAGACCACCCTCTATGAGCTGATCGAGCTGGCGCCGGCGGCCGAGCCGGACGAGGAGGAAGAGGAAGAGCAGCCTCAGCGCGGGTCGAGCTCGGGCCGCAGATCGAGGTGAGCCACGCTGCCCGGCTCGTCGATCGCGCTCAGCTCGGCGAACCCGGCGGTCGCGTCCATGTCGGTGATGGCGCCCTCGTGGCCGTCGACCGGCGGCTTCAGGAAGACGAACGTCCGGTACGCCCAGAAGCGGAAGATCGTGGCGATGCCGATGCCGAGCGTCGTCATGCCGAGCAGCAGGAACTTGTCGTCGTGCTCGGAGAGGCCGAACCCGTACTTGCCGAGGTAGGTCATGCCGGACTGGATGACCATGCCGACCAGGTTGAACCCGAAGAACAGCGTGTACTCCCGGCGCAGCGCGGTCCGCGTGTGGTGCCGGTAGGTCCAGTAACGGTTCGCCACGTACGCCAGGGTGGTGGTGATGACCGTGGCGAGGACACTCGCCTTCACCGGCCCGATCGGCATCGCCACCCAGTAGATCGCGAGATACAGCAGCGTGTTGCCGGCCCCGATGATGCCGAAGGCGATGGCTTCGGGGGCGAGCCGGCGGAGGCGTTCCGTCAGCGGACTGGCTGAGGGCATTGGGCAACCTTACGGGAACGGGGGCGGTTACGCCGAGTCACTGGGAAACTGACGCCGGGGCGGCAGTGACCCGGAAGACGAATCGGCGGTAGGACCAGAAGCGGAACATGGTACCGAGTACTGTCCCGACTCCGACGCCGGCGATGTTGTCGGCGAGCGGGCTCTGCAACTGCGGCCAGATCTGCCCGAGGCCGTAATGGCTGATCGCGAGGCATGCCAGAGCGATACCCAGGCCGATCAGATTCAGTACGAAGAAAGTCGTGTACTGCCGGGCCATGCTGGTGTGCTCACTGTCACGCCAGGTCCAGAACCGGTTGCCGAAGAACGCGATGGTGGTGGCCACCACGGTGGAGGCGGCCTTGGCGATCAACGGCTCCAGTCCGGCCCACAGCAGGACGTTGAAGAGCACGAAGTCGACGGTGAAGGCGATCCCGCCGACGATGCCGAATTTGCCCAACTCGCGGACGAGTCCCGTGATCCGGGAGCGCAGCGTGAACGCCTGGGGAAGTTTGGGGGGCACGGATCCGAGGGTACCGGGGCTGGTCACCCAGCGCCGTCCTCGTTGCCGGGTCTTAACCGGACGTCTCGACATGGTGACGCTGCCGATACGGAGCGTGACGGAATCCGTCGACTTCACGGATCTCGGCGAGCCTGTTGCGGCACTCCGAGCACCATCCGAGGTGGGTTCGCATGCGATGCGCGTCACGTGGGGCGAGTCTGCCCCGCACCTGGCCGCCGAGCCGCTCGCCGGCCCAGCGGCACTCCGGGTGGTCGGCCGCGGCCACGTGCTGCTGGAGATAGAGGCTGCGTAGACCCTCGCGGGCGCGATGGGCGAGGACGGCGACCGCGTTCGGGGTGAGGCCCATCCGGGGTGCCAGTTCGGCGGGGGTGCTGCCCTCGATCTCGGTCTGCCACAGCACGTCCCGCCAGCGCTCGGGTAGTTGCCGGAAGGCGGCCGCGGCGAAGGTGCGCTCCAGTCGGTCCAGGGCCGGGTCGCTGAACGGCTCGCCGGCGTCGTACCGGGTCAGGTCATCGGTGAACTCCAGTCGCCGGTCCAGCCGCACCCGTTGGTATCTGAGGTGCCGCATGGTGGTGTGCAGGTAGGCGCGGAACGCCACCAGGGGTCCCCGGCCGGCGCGCAGCGTGGCGAACACCTTGGTGAACGTTTCGGCCACCAGGTCGTCGACGTCGGCGGGATCGTGGACCAGTCCGAAGGCGAACTTGCGGGCTGCCACGTGGTGCCGCTCGTAGAGCGTGCCGTACGCGGCGGTGTCGCCGGCCCGGACCGCGGCCAACAGGCCGGTGTCCGAGTCCGCGTCGTCGCCCGGGATCGTCATTCCGCCTCCTGTGGCCGGAACTGCGAGGAAAGCCCGATTACGCGAAAGTCTAAGCCGATAAGTCCTTTTTGTGAAAGTTGTCGAGAGCGACGGTGTGGCTCGGCCCGGAACCGGCCGGCTTGCGCACAGTTGCGCTTTGCGGCGAAGAATCGCTCGTCTGCGCGCAAAGCAACCAAAGATTGTGCGGTTGTCCACAGGTGCAACCGATGAACTCAATGCTCAGTCGGGCTTACGCTGACGTGACTCCCCCATGACAGAGCCGGTTTACCGGCAGGTCAGTCATAGGTCAGTGCCGACCGAAGGAGCTTCACCTTGACTCAGCCCCCTACCTCGCACCCGCGATTGCTCGCGTGGATCGACGAGGTCGCCGCCCTGACCACACCCGACCGCATCGTCTGGTGCGACGGTTCCGAGGCCGAGTGGACCCGTCTCACCGATGAGCTCGTCGAGTCCGGTGCCCTGGTCCGACTCGATGACGAGAAGAAGCCGAACTCGTTCTGGGCGCGCACCGACCCGTCCGATGTGGCGCGCGTCGAGGAGCGCACGTACATCTGCTCGGTCGACGAGGCCGACGCCGGTCCCACCAACAACTGGATGGACCCGGCCGAGATGAAGCAGCTGATGACCGGGCTCTACCGGGGCTGCATGACCGGTCGGACGATGTACGTCGTCCCGTTCTGCATGGGCCCGCTCGACGCGGCCGAGCCGATGTTCGGCGTCGAGCTGACCGACAGCCCGTACGTGGTGGCCAGCATGCGGATCATGACCCGGATGGGCGCCGAGGTCCTCACGGCCCTCGAGACGGCGAACGCGGATTTCGTGCCGGCACTGCACTCGATCGGCGCGCCGTTGACCGCGGGCCAGGAGGACGTCGCCTGGCCGTGCAACGAGACGAAGTACATCTCGCACTTCCCGGAGACCCGGGAGATCTGGTCGTTCGGCTCGGGTTACGGGGGCAACTCGCTGCTGGGCAAGAAGTGTTTCGCGCTGCGGATCGCCAGTGTGGCCGCCCGTGACGAGGGCTGGCTCGCCGAGCACATGTTGATCATGAAGCTGACCTCGCCGGAAGGCGTCGTCCGGTACATCGCCGGCGCGTTCCCGTCGGCGTGCGGCAAGACCAACCTCGCGATGCTGGAGCCGACTCTCGACGGGTGGAAGGTCGAGACCGTCGGTGACGACATCGCCTGGATGCGGTTCGGCGAGGACGGCCGGCTATGGGCCACGAACCCCGAGTTCGGCCTGTTCGGCGTCGCACCCGGCACCGACTTCCACACCAACCCGAACGCGATGCGCACCCTGGCCAAGGGCAACTCGGTCTTCACCAACGTGGCGCTCACCGACGACGGCGACATCTGGTGGGAGGGCATGGGCGAGCCGCCCGCGCACCTGACCGACTGGAAGGGCAAGGACTGGACGCCCGAGTCGGACGCGGTCTCCAGCCACCCGAACAGCCGGTTCTGCACGCCGATCGAGCAGTGCCCGATCCTCGCCGACGAGTACCACGACCCGCGTGGCGTACCGATCGACGCGATCCTCTTCGGTGGCCGCCGTAAGACCACCATCCCGCTGGTCAGCGAGGCCCGCGACTGGGTGCACGGGGTCTACCTGGGCGCCACCCTGTCGTCGGAGACCACCGCGGCCGCGGTCGGCCAGGTCGGCGTGGTCCGCCGCGACCCGATGGCGATGCTGCCGTTCATCGGCTACCACGCCGGCGACTACTTCCAGCACTGGATCGACATGGCCAAGGGCGCGTCCGGCGACGCCGCCAAGCTGCCGAAGGTGTTCTACGTCAACTGGTTCCGCCGCGGCGACGACGGTCGGTTCCTGTGGCCCGGATTCGGCGAGAACAGCCGCGTCCTCAAATGGGTCTGCGAGCGTCTCGACGGCAAGGGCGACGCGGTCGAGACACCGATCGGTCACGTGCCGACCCCGGAGGCGCTCGACCTGACCGGGCTGGACCTCGACCCGGCCGACCTGGCGGCGGCGCTGCGGGTCGACCCGGCCGAGTGGGCCGCGGAGATCCCGCAGGTCACCGAGTGGTTCAACAAGTTCGGCGACAAGCTGCCGGTCGTGCTCTGGGCCGAGCTCGACGCGTTGAAGGCGCGACTCGCCGACGCATGACAACCGGACGGTCCCGCCCGCGGCAACGGCGCCCGGGCGGGACCGGCCGGTCGGCGGATGCCCGCGATCGCACGATCGGGCGCATCCTGCTCGCGGACGGCCCCATGCGGCCCCGCCCCGCTTGAGCCTCTGGCGCGGGTGGCTACGCTTTGGGGTGATGAGTCTGCGTTCTCTGGTCTACACCTTTTACGAACGGCGGCTGGCGGGGAAGCTGGCCGGCAAGCCCGTGCCCAAACACATCGGCGTGATGTGCGACGGCAACCGCCGGTGGGCCCGGGAGATGGGCTTCGTCGACCCCAACGACGGCCACCGTGTCGGCGCGACCCGGGTCAAGGACCTGCTGACCTGGTGCGACCAGTCGGGTATCGAGCACGTCACGCTCTACCTGCTGGCCACCGACAACCTGCGCCGCCCGGCCGCCGAGCTGGACCCCCTCGTCAAGATCATCGAGGATCTCGCGACCGAGCTCGCCGAGGAGGGCAACCCCTGGCGGCTGCGCATGGTCGGCGCCCTCGACATCCTGCCCGCCGCCACCGCCGCCACCCTGAAGGCCGCGCAGGAGAAGACCCGCGACCGTTGCGACGGTGTCGAGGTCAACATGGCGGTGGGCTACGGCGGCCGCCGCGAGATCACCGACGCGGTCCGCTCCCTGCTCTACGAGCACGCGGCCACCGGCGGCACCATCGAGGAGCTGGCCGAGATCCTCGACGTCGAGCACATCGCCGAGCACCTCTACACCCGCGGCCAGCCCGACCCCGACCTGGTCATCCGCACGTCCGGCGAGCAGCGCCTGTCCGGCTTCCTGCTGTGGCAGTCGGCCCACTCGGAGTTCTACTTCCACGACGCCAACTGGCCCGACTTCCGTCGGATCGACTTCCTCCGGGCCTTGCGCTCCTACGCTTCCCGCCAGCGCCGCTACGGCGCCTGACCTTCGAATCCGAGACGGGTCGGTCGCCTTCCGCGCCGAGGGTCCTCGCCGCTGCCGACCCTCATGCGGTACGGCCAGGCCGCCACAGCGATCCCATCCCGTCCCCTGGCTCCCCCGCGACCCCGACATCGCCGGAGGCCGAAGCGCGCCCGCCGGGCTGATGCGGTGGCCGACATCCTCCAAAGGCCACCCCGCGCCCAGACAGGGGCCACCCCGCGCCGAAAAAACAGGGGCCACCCCGCGCCCAGACAGGGGCCGTATCCCCATAGCCGCCGACCGTCACGGCTTCCGGGCCGCGCCCGGCCCGGTTTGAGCGGGACCGGCGGATGCGGCCCGGCGGACGTGTTTCGGCCGGGACCGGAGGCCTGCCTCGCGTGGGCCGCCACGGGGCGGCCCACGTCGGTGAGAGCGGCCTGGCTCGTACCGCATAGGGGTCAGAAGCGGCGAAGGCCCTCGGTCAGGAAGGCGGCCACCGCGTCGGGGGATTCGAGGGTCAGGTCGGCGGCGCTGGAGACCTCGGCGCCGGTCTCCGGGTTGGCGACGGCGACCGCCATGCCGAAGAAGGCCGGGTCGACCGCCTCGCGGGCGCGGAGCGCGTCGAACGCCTTGATGTCGGACATGTCGTCGCCGAAATACCAGGCGCAGCCGGCGTTGCGGACGCCCTCGGTGATCACCATGCCCTTGTCCTGGTCGACCGGGGGCTTCAGCTCGACCACCATGCGGCCGTGCTGGATGCGTAGACCGAGCCGCTCGGCCTGCTCGTGGGCCCAGCGCTCGACGGTGCGGCCCTGATCGGGGGCGGTGCGGTAGTGCAGGGCCACGGACAACCGCTTGTATTCCACGAGGATCTCGGCGGGAAGCTCGGTGCGGGCCTGGTCGGCCAGCTCGGTCATGGCCGGCACGAAGTCGAGGGCGGCCGGCTCGGTGACGACCTGGCCGTCGTGCCAGACCTCCAGGCCGTAGAGGCCGTGCAGGTCGACGTGGTCGAGGTCGGCGAACCGGGAACGCAGGAAACTGACCGGCCGGGCGGAAACGATGGCCACCCGGGCGACCGAGTCGGCCAGACGCTCCAGGACGCCGAGCACTTCGGGCACCGGCTGGGAGGCGTCTGGGTCGTCGGTGACGGGTGAGAGGACACCGTCGAAGTCGAAGAAGAACGTGGTAGCGGAGGCGCGGGACGCGGTGAACGCCCACGCTTCGTCGGTGGTCAGCGGGTGTATCGGACGCACAGTCTCTGCCACGGGAGTCAGATTACCCGCGAGTGGTCGTCTTTTAAGCCTGGCGATTTGGCCGGGAGGCGAGCGTCACCCTCCAGTGCCCGATTTTGCGCACTACCGCGGGACGTAGTTGACCGCTAGCGTTTGAGTCATGGCACGGGGTCATCCCGGGCCAGCCGGTCGGCCCGGACCTGCGACGACTGCGCCACGGGGACCGCAATCCGACCCCGTGCAGAGGGCCGGCGACCGGTAGGTGGCGGACCGCGGGCGGACCGGGTTGCACGCCCGCTGGAGCAGGCCTGTGACATCTCGCCGTACCGATGCCGGGGTCGACCAGAACCCGGCCGAAAAAGTCTCCAGCAGCCGTGCCTCGACGGGTCGCCGTAGGACCCGGGACAGGCATGCCGACGCGGAACCCGCCACTGCCGGCAGGGTCTTCGTTCTGGACACTTCGGTCCTGCTGTCCGACCCGGCGGCTTTCCGCCGGTTCACCGACCACGAGGTGGTCGTGCCTCTCGTGGTCATCTCCGAGCTGGAGGGCAAACGTCACCACCCCGAGCTGGGCTGGTTCGCCCGGCAGTCGCTGCGGATGCTGGACGAGCTGCGGATCAAGTTCGGCCGTCTGGACCAGCCGGTGCTCTGCAACGACGAGGGCGGCACACTGCGGGTGGAGCTGAACCACGCTGATCAGAGCGCGCTCCCGCAGGGTTTCCGCAACGATTCGAACGACACCCGCATCCTCTCGGTGGCCCTGGGGCTCGCCGCTGAGGGCCGCGAGGTGACTCTGGTCAGCAAGGACATGCCGCTGCGGGTGAAGGCCGCCTCGGTCGGCATCACCGCCGACGAGTACCGGCACGGCCAGGCCAGCGACCCCACCTGGACCGGGATGGCCGATCTGGAGCTGACCGAGGAGCAGGTGGTCTCGCTCTACTCCGGCGAGGAGCTGGAGGTGGAGGAGGCGGACAATCTGCCCTGCCACACCGGCCTGGTGATCCACTCGCCGCGCGGTTCGGCGCTGGCCCGGGTCAATCCGGACAAGTCGATCAAGCTGGTCCGTGGCGACCGGGACGCGTTCGGGCTGCGGGGCCGCTCGGCGGAGCAGCGGGTGGCACTGGACATCCTGATGGACGAGCAGATCGGCATCGTGTCGCTGGGCGGTCGGGCCGGCACCGGAAAATCGGCGCTGGCGCTGTGCGCGGGGCTGGAGGCGACGATGGAGCGCAACCGCCACAAGAAGGTGGTGGTGTTCCGTCCGCTCTACGCGGTCGGCGGCCAGGAGCTCGGCTATCTGCCCGGCAGCGAGTCGGAGAAGATGTCGCCCTGGGCGCAGGCGGTCTTCGACACCCTGGGTGCGGTGGTGCACGCCAACGTGGTCGAGGAGGTGATGGCCCGCGGCATGCTGGAGGTGCTGCCGCTGACCCACATCCGGGGCCGGAGCCTGCACGACGCGTTCGTGATCGTCGACGAGGCGCAGTCGCTGGAGCGCAACGTGCTGCTGACCGTGCTGTCCCGGATCGGGCAGAACTCGCGAGTGGTGCTGACCCACGACGTCGCCCAGCGGGACAACCTGCGGGTCGGTCGGCATGACGGCGTCACCGCGGTGATCGAGGCGTTGAAGGGCCACCCGATTTTCGCGCACGTAACCCTCACGAGGTCGGAACGTTCGCCGATTGCCGAGGTGGTGACCGACCTGCTGGAGGAAATCCCGCTCTAAGAGATCTTGAGAACGCCAGCGTGGCTAATTCGTGCCGGATTCACCCGGTAAGTCGTGTGACTAAAGTCACATAGCCACGCTGGCGTTTCACATCTACTTCACGTTGCGCCATGGTGTTCGGCGAGCAACATGCGGCGCGGTCCGCCCCGACCGGGGTGCTGACGCGCCGCTTCCTTGCCCCCGACGAAGGGAATCTTCGTGAAGCGGCTCTGGAGCCGGATGGGTGTCCGTGCGGCCTCGGTCGGTCTTCTCGTACTCGGTCTCACCGGTGGTGTGTACCTGGGCCAGAACCGTGACGACCAGCAGCAGAGCGCTCAGGCGCAGCTGGTCCTGCAGGCCAATGAGGACGAGATGCGGCTGTTGAAGGCGCGTCAGGCCGACCACGCCGCGGCCCGTGCGCACCGCGTGGTCGCCGAGGAGGCCGCCGCCGCGAAGGCCGCCACCGAGGTCCAGTCCGCCGCCTCCAAGGCGCGCAAGCTGGAGAAAGAGGTCATCGAGGCCAAGGAGGCCGAAGAGGCCAAGAAGGCTGAGGAGGCCTCCGGCCCGGTCGCCTACACCGGGGAGATCCCGTCGTCCTGCAACGAGTACAGCGGCAGCCGCAAGATCGGGTGCGCGCTGATGCTGGAGGACGGCTTCGGGCTCGACCAGTTCCCGTGCCTGGACAAGCTGTGGAAGAAGGAGAGTGGCTGGAACTACAAGGCCCTCAACAGCGGCTCCGGGGCGTATGGGATCCCGCAGGCTCTGCCCGGCGACAAGATGGCGTCGGAGGGCTCGGACTGGAAGACGAACCCGGCCACCCAGATCAAGTGGGGCCTGGGCTACATCAAGGGCCGCTACGACACTCCGTGTGGTGCGTGGAGCCACTCGCAGAACGTCGGCTGGTACTGACAGAACCTCGCGACGGGGCTGCGCGGCTTTCCGCGCGGCCCCGTTTTGCTGTGATCAAATGTCCACATGGTCCGGAAAGCGGCATTCTGCCTTCTGGTTTGTGCCCTCACCGCCACTGATCGTCCCGCCCGGGCGGATTCCGGGCGACCGCCGGTACGCGAAGTCGTCGGCGGCAAGGTCGCCGGCGACGGCCGGTTCCCCTGGGCGGTCCGGCTGTCGATGGGCTGCGGCGGCGCGCTGACCGCACCCCGGGTCGTCCTCACCGCCGGGCACTGCGTCGGACCGACCGGCCCCAACGACAAGATCACTGTCACCGCCGGCGCCACCGACCTCCAGTCGAGGTCCGCGATCACCGTCAAATCGGTGGCGGTCTACCGCTCCCCGGACTTCGTCACCGAGACCAGCGGCGACGACTGGGCGGTGGTCCGCCTGGAGCGCGAGCTGAGCCTGCCCACCCTGCCGCTGACCCCCGACGACGTCGACCGGGGCCGGTTCACCGTGATGGGCTGGGGGCAGACCCGCGAATCGTCGCCCCAGCAGGAGCGCCGGCTGCACTACGCGACGGTGCCGACCATCCCGGACGAGGAGTGCGCCAAGGCGTACCGCAAAGCCGGTGTGGAACTGGTCCGCGACGAATCGATCTGCGCCGGCCGCCGCGGAGTCGACACCTGCCAGGGCGACTCCGGCGGGCCGATGGTCCGCCGCGACCGGCTCGGCCGTTGGGTGCAGGTCGGCATCGTCAGCTGGGGACTCGGCTGCGCCCGCGACGGCTATTTCGGCGTCTACCTGCAGATCGCCAAATTCCGGTCCGACATCCAGGCGGCCGCCCGCAAGCTGAGCTGACGCTCGGGTGGCCGTGCTCGCCCGCTCCTGCCACCATCGAACACATGGGCTACGAATGGGCGACCGCCGCACGCTCGGACGAGGCGGCACGGTTCGGTACCGAGGCTTTCTACGCGTCGCTGGGTCGCGCGTTCGTGACGATGTGCGCCGTGGTTCCGGCCCTGTTCCTGATCGAGGCGATCGACATCGCTCTCGGCCCGGGGACTCTCGATCTGGCCGGCGGCATCATCCCCCGCTCGGCCGAGGGCATCGACGGCATCCTGTTCAGCCCGTTCCTGCACGACGGATGGGAGCATCTCTACGGCAACGCGGTCCCGCTCATCCTGCTCGGCACGTTCGTCCTGGCCGGTGGGGCACGCCGGTTCATCTGGTCGACCGTGGTGATCATGGCGGTGGCCGGCGTCGGTGTCTGGTTCATCGGTGACCCGAACACGGTGGTGGTCGGGGCCAGCGGCGTCATCTTCGGCTATCTCGGGCTGCTGCTGACCCGTGGCCTCGTCGAACGCAGCTGGTGGCACTTCGCGGTCGCCGGGTTCATCGGGTTGCTCTACTGGTATCAGCTGTTCAACGTGCTACCCACCGACCAGCGGATCTCCTGGCAGGGGCATCTGCTGGGCCTGCTCGGCGGGGTGGTCGCCGCGGTGGTCTTCCGGCGTCGCTGACAACCGGCATCCGGTACGGCGGGGTGCGGCCCCGCCGTACCAGAAGCAGATCTTGACCGGAAAGGGTCAGGACAGCGGAACCGTCGGCAGATGGCCGTCGAAGTCGACAGCCGAGTAGAGGGCCAGCTTCTCCAGGCGGTGGTAGGAGTCGATGACCCGGATCGTGCCGCTCTTGGACCGCATCACGATCGACTGGGTGTGCGCGCCGCCCGCCCGGTAACGCACCCCCTTGAGCAGGTCACCGCTGGTCACGCCGGTCGCGACGAAGAAGCAGTTGTCGCCGGTGACCAGGTCGTCGGTGCTGAGCACCCGATCCAGGTCGTGGCCGGCGGCGATCGCCTTCTCCCGCTCGGCGTCGTCGAGCGGCCACAGTTTCGCCTGAATCGTGCCGCCGAGACATTTCAGGGCACAAGCCGCGGTGATGCCCTCCGGCGTGCCACCGATGCCCATCAGAACGTCGACGTCGGACTCCAGCCGGGCCGCCGAGATGGCACCCGCGATGTCACCGTCGGAGATGAACTTGATGTTGGCGCCGGCCTGCCGCACCTCCTCGACCAGCTTCGCGTGCCGCGGACGGTCCAGAATGCACACCGTGACATCGGAGACACTGGACCGTTTCGCCTTCGCGATGCGGCGCAGGTTCTCCTTCACCCCGGCGTCGATGTCGACGACATCCGCACAATCCGGGCCGACCGCGATCTTGTCCATGTAGAAGACCGCACTCGGGTCGAACATGGCACCCCGCTCGGCGACCGCGAGCACCGCGATCGACCCGGGCATGCCCTTACTCATCAGGGTGGTGCCGTCGATCGGGTCGACCGCGACGTCCACCTCCGGGCCGGTGCCGTCACCGACCTGCTCCCCGTTGAAGAGCATCGGCGCTTCATCCTTCTCACCCTCACCGATGACGACGACGCCGCGCATCTGGATCGAGTTGATGAGTTTGCGCATGGCGTCGACGGCGGCACCGTCACCGCCGTTCTTGTCACCTCGGCCGACCCAGCGACCGGCGGCCATGGCGGCGGCTTCGGTCACGCGGACGAGGTCGAGGGCGATGTTGCGGTCGAGATCCTGAGGGACTCGGGCGGGCACGGCGGCCTCCTCGCGACGTTGCGGGGCAGTGGATGCCTCCGATCCTGGCATCCGAGGACGTGTTGAGTCCCGTTTCAGCGACGTGGTTAACAATGGGGTTCGTGGAACCTGCCTCCGAATCGCCCGCACCCGCCGCCTCACCGCGCCTCGCCGCCCGCGAGGAGCGCCGCCCGCGCGACATGATCCTGTCCCTGCTGGTGCTGCTGGTGCCGATCGCGCTGTTCCTCACCTTCTACCGGGTCGTCCTCGACGGCGACAAGCCGATCTCGGTCGACCCGACGTCGTCGATCGAGCTGGCCACCCGTGAGTTCCCGGTCGCCCAGCCGACCGGGCTCGGCGACGGCTGGCACGTGACGTCGGCCAACTTCCGCCGCGAGGACACCGGCGCCACCCTGCGTCTCGGCTACGTCGACCCCGACGACAAGCCGATCCTGCTGGTGCAGAGCACCATCGCACCGGCCACCCTGGTCCCGGCCGAGGTCGGCGCGGAGGGGCAGCGGACCGGCGCCTACCGCAGCGGCGAGCGCACCTGGATGCGATACACCGGCCGGGAGAGCGAGACCGCACTGATCCTCACCGAGCAGACCAGGACCATCGTGATCATCGGCAACAGCGCCGACACCACGAACCTGGAGAAGCTGGCCGCGTCGCTCTAATCGTCGGCGCGGGCCGCGCGGGCCGCCTCGATCCGCTCCCGCGCCCCGTCCAGCCAGCGGTGACAGACGTCCGCCAGTTTCTCGCCGCGCTCCCACAACGCCAGCGACTCCTCCAGCGTGCCGCCACCCTGCTCCAGCCGCTCCACCACCGACGCCAGCTCGGTGCGGGCCTGCTCGTAGGACAGTTTCTCGTCGCTCATCAGCTCTCCATAACCGCTGCTCGCAGCTCACCGTCGGCGAGCCGGACCCGAAGAATGTCGTCCGCCGCCACCTCGCCGGCGGCACGGACCACTTGGCCGTCGGAACGCTGCACGATCGCGTAACCCCGCTCCAGCGTCTTCGCCGGAGACAACGCCCGCAGCCGGGCCACGGTGTGCTCCAACGCGTCGTCGGCCCGGCGGATCCGATGCTCCAGACTGCGGCCGGCCCGGTCACGCAACGCCGTCACCTCGACACCCCGCTGACCGATCAGCGCCTCCGGCCGGGCCAGCACCGGCCGCGACTGCCACGCCTCGATCCGGTGCCGCTCCCGGTCGATCAGGCCGAGCACCGCCCGGTCGAGCCGACCCCGCGCCTGCGCGATCAGCCGCTGCTCGTCGGCCAGATCGGGCACGATCCGTTTCGCCGCGTCGGTCGGCGTCGACGCCCGCAGGTCGGCCACATAGTCGAGCAGCGGCGCATCGGTCTCGTGGCCGATCGCGCTGACCACCGGGGTGCGGGCGGCGAACACCGCCCGACACAGCGCCTCATCGGAGAACGGCAGCAGATCCTCGACACTGCCCCCACCCCGCGCGATCACGATCACGTCGACCGTGTCATCGCCGTCGAGCACCTTCAACGCGTCGATGATCTGCGCCACCGCGGTCGGCCCCTGCACCGGCACGTTGATCACCCGGAAGTCGACCGACGGCCAGCGCCGACGCGTGTTCATCAACACGTCACGCTCGGCGGCACTGGCCCGCCCAGTGATCAGACCGACCCGGCCCGGCAGGAACGGCAGCCGCCGCTTGCGCTCCCGGGCGAACAGGCCCTCCGCGGCGAGCAGCCGTTTCAGTTTCTCCAGACGGGCCAGCAACTCACCGATGCCGACCTGACGGATCTCGTCGGCCCGCAGACTCAGCGTGCCGCGGCCCGGATAGAACTCGGGTTTGGCATGCAACGTCACCCGGGCGCCCTCGGCCAGCTCCGGCGCCCCCGCGTGCAGCACGTCGTGGCTGGTCGTGACGGTCAGGCTCAGATCGGCCGACGGGTCACGCAAGGTCAGGAAAACCACATTCGACCCCGGGCGGCGGCTGATCTGCGCGACCTGCCCGTCGACCCACACCCAGCCGAGCCGGCTGATCCAGGCGGTGATCTTCTGACTCACCACACGGACCGGCCACGGCTCGTCGGCGGAACTGCGCGGCGCGCTCTCGGGCTCGTTCACCCGGCCAGATTACGTAAGCCCACCGACATTTTCGCCGCGCGGCGACGGCTCGGCGTACGCGTTGTACCGGCTCAGGTCGACAGGCGTGCGACGCTCCGGCATCGCCCGCTCGGCCACCGCCAGCACCACCACCGTCAACAGGCCGGCACAACCCCAGAAGATCGCGTCGGCCGCCAGGTACAGCGGATCCACGTGCAGGCCACCACCGACACCCAGGAACGGGAACGGAAACCCGTGCCGCCCCGGATAGTCCGCCATGCAACACCCTGACGAGCCGGGCGCCGTCGTCGCCACGATCGCCACCCCGACCAGAGCCGCCGCCAGCGCGAACCCGGCCCGTCCCGGCGCCGGCCGCCGCCGCAGCAACAGCAGCACCCCACCGGCCGCGATCATCAGATGAAAGATCAGATACGCGCCGGTCAGCCCGCCGTCGAACTCCACGGCCAGATTCAGCAGCCCGATCCCGAGCAGGAACCAGCCCGCCATCACACGGAGCACGGCCGGAATCGACGGCCACTGCTCCATGCTCATAACCAGGGATTATTCCGGCAGTTCGGGAGCCTTGCGGCCCTTTTGGGCGCGCACCGCAAGACCGATCAGACAGATCAACACCAGGCCGGTGTACGCCCACACGACCACATCCGCGGCAAGGCGGGTCCAGTCGACGCCCCAGCCACCGGCGACCGCCAGCCGCCGCGCCTCGTCCGGACTGTCCGCCAGCCCACCACGAGCCAGCCACGCGAACGGCCAGCCCCGATCCTCGAACCAGCCGAACATGCCACCCGTGCTGACCGTCCGGACGATCAGCCCGGCCACCGTCCCGGCCGCACCCACCACCACCGAGACGACCCCGACCAGCCGGACCGGCAGCCGGATCCGCCGCCACAGCAGCAGCACCAACCCGCCACCGGCCATCGCCAGACCCGTGAAGACATGCCTGTCCACCGCCACCGTCAGATTCATGACCAGCCAGAACATGCCGAAGGTCAGACTCACCTGACCCACCGTCAACCGAATGATGCGACCCGTCATGACCGCGCAGTATGCACCCCCTGTGCCGCACGTCTCGCCACCGGCAGCCGGTGCCGCCGGGCACGTACCATGGCCTGGTGACTGAACCTCGTAAGCGGGTGTTGCTCGCCAAACCGCGTGGCTACTGCGCCGGTGTCGACCGCGCCGTGCAGACCGTCGAGGAGGCGCTGAAGCTCTACGGCGCCCCGGTCTACGTGCGCAAGCAGATCGTGCACAACAAACACGTGGTCAGCACCCTCGAAGCCCGAGGCGCGATCTTCGTGGAGGAGAACTACGAGGTCCCCGAGGGCTCGACGGTCGTCTTCTCCGCCCACGGTGTCGCCCCCGAGGTCCACGAGCAGGCCCGCGAGCGCAACCTCAAAGCCATCGACGCCACCTGCCCCCTGGTCACCAAGGTCCACCACGAGGCCAAACGGTTCGCCGCCGAGGACTACGACATCCTGCTCATCGGCCACGAGGGCCACGAGGAGGTCATCGGCACCGCCGGTGAGGCACCCGCCCACATCCAGCTCGTCGACGGCCCCGACGACGTCGACAACGTCGTCGTCCGCGACCCGGCCAAGGTCGTCTGGCTGTCCCAGACCACCCTCTCCGTCGACGAGACGATGGAGACCGTCGCGCGCCTCAAGACCCGGCTGCCGCTGCTCCAGTCACCACCCAGCGACGACATCTGCTACGCCACATCCAACCGGCAGCACGTGATCAAAGAGATCGCACCCGACTGCGACGTCGTCATCGTCGTCGGCTCCACCAACTCGTCGAACTCGGTGCGGCTCGTCGAGGTCGCCCTCGGCGCCGGCGCCCGCGCCGGCCACCTCGTCGACTACGCCTCCGAGATCCAGGACGAGTGGCTCGCCGGCGCCACCACGGTCGGTGTCTCCTCCGGCGCCAGCGTCCCCGAGGACCTCGTCATGGAGGTCCTCGCCCACCTCGCCGACCGCGGCTTCGGCGAGGTCACCGAGTACACGACGGCCGAGGAACGGCTCACCTTCTCCCTGCCGCAGGAACTGCGTAGGGACATGAAGGCCGCCGCGGCCGCGCGAGCCGCTAACTGAACTCGGGCGCCTGCGGCTGACGGGGAGCCGTCTCGACCTGCACCGGTGGAAACAGCTCCTCGTCCGAGACACCCATCTCGGCCAGCTTGCGGGCGCTGACCAGCACCCGCGACTCCAGCGACCCCACCGCCCGGTTGTACGCGGTCACCGCACCACCCAGCGCCGTACCCAGCTTGTCCACATGGTCACCGAGAGTGGACAGCCGGCCGTACAACTCCCGCGCCAGCCCGTGCACCGCCGCCGCGTTCCGGGTCAGCGCCTCCTGCCGCCACGAATACGCCACCGTCCGCAGCATCGCGATCAACGTCGCCGGTGTCGCCAGCACGATGTTGCGGCGGAACGCGTGCTCCATCAGCGCCGGATCCCGCTGCAACGCCGCATCCAGAAACGGATCCGCCGGCACGAACAGCACCACGAAATCCGGCGCCGACTCGAACGCCGACCAGTACCGCTTCCCCGACAGCGCATCCACATGCGCCCGCAGATGCCGGGCATGCTGATCCAGATGCCCGTCCCGGGTGTGTTCGTCCCGGGCCTCCATCGCCGACAGATAACCCTCCAGCGGCGCCTTCGCGTCCACCACCACCGTCCGGCCGCCGTGCAGCCGCACCACCAGGTCCGGACGCACCCCCTGCTCATCCGTCGACGCCGTCACCTGCTCCGCGAAATCACAGTGCTCCAGCAGCCCGGCCGCCTCCACGATCCGCCGCAACTGGTGCTCACCCCACCGGCCCCGCACCTGCGGCGCCCGCAACGCCGCCACCAACTGCCGCGTCTCGGTACGCAACTCACCCGACACCGCACCCATCGCCCGGACCTGCTCCCGCAACTCCGCATACGCGTCGATCCGGTCGTGCTCCAACTGGGCGACCCGCTGCTCGTACCGCCGCAACGTGTCATGCAACGGCGCCACCGCCCGCGCCACCGCCTCCTGGGACTGCGCCGTCGCCTCATAGGACAGCGCCCGCAACGACTGCTCCAGCCGCTGCTCACCATCCCGGGCGGCCTCCACCGTCGCCTCCAGACGGGCGATGTCGGTCGCCGCCCGCGCCCGCGCCGCGAGCCAGCCGACCGCCGCGCCCACCGCGAGACAGACAAGAATCACAGCCAGTGTCGAGAACGTCACCACCGCAGATTGCCAGACCGGGCGTCCACGACAAGCGGGGGTACCGTGGAAAACATGAAGGGCGTGTTGCTGATCCTGCTCATCGTCGTGCTCGCCGGCCTGGCCATCGCCGCCACCCAGCGAGGCGGCAAAGCCCGCCGCCAGACCGAACTCGACGACGCCCGAGCCGACGCCCACCGCTGGTATGAGCGGCTCGGCGGCCAGGTCATGAACCTCACCTCCGAGGAGCCGGCAGCCCGGCAGGCCCTCGCCGACGCGAGCGAACGCTACAACGCCGCCGGCGGCCAGCTACAGACCGCCAATTCGGTACGGCAGTTCCAACTCGCCCGCGAGTCGGCGCTGGAAGGCCTCACCTACGCCCGCGCCGCCCGCCTGGCCATGGGCCTCGACCCCGGCCCCGACCTGCCGCCGCTCAGCTCCGCCCACAACACCGGCCAGATCACCCACGAACGTGAGGTGACCGTGCAGGGCCACTCCTACAAAGCCGGCCCGCGCCCCGGCGCCGACACCCCCTACTACTACCCGGGCGGCCGGGTCGAGGGCCGCCCGGTGCCGGCCGGCTGGTATTCGACACCCGTCTGGCGCACCGCGCTCGGCGCCGGCGCCGGAGTCCTCGGCGGCATGCTCATCTTCGACGCCCTGTTCTCCCCCGAATTCGGCGACTTCGGAAACTTCGGCGGCGACTTCGCGTCCGGCGACTTCGCCGGCGGAGACATGGCCGCCGGCGACTTCAGCGGCGGCGGCGATCTCGGCGGCTTCAGCGGCGGCGATTTCGGTGGCGGCGATTTCGGCGGTTTCGACTTCTAGCGGGACGATGGCGTTCGATCGCTTTGCCGGGCGGGTGCCGTTGGATCGCCGGGCGGGACGGATGGCGTTCGATCGCGTGGCGGGTTCGGCGGCGGCTGAGCGCGTGGCGGGTTCGGCGGCGGCTGAGCGCGTGGCGGGTTCGGCGGCGGCTGAGCGCGTGGCGGGTTCGGCGGCGGCTGAGCGCGTGGCGGGACCGGTGGCGGTCGATCGCCTAGCGGGGCAGGTGGCGGTCTATCGCGCGGCGTAGCGCCCGCGGGCTCGGCCAGATCTGCGTCAGGTCCGCGGTGAACGCCGGCCCGCGCGGTGTGTCCGCCAGCACCGGCCCACCACTGTCGCCCTCCTGCACCTGATGCACGCTGTCCAGGTCCGCCGGAACCACATCCAGAACCGTCCGCAGCCCCTCCCGGCGGATCACCACCGCCGCGATGTCCGCCCAATCCAGCAGGATCGGATCGGACTCCTGCGCGGCCAGCTCCAGCCCACCCGACGACACCCGCACCCACGTCGGCAGTGCCGCCCGAGCCGAAACCGCATACGCCCCGGCCGCCGCGGCGCCGACCAGCACCGCCTGGAGCGCGGTCACCCACCACGGGTCCCCGCTGTCCCCGGCGATCCACCCCACCACCGGGGAGACCGCCAGGTAGGCCACCATCAGCACCACGAACACCATGACGAAGGTCCGGGCCGGCGACGACCGGAACAACATCGCGTCCCGAGCCGGAGCCCGGACCTCCTCAGGTGCGATCGACATGCCTCCTATGGTGGCCGCCCCGCTCAGAATGCGCAGGCGATCACCAGCTCTGGGGTGCGGTCCCGAAGCAGGTCCAGCTTGCCGATCCGCGCCGCCGCCCGGAAATCACCATCGATCGACTCCAGTCGATCAAGCAGGTCAGCCGGCCCGAGCGCCTCGGCCAGCGGAACCTCGGTCTTCATCGACAACTTCCGGTCCGACTTGGCCCGGCGAACCTGCCGCAGCGCATCACCGGCCAGATCGAGCAACGACGGATCACTCTCCGGCGCCACCCGCGACAACTCGTACCGCGTCGGCCACGTCGACAGGTGCACCGACCCGTACCGCCACCACGACCAGATCTCCTCGGTGACGAACGGCAGGAACGGCGCGAACAACCGCAACAACACCGACAACCCGGTAGCCAGCGCGGCCCGAGCCGAATCACCGGCCGGCCCCTCCGCGTACGCCCGGTTCTTGACCAGCTCGATGTAGTCGTCGCAGAACGTCCAGAAGAACGTCTCCGTCGCCTGCAACGCGTCGGTGTGCTGATAGTCGTCGAACGCGGCCGTCGCCGTCAGCACCACCTCAGTCAACCGGCCGAGCATCGCCCGGTCCAGCGGCTCGGTCACCGGCTGCCGCAGCGCCTCCGCCGCACCCAGCCCCAACGCGAACCTCGACGCGTTCAGCAGCTTCATCGCCAGCCGCCGCCCGACCTTCAACTGGGCCGGCTCGAACGCCAGATCCGCCCCCGGACGGCCACACGCCGCCCAATACCGGACCGCGTCCGACCCGTACTGCTCCAGCAGCTGAATCGGTGTCTCCACCTCGTTGCCCAGCGACTTCGAGATCTTCTTGTGGTCCGGATCGAGGATCCAGCCGGACAGGACCGCACGCCGCCACGGCAGACCACCGGCCAGCTGACCGGCCCGCAACACCGACGAGAACAGCCAGGTCCGGATGATCTCCTGCCCCTGCGGGCGCAGATCCATCGGATAGGTACGGGCATGCAGATCCGGATCGGTACTCCACCCCGTGACGATCTGCGGAGACAACGACGACGTCGCCCACGTGTCCATGACATCCGGGTCGGCGGTGAAACCACCCGGAACATCACGCTGTTCCTCCGACCAACCGGGCGGACACTCCGACGACGGATCGACAGGCAGCGCCGCGTCATCCGGCAGCAGTAGCCGGTCATAGTCGGGCTCCCCGTTCGCGTCCAGCCCATACCAGACCGGGATCGCGACACCGAAGAACCGCTGTCGGCTGATCAGCCAATCACCGGTCAGACCACCGACCCAATGCTCATAGCGGTGACGCATGCTCTCCGGAACCCAGCGCAGCTCACGGCCCCGCCCCAGCAGCTCCCCGCGCAGCCCGGGATCACGCCCGCCGTTACGGATGAACCACTGCCGACTCGTCACGATCTCCAACGGCCGGTCACCACGCTCGTAGAACTTGACCGGATGCGTGATCGGCGCCGGCTCCCCGAGCAGATCACCCGACTCCCGCAACAGCCGGATCATCTCGGCGCGCGCCGCGTTGACCGTCAACCCGGCCAGCCCCTGATAGGCGGCGGCCGGAACACCCGGCGGTGCCTCCGGCAGGAAACGGCCGTCCCGGCCCAGCACAACCCGCGTGTCCAGAGCCAGATCCCGCCACCACGTGACATCGGCCAGGTCACCGAACGTGCAGACCATCGCGATGCCCGTACCCTTGTCGGCTGCCGCGAGCGGATGGGCCCGAACCGGGACCTCGACGTCGAAGAGCGGCGTGCGAACCGACGTGAGACCCGCGAAGCGGGGATCACCCGGGTGATGAACCAGCGCGACACACGCCGGCAGCAGCTCCGGCCGCGTCGTGTCGATGTCGACCGGCCCGTCCGGCCCCCGGAACCGCAACCGGTGGTAGGCGCCCGGCCGCTGCCGATCCTCCAGCTCCGCCTGCGCGACAGCCGTCCGGAACCCGATGTCCCACAGCGTCGGCGCCTCCGCCGTATACGCCTGACCGGCCGCGAGATTCGCCAGGAAAGCCCGCTGCGAAACCGCCCGCGCCCGCTCACCGATCGTCGTGTACGTCAGACCCCAGTCGACCGACAGCCCGAGCCGCCGCCACAGCGCCTCGAACCCCTTCTCATCCTCGACCGTCAGCCGACCACACAACTCGACGAAATTACGCCGCGAAATCGAGACCGGATCCTTCGGCGCCTTCGCCGGCGGCTCCCACGACGGGTCATACGGCAACGACGGATCACATCGGACACCGAACAGGTTCTGAACCCGGCGCTCCGTCGGCAACCCGTTGTCGTCGAACCCCATCGGATAGAAGACGGACTTGCCGCGCATCCGCTGGAACCGGGCGACTGTGTCGGTGTGCGTATACGAGAAGACGTGCCCGATGTGCAACGAGCCCGATACGGTCGGCGGAGGTGTATCGATCGCATACACGTCGGCCCGCTCCTTCGAGCGGTCGAACGCGTACGTCTCCTCCTCCTGCCAGCGCGGCGCCCACTTCTCCTCGAGCCCGTCCAGAGACGGCCGCTCGGGGAGACCGTGACGCCCGGTTCCCGTATCAGTCATGCCGGTCAGCGTAGGACCGGCACCACCGCGTCGCCATGCGATTACGCCGCCGACTCGTGCTTCAACAGCCACTCCTTGACGTGCAGCCCCCAGCGGTAGCCGCCCAGCGACCCGTCCGTCCGCATCACCCGATGACACGGCGTGAACAGCGCCACCGGATTGCGCGCGCAGGCCGCCGCCGCGGCACGGATCGCAGCCGGGCGGCCGGACAGTTCGGCGAAGCCCGTATAGGTCACCGGGGCGCCCGGTTTGATGTCACGCATCACCGCCCACGCGTGCGACATGAACGCGCCGGCCGTGTGCTGCTCCACATCGACCGCGTCGATCGCGGTGAGGTCGCCGTCCAGATACGCCCGGACGGCCGGACCCACCGCACCCGGATCGCCCGGTCGCGCCGGCTCCAGCAACACCGGATGCACCAGTTTCAGCAGCTCGGCCACATCAGTCGTGAACCCGGCCGCGCGGACCGCGCCGGACTGCGCCACCACCACGGTGAACGGGCCGACCGGGGTGTTCAGAGTCGAATGAAGCAACATCGTTTCCTCCTCGTCGAGGGTTACAGCGTGACGCGATTTCGTGGCGCGTGGGCCGGCAAGTGGCCTGCCTGTGGACAACTCGTGCGGTGGTTTCAGCAATGTGGACAACCGTCGGGACGGGGCCGCCGAGAGGTAGGTTCGGTCACGCGGCACGCCACAGGCGGATCAGGGCGTAGGAGCGCCACGGGCGCCAGCGTTCGGCGTACGACGAAAGGGCTTTTGCGGTGGCGGGCAGACCGAGAGCCTCGGCGCCGCGGCGGGCCGCCAGGTCGGTGGGGAGGAAGACGTCGGGGTCGCCTATCGCGCGCATGGCGACATAACCGGCGGTCCACGGGCCGATGCCGGGCAGTTCGGTCAGGCGGGCGACCGTCTCGGTGCGGTCGGCTGTCGGGTCGAGGTCGAGCTTGCCGTCGGCTACCGCCTCGGCCAAGGCCCGGATGGTGTCGCGGCGTGCCGCCGGCATGCCGAAGGCGGTGTCCGGAAGGGCGGCGATGATGTCGGCCGGTGGGAAACCGGCGAGCCGCGCGGTGGTATCGGTTTGGGGGATGGGGGTGGGTTCCCCCGGAATGAGGGTGACGACCGAGCCCACCGCCGCTTTCAGGATCCGCCCCAGAGTGGTCCGCGCCCCCGCCACACTCACCTGCTGACCCACCACGGCCCGCACAGCCATCTCGAACCCGTCGACCGCCCGCGGCACCCGAACCCCGGGCTCACCCGCCACCGCCCCGGCCAGCGCCGGATCAGCCCCGAGCAACCCGTCCACGGCAACCGGATCAGCGTCCAGATCGAACAGTCGCCGGCATCGGGCGACCGCCGGCGCAAGATCCCGAACGTCATCGAGCCGCAACGTCGCATGAACGACCCGGTCCCCGGGCCGTAGGGAGACGGTCGCGCTTCCGTGCGGCAGATTCAGCCCGCGCCGGTACGCGCCGTCCACGATTTCGTCGACGCCGGGCAGCGTCCGCCCGGCGAAGAAGGCGAGCAGCGATTCCGCGTGCAGCGGCGGCCGGTACGCGAGCCGCAGATTGACGACTCCCGCCTCACCTCGTCCGACGGGCTGTTTCTCGCGCATCTGGCTGGGTGAGCGCGCGTAGACCTCGAGCATCGTGTCGTTGAACTGCCGGACGCTTCCGAATCCGGCCGCGAAGGCGATCTCGGCCAGCCCCAGGTCGGTGGTCTCGACGAGGATGCGGGCGGTCTGGGCGCGCTGGGCGCGGGCGAGTGCGAGCGGTCCGGCGCCGAGTTCGGCGGTGAGCATGCGGTTGAGGTGCCGTTCGGTGTATCCGAGGCGTCCGGCGAGTCCGGGTACGCCTTCGCGGTCGACGACGCCGTCACCGATGAGGCGCATGGCGCGTCCGACCGTGTCGGCACGGGTGTCCCATTCGGGGGAGCCGGGGGCGGCGTCGGGCCGGCAGCGGCGGCAGGCCCGGAATCCACCGCGCTGGGCGGCGGCCGCGCTGGGGTAGAACGTGACGTTCTCCCGTTTGGGGGTGACGGCTGGGCAGGACGGCCGGCAGTAGATGCCGGTGGTGCGTACGGCCGTGTAGAAGCAGCCGTCGAACCGCGGGTCACGGCTGTCGACGGCCCGGTAGCAGTGTTCGAAGTCCAGCTCCATGTGGTCGAGTCTGCTCCGCTCCGGGCCGGTTCGGCTGGCGGGATTCGGACATGACCGTGCGATTGTCAACCAAGGTTGACGGGTTCGAAAGTGTCAACTACGGTTGACGGCATGATGGCGCAAGCGGCAAGGACCGACATCCGGTGGCGCGTCTTCGGGGGCGGGCCCAAGGTCGTGCTTCTGCACGGCGGTATGCAGAGCTCGGCGAACTTCACGAAACTGGCCCGGTCGCTGGCCGGCGACTTCACCGTCTACGTCCCGGATCGCCGTGGTCGTGGGCACAGCGGTCCGGCGCGGGTCGGCCACGGGCTGCGGGCCGAGATCGACGACCTCGCGGCGGTGCTCGACGAGACCGGCGCGCGCAACGTGTTCGGGCTCAGCTCGGGCGCGGTCATCGCACTGCGGGCGGCGATGGAGCTGCCGGTCGAGCGGCTCGCGCTCTACGAGCCGCCGCTCAAATACGGTGATCATGACCCGGTCGCGTGGCTTCCACGCTTCGAGAAGGAGCTCTCCCGTGGTCACCGGGCTGCGGCTTTCGTCACGGTCGTCAAAGGCACAGGCGATTTGCGGTACGTGCCCCGAGCAGCCCTGATTCCGTTCCTGGGTCTGGTGATCCGGGCCGGGGAGGGTAAGCGGATCGGGGAGATGATCCCGACGATGCGCCTGGACGCGGCCGTCGTCGAGGACGCGGCCGGGCCACTCGACCTGTACCGGGCGGTGACCGCGGACACGCTCCTGCTGGGTGGGGACCGCTCCCCGGCGTACCTCACCGGGGTCTTGAACGGTCTTGAGCCCGTCCTGCCGCGAGTGCGTCGGGTGACCTTGACCGGCGTCGGGCATCTCGCCGCCGACGACAGTGGCAAGCCGGAAACCGTGGCCGCCGAACTGCGGAAGTTCTTCCGCTGAGGCTTGCGTAGACTGGCGTTCCGTGAGCCTCACCATCGGAATCGTCGGCCTGCCCAACGTCGGCAAGAGCACCCTGTTCAACGCCCTGACCAAGAACGACGTGCTCGCCGCGAACTACCCGTTCGCGACGATCGAGCCCAACGTCGGCGTGGTCGGCCTGCCCGACGAGCGGCTGAACAAGCTGGCCGAGCTGTTCGGCAGTGAGAAGATCCTGCCGGCGCCGGTGAGCTTCGTCGACATCGCCGGCCTGGTCCGCGGCGCATCCAAGGGCCAGGGCCGCGGTAACGCGTTCCTCGCCAACATCCGTGACGCCTCCGCGATCTGCCAGGTGGTGCGCGCGTTCTCCGACCCGAACGTGCTGCACGTCGACGGCAAGGTGTCCCCGGCCGACGACATCGAGACGATCAACACCGAGCTGATCCTCGCCGACCTGCAGACGGTCGAGAAGGCGCTGCCCCGCCTGCAGAAAGAGGCGAAGCTCAAGAAGGAGAAGGCGGCCACGGTGGCCGCCGCCGAGGCCGCGTTCAAGCTGCTCAACGACGGTGTCACCCTCTACCAGGGCGCCGGTGCGGCCGGCGTCGAGCTGGAGCTGCTGGCCGAGCTGCACCTGCTGACCACGAAGCCTTTCCTGTACGTGTTCAACGTCGACGAGACCGAGCTGGGCAACGAGGCGTTCCTCGACGAGCTGCGTGCCCTGGTCGCCCCGGCCGAGGCCGTCTTCATGGACGCGAAGATCGAGTCGGAGCTGATCGAGCTGGACGAGGCCGACGCCCTGGAGCTACTCCAGTCGACGGGCCAGTCCGAGCCCGGCCTCAACCGGCTGATCCGGGTCGGCTTCGACACGCTCGGCCTGCAGACCTACCTGACCGCAGGCCCGAAGGAGGCCCGCGCCTGGACGGTCCCGGTCGGTGCGACCGCCCCCGAGGCGGCCGGTGTCATCCACTCCGACTTCCAGCGCGGTTTCATCAAGGCCGAGATCGTCAGCTACGACGACCTGGTCGCCGCCGGTTCGATGTCCGCCGCGAAGGCCGCCGGCAAGGTCCGCATGGAGGGCAAGGACTACATCATGAAAGACGGTGACGTCGTCGAGTTCCGCTTCAACGTCTGATTCCGGCTCCTGTCGGGCCGCGTCGGGTCGGTTCGTGCGATCCCACGCGGCCTTCGCCGGGTGGCGCACCATCGGCCTGCAGGCGGCATCCGGCCGTAGGTGCTGGTTCAATCAGTCACTGTGGAATGGGTTTTCGACGGCGAGATCATCGAGTGGCGGGGGCCCGCACCCTTCTTCTTCGTCGCCATGTCCAAGGCTGACAGCGCCGAACTCAAGGAAGCAGCCCGGTCGCTCATCTACTGGGGGCAGGTACCGGTGCAGGTCGTGCTCGGCGGCACCGAATTCCGGACGGCGTTGTTCCCGAAAGACGGCCGTTACCTGGTACCACTCAAGGACACCGTCCGAAAGGCCGAAGGTGTCGGCGAAGGCGACCACGTCACGGTCACCCTGCGCCCGGCCGGCAGATCCTGATCGTCAGGACCGTGCTGGGGTGAGACCGGCCAGGTCGATGTCGATGTCGAACGGCACCGGCCGGCGGAGCACCTCACGGTGGATGCCGGAGGCGACGTACGTCTTCGTCGGCTCGTCCAGTTCGTAGACGTGGACGGCCGGTGTCCCGTTCTCGTCCTCGATCCGCCAGTAATGAGGGATGCCCGCGTCGGCGTATTTGCGGAGTTTGACAGTGCGGTCCCGGTGAGCCGATTCGGGAGAGACGACTTCGACGACGAGTCGCACCTCATCCGGCGTGAAATACGTGCGGTCGGGGTCGTAGGCGGTACTCGACACCAGAACGTCCGGCTCCGGCCGGTTGTATTTATCGAGCCGGATCGTCATCTCTTGATCCACCTCGAAGCCTGCCGGCGCCTGTGCTGCGAGCGATTGCCGGAGGGCAAAGATGAGGCGGCTGTGCCAGGCGCGTTGCGGCGAAATCATGAAGACGAGTGCTCCGTCGATGAGTTCGGTGTGCCGAGGAGCCTCGGGAAGGCGGTCCAGGTCTTCCGCGAACCAGCCTTCCACGCGTGGTGGGTGCATCCACTCGGGCAGGGCCGTCATGGGACTAGGGTAGCGGACTGCTGAGGGCCAAGGCTCGCTCGTAACAGACCGAGAGGTCGGAGCCGATGTAGGCGCCGAAGAGGGGGATCTCCTGGTAGCCCTCTCGTTCGTAGAAGCGCATCGCCTCCGGCTGGGCCGGGCCCGTCTCCAGCCTGATCGTGGTCCAGCCTCGATCCAGGGCGGCGGCCTCCAAAGCCCGGAGGATCGCGGTGGAGGCGCCCGAACCGCGAGCCGCTGGCGTCACGTACATCCGCTTGACCTCGGCAGTCGTCGGGTCCAGGCGGCGGAGGGCGCCGCAGCCGACCGGGGTGCCGTCGGCGGTCAGAGCCACCAGGAACAGGTCGATGTCGGCGGCCGACGGTGGAGTGCCCGGCTCATGGTCGTCGGTGCCGTAGCGGGCGTCGAGCTCGGTGCGCTGGGCGGCGCGGAGTGCGGTGCCGGCGGGATCGTCCCAGGGTCGCGGTTCGATGGTCCAGGTCAAGGCGGGCCTCCGTTCGTAACAAGCGTTACGGTAACATCCGTTCCGAATAGGGAGGGGTGCGACTCGTGTCACGAGCTGCGGATCGGTCGGCGCAGGGGGAGACGCTGTCCCGGGCGGTGTGGAGCGTGCTGGCCGAGCAGGGGCTGGAGCGGCTCACCGTGCGGGCCGTCGCGGCCGCCGCCGGGTGTACCACCGGGCTGGTCATGCACCGGTTCCCGAATCGGCAGTCGCTTCTGCTGCACGCCCGTCAACTGCTGCATCAGGTGACCCGGGCCCGGGTCGAGGCGCTGGAGGCGGAGGCCGGCTCGCCCCGGGCCGCGCTGCGGGCGGTCCTGCACCAGTCGATGGCGCTCGACGAGCAGACCCGGCAGGAGGCGATCGTGTGGATGGGCTTCCTGGCCGCTGCGGTCACCGACGACGAACTGATCGCCGAGCACCGGCGCAACAACCGGGCCTGGCGGGAGCGGATCGAGCGGCTCACCGCGGCCGCGGCTCCGGAGTGGCCGGCCGGGCGGGTGGCCACGGTGGTCCTGGCGCTGATCGCGATGACCGAGGGGGTGGCCGCCTACGCGGCCGCCGACCCGGCCGCGTTTCCGGCCGCCGACCAGGAGCGGATGCTCGACGCCGCCCTGGCCGCCTACGGCCTGCTGGAGGGCGCTGCGGGTTAGCAGAGCTCCCGCCCCGGCGGGGTTCTGCGGATCAGCGGAGAGGGCACCCTGGCCGCCTACGGCCTGTTGAAAGGTGCTCGCGGGTCAGCGGAGCAGGGGGAAGACGGTGCCGGCGATCGCCGCGCCGACCAGGGCGCCGGCGACCACCTGGGCCGGGGTGTGCGCGGTGAGGCGGACCCGCGCCCAGCAGCCGAGCAGTACCAGGGGTGCGCCGAGCAGGGCGATCTCGCCGTAGACGGCGGTCAGTGCGGACACCGTGCCGGCCGCCACGCCGGCGTGGATGGACATCTTCCACCAATGGGTGACCAGGGCGAACGCGGCCAGACCGACACCACCGGCGGCGAGTAGGGCGAGCACCTCACGGGGTGCGCCCAGGGCCAGCATCAGCACCAGGCCGGCGATCAGCGACGCGGTGCCGAACAGCAGCGGGACCCGCCGGTCGGCGCGCTCCGGAATGTGGTGGTTGGTGAGCCGGCCGCGGCGGACACCGTGCAGGACGTAACCGAGCGGGATGACCGCGGCGAACAGGGCGCCCGGCAGTCCCCACCAGCGGGAGACGCCCGGCGTGTCGCCGGCGTGCCAGCCGACGGTGAGCAGGAGCACCGCGACCAGGACCGCGGGTGCGAGCACCTCGGAGACGACGGTGGCGATCCGGTCGAGAGCGCCCGGGGCCGTCCGGGTGTCGTCGGTTGCGGCAGCGTTCAGCACGGTTAGATCATCGCAACCCGGAGGCCCCGGGCCGAGGACACGAAACGCGGAAAGACGCGCGCAAGATCAATGCTCGGCGGCCATCGCGTCGAAGGCGTTCGCCAACCGCCGCAGGTCGAGGCCGTCGAGGTGGTCGAAGATGTGCCGGCGGACGCTGGCCAGATGGGTGGGCCACGCCTCGCGCAGCCGCTCCATGCCCTTCTCGGTGAGGACCGCGTTGGCGCCGCGGGCGTCCTCCTCACACCGGATGCGGCGCAGGCAGCCGAGCGACTCGAGCTTGGCGGCGAGGCGTGTCATGCCACTGAGTGACATGTCGCACGCGATGGCGAGTTCGCTCATGCGCATCAGGTGGCCCGGGGTTTCCGAGAGGTGGCGCAACACCGCGTACTCACTGGCGGACATCCGCTGCTCGCGGATCAGGTCGGCGTCCAGAGCGCGCGGTATGACCAGCAAAAACCGGCCGAGGGCGCGCATCACGGCCTCCTCGTCCGGGCTGAGGGGCACAGGCGCGGGCATGGCATCGATCGTACGGCGAGGGCGCATCCGGGAGTCGGCAGGCGACTTTGCGCCTCGCCGGAGCAACGCGTGGGATCGGTTTCGGGGCGCGGGCGTCAGCTTTTCGGGTGACAGGCAGTGGCTTGCCAACGAACCGGAGGAAGTAACAATGCTTTGGTGCAAAACCAGACAACTAGTGACTCTTGGCAGCATCTGCTCGAAATGCCACGAAAGTCTTGGTGGGCCCGACTGCCGTTCGGCGTCCGGATGACCGCCGGCGCGTGTGCGATGTTCGTGATCGTGGGTGGTGGCGTGGCCGGCGCGGTCTCCACCATGACCTCTCCCGGCGCGAGCGACATCTCCGCTCAGCCGATCGACGCCGATCTCGGGGCGCCGCGTCTGGAAGAGGACCCGGAGGTGGTCAGCCGGGCCGCGGCCGCCGCCGAGCCGCTGCCGCCGCGGCACGGCGAGACACCGCCGCCGCCCGCACCGCCGGCCGAGGACACCGCGGCGGGCGAGAGCACCGCGGCACCCGTGGTGGCCGGCCGGAAAGCGCCCGCACCGCACATCGCGGCCGCGACCGATCAGCTCAGCCGGGCCCGGATCGCCGACGACCGCGCCGACCGGACCGGGCAGCGTCCGGCCCGTACCCTCGCGGAGGCACCGACCCGGCGCCGCGCGGCGGCCGCGCCGGTCATCGCCACCCGGACCGAGGTCGAGACCAAGGTCGTCCCGTTCGACACCGAGGTGATCCGCGATCCGTCGATGCTCCGCGGCACCCGCCGCGTCGAGACGCGCGGCGCGGCCGGTGAGCAGACCCTGCGCTACATGGTGACGTTGACCGACGGCAAGCCGACCGCCCGGCGGCTGCTCGGCAGCACGGTCACCAAGAAACCGCAGAACCGGGTGATCGTCGTCGGTTCGGCCCGCCGGATCGAACCCGATGTGGACTGTGACCAGATCCTCGGTATCTGCCTGCCGTTCGGGCGGACCGCGATGGCCTGCCCGACCGACGGGCCGGCGGAACCGATCCAGGACCCGATCCCGCTCGCGAACGACGGCCAGATCCTGATCACGGACGAGGACTTGGAGCTTCTCCGCGAGAACGGGATCGAGGAGGTCGAGGCGCTCCTGGACCCCGCGGAACTGTGTTGACGGTCAGAACTGTGTTGACGGTCACCGGTGGTTGCGCCCGGGCCGCCCGGGGAACACGGTGATGCCATGGCGCTGACCGACACCCGGCTGACCGATCTCGCCCACCGGCTGCTGACCGTTCCCGGGGTGGTCGGCGTGGTTCTCGGCGGCAGCCGGGCCCGCGGCACGCACACCGCGGACTCGGACACCGACCTGGGGCTCTACTACCGGTCGCCGCTGGACACCGGCCGGCTCGGCGAGCTGGCCACCGAGGTGGCCGGGCCGGGCGCCGGGGTGACCGCGACGGGCGGCTGGGGCCCCTGGGTGGACGGCGGCGGATGGCTGCGGATCGACGGCCATCCGGTCGACTGGATCTACCGGGACACCGACCGGGTGCACCGCTGCTGGGCCGACGCCGAGCAGGGGCGCTACTCGTTCCACGTTCAGGCCGGCCATCCACTCGGGGTGCCCGATTTCTCGTACCCCGGCGAATTGGCCCTGAGCCGGATCCTGGCGGATCCGACCGGAGAGCTGGAGCGGCTGCGGCGTCGCGCCCTGGTCTTTCCCCGCCCGCTGGCGGAAGCGCTGGTGGCCGGGCTGTGGGAGGCCGATTTCCTGATCGGCGTGGCCCGCAAGGCGGTGTCGCGAGGTGACAGCTCGTACGTCTCCGGGTGCCTGTTCCGGATCGCCGGAGTCTGCGCACACGCCCTGCACGGGGCGGCCGGGCGTTGGCTGATCAACGAGAAGGGTGCGGTGGCCGCGGCCGGGTTGCTGCCGGGCGCGCCGGAGCGGTTCAAGGCGCGGATGGACGCGGTGTTCGGCGCGGTCGACGGCGATCCGCTGCGGCTGAGTATCGCCATCGATCTGGTCGAGGACCTGGTCCTGGAGGTCGCCGACGCGTGCTCGGTGATGCTGCGCTGAGACGCCGTTGCCGACCCGCGTCCTGACCTAGGCTGGACGCGTTGGGACTCCCGGAGTCCATCACGAACGTCAGAGGAGAACCATGACCGGCAAGGGCGGCGAAGGCGGAAGCTGACGCGCGTGGTCTCGCTGCGGCGGCCGGTGTCAGTGCAGGGCGACCGTGGCGAGACCCACGAGCACCGCGGAGAGCAGCATCGCCGCGGCGAAGATGGCGTTGTGCCCGATCAGCAGCCGCCGGTGTGGCTGCCCGCCCTCACCTCCGCCGGAGATCGGCACGACGTCGAGGTCGTGACCGAACATCTCGGTCCGATATCTCCGGGTCAACGGCCTCTGCAGGTGGCTCAGCACCGGGGATCGCCTCCGGGGGGGTCGAGGATCGATTCTGGTGGAACTCCCGGTAGCATGCGGCGGTCCGGAAACAGCGTGCAAGAGGCGGCCGGGAAAAATAGTCGCGGGTGGGCCGGAGTGGCATGTCCGGTCCACTGATCGGACACCGGATATCAGGCGATCAGCCGTCCCCAAGCGATGCTATTCACTCTTTATGAGGATTTGTCGGTAACGATCGTTTCGCCATCATTGGGACGATGCCGGATACTCCGACGATCTCGCAGACCCTGTTCAGGGGCACCCTGAACGTCTCAGCCATGCTCATCGGCCTGGCGTCGGGCATCGCACAGCTCACCGGGATCCCGATCCGGTTCGCACAATGGGCGTTCACCGCGGTCTTCCTGGCCTGCCTGCTCTATTTCGTGGTCCGCCTGTGGCAACTCGCCTTCGTCGTCAAGATCCGCGAACTGAAGGCCGATCTGCAGGACGCCACCCGGCTGCTCACCCTCCAGCAGGCCGGCCACCAGCACTATCTCGACGCCATTCAGCGAATCAGCGAACGCGAGAAGCCGCTCTATTCGGAGACCGTCGAGGTGCTCGTCACGATCGGCTCCGACGACGACAGCGACCGCATCGTGGAGAAGCGGATCACCACCCCGGAACCGCTCGTCACCCACCGGACCATGCGCCCGATCGTGCCGACCGACACCGACCGGATCACCCGACTCGACGAGATCTCGTTCAAGACGCTGCGGCCGATCGGTGGGCACATCACGTCACTGCCGCTGGAACAGAGCCGGCTGCTGCGGGTCTGGCTGATCTTCGACCCGGCGATGACCACACCGACCGAATGGCAGGTCGAGTACCGGCCACGCGGACTGTGGGGGCCGCTGCGCGAACGCGGCTGGGATCAACTCGTCTGGGAGGACCGGCTGCCGGCCGCGAGCGGCAGCCCGTCGGCGTTCACCAGATTCCAGGTCACCTTCAGCTTCCCGGACAGCGATCAGCCGCCGAGCGTCAAGGAGCGGCAGGGGTACGGCCGGTTCAGCGAGCCGGAACGCGACCCGCGGGGCCGTTGGGAGGTGGTGTGGCGGGACGAGAAACCCGCCGGCCGCCGGTACGTGTGGGATCTCACGCAGGCGGTCGGCGGGCGCTAGAAGACAGCGTCAGGACGCCTGGCTGAGGATCAGGTTGTGCACGTGGTGGGCCTTGTCCGAGCCACGGAACTCGATCTCGTACGTGACCGTGCCGACCGCGATGGCGATCGTGCCCGAGGAGAAGAACTGGCCGGCCCAGCTCTTGTTGCTCACCACGCTGACACTGCTGACCCGGGAATACGGGATGCTGGTGATGGCGAACCGCTTCCCGACATAGGACTGGTCCTGGATGATGATCCGCCGGTTGGTGAGACCGATGAAACCGGTCCCCGCGCCGATCGCGTCATAGACCGCGATGATCTGCTCGCCCTCCAGCAGACCGTCCTGGATCTGCTCGAGCTGACCCTTGTCGTCGTACACCACGTCAGTCATGCGGCGCAGCGTAGTACCGATCGATCAGGGGTCTGCGACCACGTCGGATCATGACCTCTCGACCACGGTCCGGTAGAAGTCCTCGATCCGAGCCGCCAGGGTGACCTCACCGTCGGTGATGGCCGTTCCGTCCTGCGACCCCAGGCAGATCTGAGTGTGACCGTTGATTCGCCGGATGCTTGGTCGTATGTGCAGAGTGTCCGCGGCCACCTTGATACGTTCCGTCAAGGCGGCGTGCTGACTGTCGTCACACGCCAGATCGCGGCGCAACTGAACGCCGTCACGGGTCCAGCCGGTCAGTAAGGCCAGGGCGTCGTTGAGATAGTCCGCGCCGGTGTCCCGGCGTCTTCTCGCCCGCACTCGCGCACCCCCCTTAGCGTCGTTGCCGGCTTGTGGCCGAACTGTCGCCGGATCGTCATGGTCGGTGTCCCACAGTTTCGTCCGTCCAGCCACCCATGTCCACGCCCACATATCCGTGTTTGCGTGACGATCAGGGCACCAGCGGGCAACCTGAACGATGAACTTTCGTGAGATCTTGGATCGCATGCGGCCCGAACAATACGTCAAACCGGCGCCATCACCCAGGGTGATCGTTGCGGCTGTGATCATCACCGCCGGGCGGGTCCTCGCCTGTGAGCGCAGCTCCCCGCCGGAGGCGGCCGGGCGCTGGGAGTTCCCCGGCGGCAAGGTCGAGCCGGGGGAGACCGACCAGCAGGCGCTGGCCCGCGAATGTGCCGAGGAGCTGGGCGTACGCGTCGAGGTGGGCGCCCGGGTCGGCCCGGACGTGCCACTGGCCCACGGCCGGGCCGTGCTCCGGGTCTACGCCGTCGAACTGCTCGGCGGCGACGTCCCGGAGGCGCTGGAGCACCGCTCCATGCGCTGGCTGACCGTGGACCAGCTGGACACCGTCCCGTGGCTGCCCGCCGACGTACCGATCGTCGCCGAGCTGCCACCACTGCTCAAGGTTTAGCTGTACTGCTTGCGCAGCTCCCGCTTCAGGACCTTCATGCTCGGGCCGAGCGGCAGCGACTCGGTGAACCGCACCTGACGCGGGTACTTGTGCTTGCCCAGCCGCTCCTTCGACCACTCGATCAGCTCGTCCGCGGCCAGGCCCTGGTCTTCGAGGACCACGACGGCGCAGATCTCCTCGCCCAGCGTCTCGTCGGCCACCCCGATCACCGCGACCTGCTGGATCGACGGGTGCCGGGCCAGGACCTCCTCCACCTCACGCGGGTAGACGTTGAAGCCGCCACGGATGATCAGGTCCTTGGTCCGGTCGACGATGCTGATGAAGCCCTGCTCGTCCTTCACCCCCAGGTCACCGGTCCGGAACCAGCCGTCGACCAGGGCCTCCGCGGTCGCCTCGGGTCGGTTCAGGTATCCGGCGAACACGTTGTGCCCGCGGATCACGATCTCACCGAGCTCGCCGTCCGGCACGAACTCGATGCTCTCCGGCACCTCCGGGCGGGCGATCTCCACCTCGACACCCCAGATCGGGTGCCCGACCGTGCCGGGCTTCGCTCCGAACGAGGGCTGGTTGGTGGTCGCCGTGGGGGAGGTCTCGCTCAACCCGTACCCCTCCCAGATGGTCGAACCGAAAGCCGCCGCGAACTTCTCCAGGACCGCCACCGGAAGCGACGCGCCACCTGACACGCACAGCTTCAGCTGTGGCAGGCGGTCGGCCTTGGCCGCCGCCTCCAGGAGTCCGATGTACATGGTCGGCACGCCGTGGAAGATCGTGACGTTCTCCCGGATCATCAGCTCGATCGCCGCCTCACCGGTGAACCGCGGCAGCAGCACCAGCGTCCCGCCCAGCCGGAACGTCGCGTTCATGCCGACCGTCTGGCCGAACGTGTGGAACAGCGGCAGGCAGCCCATCACCACGTCGTCGCCGGTCAGCGGGTGCACGTCGAAGACGTTGACGGCCGCGTTCATCACCAGGTTCAGGTGGGTGAGCAGGGCGCCCTTCGGCTTCCCGGTCGTGCCGCTGGTGTAGAGGATCACCGCGACGTCCTCGGCCTCGACCGTCGTGTAGGTCCGGACCGGCTCCAGGCCGACCGAGATCTGGTCCAGCCGCGGCGGATACTGCGGCAGACCCTCCGGCAGCGGGCCGACATTGGCCAACGGCGTGCCGGTCGCGGCCGCCGCAGCCGCGCCGACCTGGAGGAACGCCGAATGCGTGACCAGCAGCTTGGCGCCGCTGTCGGACAGCACATAGCCGACCTCCTCGGCGTTGAGCAGCAGCGACACCGGCACGATCCGGGCGCCGACGGCCAGTGCGGCGTAGTAGACCCGGGGGAAGTCGGCGACGTTCGGGATCATCACGGCCACCGTGTCGCCGGGGCCGATGCCCAATTCCTTCAGACCCGCGGCGTACGACCGGGTCTGCGCCCAAAGTTCACGATAGGGAATCCGGCCCCCGGCCTCGTCGACGATCGCTACCTTCTCCGGGTACCGACGGGCCGCCTCGGCTAGAACGGTGGCGAGGGAAAGCGTCGTCATTACTGATCTCCCTTAGTGATGTACGTCGCAGCTGTGCTTAAACTAGCGGCGTAAGTTTTTACACGTCCAGTGTTGATTTCGTCTTTCTTCAGGAGTTCTCCTATGGCCCGCCCTCGGCAAGCCCTCCTCACCCGGGAGCGCATCGTCGAGGCGGCCGCCGCGCTCATCGACGCGGAAGGGATCGACGCCTGCTCGATGCGACGCCTCGCCACCGAACTGGGCGTGCAGGGGCCGTCGCTCTACAACCACTTCGCCACCAAGGCGGAGATCGTCGACGCGGTCGCCGAGGCGGTCGTCGCCCAGGTGGACATCTCCGGCTTTCGGGGCAACGACTGGCGTGCGGGGCTGCGGATGTGGGCGAAGTCGTACCACGCCGTGCTCGCCGCACATCCGAACATCGTCCCGGTGCTGGCCACCGGCCCCGGCCGTCGACCGGCCGGGCTGGCCATGGCCGAGGCCGTCTACGGCGCGCTGATCGAGGCCGGCTGGTCCCGGGCGCGGGCCACCCACATCGGCGCGCTGATGCGATACCTGATCACCGGCTCCGCGCTCGGGTCGTTCGCCCTCGGCTTCGAGGCCGACCCGGAGCTGTACGACCGCTTTCCACACCTGCACCGGGCCCACGAACTCGCCGCGCATCGCGACGCCGTCGACGAGGGCGCATTCGAGCTCGGGCTCGACCTGCTGATCAACAGCCTTTCCGACCGTTACGACCAGGGGGTACGCCGATGACGTCGGTCTTCCGTGATGAGCACTGGATCGGCGGCGCCTACGTGCCGGCCGCCTCCGCAGAGCGCATCGGAGTCGAGAACCCGTACACCGAGGAGGTGTTCGGGCATGTGCCGGCCGGCACGGCCGAGGATGTCGACCTCGCCGTCTCCGCCGCCCGCGCCGCCTTCGACGGTTGGGCATTCGGCCTGACGCCCGCCGAGCGCGGCGCGGCCCTGACCCGGCTGCATCGGGCGCTGGCCGCGCGCGCCGACGAGATCGCCCGGATCGTCGGCCTCGAACTGGGCACCCCGCTCAAGATCGCCAAGGCGGTCCAGGCCGGCCTTCCCCTGACGGTCCTCGCCGGGTACGCGGAACTCGCGAACCAGCCGGCCCTGGAGGAGACGATCGGCAACTCGCTGGTCGTCCACGAACCGATCGGTGTGGTCGGCGCGATCACCCCGTGGAACTATCCGCTGCATCAGGTCGTCGCCAAGGTCGGCGCGGCCCTGGCGGCCGGCTGCACGGTGGTCCTCAAGCCGAGCGAGCTGACCCCGCTCACCGCGTACCTGCTGGCCGACGCGTTCGCCGAAGCCGACCTGCCGCCAGGCGTGTTCAATCTGGTCACCGGCACCGGCCCGGCCGTCGGCTCGGCCATCGCCGGGCACCCCGGCATCGACATGGTGTCGTTCACCGGCTCCACCCGGACCGGTGCGGCGATCAGCCACGCCGCCGCCGACCGGATCGCCAAGGTGTCGCTCGAACTCGGCGGCAAATCCGCCAACGTCATCCTCGACGACGCCGACGTGGTCAAAGCGGTCAAGGTCGGCGTCGGCAACGCGTTCCTCAACAGCGGCCAGACGTGTACGGCGTGGACCCGCATGCTCGTGCACCGCAGCCACTACGACGAGGCGGTCGAACTGGCCGCCAAGACCGCCGCCGGATACACCGTGGGCGACCCGTTCGACCCGGCCACCCGCCTCGGACCGCTCGCCTCGGCGGCCCAGAAGGAACGCGTCCGCGGCTTCATCGAGCGCGCCACGGCCAGGCTCGTCGCCGGTGGCCTCGACGCTCCCGTTCCCGGCCAGGGGCACTTCGTCGCACCGACCGTCTTCGCCGACGTCGATCCGGACAGTGAAATCGCCCAGGAGGAGATCTTCGGGCCGGTGCTGTCGATCATCCCGTTCGGCGACGACGACGAGGCGGTGGCGATCGCCAACAACTCGAAGTACGGGCTGGCCGGCGCCGTCTGGGGATCCGACGCGCGGGCGGTAGCGGTGGCCCGTCGGCTGCGCACCGGCGCGGTCGACGTCAACGGGGGCTCGTTCAACCCGTTCGCGCCGTTCGGCGGCTACAAGCAGTCAGGTATCGGTCGTGAGCTGGGCGCCTACGGGCTGACCGAGTTCCAGCAGGTGAAGGCGATTCAGCGATGACCGCTTACATGACCGGCCTGGTCGTCCGGGACGCCGGCGCTCCCGCCGAACTCGCCGAACTCCGGCTGCCCGAGATCGGTCCCGGCCAGGTCCGGGTGCGGGTGCGGGCCGCCGGGGTCTGCCACTCCGATCTGTCCATGGTGAACGGCACGCTGCGTCCGCCGCACCCGCTGATCCTCGGGCACGAGGCGGCCGGTGAGGTGGTCGAGGTCGGCGAGCACGTCACCCGGGCCGCCGTCGGTGACCACGTGGTGCTGAACTGGCAGCCGGCCTGCCGCAACTGCTGGTACTGCGAACACGGCGAACCGTGGCTGTGCAGCACCTCGCACGGTGTGGCGGCACTGTCCAACGGCATCACCCTCGACGACGCACCGGTCCACGTGACACTCGGCGTGGGGGCGTTCGCCGAACAGGTCGTGGTGCCGGAGAACGCGGTCATCCCCGTACCGTCCGAACTCGGGTTCGATCTCGCCGCGCTGCTCGGGTGTGCGGTTCTGACCGGGACCGGTGCGGTGCGCAACACCGCCCGTGTCGCGCCCGGCGAATCGGTCGTGGTGATCGGGCTCGGTGGAGTCGGGCTGTCGGTCGTCACCGCGGCCCGGGCCGCCGGTGCGGCGCAGGTCATCGCGGTGGACGTCACCGAAGCCAAGAAGGGGCTCGCCGAAGCGGCCGGAGCCACCGACTTCGTGGTCTCGTCGGACAACCTGTCCAAGGACATCCGGGGCCGCACCGAGCGGCGCGGCGCCGACCACGCGATCGAATGTGTCGGGCGAGCCTCGACAATCCGGGCCGCGTGGCGGGCCACGAGGTCCGGCGGCCAGGTCACCGTGGTCGGCATGGGCGCGGCCGACGACATGGTCCAGTTGAGTGCGCTGGACATCTTCTCGTCGGCGCGAACCCTGCGGGCCTCGGTCTACGGGCAGGCCGACACCGACCTGGAGATCCCGGCCCTGGCCCGCGACGTGCTCGACGGCAAATTCACGCTCGACCACCTGATCACCGATCGCATCACGCTGGCCGACGTGCCGGCCGCCTTCGACCGGATGTCCCGAGGCGAGGGCGCCCGCTCGGTGGCCATCCTCTGACCGGCACCCGCCGCTGTCTCGCACTTCACGGGACGACGGCGGACCGGCCGGGCCGCGGTGCGATAGGAAAGAAGGATGCGTCCGGAACCGGGTCAGGTGCTGCACTTCTCCGAGGATCCGACGATCACGCGGTTCGTGCCGCACGTCGCGGCCACCGCGCAACAGCCGGAGGCCTACGTCTGGGCGCTCGATCATGATCGGGCGCCCGACTACTGGTTCCCGCGGCAGTGCCCGCGCGCCCTCGCCTGGGTGCGGCCCGGCGTCACCACCGATCACGACCGGGACCGGATCATCGGGGCGGGCTGCGGCGAACGCGTCCACGCGATCGAATACGCCTGGTGGGAGGCGCTGCGCACCACGAGGCTGTACGTGTACCGGCTCCCCGCCGGGCCGTTCCGCCCGTTCGGGGAGCCGGAGTCGCACGCGCACGTGGCCACCGAACCGGTCGAGCCGCTCGGCCCACCGGAACCGGTCGGCGACCTGATCGAATGCCACGCCGCCGCCGGAATCCAGCTGCGTCTGCTCGACAACCTGTGGCCGTTCTGGGACCGGGTCACCGCCAGCACGGTCGCCTTCAGCGGCATCCGCCTCGGGAACGCGGCACCCCGCCCCGCGGCGGGCCACTCTCCGATGCCCTGATCTGCGGCGGGTCGCCCTTCGGCGTCCGGCTTTCCGGCGGGCCGCCGTTCGGCGTCCCACATTCCGGCGGGCCGCTCTTCGGCGCCCCGCCCTGCGGTGGACCGCTCTTCAGTGTCCTGATCTTCGGTGCGCCGTGCTCAGCGGGTGGCTGAGGCGCCGGCCGGGTTGATCAGGGCGGTCACCATCCGGGCGAGTGCCGCGCGGGCGCTCTCCACCGGCAGGCCCATCGCGTCACGCCAGGTAGCCCACGTCGGCCACAGGCTCGCCGCGGTCAGCGCGTTGAGCAACTCCTCGTCACTGCCGATCTCGGCCGGGAAGGTGGAGGTCAACTCATCGCGTACCCGAGAGGTGTGCAGTTTGCGGTAACGCTGCAACCCGGCCGAGAACGGTTCCTTCAGCGCGGAGGCCCGCGCCGCGGGCCCGATCTCCTCCAGCAGGCGGGCCCGTTGATGGCAGAACGCCTCGATCCGGTCGGCCAGCGGAAGATCCGCCGGAATCGGCCGGTACGACGCGTCGCGCTGCTCCAGGACACGCTGGCCACTGGCCGCCATCAGCGCTTCCATGTCGGCGAAGTGGCTCCACAGGGCGCGCAGTGACACCCCGGCCAGCTTGGCCACCCGATCGGCGGTGGGGCGCATGTCCCCCTCGCCGATCAGCTGGAGATGCGCGTCGATGATCGCGTTGCGGGTCCGCTCGGACCGCGCGGTACGCCCGTCGACGCGCGTCGGTGGGTTGGTCACGAACCACTCCGGTAACGCTTGAGCTCACGGTGGGCCAGCGAACGCTTGTGCACCTCGTCCGGCCCGTCGGCGAGTCGCAGCATACGGGCGCTGGCGAACAGTCCGGCAAGCGGGAAGTCCTGCCCGAGCCCGGCCGCCCCGTGCGTCTGGATCGCCTTGTCGACGATCCACTCCACGGTGGACGGCACCACGATCTTGATCGACTGGATCTCGGTGTGCGCGCCCTTGTTGCCGACCGTGTCCATCAGCCAGGCCGCCTTGAGAACCAGCAGCCGGGCCTGCTCGATCCGGACCCGGGACTCGGCGATCCAGTCCTGGATGACGCCCTGCTCGGCGAGCGGTTTGCCGAACGGGGTCCGGACCAGCGCCCGTGTGCACATCAGCTCCAGCGCCCGCTCGGCCATGCCGATCAGCCGCATGCAGTGGTGGATCCGACCCGGCCCGAGACGAGCCTGGGAGATGGCGAAACCGCCGCCCTCCTCGCCGATCAGGTTGGTGGCCGGCACCCGTACGTTCTCGAAGATCACCTCGGCGTGACCGCCGTGGTCGCCGTCGGTGTAGCCGAGCACCGTCATGCCCCGTTCGACAGTCACGCCGGGGGTGTCCCGCGGCACCAGGATCTGGCTCTGCTGCAGGTGCCGTGGCGCGTTCACGTCGGTCTTGCCCATCACGATGAAGATCTTGCAGTTCGGGTTCATCGCGCCGGTGATGTAGAACTTGTGCCCGTTGATGACGTAGTCGTCACCGTCCCGGTCGATCCGGGTGCCGATGTTGGTGGCGTCCGACGAGGCGACCTGCGGCTCGGTCATCGCGAAGGCGGACCGGATCTCACCGGCCAGCAGCGGCTTGAGCCACTTCTCCTTCTGCTCGTCGGTGCCGAAGTCGGCCAGCACCTCCATGTTGCCGGTGTCCGGAGCAGCGCAGTTCAGCGCGGGTGGCGCCACCGCCGGGCTGCGGCCGGTGATCTCGGCCAGCGGCGCGTACTGCAGGTTGGTGAGGCCGGCGCCGTGGTCGCCGGGGAGGAAGAGGTTCCACAGACCGGCCTCCTTGGCGGCCGCCTTCAGGCCCTCCAGGGCGGCCGGGGGGCCCCAGCCGTCGCTGTGGAACGTGGCCTCCGCGGGATAGACGTGCTCGTCCATGAAGGCGAGTAGCCGCTTGCGGTAATCCTCGGTCTTCGCGTCGTACTCGAAGTCCATCAGTGTCCTTCCAGCGCTCGGTGGCCCTGCTCGACCAGGGCGGGAACCATGGCCCCCACGGTGTCGAAGCCGGGGCCGACCGTCTGACCCTTGGTGTAACGGAAGTGCACGCCCTCGAGGATGACGGCGAGCTTGAACGCGGCGAAGCCGACGTACCAGTGCAGGTCGCTGACGTCACGCTTGCTGCGTTCGGCGTAGCGTGCGGCGATCTCGTCGAGCGTGGGGTGCCCGGGGATGTCGATCGGCGCGAACGGTTTGCCGTCGCGCTCCAACAGCGGACGGCCGGCGTAGATCTGCATCAACGCCAGGTCACTAAGCGGATCGCCCAGTGTGGACATCTCCCAGTCCAGCACCGCGTTGACCGCCAACTCGTCGCTGACCAGCACGTTGTCCAGGCGGAAGTCACCGTGCACGACGGCGCCGGGGCCGCCGGCCGGGATGTCGGTGGCCAGCCGGGCGTGCAACTCGTCGATGCCGGAGAGCTCCCGGCTGCGGGACGCGTCGAGCTGCTGCTTCCACCGGCGGACCTGCCGGGCGTTGAAGCCCTCCGGCTTGCCGAAGTCACCGAGCCCGATCGCCGCCGGGTCCAGCGAGTGCAGATCGGCGAGCGTGTCGACGAGGGTGAACGTCAGCGCCCGAAAGTCGATCTTCTCGATCAGCGCGGCGTCCCGGTAGATGGTGCCGTCGACGTGCTCCATCAGGTAGAACGGCGCCCCGATGACCTCGGTGTCGGTGCAGAGTCGCACCGGTTTCGGCACCGGGAACCCGGCCTGGGAGAGGGCGTCGAGGACCTTGTGCTCCCGCACCATGTCGTGCGCGGTGGGCAGCACGTGCCCGAGTGGCGGCCGGCGAAGCACCCAGCGGTTGACGCCGTCGGTGACCGCGTAGGTCAGGTTCGACTTACCGCCCGCGAACATCGTCCCGGATAGCGGCGGGCTGTCCAGATAGGCCTGGAGTTTCTCCAGGTCAAGGCCCCTCACTTGGACTCGAATCCGCGCTGGAGTTTGTTCATGCCCCCCAGCCAACGGTCCGGATCGCTCGCGCGCAAGCGGTAGTAGCCCTCGACCTCAGGATGCGGGAGGATCAAGAACCGGCCGTCGGTAAGCGTTCCGGCGACCAGGTCGGCCACCGCCTCCGGCGGCAGCGCGCCCTCGGCGAGCAGCGAGGCCGCGCCACTGCCGCGATCGTTTCCGCGGGTCAGCATGTCGGTGCGGACACCCTGCGGGCACAGCGCCTGCACGATCAGACCCCGATGGGCGTACGTGGCCCGCAACCACTCCGCGTAGGCCAGAGCAGCGTGCTTCGTCACCGAGTAGGTGGCGCTCCCGAGCAGGGTCAGCAGACCGGCCGCGCTCACCGTGATCAGCAGCCGTTTCGGCTCACCGCTGTCCAGCCAGCGCGGCAGCAGCGCCCGGCTCACGTAGACGTGCGACATCACGTTGACCCCGAAGTCGCGCTGCCATTGGGCGTCCGGTGTCGTCTCGTCGCCGGCCGACAGCACCCCGGCGTTCGAGCAGAACAGGTCGATCCCGCCCAGTTCGCCCCAGGCCGTGTCGACGAGGTGCGCAACGTCCTGCTCACTGGCCGCGTCACCGGGCACCGCGAGCCCGCCGATCTCACCGGCGACCGAGCGGGCCGCTTCCGCGTTCAGATCGTTGACCACGACCTTTGCGCCGTCGGCGGCGAACCGGCGGGCCAGTGCCGCCCCGATCCCGCCGCCCGCGCCCGTCACGACGACCCGCTTCACCGATCCGTTGGTCACTGGACGGCCCCGGTCAGGGTGAGCCCGCCGTCGATCACGATGGTCTGGCCGGTGATCCAGCCGGCCTCCGGTGAGCAGAGGAATGCCACGGTGCCGGCCACGTCATCGGTGTTGCCGAGCCGCTGGAGCGGATACGTGGCCGCCACCTCCGCCTCCCGCCCCTCGTAGAGGGCGGTGGCGAACCGCGTCTTCACGACCGCGGGCGCGACCGCGTTGACCCGGATCTTCGGGGCCAACTCGACCGCGAGCTCCTCGGTGAGGTGGATGAGGGCGGCCTTGGTGGTGCCGTAGAACGCGATCCCCGGCGCCGGGCGGACACCGGAGACCGACGAGATGTTGACGATCGAGCCGCCGGTCTCGGCCAGGCCACCGCGCAGCGCCTCCTGGATCCAGCCCAGCGTGCCGATCAGGTTGACCTCGACCATCTTGCGGGCGGCGTTCAGATCGAGGGTGGCCAGCGGGCCGTACGCCGGATTGATCCCGATGTTGTTGATCAGTGTGGTGACCGGCCCGAACCGCTCCCGCACCGCGTCGACCACGGCGGCCCGGTGCGCCGGATCGTCACCCTTGCCGGCCACACCGATCGCCACCTCGGGGCCGCCGAGCTCCTTCACGGCGGCCTCGAGGGCGTCGGCGTCACGTCCGGTGACGGCGACCTTCGTCCCCTGGGTGACGAACCGTTGCGCGATGGCGAACCCGATCCCCCGGCTTGCTCCGGTCACGATTGCTACCTGGTCAGCCATCGCTCAACCTCCTGAGTCGTGTTTTTGCAGTTTGTGTGCAGATATTACGCGGTAGGCACGCCGCTCTGTGGCGGTGTCACGGCCTGCCCCTGGTATGCCGTGACCGGACCGTCTCCGTCGTCGGTGGTGTACGGGGTGCCGAAGTACACGGCCTTGCCGTTCTCGACCTTGGTGAGCTGCTCGCCGGCGTACCCCGAGTGATCCTGTGCGGAGAAGCGCAGCGGCACCAGGCCCGGACCCTGGAAGCCGTTCTTCTGCACGGCCTCGGTGATCTTCTCGCGGGTCAGGTCCTTGCCGGCCGACTGGAGCGCCTGCACGAACAGGTAGCCCACCGACATGCCGTAGACGATGTTGTTGTCGAATTCGGCATTGCCGTTGTGCTCCGCGTTGACCTTCTTGAACAGCTGGATCCACGGGTTGGCCTCGTCGGTGTTCAGCGGCAGGTAGTTGGCTGCCACGAGGCCCTCCATCAGGGGCGCGGCGGCACCCAGCGTCTTCCCGACGGTGGTCGGGTCGGCGCCGACGTTACTGACCACGAACTGCGGTTTGAACGCAATCTTCGCAGCGGTACCGATCGACAGGGCAGTGAAACCGGGCACAGTCGCCAGCACGACCACCTCGCAGCCGGCCGCCTTGAGCGCGCCCATCTGCGGCCCGACGTTCGGGTTGCTGGTCACGTAGCTCTCCTTGGCCGCGACCGGGCCGAGGATCTTCTGCACGCCCTCCAGGCTGTCCCGCCCGAAGTCGTCGTCCTGCCCGAGGAAGCAGGTCTTCTTTCCGGCCAGGTTCTCCTTGATGTAGGTGCCCAGGATCTTCCCCTCGACCGTGTAGTCCGGGTTGAAGCCGAACGTGCCCGGGTACTTGTCGGCCTGGTTCCAGCTCCGGCTGCCGCTGGCCACGAAGAGGTCGGGCACCCGGTTGGTCTTGAGGAAGTCGAGCACGCCGGTGTGCGTGGGCGTGCCGAGGCCGTTGAGGATCGCGAAGACCTTGTCCTGCAACACCAGCTCACGCACCACGGTCTGGGTGTTCGCCGGGTTGTAGCCGTCATCCTTGATCTTGTAGGTGATCTTGCGGCCGTGCACGCCACCGTTCGCGTTGACGTAGTCGAAGTACGCCTTCGTCGCCGGCGCGATCTTCGAGTAGCCGCCCGCGGCCGGGCCGGTCAGTGGCATGTGCGTGCCGACCACGATCTCCGTGTCGGTCACCCCGGGCACGTTCGTGCTGCCGCTGGGAGTGCTGCCGCCGCCGTCGTTCGTGCAGCCGGCCGTGGCCGCGGCCAGCAGCACGACGGACAGAGCCGCCGTCGTTATCCGTTTCATCGGTTCCTCCTGATCAGGCGTGAAATTCGGGATGGGATCGAAGCGAGGCCGCCCGGGGCGGCGAGCATGACGACGACGAGCACGACACCGAAGACGATCAGCGCGAGGTTGCCCTCCAACCGCTGCGAACCGGCCTGCTCGCCGAGGGACTGGGACAACGTGGGCAGCACGACCAGGAGCAGCGCGCCCCACAATGCGCCGAACAGGCTCCCCAGCCCGCCGATCACGATCGCCATGACCAGGAACAGGGAGAGCGTCAACGGGAACGCGCCAGGCGACACGCTCTGCGCGAGGTAGGCGAAGAGAGCGCCGGACACCCCGGCGCAGGCGGCGCTCACCACGAAAGCCAGCACCTGGGTACGTGCGATGTTGATCCCGGCCAGCTTGGCGGCGGTCTCGTCGTCCCGGACCGCACGCAGGTCACGCCCGAACCGGCCGCGCACCAGCAGCGCCAGCAGCAGCACCACGACCAGCGCCGCGCTCCAGCACAGCCAGGCCTGCCACTGCTCCATCGGATACTGCTCGGGTGGCGGGTTCAGGTACACCGACAGGCCCTGATCGCTGTTGAACGTCTCGTCGAACGTGCTGGTCACCGACGGGACCACGATCGCCACGGCGAGCGTCAGCCCGGCCAGATAGGGACCGCGCAACCGGGCCGCGGCCAGGCCGATGATCGCGCCCAACAGGGTCGTGACCAGCACCGCGGCCGCGAAGCTGACCGGTAGGTTCTCCCATTTGTTCTGAGTCAGTGCCAGCGTGTAGGCGCCGGTGGCCATCAGTGCGCCGTGGCCCAGAGACAACTGACCGTTGAGTCCGGTCAGGACGGTCAGCCCGGCGGTCACACAGAAGTAGGCGCCCACCGTGGCCAGCTGATAGTTCCGGAACGGCGGCAGCACGTAGGTCAGCACGACCACCAGGACCGCGGCGGCCGCGATCACGATCACCGGATGCACGCGCCGGCGACGCTTCGCTTCGGGTAGTGCTTTCGCCCCGGTCTCCGGCCGGGCCTCGATCGCGGTCATGCCACCCTCGCTTTCGAGCTGGAGAACAGCCCGCCCGGCCGGCCCAGCAGGACCACGACGAGCAGGGCGAGAACCGCCATCGGGGCGACCGTGACGTCGATGTATCCACTGACGTACGACAGCAGGACGCCGACGATCAGCCCACCCACGACCGCGCCGATCGGGCTGTCCAGGCCACCGACCACGGCCGCCGCGAACGCCGATACGAAGACCACGTCCATCGCCGTCGGATGCACACCCAGCTCGGTGGGGACGACCAGGATCGCGGCGAGTGAGCCCACCGCCGCCGCCAGCGCCCAGCCGAGCGTCAACATGCCGCCCACCGAAACCCCGAGCAGCCGGGACACGTCCGGAGCGAAGGCCGCCGCCCGCATTCGCAACCCGATGGCGGTACGGGTGAACAGCAGCGTGAGAGCGACGACCACGGTGCCCACCGCCGCGAAGACGAACAGGTCGTACCGGGACAGCATCGCCACCCCACCGACCTCGAACGCGTCCCGGCTGAACGGCGTCGCGAACGGCAGGAACTCGTTGCCGTAGACGATGCCGAGCACGCCCTGGATGATCAGGACCAGCCCGAGCGCGACCACCACCCCGTTGAGCGGAGACGAGTGGTCGACGAACCGCATCACCACCCGCTCGACGGTGACGCCCAGCGCCAGCCCGGCCAGCAGCGCCGCCGCGAACCCCAGCCAGTACGAACCGGTGGCGTTCGTGACCGAGTACGCGACGTACACGGTGGACACCGCCATCGCGCCCTGTGCGAAGTTGACGATCCGGGCGGCCCGCCAGATGAGCACCAGGGCCAGCGCGAAAGCGGCATAGACCAGCCCGCGACTGAGCCCGTCGAAGGTGAGGTAGATGAACTCGCTCATGTTCAGAACCCCAGGTAGGCGTGACGGAGGTCGGCGTCGTCACGGAGCACCGACGCCTTGTTGCGCACCACCACCCGGCCCAGCGAGAGCACCACGCCCTCGTCGGCGATGGAGAGGGCGCTGCGTACGTTCTGCTCGACCAGCAGAACCGCGAGCCCGGTACGTTCCCGCAGGTCACGCAGCAGGGTCATGATGTGCCGGGTCACCTTCGGCGCGAGGCCCAGGGACGGCTCGTCGAGCAGTAGCAACCGCGGCCGGCCGATCAGCGCCCGGCCGAGCGCGAGCATCTGCCGCTCGCCGCCGGACAACTGGTGCCCGGCGAAGGTCCGGCGTTGCGCCAGGGGCGGGAACAGGTCGTAGACCTCGTCGAGAGCGACTTTCGCGTCGGCCCGGTCGCGCCGCCACAGACCGCCGAGCCGCAGGTTCTCGTCGACGGTGAGCTCGGTGACCACGCCACGGCCCTCGGGGACGTGCGCGATGCCCCGCCGCACCAGATGCTCCACTTTGGTGCCGGCCAGATCGTCGCCGTCCAGCATGACCCGGCCGCGTGTGCTGCGGACCAGACCGGACAGAGTGCGCAGCAAAGTCGTCTTGCCGGCACCGTTCGCCCCGAGCACGGCGACGATCTCTCCCGGTTGGACGGTGAGGTCGACGTCATGCAGTACGGGCGCCGCGTCGTACCCGGCGGTCAGGCCTTCGACCTGCAGCAATGCGCCGCTCATCGGCCTTCTCCGGCCGACTCCGGGGTATGCGTGATCATCGGCGCTCCTTCCTTCGGGGCCGCTCATAGACGTGTTTCGGGTATGCCGAAGAGAGCCGGGACACGACCGGCTTTCCGGATATGCGAAGTCAGAGGCCGGTCAGGCCCCCGTGACACAGATGAAGCTGAGGAAGATCAGGCCGCCGCGCCGAGGTAGGCCTCGGTGACCTTGGGGTTCGCGCTGATCTCGGCTGGGGAGCCGATTGCGATCGGTTTTCCGAAGTCGAGGACCAGAATCTCGTCGCAGACCGACATCACCAGGTCCATGTGGTGCTCGACCAACAGCACGGTGGTGCCGGTCTCCTTGATCAAAGCGCCGAGCCAGGCGATCTCGTCGGCGTCCAGGCCGCCGGCCGGCTCGTCGAGCATCAGAATGCGCGGCTTCGCCACCAGGGCGCGAGCCAGCTCGATGCGTTTACGGATCGCGTATGGCAGTGCACCCGGATAGGCGCCCGCATAACGTGCGACACCGCACCGGTCCAGTGCGGCCAGCGCCTCGGACTCCGCGTGCCGGTGACGGGCGCCGACCATCACGTTGTCCAGCACGGTCATGCCGGCGAACTGGCCGACCCCCTGAAGGGTCCGGGCGATGCCCAGACGGTTCAGGTGGTGTGGGCGGGGCCGCCACGGGCTCCCGTCCAGAGTGAGCGACCCGGAGGTCGGCTGCACGAAACCACAGATGACGTTGAAAAGGGTGGTCTTGCCCGCGCCGTTGGGCCCGATGACGCCGACGATCCGTCCCGGCGCCACGCGCAGGGACACATTGTCGAGGGCGGTCAGGCCGCCGAAGCGGACCGTGATGTCGTGGAGCGCAAGCTCCTTGAGCTGGGAATCTGTTGACATGACCGCCTCGCCGGACCGGTGGAAGTCCTGTAAGGGAGATGGAGCATCAACTATTTACACTTGGAGTGTAACTTTCTCGGCGGACTCGTCAACCACTTGCAATGTCCGCGTTACCGACGAGCTCTGATCAGGCCACTCCGGCCGGCCGGAACTGCACGCTGATCCGCGGTCCGACCGCTTTCGCCGTCTTCGGCACCGCGTGCTCCCAGGTGCGCTGACAGGACCCGCCCATCACGATCAGATCGCCGTGCCCGAGCGGGAACCGCAGCGTCTCGTGGCCACCGGCCCGTGGTCGAAGAAGCAGGTTGCGGGGCGACCCGAACGAGACGATGGCGACCATGGTGTCCTCGGTGGCCGACCGGCCGATGGTGTCACCGTGCCAGGCCACGCTGTCGCGGCCGTCGCGGTAGAGACACATGCCCGCGGTCACGAACTCCTCGCCCAACTCCTCGGCGTAGTGCCGGTTGAGCTCGCCCCGCGCCGCCACCAGGGCGGGATGTGGCAGTTGCTCCCGCGGGCCGAACCACCGCAGGAGCCGGGGGACGTCGACGACGTCGTCATACATCTTGCGCCGCTCGGCCCGCCAGTCGATGCCGAGCAGGGTTTCGAAGACGGCGTCCGAGCCGTGCAGCCAGCCGGGCAGCACGTCGACCCACGCGCCGGCGGTGAGTCGATGCCGGGTGAGGCGGCCGGTCAAGGACGTGACCGCCTCAGCCGGCCCGGACATCAGGTCGAACATCGATGGCTGGTAAGCGCTGGTCATGGCGCCACTTTAGTACGGGCGTTCGATCCCGGCCGGTTTCGGCTCCGTGTCTGTGGACAACGGCGGACCGGATACGGCTTCTGTGGACAACGGATCGGGGTCGCCCGGAATCGTGGCAGGCTTCGGGCGCAACACCGCGGCGGCCAGCACCGCCGCCGCGATCCCGCCCACCACACCGATGAGAGAGGTGACCGCGATGGCGTCGACGAACGCCGCCCGGGCCACATCGGCCAGCCCGGCGTCACCGGTCGCGGCCGCGACGCCGAGGGCGTCACCGAGCGAGTCCCGTGCCGGACCGGTGGTGCCGGACGGCATGGCCGCGCGGTAGGCGGTGGTCAGCACGCTGCCCAGCACCGCGACACTCAGCGCGGTCCCGACCTGCTGCACCGTGTCGTTGACCGCTGACCCGACGCCGGCCCGCTCCGGTGGTAGTGCTCCGAGCAGCGTTCCCACCGCGGCCGGCGACGCCACTCCACTGCCCATTCCGATGATCACCAGGGCGGCCGCGAGTTTCAGGTAGCCGTCCGCGGGATCCAGCGACGCCAGCACCGCGAATCCACCCGCCACCAGCAGGAGCCCGGCCGCCAGCGCCACCCGCGCGCCGAACCGCTTGTCCACCACCACGCCGATGCCGTTGAAGGCCATCGTCGTCACGATCATCGGAATGAAGGCGGCCCCGGCCCGGATCGGCTCGTAACCGAGAACGAACTGGAGGTACTGCGTGATCGCCAGCATCACCCCGCCGGCCGAGAAGGAGAGCAGTACCAGAGACAGGCTGGCACCCCGGAAGTTGCGATCGCCGAAGAGCGACAGCGGCAGCATGGGTTCGTCGACCCGGCGCTCCCAGAGGACGAACCCGATCAGCGCGACCAGGGCGACCACGAAACCGCCCGCGGTGCGCGGTGACTCCCAGCCGTGCCCGGGTGCCGAGATCACACCCCAGACCAGGGCGGCCATGCCGATCGTGGAGAGCAGCGCGCCGACCGTGTCGGGGCGGGTGGCCGGACCCTTCGACTCCGGGATGATCGCCAGGGCGGCGATGATCCCGAGGATCGCGATCGGGATGTTGAGCAGGAAGACCGAGCCCCACCAGAAGTGCTCCAGCAGCAGGCCGCCCAGTGTCGGGCCACCGAGGGCGCCGAGCATCAGGACCGAGCTCCAGATGGCGATCGCCTTCTTGCGCTCATCCTCGGCGAAGACCGTGGTCAGGATGGCGAGCGTGCCCGGCATCAGAAACGCGGCTCCCAGGCCCATCACGCCACGGACCGCGATCAGCTGGCCGGGGGTCTGGCAGAGCGTGGCCAGCGCCGAAGCGCCACCGAAGACCACCAGGCCGATGACCAGGCCACGGCGGCGGCCGTACCGGTCGGAGAGGCTGCCGGCGGTGAGCAGCACACCGGCGAAGACCAGGATGTACGCGTCGATGATCCACTGAATGTCGGCGGTGCTCGCGCCGAGATCGCGGATCAATGACGGGATCGCGATGTTGAGGACCATGTTGTCCACGACGACCACGAGCAGGCTCAGGCAGAGAACGCCCAGGATCAGCCAGCGTCGCGGGTGACGATCGGCCATCGAAACTCCTCCCTCGTACAGTGTTCGGGTTGGCTCGAACACTGTACTACTCGACTCGAACAGTGTGCGAGGACCCTTAAGATGAACACATGCCCGACTTCACCGACTCGGTGTGGACCCGCCCCGCCCGTGCGCGTACCGGCCAGCCGACGCTTAGCCGTGAGCAGATCGTTCGAGCGGCGATCGAGCTGCTCGACACCGAGGGCACCACCGGGCTGAGCATGCGCCGGCTCGGTGCCCGGCTCGGCTCCGGCGCCACGTCGCTCTACTGGCACGTCGCCACCAAGGACGATCTGCTCGAACTGGCCGTCGACGAGGTGATGGGGGAGGTCTACGTTCCGGAGGCCGGTGACGCGCCCTGGCGGATCGGGGTTTCGGTGATGGCCGGCGGGATGCGGGCCATGCTGCTGCGGCATCCCTGGGTGATCGGGATGCTCGGGGTGCGGCCCACCATCGGGCCCAACGTGATGCGGATGAGTAATCGGAGCGTCGGGCTGTTCTCCGCGGCCGGGTTCACCGGGCCGACCCTGTCCCATGTGCATTCGCTGATCACGGCGCATGTGATCGGTTCGGCGACCACCGAGGCGGCGGTCGGCGCCGCGGTCATCAGATCTGGGCAGTCGGCGGCCGAGCTGCGCAAGAGCCTGGAGCCGTTCATGGAGAAGGCGGCGGGGGAGTATCCGGAGTACGCCAAGTGGCGGGAGGAGAGCGGCGTCATCGAGATGGAGCCGGACAAGGTCTGGGACCAGAGCTTCGCCTTCGGCCTGGAGCGCATCCTCGACGGCCTCGAACTCTGGCTGGCCGGCGCAGGCAGCTCGGCAGCCGGCGAGGGCGGCGGCGGGGCCCCGGCCGGATCTTGAAGGCCGGATCCTGAAGGCCGGACCGGCAAGGCGGTCCGGCTGAGGTAGCGAGCCGTGGGATCAGGCTGGGCGGTCAGGCGGGGGGATCAGTGGCCAAGCGGGCATGGGCGTGCATGTCGTGCCAGCCGTCGGCGTGGCGAGCCTCGCTGCGTTTGGTTCCTTCCAGCAGGTAGCCGCATCTGACGGCCACCTGGCAGGACGGGGCGTTCGCGGTGGAGTGGCTCAGTTCTAGCCGGTGTAGGCCCAGCTCGGCGAAAACCCAGGTGGTCAGTGCCTCCAGGGCTCTCGGGGCGACTCGTTTCCCCCGGGCGTTCGGGAGTGTCCAGTAGGAGATGGCTGCCGTGCCTTCGGCGAGGTCGATCTGTCGGAGGCCGATCTGCCCGGCCACCACGTCGTCGACTTCGACTGCCCAGCATGCCTCGGTCTCCATCAGCCAGCCCACCCGCCATCTGGCGATCCAGGCCATCGCCTCCTCGTCGTCCAGGCTTCGGCAGTGCCATCGCTGGATATCGGGGTCGGCGAATCCGGCTACTACGGACGGGATGTCGGCGGTCGTCCATGCTCGCAGGAGCACGCCGTCTCCGGTGATCACCGCCTGGTCCATGGACGCGAGAGAACCCGCGGGCAGCGCGGGCGTGACAAGCGAGGGCACCCGTCGACTCTAGGACAGCAGGCGACCGGACAGCAGGGGCGCGGGAGCCGCCGCCTCAGCCCGGCGGCCGCGTTTCGGCCGGGCCGGGCTGAGGCGTCGCGTCGTAGCCGACGGGACGGGGTGGTTCGGTGGGGCTGTCCACCCCGTACCGCATGGGGGTTTCAGGGTTTCGGATCCGGATGGTGGTAAGTGACCTGTTCCGGCGGGAGGGGGAACTCGATGTCCTCGCCGAACGGCGAGAGGCCGCCCTGCAGGGGTGCCGCGAGCTCGGCGATGTCCATGTGGCCGTCGGGACCGACGGGCGCGCCCTCGGGAAGGCGGGCGCTGGACAGCGACGGGTTGACAGTGGACGGGGCGCCGGAGTGTTCGAGCTGGTCCCGGCGGAGGATCTTGCGGCCCAGCCAGACCAGCGGGTCGTAACGCCGATCGACGACGCGCTCCTTCATCGGGATGATCGCGTTGTCGGTGATCTTGATGTGTTCGGGGCAGACCTCGGTGCAGCACTTGGTGATGTTGCAGAAGCCGAGACCCTGGCTGGCCTGCGCGTACTCCTTGCGGTCCTCGAGGGAGTCGAGGGGATGCATGTCCAGCTCGGCGGCGCGGATGAAATAGCGCGGGCCGGAGAAGGCCGGCTTGTTCTCGTCGTGGTCGCGGATCACGTGACAGGTGTTCTGGCAGAGGAAGCACTCGATGCACTTCCGGAACTCCTGGCTGCGCTCCACGTCGACCTGCTGCATCCGGTACTCGCCGGGGGCGACACCGGCCGGCGGGGCGAACGCGGGCGTCTCCCGTGCCTTCTGGTAGTTGAAGGACACGTCGGTGACCAGGTCACGGATCACCGGGAAGGTCCGGATCGGGGTGATCGTGATGGTCTCGTTCTCCTCGAACGTGGACATCCGGGTCATGCACCCGAGCCGGGGCTTGCCGTTGATCTCCATCGAGCAGGAGCCGCACTTGCCGGCCTTGCAGTTCCACCGGCAGGCCAGGTCGGGCGCCTCGGTGGCCTGCAACCGGTGGATGATGTCGAGGACGACCTCGCCCTCGTTCACCTCGACGTCGAAGTCGAGCAGGTCGCCGCCGGACGCGTCGCCGCGCCAGACACGGAATCGGCGTTTCACTCTGCCTCCCTCTCGGCCAGTTCCTCTTCGGTCAGGTATTTGGCCAGCTCACTGCGCTCGAACAGGTTGAACAGCTCGTCGCGCATCCGCGGCACCGGCTTGCGTTCCAGGTGCACCTCGCCGGACTCCTCCAGCGAGCAGACCAGATTGACGCGCCGCCACTCGGGGCTCATCTTCGGGAAGTCCTCGCGGGTGTGGCCGCCGCGCGACTCCTCCCGTTCGAGCGCCGCCTTGGCCGTGCACTCCGAGACGACCAGCATGTTGCGCAGGTCGAGAGCCAGGTGCCAGCCGGGGTTGTACCGCCGGCCGCCGGTCGCGCCCACGTTCGCGACGCGGACCCGCAACTCCTGGAGCTTCTTCATCGCGTCGGACAGTTCGCCCTCGCGCCTGATGATGCCGACCAGGTCACCCATCACCGCCTGAAGATCCTGCTGCAAGGTGTACGGGTTTTCGCCCCCCGCATTCACCAGGGGCGCCAGCGCCACCTCGACGGCCGCCGCCACGTCGACCTTCGACGGCTTCGGCCGGGCCGGCAGCGCGTCCACGTAGGCCGACGCGTGCTCCCCGGCCCGTTTGCCGAAGACCAGCAGGTCGGACAGCGAGTTGCCGCCCAGCCGGTTGGACCCGTGCATGCCGCCGGACACCTCACCCGCCGCGAACAGACCCTGGACCGTGCCGAGCGCCGCACCGGTGTCCGGCTCGACCTCGACCCCACCCATCACGTAGTGGCATGTCGGGCCGACCTCCATCGGCTCCTTGGTGATGTCGACGTCGGCCAGCTCCTTGAACTGGTGGTGCATCGATGGCAGCCGCCGGATGATCTGCTCGGCCGGCATCCGGGTCGACACGTCCAGATAGACACCGCCGGCCGGACTGCCGCGACCCGCCTTGACCTCGCTGTTGATGGCCCGGGCCACCTCGTCACGGGGCAGCAGTTCGGGCGGGCGGCGGTTGTTGTCCGGGTCGGTGTACCAGCGGTCGCCCTCCTCCTCGGTCTCCGCGTACATCTTGCGGAAGACGTCGGGGACGTAGTCGAACATGAACCGCTTGCCCTCGGAGTTGCGCAGCACCCCGCCGTCACCCCGGACCGACTCGGTGACCAGGATGCCCTTCACGCTGGGCGGCCAGACCATGCCGGTCGGGTGGAACTGGAGGAACTCCATGTTGATCAGCGTCGCCCCGGCCCGCAGCGCCAGCGCGTGGCCGTCACCCGTGTACTCCCACGAGTTCGAGGTGACCTTGTAGCTGCGGCCCACCCCGCCGGTCGCCAGCACCACCGCCGGTGCCTCGAAGAGCAGGAACTCGCCCGACTCCCGGTAGTAGCCGAACGCGCCGGCCACCCGGTCCCCGTCGAGCAGCAGCTCGGTGATGGTGGTCTCCTGGAAGACCCGGATCCGCGAGTCGTAGCTCCCGGTCTCGGCGAAGTCCTGCTGCTGCAGCGACACGATCTTCTGCTGCAGCGTCCGGATCAGTTCCAGACCGGTCCGGTCGCCGACGTGCGCCAGACGCGGGTACTCGTGGCCGCCGAAGTTGCGCTGCGAGATCTTGCCGTCCTTGGTCCGGTCGAAGAGAGCGCCGTACGTCTCCAGCTCCCAGATCCGCTCCGGCGCCTCCTTGGCGTGCAGCTCCGCCATCCGGAAGTTGTTCAGGAACTTGCCGCCCCGCATGGTGTCGCGGAAGTGGACCATCCAGTTGTCGTTGCTGTTCACATTGCCCATCGCGGCTGCGGCGCCACCCTCGGCCATCACCGTGTGCGCCTTGCCGAACAGCGATTTAGAGATGATCGCGGTGCGTTTCCCGGCCAGCCGGGCCTCGATCGCCGCGCGCAGGCCGGCCCCACCGGCCCCGATCACGACGACGTCGTACAGGTGTCGTTCGATCTTCGTGCTCATCGCCCGCCCTCTCAGTTGATGATGCGCAGGTCGGTGAACCAGTCGGCGGCGAGACCCATGATGTAGAAATCGGTCAGAGCCAGGGTGCCGAGCGTGATCCAGGCCAGCTGCATGTGGCGGGTGTTGAGCTTCGACACGAAGGTCCAGAAGCGGTAGCGGACCGGGTGCTTCGAGAAGTGCTTCAGCCGGCCGCCCGCGATGTGCCGGCAGGAATGGCAGGACAGGGTGTACGCCCACAGCATGATCACGTTGACCCAGAGGATCACATTGCCCAGCCCGAGCCCGGTCGTCTGCGCATGCACGGCGTCCCAGGTGTTGATCACCGAGATGACGCCGGCCGCGTAGAACGCGTACCGGTGCGCGTTCTGGAAGATCAGCGGGAACCGGGTCTCGCCGGAGTAGGTCTTGTGCCCGTCCGGCACGGCGCACGCCGGCGGCGACAGCCAGAACGCCCGGTAGTACGCCTTCCGGTAGTAGTAGCAGGTCAACCGGAACAGCAGCAGGAACGGCAGAGTGAACGCCGCCTCCGGGAGGAGGAAGAAGCTCGGCAACGGGGTGCCGAACATCGCCGCCTCGCCGCATATGTCGGTGACGCAGGGCGAGTAGAACGGGGTCAGATAGTGGTACTCCGGGACGAAGAACCAGTCGTGCATGAACACCCGGACGGTGGCGTAGGTGACCCACGCGCCCAGGCCGATAAAGGTCACCAGCGGCGCGAGCCACCACCGGTCGGTACGCAAGGTCCGCGCCGCGATGGCCGCGCGTGCCTTGCCGCCGCCCGGCGTCGTTGCCGTCGTCGTCATTCCATCTCCCTGACAGTGCCGTGTACAGGGTCGGGACCCGACGAGGTCAGGGCACAGTGATGCCCCACGCCGCCGTCGTGTCACGACAGTGATGTGGGGCACACGTTACGCCGAAGGTCTGACTCTTTGCGGACTGGGTCACAAAAACATCATCCCGGCGGGCAAAGATCATCGCCTATGAAGTAGGTGATCTATCCCGAGGCGTTGCCTGTCACGTTCCACTCGGCCAGATGCAGGGCCGGCGCGGCATAGCGGGCACGCCCCCACGACTCGGGCAGCAGCACCGTCTCCGCGCCGATCCCGAGCACCCGGCCCGGGCCCAGCGCCCGTGGGTAGGACTGGGTGAACCGCACGTTGCTCACCGCCGACGTGACCTCGCCATCCTCCACCAACCACACCCCGTTACGGGTCAAACCGGTGATCACCAACGCTTTCGGGTCGAGCACCCGGGTATACCACAAATCGGTGATCAGGAGCCCCCGGCGCATCCCGGCGACCAGCGGCCGGGCCGAGTCGGCGATCACGCCGGTGCCACCCGCCCCCGGCGCCGAACCCGGCAGCGGGGCCGCCTCCAGGCGCAGGTGCGTGGCCTTCGGACCCCACGACCGCGACACGGCCGAGGCATGCCCGGTCGACGCGGTGCCGGCCAGCGCCGCCGACGTACGGTCGTGCGTCACCGCGGTGGTCACCCCGTCACGGACCAGCACCAGCGCCCGCCGCGGTGTGCCCTCGTCGTCGAACGGCAGGTCGGCGGCCGGCTCCGCGCGGCTGCCGAGCGGCTCGTCCACGATGGTCACCGACGGGTCGAACTGCTCCCGGCCCAGCTCGGCGAAGCTCTGCTGCTGGTGGTGCGCCTTGCCGTCGAAGCCGAAGACCGCGAAGTTCTCCAGCAGGTCACGGACCGCGTCCGGTTCCAGCACCACCTCGTAGTGGCCCGGTGGCAGCTCGACCGGGCCACGGGCGGCCCGCGCCTTCGCCGCGGCCCGGGCACCGAGCACCGCGCCATCCAGGTCGGCCAGCCGGGCGGCGGCCAGCCGGGCCACCCCGTCCGCCCCCTCGCAGCGGGCGATGCCGTCCATCGCGGCCTCCGCGGTACGCCCTTCGACCGCCTGGCCCGCACTGTTGGCGAACGCGGCCGACACGTACACGGTCCGGCAGTAGCCGGCCGTCTCCAAACCCCCGGCCGCCCGCACGAAGTCGCCGACCCGCTCGGCGCGCTCGGCCGGATCGGCCCGGGCCGTCGCCTCGTCGAACCCGAACGCCAGCCCGGACCGCTCACCCGACCCCGGATGGCCGGCCGACAGCCGCAGCGGCGCCGGTGGGGCCAGACCCGGCCAGGACCTGTCGACAGGTGACACCCGCACCGCCGCGAGGGTCCGCTCGACCAGCGTCCGTAGGCCGTCGGCGCTGGTCACGGTGGTCGAACCGCCCGCCGAACGCCCCTCCGCGTGCAGCCGCAACCGGACGCCCGTGGTCGCCGACGCCACATTCTGATGGATCGTCGAATTCGCGAACCGGGTCAGCGCCTCGGCGTCGTGCCGGACATTCACCTCGGCCTCGGCCGACCGGCCGCCCAGCTCCCGCACGATCTCGATGACGCGGGCCGCGAGCTCCAGCTCGGCCCCCGCGCGACCACCCTCGCTCATGCCGCCCCCTCCGCAGCGCCCCGGCGCGACCCGGGCTGGAGAGATCCACGCTGGAAGAACCCGCGTTGGAAGAACCCGCTCATCCCCGCACCCCCACCCGGACGTCGGTGAACCGGGCCGGCGCCGCCGGATGCCCGGTGTGCCCGATCTGGCCGGGCTGGCCCTTCCCGCAGTTCGGAGTGCCCCACGCGATCGTCTCGCCGGACAGCATGTCCATCGACTGCCAGAACCTCGGGCCGATCCCGGTATACGTCGGGTTACGCAGCATCCGGCCCAGCTTCCCGTTCTTGATCTCGTAGCCGATCTCGCACCCGAACTGGAAATTCAGCCGGCGGTCGTCGATCGACCAGGACCGGTTGACATCCATGAACACGCCGTCGTCGGTCGCCGCGATGATCTCCTCCAGGGTGTGCGGACCGGGCTCCAGACCGACATTGGTCATCCGCACCATCGGCAGCCGCGACCAGCCGTCCGACCGCACGCTGCCCGCGTAGTCGAGCCCGGCGATCGCCGCCGAGTCACGCCCGGCCAGCACTCCCACCCACAGGCCGTCGCGGACCGCGTGCCGTTTCGTCGCCGGGGTGCCCTCGTCGTCGAAACCGAAACTGCCCAGTGCGCCCGGGAACGTCGGATCGATCGTGATGTTCATCAGCTCGGACCCATACCGCAACGAGCCCAGCCGACTCAGATCCAGCCAGCTCGTCCCCGCGAACGCCGCCTCCCAGCCGAGGATCCGGTCCAGCTCGATGGCGTGCCCCACCGACTCGTGGATCTGCAGCGCCAGCTGCTCGCCCCCGAGCACCAGCGTGGTCTCACCGGACGGGCACAGCGGCGCGGTCAGCAGCGCCCGCGCCTCCTCCGCCATCCGTGGCGCGTTGCCCACCAGATCGATCTCGTCGACCAGCTCCCAGCCCCGGGTGCCGAACTGGCCCCGATGCGACGGCCAGGACCGGCGTTGCACCTCGCCGTCGCCGATCGCGATCGCCGTCACGCCCGCGCCACACTCACGGATGTGCTGGTCGATGCGGTGGCCCTCGCTGGAGACGAACCACTTACGGGTATCCCAGACGGCGTAGTTGGCCTCGGCCACGTCGGCGCCCGCGGCCTTCGCCGCCTCGGTCGCCCGGACCAGCAGGTCACCCTTGGCGGACAGCGGCACCCCGAGCGGATCGATCACGCAGTCGGAGGCCCAGCTCGCCACCACTGGGCGGGCCGGCACCAGATCGGCCGGAAGGCCCGGGACCGCGGCACTCGCGGCGGCGATCTGCGCGGCGCGTCTCCCGGCCGCGCGTGCGGACGGTTCGGTCAGATCCGGCACGGCGTAGAAGCCCCACCCGGAGCCGACCAGGGCTCGCACTCCCAGCCCCGCGCTCTCGTCGAAACCGAGATCCTCGACGTCGCCGTCACGGGCCGACATGGTCTCGGAACGCCGCACCATCACCCTGGCGTCGGCATAGCGGGCGCCGGCGTCGAGCGCGGCCTGCACCGCCGCCCCCGCCTCATCGAAGTGGGTCATGACCCGACCCTATGCGCCGGGTACGACAGTTTCAGCGAGGCGGCAGCAGTTCCGCCGGATCGATGGTCGCGACGACGGGCTCGGTCAGCTCCAGCAACTCGCCGGGAGCGGCCTTGGCATGCTCGGTGTACCGATCACCATCCAGGCGGAACAGGTGGAAGGTCTCACTTCGAGGATCGATCAGCAGATACCACGGGATTCCGGCGTCCGCGTAATGACGCATCTTCTGGACGGTATCCGTCGATGCGTTGGAGGGCGAGATGACCTCGCAGATCAGCTTCACCACATCGGAGTCGTTCACCCGATCGTCGAAGTTGAGCTCTGTTGTGATGAGGAAGTCGGGGATGCGGATGTGGCCGGGGCCGAGGCGGATGCCCAAGCCGGCAAACGCATGAAGTCCCGCGCTGCGGGCCACCTCGTATAAGGAGACGACTAGTCTGCTGACGATGTACTGATGGCCCACGGTCGGGGTGGGGGTCACTACCAGGCTCCCGTCGAAAAGCTCGATGCGCTCGGGCGTTTCGCCGATGGCCAGATACTCCGACTCGGTCCAATAGTGGTTTTCGAGGTGGAGAAGAGCGGTTGTCATGGCGTCTCCCGTCTTGTCAGGGGGAAATTGTTCCACGCCAACATGCTCCATGACAACCTCCCTGGTGACTACCACCCTGTCAGGAAGGTTAGCTCCTCCTCGAAGGTCACGGCACTCCGCGACGCGAAGCCGTCCAGCTCGACGCCGATCAGCAGCACGTCCGGTGACGTGCCGGCCTCGTGCAGGGAGTGGTGGGCGTACACGTCGGAGGAGTCGTTCCGGTCGCCCAGATAGCGCTCGGCCACCGGCCCCGGCAGCTCACTCCAGTCGACCACCGGCCGGTGCGCGACCGCCCGGTGGAAGTCCTCCGGCCGGCGCAGCACGGCCAGCGCGGCCAGCCATCCCCCCAGTCCGCAGCCGCGCACCGCGACCCGGGTGAGGTCGAGATCCGGATGTTTGCCGTGCAGCGCGTGCAGGGCGTCGGCCTGATCGGCGAGCACCACGTCGGCCAGCCGCCGATGGACCGCCTTCTCGAAGCTCGGGGCCACTCCGGGCGTACCCCGGGAATCGACGCTGACCACCGCGAACCCGGAGTCGGCGAACCGCTGTCGCTCCCGCCACGCCGAAGGGTCCGCCAGGACCTGCTGATGTCCGGGCCCGTCGCCCAGGGTGACCAGCACCGGAAGCCTGGTCCCGCCGACGTGCCCGGTCGGGTAGAGGACCGCGGCCGGCAGCCGCCGGTCGGTGACCCGCTCCAGGACCGGCTCGGGAAACCCGGACGGATCCGGCGCCGGCGACCGCAACGAGATCATCCGGTCGCCCTGCCAGACCCGGTGCCCGGCGACCAGCACGTCGCCGCCCACGGTGACCCGGTCCGCGCCGGTGAGCAGCGCCAGCCGGGTGACCTCGGGCCCGCCGCCGCCGAGCGAGGTACGCACCCGGAACACCTCCCGCACGGCCGGCTCGCCGAGGCTGCCCTCGACGATCAGGTCGGGCGCGCCGGGTGGTCCGCCGGGTCGCGGCAGCGTGCCGGCCACCCGACGCACATAGAGGCCGGGCGGGGTGAGCAGGCTGCCGTCGGCGAAGAGGCAGCGCGCGTCGAAGCCGTCGTGGGCGAGTTCGCCGCCGACCAGCACCCGCCCGTCCGGCAGGTGTCGGGGTGTGCCCGGGATCGGTTCCACCCAGCGGGCGTCGGCGAGCTCGGCGTGCACCTGGGTCTCGCCGGTGCGCGGGTCGATCGAGAGGACCAGGCCGTGCTGCTGCATCCGGCGCAGCACGGTGATCAGCGGACCGCCGCCGATCCAGCGGACCTGCGCCAGATAGGGGTAGGTCTCCCGGTCCCAATGCACGTCGACCCAGCCGTCGTCCAGGTCGAGAAGATGCAGGCTGACCGTCCGGGCGCTGCGCACGGCCAGGATCTGCGATCCGTCCGGCGACCACCACCAGCCTCTGGTACGCCCGAACTCGCCCGCCCACGTGCCGGGCATCCCCCAGGAGATCGTCCCGCCGTGTTCGCGCCACGCGTTGCCCGGCTCGCCGGCCAGCAGCCGGTCGGTGTCCGGCCCGATGACGTGCAGCGACGCCGCCCCGCCGGGGTCGGTGAGGTAGCCGATGGCCGAGCCGAGCGGGTCCGGCCGGGCGTCGAAGACCGGCCCGACCGACGGCACCGCGGTGACCGTCCCGTCGACGAGGTCGGCCCGGAACAGCTCACCACCGCACACCACGGCGGCGACCCGGGCGTCACGGTCGGTCGCGTAGGAGTCGACAGGTCCCGAGACGATCCGGCGTTCCGCCCCGGTGGGCAGGTCGAGCAGCCAGAGCTCGGACGAGCGGAGGAACACGACTCGGGCGCCATCGGCCCCGACGGTCACGGCGTACGGGTACTCCACACTCCCAGCATTGCCGATCGGGGGCGACTCGCGCCGGGCAAACCGCGGGCTGGTGAGCCGAACCCGTCGGTGGTCGCGCGTACAGTATCGGCCGTGACTGAAGAGTTGCCCGCCCGCCGCCTGCTGCTGGTCCACGCGCACCCCGACGACGAGGTGATCGGCACCGGCGCGACCATGGCCCACTACGTCTCGACCGGCGCCCACGTGACCCTGGTGACCTGCACCCTCGGTGAGGAGGGTGAGATCCACGTCCCGGAGCTGTCGAGACTCGCCGCCGCCGAGGCCGACCAGCTGGGCGGTTACCGCCTGGTCGAGTGGGAGCGCGCCTGTTCCGCCCTGGGCGTCACCGACCGCCGCATGCTCGGCGGCACCGGTCGGTACCGGGATTCCGGCATGATGGGCCTGCCCACCAACGAGCACCCGCGCGCGTTCTGGCAGGCCGACCTGGATGAGGCGGCCGCCCACCTGGTCGAGATCATGCGTGAGATCCGCCCGCAGGTGATGATCACCTATGACGAGAACGGGTTCTACGGCCACCCCGATCACATCCAGGCCCACCGGGTCGCGATGCGCGCCGCCGAGCTGGCCGGGGTGGACGGCCCGGAGAAGATCTACTGGACGGCCATGCCGCTGAGCGTGCTGCTGGACGGCATGGAGGCGTTCCGCGGGTCGGAGAGCAACCCGTTCGCCGAGGTGGAGAAGGTCGACGACCTGCCGTTCGGCACCCCCGACGAGGAGATCGCGGCCCGGATCGACGGCACCGACCACTACGCGAAGAAGACCGCGGCGATGCGCGCCCACGCCACCCAGATCCCGGACAACTCCTGGCTGTACGGGATCGCCGGCGATTTCGGCGGCGAGTTCATGGGCGTGGAGTACTACACGCTCGCCAAGGGTGCCCGTGGTTCCGGCTCGGGGCCGTACGGCTGGGAGTCCGACCTGTTCAGCGGGCTGGCATGACGGACGAGAAGGCGCCCGCCGAGGCTTCCGGCGCTGAGACCTCCGCCGCCGTGACCTCCGGCGCCGAGACTTCCGCCGTCGTGACCGAGGAGCCGCCGGCCGCCGGTCTGCCCGACGATGTGAAGGACATCCTCCTCCGGGTCGCCGGGCTGACCGTCGCGCTCGTCGCCACCGTGCTCACCGTCTTCGTCGAGCTGGAGTTGAGCGCGCTGCGGACCGGGGCGATCGGCGCGGTGCTCGACGGTGACTCGCCGTGGACCGGCAGCGGCGCCCCGCTGCCGGTGGCCGTCCCGTTGACGGTCGGGGTCAACCTGGGGATCGCCTGGTTCGCCGTGACGACGACCGGCCGTCGGTGGGCGGCCGGCCCGCCGTGGGCGGTGTGGACGCTGCTCATGCTGGTCGCCTCCGGTACCCGGACGGCCGAGGGCGACTACCTGGTCGGCGGGACGAATTGGGTGGCCCTGGTGGTGATCCTGGCCGGCAGTCTGACCTTCGCGGTGTACGTGTACCGGATGATCCTGGCTCCGGTGCGCAGGGGCAGCGAACTCTCAGGCAGCGTCTAGGAATCCCGGCGCACCATCGGCGAGGATGAGCGCTACGATCCCGCCACGCGAAATTCACGGTGCTCTTTCCAGGAGGACGACATGAGGCAGCAACGTTGGTTCCGGATCGCGGTGCTGGCCGTCGTCCTGTTCGCGATCAACGTGGTCGCCCGGCTGGTCATCCGGCTCTCGTCGGAGGACCAGAGCGGCCAGGGCATCGCGTCGATCGTCATGTTCGTGGCGATCGCGGTGATCCTCGCCGGCCTGACGTTCGTCAGGTCGCAGCGGCAGGCGCCGAGCGACTGGCTGCCCGAGGTCGGGTTCGGCGCGCTCGGCGGGATGGCCCTGACCGTCCTGCTCGGACCGCTGGTGAGCGGCCACGGCCCGTTCGCGAACGGGGCGGGCGACTTCTTCGCCCAGATCTGGCTCTACTCGGCCTGCGCGATCGCCGGCACGGTGATCGGCTACTGGACGGCGGTCATGCTCGGTCGGGACTACCGGTCCCGGGCGCTGAAGGCGTACACCGAGGCCCGCAAGGTTCGCCCCCGCCGGGTGGTCGGCCGCTAGTCGGCCGGCGCTTCCCTGGTCAGATAGGTGTGGTGGGTGCTGAAGCCGAGCCGCCCGTAGAGCGCGACCGCCGCCGTGTTCCGTTCCTCCACCTGGAGGTAGGCACGGTTGGCGCCGCGCTGGGCGGCCCAGTGCGCCAGCGCCCGCACCACGTGCGCGCCCAGACCCCGCCGGCGTGCGGCCGGGGCGGTCTGCACCAGCGACACGCCGAGCAGGCGGTCCGGGCCGGTGACCGCGCCCCGGGCCACCGCCAGCAGACCGCCGTCGGTGTCGCGGACGTGCGCGAAAACCCGGTCCGGCACGCCGTTCAGGATGGTCAGGGCGGCCGCCGGCAGGGTGCCCTTGTGCTCGGCGACCATCGCATACCAGTCGTCGCCCGCCGCGTCGGCCAGGTCGACCGGCGGCAGGTCGGTCCGGGCCGTGGTGGCCAGCATCGGCGCCATCGGGGCGGTCTGCACCAGGGTCAGTGGGCGGCTCGTCCAGCCCCGCTCGTCGAGGGTCGCGTTGACCGGTGCGGCGAGCGGTAGCGGGGCGTTGATCAGAGGCTGCTGGCCGCGTTCGCCGTACCACTTGACGACCGCGTCGATGGCCGCCTCCAGCGGGCGGTCCGGGTCGCCGACGGTGAGCGCCGAGTTGGCCCGGCCGGTCCAGTTGTCCGCGGCACGCAGTAGCCAGCCGCCCAGCCGGCCGCGCACCGGGGCGGGCCACGCCTCGTCAGCGGCCAGTTCCAGGGCGATCACGGCGGCGGCGTGCGGCCGTCGTGCGGCGGGCACCCGCTTGGCGCGGTGCACCTCACGCAGCGGCACCCGTAGAGTGCCTTTGTCGGTGGCCAGTGTGAGATCGGTCTCCGTGAGGTCGACTAGCTCACCGAGCGCATCCGTGAAGAGCGTGCGGTCTCCGGATACGCCTACAATTCGCCGTACCACCACCCGGTGTCCCACATCCTGCTGTCGGAGCACGCATCACCTCCCTCGGCGGGAATACTAGGCTCTGCAATTTGTCGTCGGCGGTTCCCGCGGCGTGGCTTCGAAGGGAAAGATCCGTGACCTACATCATCGCTGAGCCCTGCGTCGATGTTCTCGACAAGGCATGCATCGAGGAGTGCCCGGTCGACTGCATCTACGAGGGCAACCGGATGCTCTACATCCACCCCGATGAGTGCGTCGACTGCGGAGCCTGCGAGCCGGTCTGCCCGGTGGAGGCGATCTTCTACGAGGACGACGTGCCGGAGCAGTGGAAGGACTACACCAACGCGAACTACGAGTTCTTCGAGGATCTCGGTTCGCCCGGTGGCGCCTCCAAGGTCGGCAAGATCGAGAAGGACGCGACGTTCGTGGCCGCGCAGGCCCCCCGTGGGGACGCACACTGAGCGCTCTGTCGTCGGCCCTGCCGGACTTCCCCTGGGACCTGCTGGAGCCGGCCAAGAAGCTCGCCGCGGCACACCCGGGCGGCATCGTGGACCTGTCGATCGGTACCCCCGTCGACTCGGTCCCGCAGTCGGTCCGGCAGGCCCTCGCGGACGCGTCGGACGCGCCCGGTTATCCGCTGACCGCCGGCACGCCGCAGCTGCGTGCCGCGATCGCCGGCTGGCTCGCCCGGGAGTGCCGGGCGAGCGGTGACCTCGGGGTGCTGCCCACGATCGGTTCGAAGGAGCTGGTGGCCTGGCTGCCGACGCTGCTCGGCGTCCGGCCCGGCGACGTGGTCGTCATCCCGTCGGTCTGCTACCCGACCTACGAGGTGGGCGTCAGATTGACCGGCGCCGAGGTGATCCGGTCCGACTCGCTCACCGCGATCGGCCCCGACCCCCGGGTCAAGCTGATCTGGATCAACTCACCGTCCAATCCGACCGGCCGGGTGCTCCCCGTGGAGCATCTGCGCAAGGTCGTCGACTGGGCCCGCGAACGTGGTGTCACCGTGGTCAGCGACGAGTGCTACCTGTCGCTCGGCTGGGAGACCACCCCGGTGTCGGTGCTCGACGACCGGGTGACCGGTGGCGACTACACCGGTGTGCTGGCCGTCCACTCGCTCTCCAAGCGCTCCAACCTGGCCGGTTACCGGGCCGGCTTCCTCGGCGGTGACCCCGCCCTGGTCAACGAGCTGCTGACGGTGCGCAAACACGCCGGCATGATCGTCCCGGCACCGGTGCAGGCCGCCATGGTGGCCGCGCTGACTGACGAGACGCATGTGGAGCAGCAGCGCGAGCGTTACGCCGCCCGTCGCGAGATCCTGCGGTCGGCGCTGGTCAAGGCCGGTTTCGAGATCAGCCACTCGGAGGCCGGTCTCTACCTGTGGGCGACCCGCGGGGAGGACTGCTGGACGACCGTGGACCGGCTCGCCCAGCGGGGCATCCTGGCCGCGCCGGGCGCCTTCTACGGCCCGGCCGCGGCTCAGCATGTGCGGATCGCCATGACCGCCACCGACGAGCGGGTGGCGGCCGCGGCCGACCGCCTGAGTGAGCCGTTCTGACGCAGAGGGAGAGTCTCGCCGTGGACCCGACGATCGTGACAGTCCACGGCGAGGCACGCCGTGAGGTTCCTCCGGAGCAGGCCGTCTTCTCGGTGACGGTGTCCGCACGCGACCGTGACAAAGCGGCGGTGGTCGCCCGCCTCACCGAGCGGGCGGCCGAGGTGGGCCGGATCCTCGACGGGTGCGGTGCGGCCGTCGAGCGCCGGGAGACCGCCGGTCTGCACGTCTACGAGGAGTACCGGCGCCGTGCCGAGCGGAGCGCGACCTACTCCGGTTCGCTGACCACCACCGTCACCGTCACCGACTTCGACCCGCTCGGCGAGCTGCTGGCCCGGCTCGCCTCAGGTGACTCCATCTCGGTGTCCGGCCCCTGGTGGCAGCTCCGGCCGGGCAGCCGGGCCGGCGCCGACGTGCGTCGCGAGGCGGTCACCGACGCCCTCGACCGCGCCCACGAGTACGCCGCGGCGGTCGGTTCGGAACTCGACCGGATCGTCGAGATCTCGGACGCCGAGGCGGCCGGCGCACGCCCGATGATGATGCGGGCGGCCGGCGCGTCGGCCGAGGCCGAGGACAGCGCGGCCTTCGACCTGGATCCGCGGCAGCAGACCGTCGAGGCCCGGGTGCTGTTGCGGGTCACCATCACCGAGCCGACCGCGCTGCGCCGCTGACCCCCTTCGCCATCCTGGCCAAAACGCCTACGGGCGGCCGGGGAGTCGGTAAGACTCGGCAGCATGCGCAAGGGCCTCGGGCACCTGCTGCTGCGGGTGGCGAACGTGAATCCCCGAAGTGTCAACACACACTCGGACCGCGTTCTTTATCGATCGATAGGCGTCTTCATCCTGCTCTACTTCGTCTACGCGACGGTGGGCGGTGCCGCGTTCATCGACGCCAGTTCGGGCTACGCCCATCCCTGGTACCAGTGGGTGGTCGGGCCGCTGGTGGCGATCGGCGTGGTCGCCTACGACCGGGCGGTCGTGGGCCGGGTGACGATCAGCTACGAACGGCTGGAGTCCTCGGACCCGCGGCATCTGCTGCGCCCACCGACACTCGGCCTCTACCTGGGCCGGCTCAGCCTGGCCCTGCTCTTTGCGATCGTCATCACCGAGCCGCTGATGCTGGCCCGGTATCGCGGCGAGATCGAGGCGCACCTGGCCCGCGTGCACAGCGAACAGCTCAGCGACCTGGACTCGGGTGGTGCCGTCGCCGGCTACACGGCCCGTCTCGGTGAGCTGCGCCGGGAGAACGCCGCCGACGACACCGCGGTCCGCCGTCTCGTCGACCGGGCCGCCCAGAAACGCGAGGACGCCCGTCAGATGTACCGGCAGGCGCTCGACGACTCGGCCGGTCGTGGTGTCACCCGCAGCCCCGGCTGCCCGCGCAACGGCTACTGCTATCAGCTGGTACGCCGCTCCCGGATCCTCGACGACCAGGCGGTCCGGCTGGAACGGCAGGCCGCCGCGCTGCAGCGGGATCAGCGGACGTCCCGGGCGGCTCGGGCCGGCGAACAGTCCCGGCTGGCCGAGCAGATCAACGACGAACGGGCCGCCAACGCCGAGGCGGTACGCGGCGACTCCGGCTTCGGCGCCCGCACCGCGGCGATGTGGCATCTGATCCGCACCGACTTCTGGGGCGTCGGCGTCTTCTACCTGGGCATCGCGCTGCTGATGGTGGCCCTGGACTGCGCGGCCATCGGGCTCAAACTCGTGTCCCGCGGCAATGCCTACGAGCGGGCCGAGGCACGGGTCGCCCGGCTCCGCGAGCACGAGGCGTCACTCATGCACGAACGTGAGATCCACGACGCCCGGACGTACGGTGAGGCCACCGCCAAGGTGATCGCCGACGGCATCGAGGCGGCCTCCCACGACGGCCGCCTCGCGCGTGCCGCCACCGACCGGGCGCGGCACGTCCTGCACGACGCGGTGGTCGTCGACCCGGCCCGAATCGAGCGGCCGATCCCGCGCCACCGCATCAACGTCTGAAAAACCTCATGGGCGTACGGCTTTCGCCCGCACCGGAACCGTGTAGGTCGCCCCCTGGCACGAGGTGTCACCACCGGCCCGTACCGCCAGGGCGCCGTTGAGAATGAACGCACCCACCGTGTTGCGCGGCACCTCCCACGACACCGGGAACATCGGCTGGGTGAACTCCACCCGCGGCTCGGCACAACCGGCGTCCCGATGGACGTCGTCGGCGACCGCCGGCCCCCGGCCGGGCAGGATCTCGGTGATGTGCACCGGCACCTCGTGCTGATTGGTGACGGTCACCGTGAGGTTTCCCGGTATGCCCGGCCGGAGCGGCCGCCCCGGATCGGAGATGGCGGTCAGTGACACCTCCACCAGCGTCCCCGCCGTCCAGTCCTCCGCCGCGGCCGGATTGTTGAATCGCCAGTAGGCCCAGGCCGCACCCGCGTTGGCGAGCAGCGCCGCGATCGCCGCGGCGCTGAGGATGAGCCGGGCCCGCCTGTCGAACCGCCGCCGCTTCGCCGGATGCCGTACCTCCCAGGTCGGCTCCTCGTGGTCGGCGGCGTCGAGCTCCAGGTGCGAGGGCATCCGGGTGTCGCTCTCGGTGAATCCGGGCAGGGTGTCGCGCCGATTCACGAAGCGACCCCGAGGGTGGCCGCCGCGCGGGGATCCCTTGGTTCGGGCATGCGGCTCGTTCCTCCTTGAGGGCCGGTGGGAAAGATGCCGGGTTCGGCGCTCATATAACGTTCCCCGACGCGGATGTCCGATGTGATCGGTTTTCCGTCCGCCCTTCCAGTGCATAAATCGGACAGGTCTGCCGTTACGGCTTACCCCTGCGGGGTGATGAAATCGACCGTCCGGCCCCCTCCCGCCGGACGATCGATTTGCCCGGCAGCCGCCCGGACCAGCCCTGTCGCTCTATGCCTGTCGCCGCACACCCATCGGCCATGACGCACCTACCCGCCAGCCGTGACCTCCGTGCTGCCGGTCACCACAGGCGATGGCGAAACGGAGGCGGAGGGGGAGGCAGAGGGGGACGCCGACGGCACGGGTGCCGTCGCCTCTGCCTTCTCCACCGGCCCGGTCGCGCCGTCGTTCACCGGGCCGCCTCCGCTCGTCCGGTCGCCCGCCGTGGCCGTCGCCGGCCCGGTGCCGGCGGGCTTGCCCGGCACCCGGATCGGGTCACTCGCCGGGCTTTCCGGTCCGGTCCATCGGGCGCCGGCGATCGCCCGGACCGTGTAGGTCACCTCGCTCCCCGGCTTGGCCCCCGCATCCGTGCAGCTGAACATGGATGCGGGGGCCCGGCAGGCCTCCGCCTCGACCTTGCCGGTGCGCCGGGTCACCACATAGCCCCCCACGGGGTGCCCGGAAGCGAACCGCACCGCCACCCACTCCACCCGCGGGACCCGGGTGGCGGTGACGCCGGGCTCAGCCATGGTGGGCATGGATGCGGCTGTGAGCGAGCCCCGGCCGTTCGTCAGCTCCACCCGCCAGCTCGCCCATGCGGTGATTCCGCTGCCCACAGCGACAGCCGCGAGTGTTCCGGCCGCGACGATCAACGCCGCCGTCTGCCGTCTCACCGTGCCACCCTTTCGGCGCTGGCCGAGAAGGCCAGCCGAAAGGTCGCCCGCTGGCAGGCGTTCGCGACTGTGTCCGGCATGGTCACCTCGAACTCTCCGGCCGTCCTCCGCCCACCGGCCGGAACGATCAGCGGCAACCCGCCCCGGTACTTCCCGATCGTCAGGTTGGCCGGCGTCGGCTTGCATCGTGACTTCGAGCTGCCGGTGACCCGGGCGTCCACCTGCCGGACCCGGATCGCGAACGGATACGGGTTCGCGATGGTCACCCGAGTGCGCCGGACGGCGCCCGGGTGGAACTGCTCCATCGGGCTCCCGGTCACCGCGAACGCGAACGCGGAGCGTTCGGCGAGGTCGACTTCGGATTCTTCGGTACGCCAACCGGCCGCGACCCAGGCACAGGCCAGAGCCGTCCCGGCCGCCGCGATCCGCCGGACCACCCGCAGGTTCGGGAAGTCAGTCAACACCGCTCCTCCCACTGGCGGTCAGCGGAATGCCGAACGTCGCCCCCTGGCACGCCGAATCCGACTCGTCGGTCATCCGGATCGCGTCCAGCAGCAGGAAACTCGCGCTGGACCGGGCTGCGATCGGCAGGGACACCGCGCTCCGACCCCGGGTCGGTGAGACTCCGCTGTTGACGCAACCCGCGGCACGATGGGCGGCGTCCACGGTGACCGGGCCGCTTCCCGCGTGCACCGCGGTGACCAGGACCGGGAACGGGTTCGGATTCTCCACCGTGACGGTCAGGTCGGTGCGTGCCCCCGGGTAGAGCGGCCGGTCGGGGCGCGGTTTGGCGGTCAGCCGCAGGTCGATCGCGGAGGAGGCCGTCGTCGACGAGCTTCCGAAGCCGGTCAGCCGCCACATCGCCCAGGCCGCGCCACCGGTGGCGACGAGAGTTCCGGCAACCGCCGTCGCGACCAGCGCTCGACGTCGCGACAATGCTTTCAGCACGATCAGGCTCCTGTCCGCGAGGGATTGCCCGGACCGGGAGAGGACGCCGACTGTGGCGTCCTCTCCCGGCGGAACGACTACTGGTTCTCGACCGGGTCGACCTGATCGCCCGGCTGGCCCGGGGGAACCACTACGCCGCCGCCATTGGCCGGACCACTGCCGGTGGCGGGAGCCGTGCCGCTGTTGGCGGCCAGTGCCACCGTGATCGGGAACGCCGCGGCCTGGCAGTCGTCGCTCGCGTTCTCGACCATGCTGAGCGCGCCCGCGTAGCTGATCGCCGAGGAGCCGTTGACCGAGCCCTGCTTGGCCGGCACCACCAGGGTCGCCGCGGCAGGCAGCTGCGCACCGCTGTTGACCTCGATGTTGTTAGCCTTGCAGCCGGACTCGTTGGTGGAGTCGCCCACGGTGAGCACGATGCCGGTGATCCGGACCGGGAACGGATTCGGGTTCTCCACCGTGAAGGCGACCCCGTTGGTGCTGCCCGGGAAGAAGGCCGGCGACACGGCCACGTCGTCGGCGACGTGGTTGCCGTTGAGATCCTTGATCGTGAGGCCCTGGGCGGTGCCGGCGGTGGCCGCACCCGATCCACCACCGCTCAGGAGCCAGGCTGCGTAGGCGGCTCCGGCTCCGCCGACGGCCACGACAGCGGCGGTAGCGATGGCAGCGGAGCGCTTGGTGAACTTACGCATGGAAATATTCCTCCCGGAACCGGCTCAGCGTGCGGCCACCCCGGAGCGAGTCGCGAGCGACCTACTCGGGGTGCACGTCGTTAATCGGATGTCACCGGGGCCCTCGGGGCCACCCGGCGCTGGGACAAAGATGGCGGACCGGCACCAAGCCGACGATCGTCCATTTCGTTCGGCTGTTGCATGCGAGACGGCGGCGGTTCCGGGCCGTCCCGGCTACCCCGTTCGCGTGACCTCGGCCGCCGTACCGATCACCGTGGACCGTGGCGGAGATCGATGAGACCGGCCGCCACCTGCATCGATGTCCACCATGCATCGGCCGTTCGACCTGGCAAGCCCGAGCCTGTCGCGGCATGCCCGAAAAGCCACGCAATGATAGTTGAAACGTGAATTAATCAGCCGTCACGGCATCAAATGGGAGCGATTCTCGGAACAATTTCCTGCCCGGCGACCCTAACGGGTTAGTTGCCGGACGACATCTTTCCCCTGAAAGAGGCTTGACGCTTATGCCTCTGTCGACCGCTCGGCCCGGACGAGGAACCGGTGCGCGCGTACCGTGAAACCGCCTCGCGCTCGGATCGTCGCCGCCAGACGGGCGAGCTCCCGTTCGTACCGCAGCGGGGTGAAGTCTCTGATCTGCCAGGGCACCGACCGCAGCTGATGGACCACCGCGGCGATGTCGTGGAACGCGAGGAGCGGATGCTCCTCGCGAACGTCGGTGACCCGGAGCCCGGCGGCGCGCAGTGCGCCGACCGCGACCTCGGCGTCCCACCGGCGCGGATGCGGGGGCGGGGCGCCGAGGGCGGTGTTGAGCTCGGCCAGGTCGTCGCTGCCGACCTGCTGGGTGAGTAGGACGCCGCCGGGTTTGAGCAGGCGGGCGATGTCGGCCGCGGGAAGCCGCCCGTGCCGGCTGAGGACGAGGTCGAACTCGTCCTCCTCGGACGGCAGCTCGGTCTGTACCGCCACCCCGAACGGCGCGAGCCGTTCCCGGGCGGCCGGAGTGTTACGGGCCCAGGTCTCCACCGCGACGGTGCGTGGGGGGAGTGGCGCCAGCTCGGCGAGCAGCTCGCCGCCGCCGGTGTCGAGGTCGAGCACGCTGCACGCGCGGCGCACCAGAGGCCGAGCCAGATCGAGGTACGACCAGGACGGCTCGGACGCCACGGCCAGGCCGTCCAGCCAGGCGAATTCCCACCCGGTCATGGAGGCGCCGGTAGCCGCGGCGTTGAGCTCTTCCTCCTGCCGGTTGCTGCGCACGCCTGCGAAAGTAGCCGGGCTTCCGGTCCGGCAGCGACTCCATCCCACCGCCTTTCCAGGACCGGTGCCGGACTGTGGCTGAACGGTTACCTACCTCTCAGTGGCGGACCGGCATGAGTAGTGAGAAATGAGACGCCGATCCCACCGGGCGGACGATCAGTGGACGGACCGGGCCGTCGAGTTCGAGTTCGAGCTGGCCGGCGGCACCCGCGTCGAGGGCCTGCAGCAGGAACTCCCGGTTGACCGCGACGTGCGATTCGGTGTCGGCGGCCCACTCGTCGGCGCCGGCGAACCGCACCCGGCCGGACGGGTCGAGACCGAGCACCGACACCGGGTACGGCCGGCCCTCGTGCTCGCGGTCGATCACCGGGGCACCGGCGAGCAGGTCACGCAGCTCGGCCACGTCGACGGTGACGGTCGAGCCGGGTGCCGGGAGCAGCCGGCGGTAGTCCGGGAAGTCCATGTCGATCGGCTTCCCCTCGACGGCCCGGTCGCCGGCACGGGCCGAGATCAGGCCGTCGGTGAGGTCCACCGTGATCGACCCGGTCCGGATCCCGTGCAACTCCTCGGCCAGCCGGTACGGCAGGAACAACCGGGCCGGCGAACCCTCCACGACGGCCGGGGCGGTGGCCGCGGCGAGCCGGTAGCGGTCGGTCGCGACCAGGGTGATCACGTCGTCGCCGGTCTCGAACAGCACGCCGGGCGGGATCGGGTCGGCGGCACCGGCGGCGGCGAACAGCACGGTGCCCAGGGCCGCGGACAGGTCGGCGGCGGGCAGGGTGATCCGGGTCATCAGGTTCTCCTCCAGGTCGAGCAGGGTGTGTAGGCGGAGGAGCTCACGCTTGGCATCGGCGAGACCGGACTCCAGCCGGACCAGGTGGTCGGCCAGCTTCGCCCGTACCGCCGAAGGGTTGTGCAGAAGGTCTTGGACCGCCACCGCGATCTCGGCCACCGGCATCCCCACCCGCCGCAGCCCGGCGATCAGCCGGGCCGCCCGGATCTGCTCCGACGTGTACCGGCGATAGCCGGTCGCGGGATCCACCGCGGCCGGGACCAGCACGCCCGCGCTGTCGTAGAACCGCAGCGCGCTGATGCTCAGACCGCTCGCCCGGGCCGCCTCGCCGATGCCCCGCATGTCGCTCCCCACGCCGATCAACCCTGGTGTCTCGACCTCATCGAGGGTCAAGCCTGCACTATCAGCATGACTCCGAGAACCGCCATGACCAGCGCTATCGATCCGTCCAGGACCCGCCAGGCGGCGGGCCGGGCGAGCAGCGGGGCGAGCCGCCGCGCGCCGACGCCGAGCGCGACGAACCAGGTCAGGCTGGCCGCCGCGGCGCCGAGACCGAACGCCCACCGGCTCGCGTGCTGCTGCGCGACCGAGCCGAGCAGCAGCACGGTGTCCAGGTAGACGTGCGGGTTGAGGTAGGTCAGGGCGAGGCAGGTGAGCAGGGTGGCGCGCAGCGTCGCCGGGGCCTGGGCGGCCGGGTCGAGGGCGGCCCGCGGGTGCAGCGCGCGGCGGCCGGCCAGAACCGCGTAGCCGATCAGGAACGCGGCACCGGCCCACCGGATCGCGGTGATCAGCGCGGGTTGCGCGGTCAGGACCGCGCCGAGGCCGGCGATGCCGGCCGAGATCAGCGCAAGATCGGAGAGAGCACAGGTCAAGACCACGGGGAGTACGTGCTCCCGGCGCAACCCTTGACGCAGGACGAACGCGTTCTGTGCCCCGATGGCGATGATCAGCACAGCGGACGCGACGAACCCGGCGATGACGGAGGAGAGCATGCCCCGACGCTACGGCCGGTCCGGACAGTGCTCCAGCTAATCATTTTCACGATGGATTAGTTTTCCTAACGTGGATCAGGTGCAGCTGGCGACCTTCCAGGTCGTCGTCGAGCAGGGCAGTTTCGAGGCGGCGGCCCGTGCGTTGCACGTCACACCGTCCGCGGTCAGCCAGCGCATCAAGGCGCTCGAGCAGACCGTCGGCCAGGTGCTGATCCGGCGGGCGAAACCGTGCACGGCCACCACCGCGGGCCACGGGCTGCTCCGCTTCGCCAACCAGGTGGCACTGCTGGAACGGGAACTCCTGGGCGCCGACGGCGTCCGCATCTCGGTGGTCGTCAACGCCGACTCGCTGGACAGCTGGTTCCCCCCGGTGCTGACGAGCGTGCCCGGCGTACTCTTCGAGATCCACACCGACGATCAGGAGCACACCACCGAGCTGCTGCGATCCGGGACCGTGATGGCGGCGGTCACCTCGGAGCGGGTGCCGGTGCAGGGCTGCCGGGTGGAGAGGCTGGGTGTCATGCGCTACCTCGGGGTGGCCGCACCGGGCCTCGACGAGTCCGCGCCCACGCTTCTCTACAACCGCAAGGACCGGCTCCAGCACCGTTTCCTCAGCCTGGCCCAGGATGCGCCGATCCACTATCTGCCGGCCACCGCCGTGTTCAACCGGGCCCTGCTCATGGGTCTCGGCTGGGGCATGCTCTTCGAGCACGAGGCCCGTCCACACCTGGACGCCGGCCGCCTCGTCGAGATCCGCCCCGGCCGCCACCTGGACATCCCGCTCTACTGGCAGTGCTGGCGGCTCTCCTCACCGGCCCTGGACGCACTGACGGCCGCCGTTCGCACGGCGGCCGCCCAGTACCTGCGATGAAAGTCAGTCGTTCGCGTGCAGAGCGCTGTTCAGCTCGATGCCGGTGCCCTTACGCGACCGGGCCTCCAGCGCGCCGGAGACCGAGTTACGCCAGAACAGGAGATTGTTCACACCCGACAGCTCGATGGCCTTCACCACACGGCCGTCCGGCAGCGTGATCTTCGAAGCGGCGGTGATGTAGGTGCCGGCCTCGATCACGCAGTCGTCGCCCAGCGAGATGCCGACGCCCGCGTTCGCCCCGAGGAGGCTGCGCTCACCGATCCGCACCTTCTCCTTACCACCGCCGGACAGCGTGCCCATGATCGACGAGCCACCGCCGATGTCCGAACCGTCGCCGACCACCACACCCTGCACGATCCGGCCCTCGACCATCGAGGTGCCGAGCGTGCCGGCATTGAAGTTGACGAACCCCTCGTGCATCACGGTGGTGCCGGAGGCCAGGTGGGCGCCGAGCCGGACCCGGTCGGCGTCGGCGATCCGGACACCCGACGGCACCACGTAGTCGATCATGCGGGGGAACTTGTCCACCCCGTAGACGGCCAACTGCCGGCCCGCCGCGCGCTCCAGGAACCGCAGCTCGTCGACCCGCTCCGCCGGGCAGGGCCCGGCCGACGTCCAGGCCACGTTGGCCAGCTTGCCGAAGATGCCGTCCAGATTCACCTCGTTCGGCCGGACCAGCCGGTGCGACAGCAGGTGGAGGCGCAGATACGCGTCCGACGCGTCGGCGATCGGGTCGGCCAGCGACTTGACCAGCACCCGCACCTCGACGGTGCTCAGGCCGGGCAGCAGTTTCGGGCCGGTCTGACCGGCCGGGAGAACCGGCGGATCGGCCGGCTCCTCACCCAGACCCAGGTATCCCGCGGGGAACCAGGTGTCGAGAACCTGCCCCTCGGCGGTCACGGTGGCGAGGCCGATGCCCCAGGCGGGCGAAGTCGAGATCGCGGTTTCCACGAACCGAACCCTACCGGACCCTCAATGAGTGATCAGCGGGCTCGTCGGCCCCCGGTATGGTGCGCACATGGCCAACCCGCTTACCCCGGACGTGCTGGTCGATCCCGTGGTGCTGACCCGTGCCCTGGTCGACGTCGAGTCCGTGTCGCGCGACGAGAAGGCGATCGCCGACTGCGTCGAGGACGTCCTCCACAAGGCCGGCCACCTCAGCGTCCGCCGCGTCGGCGACACCGTGATGGCGCGTACCAAGCTGGGCCGCGAACAGCGGGTGATCCTCGCCGGTCACCTCGACACCGTCCCGGTCAACGGGAACCTGCCGTCCACCGTCGTCGACGACCTGATCTACGGCTGCGGCAGCGCCGACATGAAGGGTGGCGTCGCGCTCGCCCTGCATCTGGCGGTCACCCTGCCCGACCCGCGGTACGACGTGACCTACCTGTTCTACGAGTCGGAGGAGATCGAGTCCGAGTTCAACGGGCTCAACCTGGTCGCCCGCGAACACCCCAAGTGGCTGCGGGCCGACTTCGCGGTACTGCTCGAACCCACCTTCGGCGCCGTCGAGGCGGGCTGCCAGGGCACCATGCAGGCGCGGGTACGGACCCGGGGCCGGCGGGCGCACTCGGCCCGGGCCTGGCGCGGCGTCAACGCCATCCACGCCGCCGGTGAGGTGCTGCGGCGGCTCGAGACGTACCACCCCCGTACCGTCACGATCGACGGCTGCACGTACCGGGAAGGGTTGAGCGCGGTCGGGATCTCCGGCGGCGTCGCCATCAACGTGGTGCCCGACGAGTGTGTCGTCGACATCAACCTGCGGTTCGCGCCGGACCGTTCGGAGAAGCAGGCGGCCGAGCACCTGCAAGAGGTCTTCAAGGGTTTCGACGTCGAGGTCACCGACTCGGCACCGGGTGCGCTGCCCGGCCTCGACGCCGCACCGGCCCGGGAGTTCCTCGGCGCCGTCGGCATCGAACCGGCCGCCAAACTGGGCTGGACCGACGTGGCCCGGTTCGCGGCGCTCGGCATCCCGGCACTCAACTACGGGCCCGGTGACCCGGCGCTCGCCCACGCGCCCGACGAGCACGTCGAGATCGGCAAGATCCGCGACGGGGCGGCCACCCTCTACCGGTGGCTGGCGCCCTAATACTCGACCGTGACCCGGCCGACCGCGCGCTGTGGCGGCGGGATCTCCATCGTCGCCTCCGGATCCACTGCCGGTTCCGAGTCGCGGGCCGCGAAAGCGGCACGCCGTTCCTCCAGCACCAGGCGGATCCGGCGCTGCATCCTGAGACGCTCGTGTCGATTCGTCACGGTGGTCGCTCCTTCGCGGGGAGCCCGGTGATGCCAGGTCGGTAACTGTACAGACGCGCCAGGGCTACTGTCGGTTGTCTCAATCTGGCAAAAAGGTCTGCGGGTCGCAATCCTCTTACCGAAACGCAGCCGGTTATTCACCGGGTACTGACCGTCCGCACTACCTTTGTGGCATGACGGAGAGCACCAACGGGCGACAGCCGGGGCCGGAGCGTCATCGAGGAGCCGTCACGTTGCGCCGTGACGCCATCCCACCGAGCACGGCCGATCAGAAACTGCTCGACTCCCACCACCGCGACGAGTGGAAGACCAAGGACGCCTGGCGGGCGCTGCGGATACTGTCCGAGTTCGTCGAGGGCTTCGACACACTCGCCGACCTGCCGCGGGCGGTCAGCGTCTTCGGCTCGGCCCGCAGTGCCCCCGACAGTTTCGAATGCGAACTGGCCGAGAACCTGGGTGCCGCTCTCGCCGAGGCCGGCTACGCGGTGATCACCGGCGGCGGCCCGGGCGTGATGGAGGCGGCCAACAAGGGCGCCACCGACGCCGGCGGGATGTCCGTCGGCCTCGGCATCGAGCTGCCCTTCGAACAGGGCCTCAACGACTGGGTCGACATCGGCATCGACTTCCGCTACTTCTTCGTCCGCAAGACCATGTTCGTGAAGTACGCCCAGGCGTTCGTGGTCCTGCCGGGCGGCTTCGGCACCCTGGACGAGCTGTTCGAGGCGATCACCCTGGTCCAGACCAAGAAGGTCACCCGCTTCCCGGTGATCCTGATGGGCACCGAATATTGGGGCGGCCTTCTCGACTGGATGAAGCGCCGGATGCTCGACGAAGGCAAGATCAGTGCCATGGATCTCGATCTCATCCAGGTCACCGACGACGTCGCCGAAGCCGTCCGCATCATCACCGAAGCCGACCCTGCCGGGCAGCACTGACGTGGCCGCGATCTGCGTCTTCTGCGCCTCCTCGACCACCCTCGAACAGCGCTGGCTCGACCTCGCCGCGGAGACCGGCCGGGTGCTGGCCCAACGCGGTCACACCCTGGTCTCCGGCGGCGGCCGGGTCGGCATGATGGGCGCCGTCACCGACGGCGCCCGCTCAGCCGGCGGCCACACCCTCGGCATCATCCCGCAGTGCCTGGTCGACCTCGAGGTCGCCGACGAGGCCTCGGCCGAACTCGTGGTCACCGACGACATGGCCGCCCGCAAGACCGTGATGATCGACAGGTCGGACGCGTTCATCACCCTGCCCGGCGGCCTCGGCACCCTCGACGAGCTCTTCGAGGTCTGGACCACGTCCACCCTCGACGTGCACAGCAAACCGATCGTGCTGCTCGACCCGGACGGCTTCTACGACGGCCTGACCCGCTGGCTCGGCACCCTCGTCGATCAGAAGTTCGTCCGCCCGGCCGCGATGGACATGCTGCTCACCGCCCGTACCGTCAGCGAAGCCGTCGACCTCGCCGAGGCGGCGGTCGCCGCCGGCCCACGAAGCGGTCCGTCCGGCGCCGCGTCCGGCACAGCCAGCCCGGCCGCCCACTGAACATCCTTTCGCGGTACGGCCAGAGCCGATCCGGTTCTCGGGGCTGCCCCGGTGCGGTGTCGGCCCAACGGTGGTGCCGGGTCGGCCGTTCGGTGTGATTCCGGTGGGGTCGGCCGCCCTCGCCCTTCCTGGTCCGGAATAACGTCATACCGGCGTGCTCTCATAGATGCCGTGAGCACGCCGGTTTCCCTTCCCCCCGTGCGCCGGCCCACCTATCGCCTGGTCCGTCGCCCCCGCCCGGTGGTGCCCGCGCTGCCGGTCGATCCGGTCCAGCGCCGGGTGGCCGGGCACACCTCCGGTCCGCTCCTGGTCATCGGCGGCCCCGGCACCGGCAAGACGTCGGTGCTGGTCGAGTCGGTCGCCGCCCGGATCGCCGAGGGCACCGATCCGGAGCGCATCCTGATCCTCACCTTCGGCCGCCGGAGCGCCGCCGCGCTGCGTGACCGCATCGAGGCCCGGATCGCCGACGACCCCGGCCGGATCGTCCACGAGCCGTTGGTGCGCACCTTCCACGCGTATGCGTTCGGGCTGCTCCGCCGGGCCGCGGCCGAGCGCGGCGAGCCGTCCCCGCGCCTGCTCACCGGCCCCGAGCAAGACCTGATCATCCGCGAGCTGCTGGCCGTGGTCGCCGACCCGGAGGCACCCGACCAGATCGGCTGGCCGGAGGCGCTGCGCCCGGCCCTGCCCACGAGAGCGTTCGCCCAGCAGCTGCGTGACCTGATGCAGCGTGCCGCCGAGCGCGGTGTGGGCCCGGTCGAGCTGGCCCGCCTCGGCGAGCGCCTGGGCCGCGACGACTGGCCGGCCGCCGCCCGTTTCCTCCGGGAATATGTCGCGGTGCTGGCTCTCCGAGACGTCACCACCCGCGGTTCCACCGCCTACGACCCGGCCGAGCTGGTCCGCGCCGCATCAGGCCTGCTGGCCGACGAGCCCGACCTGCTGGAGGCCGAGCGCCGCCGCCTCGATCACGTCTACGTCGACGAGCTGGCCGAGACCGACCCGGCCCAGGTCGACCTCCTGGCCCAGGTCGCGGGCGGCGGCAAGCCCTTGGTCGCGTTCGCCGACCCGGACTCGTCGATCTTCGGGTTCCGGGGTGCCGACCCGGCCGTGGTCACCGCTTTCCCGCCGCGCTTCCGCTCGGTCTCCGGCGCCCCGGCCGAAACCGTCGTCCTGCACACCAACTACCGGGCCGCCCCACCCTTGCTGACCGCCACCACCCGGGTGACCCGCCGTATGCGCGGCCCGATGGCCCACCGCCTGATGTATCCACCCGCGCCCCCACCGTCTCCCGCGGCGCCGGCCCCGGCAGTGCCTCCCGCATCGTCGGTCGGCCCGGCGGCCCCGCCTGCCTCGCCGATCGCTGCGGTCGGCCCGGCCTCTTCTATTACGGCAGCCGACTCCGCATCGGGCTCGGCCGAGTCTGTGGCTGCCGCAACGGCGTCACCGACCTCAACTGACGCCGTATCAGGCTCGGCCGAGTCTGTGGCTGCCGCGACGGCGTCAGTGACCTCAACCGATTCCGTATCAGGCTCGGCCGGATCTCTGGCTGCCGCAGCGGCCGCACCGACCTCGACCGATTCCGAGGCGTCGCCGGAGACGGGCGCGGCTCCCGAAGGCCCGAAATCGCCTGCTGACGGCGAGGTGGATTTCGGCCCGGTGCCGGCCGCAATTGTGCGGACATTCCGCTCAACCGCCGCGGAGACCGCCTATATCGCGCACGCCCTCCGGGAAGCGCATCTGCTGCATGGCGTGCCGTGGTCACGGATGGCGGTGCTGATGCGGTCGACGACGCTTCAGCAGCCGTCGGTGCAGCGGGCGCTGGCCGCCGCCGGAGTACCGACGATCATTCACGCCGAGGATCTGCCGCTGCATCTGCAGCCGGCGGTGGCGCCGTTCCTGCTGTTGCTGCGCTGTGCGGTCGACCCGGACGCGCTGAACGAGGAGGCGGCCGTCGCACTGCTGCACTCGCCGCTCGGTGGGGCCGATCCGCTGACCGAACGGCGGCTTCGGCAGGGGCTGCGGGCGCTGGCGATCAGTGCCGGCGACCGGCGGGCCTCCGGTGAGCTGCTGGTCGACGCGGTGCGCGATCCGGCCGGGCTCGACCTGGTGGAGCGACGCTGGGCCCGTCCGGCGCAGACCGTCGCCCGACTGCTGGCCGTGGCCCGGGAAGCGGCCGCCGAGGCCGGCGCGTCGGCCGAGCAGGTGCTCTGGACCGTGTGGCGGGAGAGCGGCCTGCACGACAGGTGGTATGCGATGAGCACCGGGAACACCCCGATGCCGGATCAGCGTGACTCGGCCCGGGCCCGGGCCTGGCGTTCCGAGGCGGCCGACCGTGACCTGGACGCGATGGTGGTCCTCTTCGACGCCGCGGCCCGGTTCGTGGACCGGCTGCCTGGTGCGGGTGTCTCGGTCTTCCTGGATCACGTGCTCGGTCAGGAGCTGCCCGCCGACTCGATCGCCCCGAGCGCCGACCGTGGCGAAGCGGTCCGGCTGCTCACCGCCCACGCGGCGAAGGGCTTGGAGTGGGACGTCGTGATCCTCGCCGGTGTCCAGGAGGGCATCTGGCCCGACCTGCGGCTCCGCGGCAGCCTGCTCGGTTCGGAACGCCTGGTCGACGTGCTCGCCGGCCGCCCGGCGACCGGTCCGGAGGCGATCCTCGGCGAGACGTCGGCCCTGCTCGACGAGGAGCGGCGGCTCTTCTACGTGGCCACGACCCGGGCCCGGCGGCGTCTGGTGGTCACCGCGGTGGCGTCGGCGAGCGTCGGCGGCTCGGTCGGTGAGGAACAGCCCAGCCGCTTCCTCACCGAACTCGCCACCCCGAGCCGTGGCCCGGGCGGCGAACGCCCACCAGGACCACCCCGCCCGGACCCCTGGGACACCGGCCCACCCGACAGCCCCGGCGACCCGGCGGGCGGCGGCGGAGCCGCGGAGGACAAAACGCCGGGCGAGGACGAAACGCCGGACGAGGACAAAACGCCGGACGAGGGCGAAGCGCTGGGCGAGGACAAAACGCTGGGCGAGGGCGGAGCCTCGGGCGAGGGCGAAGCGCACGGTGCGGACACCACGTCGGCTGCGGACACCACGTCGACAAAGACCGTGGGTCCGGATGACCGGAGCGGCCCGGTACCGGGACCGGATCAGCCGACCGGTGACCGTGGACCGACGGTGGACGACCAGGTGGACGGGGAGATCGAGCTTCCGGTCGGGCGGCCGCCCCGAGCCCTGACCCTGGCCTCACTGGTGGCCGAGTTGCGTACCGTCGTGGTGGGAAGTGCCGAGACGCCCAGCCGCAAGCGCGCTGCCGCGGCCGAGCTCGCACGCCTCGCGGCCGCCGGTGTGCCGGGGGCGCATCCGGACGAGTGGTGGGGCCTGCGTCCGCTCTCCGACGACCGGCCGCTCGTCGACGAGGGCGAGCCGGTGAAGGTCACCCCGTCGTCGATGGAGAGCGCGTTGCGGTGCAGTCTGCGCTGGCTGCTGGAACGGCACGGGGGCGCGGCGCCGACCGGCCCGGCGCAGGGGATCGGCAACCTGGTGCACGCCGCGGCGATGCTGGCCGAGGACGCGAACGCGGACCGGGAGAAGCTGGTCGAGTACGTGTCGGCGCGGTTCGACTCGATCGAGCTGGCCGCCCAGTGGCTGGCCGGGCCGGAGCACGATCGCGCCCAGGCGATGGTGGACAAGCTGCTGCGCTGGCTGGCGGTGAACCCGCGGCGGCTGCTGGCGATCGAGCACGAGTTCACGGTGCGGCTGGAGGACGAGCGGAACCCGATCCAGCTGACCGGCCGGGTGGACCGGTTGGAGGTGGACGAGGAGGGCCGGCTCGTCGTGATCGACTTGAAGACCGGCAAGACGACCGCCGTGTCGGCGTCCGACGTGGCGGAGAACGCGCAGCTCGGCGGATACCAGGCGGCGATCGACGCGGGCGCGTTCGCGGATTTCGGCACCGACAGCGGCGGCGCGGCGCTGGTGCAGCTGGGACCGGGCAAGGACGCCCGGGAGCAGATGCAGGTGCCGCTGGCCGAGGCCACCGACCCGGGTTGGGCGGACGGCATGGTTCGCCGGACCGCGGCGGCGATGGCGGCGTCCACGTTCTCCGCGGTGGCCAACAGCAGGTGCCGGGTCTGCCCGGTACGAACCAGTTGCCCGATCTCCGGCAAGGGCCGGCAGGTCGTCGAGCCGAACGGACCGGATCAGGACTGATGACGCAGCCGACGTTGTTCGCCGAGGGTCCGCAGCCCCGCCGTCAGGTTCGGTCGGGCCCTAGGTTCACGCCGCGTGAGCTGGCCCGGATGCTGCACCTGCACGAGCCGACGGCCGAGCAGGACGCGATCGTCGCCGCACCGGTGGAACCGCTGCTGGTGGTGGCGGGCGCCGGGTCGGGCAAGACCGAGACGATGGCGTCGCGGGTGGTGTGGCTGGTCGCGAACGGCTACGCGCACCCGGGCGAGATCCTGGGTCTGACGTTCACCCGGAAGGCGGCGGGCGAGCTGGCGCACCGGGTCCGGACCAGGTTGGGCCAGCTGAGTCGCCGCCTGGGCCGGGACGAGGCACTCGCCGGCGAGCCGACCATCTCCACCTATCACGCGTACGCCGCCCGGGTGGTCACCGAGCACGGACTGCGAGCCGGATACGAGCCGTCCGCGCGCCTGCTGACCGAGGCCGCCCGCTGGCAGATCGTCGACTCGCTGGTCCGGACGTACACCGGCGAGATGACCGGGCTGAACCGCGCGCCCGGCACGGTCACCGACGACGTGCTGGCGCTGGCCGCCGAGATGGCCGAGCATCTGGTCGGCCCGGACGATCTGGCCGCGTGGACCGGCCGGTTCTTCGCCGATGTCCAGGAGTACCCGGGACGGGTCTACAAGGACGTCTCCGAGGTGCTGCGCCGCCAGCAGAACAGGCTCACCCTGCTGCCCCTGGTCCGCCTCTACGAGCAGCGCAAACTCGACCTGGAGGCGATGGACTTCGGCGACCAGATGGCCCGTGCCGCACTCGTCGCCCGGGACCATCCGGAGGTCGGCGCGATCGAGCGGGGCCGGTTCCGGATCGTGCTGCTCGACGAGTACCAGGACACCAGTCACGCCCAGGTGACGATGCTGAACAACCTGTTCGGCGGCGGGCACCCGGTGACCGCGGTCGGTGACCCGTGCCAGTCGATCTACGGCTGGCGAGGTGCCTCCGCGGGGACGCTGGAACGGTTCCCGGAGGAGTTCCGTGACTCGGCCGGCCACCCGTCCTGGGTGCGCACGCTGACCCGGAGCTGGCGGAACCGGCCGGAGATCCTGCGGGTGGCGAACACCGTGTCGGCGCCACTGCGTGCACAGGTGCACCAGTTGCGGGCGGCGGACCGGACGGCGGAGGCGGTCGGCGGCCGGACCGTGACGTGCGCGCTGCTCCCGACGTATGCGGACGAGGCGAACTGGATCGCCGATTCGATGCTGACCGCATGGCGCCTGGTGGCCGGGATGCCGTCGGCGCCGCCCGGGGAGATCCCACCGGACCGCCGCCCGACCAGCGCGGTCCTGGTCCGGGTGCGCAGTCAGATCCCGGTGATCGAGGAGGCGCTGCGGGCGCGGGGCCTGCCGGTCGAGGTGGTGGGGCTGGGCGGGTTGCTGGACACCCCCGAGGTTCGGGACGTGGTGTGCACGCTGCGGGTGTTGGCCGACCCGACCGACGGCGCGTCGCTGTTGCGGCTGCTCACCGGCGCGCGTTGGCGGATCGGCCCGCGTGACCTGGTGGCCCTGCACCGGCGGTCGCGGGTGATCGCCAACGCCCGGGTGGCGGCGTCCGGGCGTTCGGCGTCCGACCCGGAGCAGGTGAACACCGACCGGCTGGACGACGCGACCCTGGTCGAGGCGATGGCCGATCTGGGCGCGCCACACCATTACTCGCCGGAGGGGCATCGCCGCCTTCAGGAGTACGGCCGGGAGTTGGCCGCGCTGCGCCGCCGCCTGGATCAGCCGCTGCCCGACCTGCTGGCCGACATCGAGCGCACGATCGGACTGGACGTGGAGGTGGCGGTGCGCGGCTGGGCGGCCGGTGACGCCGGCCTGGCCCGCGGCCATCTGGACGCGCTCGGTGAGGCGGCGACCAGGTACGGCGCCGAGAACGAGTCGGGCACGCTCGCCGGGTTCCTGGCGTTTCTGGCCGCGGCCGAGGAGGAGGAGCGCGGTCTGGAGCCGGGGCAGGTCGACGTGGTCGAGGGCGCGGTGCAGATCCTGACCGCGCACGCGGCGAAGGGTCTGGAGTGGGACGTGGTGTCGGCGGCCGGTCTGTGCCGGGGTGTCTGGCCGGGTCTGGCCCGCGCGTCCGATCACTATCTGGGTGGGATCGGGGTGCTGCCGTTCCCGTTACGTGGTGACTCGTCGGGCCTGCCGGTGCTGGATCTGTCCGACGCCATGGAGCAGAAGGACGTGGCGGGAGCGGTGACCGCTTTCGGTCGTTCGTGGCGGGAGCACGACGAGCGGGAGGAGCGCCGCCTCGCCTATGTCGCGGTGACCCGCCCGCGTCGGCTGCTGCTGTGTTCCGGCTACTGGTGGGGCGACGGCGTGAAGCGCCCGCGCGGCCCGTCGGTCTTCCTCGACGAGATCCGTCAGACCTGCGCGGACGGCGCCGGGGTGGTCGACGTGTGGACGCCGGAGCCGGCGCCCGGTGACACGAATCCGAGCGATCAGGTGGTGGCGACGGCCGAGTGGCCGGCCGACCCGCTGGGCCTGCGCCGTCCGGCGATGGCGGTGGCGGCCGACCTGATCCGTCGCATGATCGAAAACCCGGACGCTTCCGCGGCCGAGGCGTTCGCCGACCTGGCCGCCGCGGATCCGCAGGTGGCGGCCCGGGCCGGTCTTGCCGCCGATCTGGTCGGTCTGGCCGGTCCGGGCGAGGTCCCCGACGGTGCCGGTTGGTCGAGACCCATTCCGGGGGTACGGGTGACCGACCCGTCCCCGGGCTCTCCCGCGACCTCGCCCGCCCCACCCCGGGTCCCGCACCCACGACAGCCCGACCCGTCCGCCGCCCCGGCCCCGCAGTCCCTCGCCCATCCCGACCCGTCCCTCCAGCCCCGCCCGGATGGGGAGGGCCCGGCGACGAGCGGCGCGGACGGGGAAGGGCCGGCGACGAGCGGCGCGGACGGGGAAGGGCGGGCGACGGGCAGGCCGGGTGGGGAAGGGCCGGGGGAGAGCGAGCCGGGCCCGGACCGGGCCGTTCTGCTGGCCGCGGCTGAGACGGCGGACCGGGCGGCCGAGACCGAGGACCCGGACATCGCGCGCTGGCGCCGGGAGGCGAAGCTCCTGCTGGCCGAGCGGGAGGAACGGGCCCACCAGGACGGCCCGATCGAGGTGACGGTCCCGGCCCACCTGTCGGTCTCCCAGCTCGTGGTGCTGCGCCGCGACCCGCAGTCGCTGGCTCGGTCGTTGCGCCGCCCGCTGCCGCACCGACCGGCGCCGCAGGCCCGGCGCGGCACCGCCTTCCACGCGTGGCTGGAGCAGCGGTTCGGCGCGGTCCGGCTGCTCGACATCGACGACCTGCCGGGCGCGGCGGACGACGGTGCGGCCGACGACGACGAACTGGCCGCGCTGCAGGAGGCGTTCCTGACCGGCGAGTGGGCCGAGCGGACCCCGATCGAGGTGGAGGTGCCGTTCGCGACCACCGTCGCCGGGGTGGTGGTGCGCGGGCGGATGGACGCGGTCTACGCCGACCCGGACGGCCGGTTCGACGTGATCGACTGGAAGACCGGCCGCCGCCCGTCCGGCGTGGAGGCGGAGGCCGCCGCGGTTCAGCTGTCGGCGTACCGGATCGCCTGGGCGTCGCTGGCCGGGGTGCCGGTACGTAGGGTCCGGGCCGGCTTCCACTATGTCCGTGAGCAGGTCACGGTCCGTCCGGCCGACCTGATGGACGCCGCCGACCTGGCCGCCCTGCTCGAGGAGATCCCACCCGCCGGGCACTGAAGATCAACCCCGGCTGGTTCTCCGGGCTGTCGCACGGACACCGGGACAGCCCGGAGAACCGGCCCGGATTTCTCACTGGGCGGCGGTCAGCAGGTGGAGCAGTGCGGCGGCATAGGCTCCGGCGGCGGTGGGCGCGGAGAACACCTGCTGACCGCCGAGCAGCTCGGTCCGTACCGTGTGGGTGTCCTGATCTTTGTGAAGAGACCGGAACGTGCCGCCGAGCAGCTCCCGCAGCTGGTCCTCGCGGGGCAGCCACAGCGCCTCGCCGAGATCGACGTCGTCGAGCGCCCACTCGGTGGTTCCGTTGAAGCCGATGATTCGCCCCTCCGGGCGATCGTGTACCTGGATCGTCATGTTGCTGAGGACGAAGACCTCGTCGTCCAGGTCCCGGTCCGGAACTGTGAAACGGTCGCCGAGCTGCGGCTTCCACACCAATCCCGCGGTCTTGAGCTGCGTTGCGACTTCTACGCCGAGCACCTCCCGGCCTCCCTCCCCGTGCTAGGCTCCTCAGCGTTGTCAGTTTGGTTCCCAAGTACTCAGGAGCGCCTGTGGGGAAGTCTGCCCCAGGCGCTCTTTGTCGTAACCCGGGTTTCTCCGGTCGGGCGATCAGTACGACAGCACGAGACCCACAGAATGCGGGTCTTACTACCTCGTCCCCGTCCATAATGGTCGGGAGCGATCGATCGTCGAGGAGACGAGCATGGTTACCGGTGTTGTGAAGTGGTTCAACGCGGACAAGGGCTTCGGGTTCATCACCCCGGACGACGGCGGCGCCGACGTCTTCGCCCACTTCTCCGCGATCCAGATGTCCGGTTACCGGGCCCTGGAGGAGAACCAGCGGGTCGAGTTCGAGGTGACCCAGGGCCAGAAGGGCCCGCAGGCCGCCAACATCCGCGCCCTCTGATTCACTTCTGAGTTTCGGCCGCCTCGTGTGGCCGGGCAGCTGTGAACCGAGAGTGTGAAGTTCGGGCGTGAATGCGCCCGAACTCCCCACACTCAGCATTCGGTGCCGCACCCGACGGGTGCGGCACCGTTCGTTTTCGGGGAGCACACGCGGAAGGCCCCCGGCACGCCGGAGGCCTTCGATGATCGGTATCGGTCAGACGGAGGCTGCGGGGCTGGGCAGCGGCGCGGTGCCGCCGAGGTGTGCCGGCAGCCACCAGCGGTCGTCCGGCCCGGACGGCTGCTCGGGGTAGGCCCGCTGAACCGAGTCGAGGAGCACGGTCAGACGCTCCTTGAGCGTCGCGGTGAGCGACTCCGGCGTCGAATCCTCGGCCACCGGGATCGGCTCGCCGATCTTGATGATGACCGGCACGTGGCGCTTGGTCAGCTCCTTCTTGCGGCCCTTGGTCCAGAGCCGGTGCGGCCCCCACACGGCCATCGGGATCAGCGGGACCGAGGCCTCCTGAGCCATCCGGGCCGCACCCGACTTGAGTGCCTTGATGGTGAACGACTCGCTGATCGTCGCCTCCGGGAAGACACCGACGATCTCGCCGCTCTTCAGCGAGTCGATGGCGTGCTTGAACGCCGCGGTGCCGGCCTTGCGGTCGACCGGGATGTGTCGCATGCCGCGCATCAGCGGGCCACTGATCTTGTGGTCGAAGACCTGCTTCTTGGCCATGAACCGGACCAGGCGCTTGGCCGGCTGGGCACCGAAGCCGCAGTAGATGAAGTCCAGGTAGCTGGAGTGGTTACTGGCCAGGATCGCCCCGCCGCTGGTGGGGATGTGCTCGGCGCCCTCGACGACGATCTTGTTGTCGAGGACGCGGAACATCGTCTTGGCCAGGGCGACGACCGGGGGATACACCAGTTCCATGGCAGCACGGTAGCCGAAGTTTCTGGGAACGGCGCGGGTCGGAGGCACAATTCCGGCAGGCTTACCGGCTCGTGGGACCGCGTGGGCGTCCCGGCGGTCACGGCGCTCGTGGTGTTCACTGGTGTGCATGTCCGAGCCGAAGCCACCGACGCCCGAGTGGGGGCGGCCGGGCGGGCCGTGGTCGTCGGGGATGGTGACCGCTTATCGCGTACCGGCTGAGGATCCGCGACCGGCTGCGGAGCCGCCGTCGCCCGGCCCCGACGGACCCGAGCGGCGTCGGCGGCAATTGCTGATCTTCGGAGGGGTGGCCGGGGTGATCCTGGCGGCCGGTCTCGCGATCCTGCTCGCGGTGATCCTCGGGAATGACGGCGACCCGTTCGGGGAGAAGGCGGCGCCGGCTGCCGATCTGCGGCCGCCGTTGGCACAGGCCTGCCCGGCGCCGACCGTCTCACCCGGCACGGCGAGCGCCGCGCCGAGCGCCCCAGCGCCGCCACCGGCCGAGGGCGAGCGCACTGTCGATCCGGATGCCGGCATCAGCTACCAGCGGTACGGCGCACCCTGGGTCACGTGGACCGAGGTGTGGAACGCGGGCACCCTGCAGGTGCCGTACCGGGTCGGGCAGCACTTCGTGACCGAGATCTATCAGGGTGGGCAGTACCACGCGTCGATCCTGTCGGCGGCGGTCCCGGCGGCCGACAACGACGCCGTGTCGCTCGATCTGGAGTGCGTGGGCCGGCAGGTCGTGGCCGACGTCCGGGCCGGGTACTACCCGCAGCCGAACAGCATGGAACCGATCCGCGACGAGGTGACGACACTCGGCGGGCTGCCGGCCTGGGTGAGCGAGTTCCGGCTCAGCTTCCGGGAACCGGGGCTGACCGCCACCTCGGAGCTCTCCGGGGTGGCGGTCATCGACGTCGGTCGACCGACGGCGGCGATCCTCTACATCTCGATCCCGGACACCCACCGCCAGTTCGATCATGTGGTGGCGGAGGTCCTGGCCTCGGTCCGGCCGATCTAGCCGCCGGCCAGGCCCCAGCGCTTGCGCAGGGCACCGTCGGCGGCGTTGAAGAACTGGTCGACCAGGATGCCGATCACCAGGACCACGATGATGTACGCGAGGACGGCCACCGCGTCGCTCAGGTCCCGGGCGGTCTGCATCCGGACGCCGATGGACACCGTGCCCGGCACGATGACCAGCAGTTCACCGGCCATCAGGCTGCGCCAGGAGAACGCCCAGCCCTGCTTGAGCCCGGAGACGAACGACGGCAGCGACGCGGGCAGGATCAGGTGCCGGTATTTCGCGATGCCTTTCATGCCCATCACCTGGCCGACCCGCAGCCAGGTCCGCGGCACGTAGTCGATGCCGCTGATCAGGCCGTTCGCCACCGACGGGGCGGCGCCGATGACGACCACGAAGAGGATCGCCTCCTCGCCGAGCTGGAAGAGCAGGATGGCGAGCGGGAACCACATGATCGACGGCATGGTCTGCAGGCCGGTGATCAGCGAGCCGATCGCGGCCCGCAGCGGCTTGAACTGGGAGACCAGCGCACCGAGCAGCGTGCCGATCGCCACCGCCAGCGCGAACCCGGTGAGCGCCCGGGTCATGGTCAGCTGCACGCCGTCCCAGAACTTCGGCTCGGTGATCAGCTCGCCGAGCTCGGCGAACACGTCGGCCGGCGGCGGCAGGACGTAGGCCGGCCGCCACTCGGCCAGGTAGACGATCTGCCAGAGGCCGACGACGATCGCGATCGCCAGCAGTTTCGGCCAGGTGCCCGCCCAGATCCGCTTGCCGAGGGCGCCCTTGTCCTTCTTGGGCGCGAGCTCCAGGGCGTCGAGGCCGCTGACCCGGTCGGCCGCGGTCGCGTTCTCCCCGGACCGGGACTCGGTGCGGGTGTCTTCAGTGGTCGGCAGGTCAGTTGGCATGACGGGCCACCTCCGCGCGGAGCCGGTCGGTGATCTCGGCAGCCTGGCCGGAGACCTCGGTGGAGTCGATGCGCCGCGGGCGTGGGTGGTCGATCTTGTAGTCCTCGATGACCCGACCGGGTCGGCTGCTCAGCAGGATCACCCGGTCACCGAGGCGGACCGCCTCACGCACGTTGTGGGTGACGAAGAGAACGGTGAGCTCCTGCTCGCGCCAGATCCGCTCCAGCTCGTCGTGCAGGATGTCGCGGGTCATCGCGTCGAGCGCGCCGAACGGCTCGTCCATCAGCAGCACGTCGGCGTTCTGGGCCAGGGCCCGGGCCAGCGCGACCCGCTGCCGCATGCCGCCGGACAGCTCATGCGGGCGTTTGCCATCGAAACCGCCCAGCCGGACGATTTCGAGCAGCTCCTGGGCGCGCTTCTTCCGGTCGGCGCGGCCCACCCCCTGCAGCTTGAGCGGCAGCTCGACGTTGGCGGCCACCGAGAGCCAGGGGAAGAGGGCGGCCTCCTGGAACATCAGCGCGACGTGCCGCCCGCCGATGTCCAGAGTGCCGCTGGTGATCTTGTCGAGGCCGGCGACCAGCGAAAGCAGGGTGCTCTTGCCGCAGCCGGAGGCGCCGAGGAGGCAGACGAACTCCCCCTTGTCGACATCGAGTGAGATGTGGTCGAGGGCGAGTAGAGCATTGCTCCCCGAACCGTACTGCTTCGTCACATCGTCGATCCGGACAACCGTACTCATACTCGCCCTCCCATCGAGGTCGCCGTCAAGCGATCTTCTTGACGGCGACCTCGAGGTTTAGATCATTTCCAAGGGGAAAGGCCGGATCAGGCCGCGGAGTCGCTGACTTCGGCCTGGCCGTCCGCCTTCAGCAGCTCGTTCAGCAGCGTGATGTCGTAGATGCCCTTGAGGTCCACCGGGTCGAGCAGGCCGACCTCCTCGGCGTGCTTCGCGCTGGTGAACAGCGAGGACGCGATCGGGTCGTAGGTGAACTTCAGGTTCGCGAACGCGGCGGCGAGGATCTCGTCCTTCAGCGGCTTGCTGGTGAGCTCCTCGATCTGGGCGTTCGCGGCCTTCTGCGCGTCGGCGTTGTTGTCCTTGATGTACTTGACCGCCGCGATGTGGCCCTGGAGCAGTTTCTTGACCGTGCCCGGGTATTCCTTCAGGAACTTCTGGCTGACGATCAGGTGGGTGGTCACGAACTCCTGGTTCGGCCACAGCGTCTTCTCGTCGACCAGGACCTTGCCCTTGGACTCGAGGATCAGCTTGCTGAAGTTGGGCTCCGGCACCCAGGCGCCGTCGATGGTGCCCTGCGCGAACGCCTGGACCGCGGTCGCGTTGTCCTGCGGCAGGACCGAGACGTCGCCGCCGCCGCTGGTGTCGGCGTTCAGGCCGTTCGACTTCAGCCAGGCGCGCAGCGCGACGTCCTGGGTGTTGCCGAGCTGCGGGGTGGCGATCTTCTTGCCCTTGAGGTCGGCCGGGGTGTTGATGCCCTCCCTGACGACCAGGCCGGCACCGCCCGACGTGCTGCCCGCGATGATCTTCAGGGCGGTGCCCTTGGACTTGGACCAGCCGTTGATCGCCGGGTTCGGGCCGATGTAGGTGGCGTCGATCGCGCCGGAGAGCAGCGCCTCGATCGCGGCCGGGCCGGCGTTGAAGGTGCTCGGCTCCAGCTTGGTGCTGCCCAGCTTCTCTTCGAAGATCTTCTTGTTCACGCCGACCAGGGCCGGAGCGTGGGTGATGTTCGGGAAGTAGCCCAGCTTGATGGCCGGGGCCTCGGCGGCGTTTCCGGAGGCGGCCTCGGCGGCGGTCTTCTCCTCCTCCTTGGAACCACAGGCGGCCAGCGCGGTCGTGGCCACCAGAGCAGCCGAGGCAAGGGCGAGCGCACGTATGGTGCGGGAGCTCATGCTCACTCCTAATTTCGTTTCACTGAGGTGTTGGAGAGTTCGGCCAGGGTCTTGTGGTCGACCACACCCTCGATGGCCGCCTCGACGGCGACCCACACGTCGTGCAGCGCCGTCGCTGCCCCGTGGTAGGTCGCCGTTGACGTGGGCAGCCCCCGGACCGTGGTGAGGGCACCCCCGACGGCGCGAACCACATCGCCGACGGTGATCTCCTCGGCCGGGCGGGCCAGGGCGTACCCGCCGTCCACGCCACGATGGCTGTGCAGCAGCCCGGCGCGACGCAGATCGAGCAGGATCCCCTGCAGAAAGCTGAGCGGGATGTCCTGGACGGCGGCCAGTCCGGCCGCCTTGACCAGGCGTGGGTGCTCGGCGGTGACCGCCAGCATCGCGCGTACGGCGTAGTCCGTGCGAGCCGAGACGTACACGCCGCGCTCCCCCTCCCGTTGATACTTCGGTATGCCTATCTGTTGGATGGGAATACTGGACCATATGGGTTTGGTGCGTCAAGCCGCGTCCGGGGAACGGGAAACCGGCATCGGGTGCATTTTCGGGGTGTATCGTGCACGACTTCCCTCGTGGGGGTGACGGGGGTGACAACGACGCGCCGTACCCGGTCCGATTCGCGGCGGAAGACCGGGAACGGATATTGATGCATTTACGCGGCGTCGCCACTCGGCTACGCAGGTGTGTCCGCTAGATTCGTACCGTGGCGCCCAAAATCAAGATCCCCGCGACGAAATACCCGGTCGAGCGGTTCACGCTCGGCAACGGTCTGCGCGTGGTCCTCTCTCCGGATCGCAGCGCCCCGGTGGTCGGCGTGGCAGTCGTCTACGACGTCGGCATCCGCAGTGAGCCGGAGGGCCGGACCGGTTTCGCCCACCTCTTCGAGCACCTGATGTTCCAGGGCTCGGAGAACCTGGAGAAGCTGGCGCACTTCCGCCACGTGCAGGGCGCGGGCGGCAGTTTCAACGGTTCCACCCACCTCGACTACACCGACTATTTCGAGGTCCTGCCGACCGGCGGTCTGGAGCGGGCGCTCTTCCTCGAGGCGGACCGGATGCGCGGCCCCCGGCTCACCGAGGAGAACCTGCGTAACCAGGTCGACGTGGTCAAGGAGGAGATCCGGGTCAACGTGCTGAACCGGCCGTACGGCGGGTTCCCCTGGCTGAAGCTGCCGCCGGTGATGTTCAGCACCTTCGCCAACGCGCACGACGGCTACGGCTCGTTCGAGGACCTGGAGAGCGCCACCGTCGAGGACGCGCAGGGCTTCTTCGACCGCTACTACGCCTGCGGCAACGCGGTGCTCTCGGTCGCCGGTGACTTCGACGTGGCCGAGGCGACCGCGATGATCGAGCGGCACTTCGGCGACGTTCCGGCGCGACCCGCCCCGGAGCTGCCCGACTTCGACGAGGCCGGTCTGAGCGGGGAGCGGCGTGAGTCGTACACCGATCGGATCGCACCGCTGCCGGCGGTGGCCGCCGGATGGCGCGTGCCCGACCCGATCGGCACCTTCGAGGACTACCTGCCGTACGTGGTGCTCGCCGAGGTGCTCACCGACGGTGACGCGTCCCGTCTGGTCGAGCGCCTGATTCAGCGTGACCGCACGGCCACCACGATGGGCGGCTACATCGGCTTCATGGGCGACGAATACCTGGTGCGCAACCCGACCGCGCTGCTGCTTCAGGCTCACATGCCCCCAGGTGGCGACGCCGACAAGGTGTTGCGCACCATCGATGAGGAGCTGGACCGGCTGGCCGCCGACGGGCTCAAGCCGGGCGAGCTCGACCGGACCCAGGCGCGGATGGCGACCCGCGCGCTGCACGGCACCGACGACGTGCTCGGCCGGGCCCAGCCGATGGCCGTCCTGGAGTTGCAGCGCGGCCGCCCCGGCCTGCTCAACGACCTGCCCAAGCTGATCAGCGAGGTGCGTGAGGAGCAGATCGTCGCCGCCGCGGCCACCCTGCGGCCCGAGCACCGCGCCTCCGTCGAAGTGATCCCGGGAGCCTCCTCGTGACCAAGACCCTGCCCGACCTGGTGCCGGACGCCGCGCTGAACCTGCCGCCGGAGCGCGAGCGCACCCTGCCCAACGGGCTCACCGTGATCGCGATCCGCCGGTCCGCGGTGCCGCTGGTCGAGGTGCGGCTACGGATCCCGTTCGCGCGTGCCGAGCTGGCCCCGGCGACCCTGCTCTCCCAGGCGCTCTTCACCGGCACCAGCGGGATGAACAGCATCGACATCGCCGCCGCGCTGCAGGCCGTCGGTGGCAGTCTGGGCGCCGGGATCGACCCGGACCGGCTGCTGATCAGCGGCAACGCGCTCGCCGATGGCCTGGACCGGACGCTCGAACTGCTCGCCTCGGTGCTCACCGACGCCACCTACCCGGTCGAGGAGGTGTCCACCGAGCGGGACCGGCTCGGCGACCACATCCAGGTGGCGCTCAGCCAGCCGGCGCACCTGGCCCGGGTGGCCCTGCTCAAGCGGATGTACGGCGACCACCCGTACGCGGTGCAGACCCCCGAGCCCGAGGAGATCCGCGCGCTGTCGCCGGAGCCGCTGCGCGAGCTGCACGCCGCCCGGGTCCGCCCGGCCGGCGCGGTATTGGTGCTGGTCGGCGACATCGACCCGGACCAGGCCATCGACACCGCGGAGAAGATTCTCGGCGGCTGGTCGGGCCGCGCGCCGGACGGCGGCCTGCCGCCCATCCCGGTGCTGGAGACCGGCCCGCTGCTGCTCGTGGACCGGCCCGGCTCGGTGCAGTCCTCGCTGCGGCTGGCGCTGCCCGCGCTGACCCGTACCGACCCCGACTACGCCGCCTTCAACCTGGCGAACCTGGTGTTCGGTGGCTACTTCTCGTCCCGGTGGACCGAGAACATCCGAGAGGACAAGGGCTACACCTACGGGGCGTACTCGTCGATCGACCACTACGTCGCCGGCTCGGCCCTGGTCGCCGCGGCCGAGGTGGCCACCGAGGTGACCGGCCCGTCGCTGCTGGAGACGGTCTACGAGCTGGGCCGGATCGCCAGCCTCCCGCCCGGTGAGGAGGAGCTGGAACAGGCCCGGCGCTACGCCCTCGGCACGCTCCGACTCGGCATGTCCACTCAGGCCGGACTGGCCGGGCTGGCCGGCATGTACGCCGGTTTCGGGCTCCGCCTCGACCATCTCCGGGAGTACTCGGCGGCACTCGCCGCGGCCACCCGCGAGGAGGTGGCCGCCGCGGCCACGAAGTATCTCGCCCCGTCCCGGGCGGTGACCGTGATCCTCGGTGACGCCGAGAAGATCGAGTCGCAGCTGTCCGCCCTGACCGTCGTGGAGCGCAGCGCAGCGTGATCAGTTCCGAGAAACCGAGTGGTCCGCCGCTCGCCCGTACCACCCTCGACCGCGCGGCCGAGCACCGCCGGGACGAGAAATGGCTCGCCGCCGCCTGGGAACGCGGCCAGGTCCTCGTCGTGGACCTGGCCAAGGGCGGCCGGGCCCTGGTCACCGACCACCCCGACGGCAGCGCCGCGCTGATCCTGGTGCCGTCGTCGGCGGCGCCGGAGGCCGAGCGCTGGTTCCTCGGCGTCGGCCCAGACGGCACCCCGTACTGGGCCGTCGACGGTCCACTGGAAGCCGCCGACGGCGTGCGGGCGACCGGGCTCCGCGAGTCCGGGCACCTGCTCGACGACCTCGGCACCGGTCTGCTCACCACGGCCGTCGCCCTCGGCAACTGGCACCGCAGCCACCGCTACTCGCCGAAGACCGGTCAGCCGACCGAGGTGGTCGAGGCCGGCTGGGCGAGGGTCGACCCGGACGGCGGCATGATGTGGCCGCGGACCGACCCGGCGATGATCATCCTGGTGCACGACGGAGTGGCCGGCCCGGACGGGCGCTGTCTGCTCGGGCACAACGCGGCCTGGCCGCCCCGACCCGACGGCGGCCGGCGGTTCTCCTGCCTGGCCGGGTTCGTCGAGGCGGGCGAGTCGGCCGAGGCGGCGGTCGCCCGCGAGGTGTACGAGGAGGTGGGTATCGGCCTCGCCGAGATCAGGTACGAGGGGAGCCAGTCGTGGCCGTACCCCGGCTCGTTGATGCTCGGTTTTCATGGGATCGCCGATCCGGCCGAACCGCTGACGCTGGACCCCGAGGAGATCGACGAGGCGCACTGGTTCACCAGGTCGGAGGTCGTGAAGATGTTCTCCGGTGAGGGTTCGCAGTCGGTGCCGATGAGCTCTTCGATCGCCTTCTATCTGATTGAGAAGTGGCTGCTCGAAGATCTAGAAAATATTTCTGGTTAGCAGCAACCTGCCGGCGGGGTCATCGCGTCTTCCTTGCAAAGACGAGAGGGGAACCGATGACTCAGGTGGAGGCGCCGGCGTGGACGCCGATGACCGCGCAGGAGCGGGAGGCGTTCGACCGCGACGGCTACATCGTCGTGCCGTCGGTGCTGAGTGAGAGCGAGATCGAGGCCGGTCGGGCCGCGATCCTGGGGTATTACGAGAAGCAGAAGTCCGAGGGCAAGCTGAGCGCGACAGGTGCCCTGCACCAGCTGTCGCCGATCGCGCACGTGCCCGAACTGGCCTTCCTGATCGACCACCCCAAGGCTTTCAAGTACATCTGGTCGCTGCTCGGGTGGAATCTGCACATCTACCACTCGCACATCGACGTGCACCCGCAGCTGCACGAGAAGCAGAAGGACTGGTGGCACTGGCACCAGGACGGCGGCCGGCAGAACCGGGAGATCGAGACCGACCCGCGGCCGATGCTGTCGGTCAAGCTGGCCTACTGGTTCTCCGACGTGAGCGAGACCGGCCGGGGCAACTTCACCGTCCTGCCCGGCAGCCACAAGACCAACTGGCTGCCCGGCCCGCCGAGCCGTGGCGTTCCGTGGCCGCAGCCCGAGGGTGCGACCCAGATCACCGCGAACGCCGGTGACCTGGTCGTCTTCGACCGCCGTATCTGGCACGCCCGGTCGGACAACTACTCCGACATCACCCGTGTCGGCGCGTTCTTCGGCTACACCCCGCGCTGGATCGCCATGCGTGACGAGAACGCCGAGCTGCCGAACACCCCGGCCTGGAACGACCTCAACGACGTGCAGAAGCAGCTGCTCGGCGGCTTCGGCAACGGCGACGGCGACCACCAATGGGGTCACTACCCGGAGACCACGCCGCTCTACGGCGCGCTCAAGGAGCGGGGCCTGCTCGACTCCAGCATCCCGGCGCTGATCCCGTAGTTTTCATGGGAGGGCCTCAGGCCCTCCCATGAAACTCATGCCGCGATCGCGGCGAGGTGCTGCTTGACCTGGACGATCGACGGGTTCGTCAGAGCCGAGCCGTCGGCGAACTTCAGGGTCGGCACCGTCTGGTTCCCGCCGTTCACGCTGCGCACGAACGCGGCCGAGGCCTCGTCCTGCTCGATGTCGACGACGTCGTAGGCGATGCCCTCCCGGTCGAGTTGCGACTTGAGGCGGTGGCAGTACCCACACCAGGACGTCGAGTACATGGTCAGCATCGGTCAAGGCTCCTTCGATACAGGTCACACGGCGGTGCGGCTGACAAGCACAACACCCCGCCGGGGTGTCATGATTCCCTACCGTGCGGACTGAAGGAGTGCTGGACGGGCTCGACCCTGATCAGCGTACGGCGGTGACCGCGCCCGCCGGTCCGGTCTGCATTCTGGCCGGCGCCGGTACGGGCAAGACCAGAGCGGTCACCCATCGGATCGCGTACCGGACGATGTCCGGCGAGATCAGCCCCCGACATGTGCTCGCGGTCACCTTCACGGCGCGGGCCGCCGCCGAGATGCGGGCCCGGCTCGGCGCGCTCGGCGCCGGCGCGGTGCAGGCCCGGACCTTCCACGCCGCCGCGCTGCGGCAGGTCCGTTACTTCGCTCCGCGACTTCTCGAAGGCCGGCAGATGCCGGAGCTGATCGAGAGCAAGGCACGGTTGGTGGGCCTTGCGGCGGCCAAAGCGGGGGTACGGGGAGACCGCACCGTCGCCCGTGACCTCGCCGGTGAGATCGAGTGGGCCAAGTCGTCCCTGGTCGAGCCCGGCGAGTACGTCGTCGCGGCGGCCAAGGCGATGCGTGACACACCTCATGAGCCGGCCCGGGTGTCCGAGGTGTTCGCCGCCTACGAGCAGCTCAAGCGCAGGCAGGGCGTGATCGACTTCGAGGACCTGCTGCGCGCCGCGGTCTGGGGCATCGAGGAGCACCTGGACGTCGCCGACCAGATCCGCGCCCAGTACCGACATTTCGTCGTCGACGAGTACCAGGACGTCAACCCGTTGCAGCAGCGGCTGCTGGAGGCGTGGCTGGGCGGCCGGGACGACGTGACCGTGGTCGGTGACGCGAGCCAGACCATCTACTCGTTCACCGGGGCCACCTCGGCGTACCTCATCGATTTCCCGCGGCAGCGGCGCAACGCCGTGGTGGTCCGGCTGGTTCGTGACTACCGCTCCACACCACAGGTGGTCGGGCTGGCCAACGCGGTGATCCGGCAGGCCCGCGGCACCGAGGCGAAACTGCGGCTGGAACTGGTCGGCCAGCGGCCGCCCGGACCCGAGCCGGAGCTCAAGATCTTCCCGGACGAGCACGGCGAGGCGGTCGCGGTGGCTCGGCGGTGCCGGGACCTGATCGCCGCGGGCACCCCGGCCGGCGAGATCGCGGTGCTCTTCCGGACCAACGCGCAGTCCGAGACGTACGAGGAGGCGCTCGCCGACGCCGAGGTGCCCTACCTGGTCCGGGGCGCCGAGCGGTTCTTCGAGCGGGCCGAGGTACGGCAGGCGATGGTCGCGCTGCGGGCCGCCGTGCGATCCACCCCGGGCGAGACACCACTCGTCGAGGCGGTCGTGGAGGCGCTGGCCGCGACCGGCTGGAACCGGCACCAGCCACCGCCCGGCGGCGCGGCACGCGAGCAATGGGAGGCACTGGCCGCCCTGGTGGCGCTGGCCGAGGAGTATGCGGCGGCGCCGGAGATCCTGCCGATCGGTGAGGCCGGTCGGCTCCAGCGGGAGGTCTCGCTCTCCGCCTTCAACGACGAGCTGGCCCGCCGCGCCGAACAGCAGCACGCACCGACTGTGTCCGGAGTCACGTTGGCTTCGCTGCACTCGGCCAAAGGCCTCGAATGGGACGCGGTGTTCCTCGTCGGGCTGGCCGACGGCACCCTCCCGACGACGTACGCGAAAACGGCCGAGCAGTTGGAGGAGGAACGCCGTCTGCTCTACGTCGGGGTGACCCGCGCCCGGCACGTGCTCTGGCTGTCGTACGGCCAGTCGCGCTCCACGGGTGGCCGGCCCCGTCGCCCGTGCCGGTTCCTTCCGCAGCTCACCGGGGGTGGGCGCACCGAACCGCGGCCCGCCGAGCCGGGTCGCAAACCCGAACGCCGTCGCCCTCAGGTGTCGTTGTGCCGGATCTGCGGGGCCACCCTGCTGGCCGGCGCCGACCGCAAACTGGGCCGCTGCCCGACCTGCCCGTCCGACCTGGACGAAGACCTCTACGAACGTCTCCAGGTGTGGCGGGCCGGGACCGCCGCCGAGCTCAAAGTCCCTGCTTACGTGGTGTTCACGGATGCCACGCTGGTGGCCGTCGCGGAGCGCCGCCCGGCCGACCCGGCACAGCTCCTGGCGATCGCCGGGATCGGGCCCCGAAAACTGGGTCAGTACGGCGACGCGGTCTTCGCTCTGGTGGCCGGAGCGAGCCCAGATGATCTTGCGACGAAAAACTTTGAAAACTAGTCCGTTAATTCGTTTGCTCTCCCGTGTAGGGCAGGCATAGCCTCAGGACACGCCTTGGCGAGCAGTGGGTTCGCTGGGGTTCGACTACGAGTGCAACGCAATGGAGGAGGTGGCCCCGATGAGGATCGACATGAACATGCGCGTTCCGTCGATGCTGCTGAACCCTGCCTGCGCTCTGCCCGTTTCGCTGCCCGCCACCGCCGCCCCGGCGTGGATGGCCGCTGAGCGGACCGCTGAGCTCGTCCGGATCCTGCCGACCTCGGCAGAGTCCGTCCCGGCTCCGCAGGAGCACCAGGTCCTGGCCCAGGCCGAATTGGGCAAAGCGACCCTGGTGCGCATCGAAGGAAACAAGGGCACCACTGGCTTCAAGGGCAGCAACAGCACCATCTCCAGCAAGCGCTACACGGATGGTGATGGCGGCGCCCCGCCTCGAGGAAGGCCGGTCTGACCACAGACCACCGGCTCACCTCGAGGCCGCGGAACCCCTAACCGGGATCCGCGGCCTCGAATCATTTTCCGGCCGAACCGGCCGGATGTAAGACCTGAACAACGATCCAGAAGATCGAGAAGAAGAGAGAGGTGACCGGGCTTTATGAGTCTGGCGCTGGCCCCGATCGACATGACCGTCGACATCGAGGCAAACCTGCCCTGTCGGAAGTTCGACCCGGACATGTGGTTCTCCGACTCCCCGGCCCAGCTGGAGCTGGCCAAGTCGCTCTGCGGGGACTGCCCGCTGCGGGCCGAGTGCCTGGCCGGTGCGGTCGACCGTGCGGAGCCCTGGGGTGTCTGGGGTGGCGAGATCTTCGAGCGTGGCGCTGTCGTCCCGCGCAAGCGGCCCCGTGGCCGTCCGCGTAAGGCCGACGTCGCTCGCGACGCCGAGCTGGCTGTCGAGGTGGAAGAGCGCCTCGCCGCCAACGGTCTCGACACTCGCAGCTCGGTTCGACTGGCTGCATGAGATGACCACCCTCCCCATGACCGAGATCGAGATCCGAAAGCCGAGAACCGAGATGACTTCGAACGGAGACACCAAGATGAGACTCATCCAAGAAGCGTTGTCGAGGGCTCGAATGCCTCGGCCTCAGCGTGACCGTGCACCTGAGGCTTACCGCTCCGCTCGCCGTATCACGATGGACGCCCGCAGCCGGACGTCCCGTGAACTCGGCGCCGGACTCTGACAACCACAACAGATGAGAAACGGCCCGTCCGCCGATGCGGACGGGCCGTTCCCTTTACCCGACCTAGTTGTACGGCGCACCGGAGGCCATAGGCACTTGCTGCCGGTCGAAGTCGCAGTAGACGGTCACCAGGGTCTCATCGAGATCGGCTGGCTGCGGGATAGCCGGATTGGTCAGCTCGACCCGTTCACCCGCCGTCTTTCCCGGCCGGCACGTGTTGCGCGGCGAGTTGTCCAGGGTGCCTCCGACGATGACGCCGGATCCGTTGCGGAAGACCAACGAAACACCACGAGAAACCATGCCGGCCGGTACGCCCTGGAACACCGTCTCGCAGTTCGTCGACTCGACGTCGAACTCCACCGAGCCCAGCCCGCTCGCTTCCTTCCGCCCGCTCCCGGCGACAACCGTCGCGGTCACGTCACCGAGGCCGTTGTTGCCATTGCCACGCTCGATCCACTGACCGACCTGAACGTCGATCGAGATTGTTTTGAACTCACTCTCCCCGCGTCGCGTCGCGTCGTCGAGCAGGTTGGCATTCCCTACGGCGACCGTTCGGCCGGGCATAATCGTTGGCACCACCTGGGTACGGAAGCGCTGGTGGGAATCGTTGATCACGGACCGGCCCGACGGGTCAAGGGCGTTGAAGGTGACGAGTGTGCGGTAGGCGACCTTGGTCGTGTCGTTGCGCAGCAGCACGCCCATACTCGCCATCGGACCTCGTTGTGAATATCCCTGTTCGACGATTCGGATGCCGGACGAGTCGCCGGCGGTCGCGGGCTGGGGCGCGGTCAATCGGCACGTGGACGTGTCCGGTGGGGCGCCCTCGTCACGCGCCTGAACGACCAGGAAACTGGCCGCTGCCAGGCCCGCGACGATCAGGCCGGCGATCAGCAGCCATCTCGTTCTCATCCCTGTCGGCCTCCCCTCGCCGGCACCGCCACCCGGCTGTTCCGTCCTGCTCATGCGTTGTGGCCCAACCCGTCCGACGTCAGGATGGTTCTCGAAGTCTGATCTGCGAGTGCCGGGCGAGGGAAGGCGAACAGGTCCCGCTGGGTCGCCAGCGTCTCCGACGTCACGAGCATCGCGTCCGCAATGGCGTGTTCTCGTTCGAGAACGATGTAGGTCAGTTGATACAACGCCTGCCTGATCTGCTCCACAAGTGCCCGAGGCGTCTTGGCGTCGAACCGCACCTCCGGTCCCTTGCCGGCGAACTTGTCCAGCGCGGTGCCCGCGACCTGTGTGACTCCACCCGCCACGGTGAACGCGATCGCGGCGCCACCACTGGTCACCACACTTCCGACCGAGAGGACGGCGGCGGCCGCTGACAACCAGAAGACCTGCTGATCAGTGTCGAAACTGTTCATCGACACGAAGGCGTTGATCGCCAGATGGGCCAGCTCGTCCACGTTGTTCCGGCACTCGGTCCACAACGCCTGCTCTGCTTCGATCGCAGCCATGAGCGTGGCCACCAGGCTGAACTGCGCGGCGACACGGTCCTTCCACGGTTCCACGAACGTGTACTCGAACTGCCTGGCGGCGAAGCCCTGCCACTCGAAGACGGTCTTGCCGACGGTCTCCATGCTCGCCATCTCGAAGTTCGGCGGTATGACGACCCCGCGTGACGGGTCGAATGAGCCGCTGCCGCTCGACAATGCGCCGGCGGCGGTTCGCAGGTCTTGGTGCATCGCTTCCAGAACCTGGGGGTCAGGCAGGTTGAGGAAAGGCTCGAACAGCTCCGCCAATCCTTCGAAGTCCGCACGAAGGAACCGGATGATGTCGGCGGGTACCGGATTGCCGTCCTGCAGGGAGATGTACTGCCCATCGGCGAGGACGAATCCCTTCTCGTCGAGAGCGGCTTCCATCGCCAATTCCTCGATACGGAGGGCGTGCTGCCAGAGATCCCCGTAGCTCATGGTGTGCCGTCCGAAGCTTCGCTCGAGGTGGTCGTTTCCCGGCTCCCGGCTCGGACGATGTTCTCCTTCTGCTCGGCGATGGCCTCCGTGTTGATCCTCTCGGCCTCCTGATACTCCCGGGCCGCCATGACCAGGACATCGCCTGTCGCTTCCAGACTCTCCGCGGATTCCCGGAGCAGATCGACGGTGGTGTCCGCGAGGTACTGCCACGCTGACTTGGCTTCGCCGAAGGGGCCGCCGAGCAACTGATCGCGCCAGAGAACATCGACTTGGGTCTCAGCCGAAGCGATCCGTGCGATCACCGACCGGTAGTGGGCTGCCAACGGCTTGAGCTTCATCTCGCCCGCCTCCCAGAGGCGGGTGCAATCGGCCACGAGCTCCCTCTGCCGTTCCGTCAGTTCTTCCGCCATCGCCCCGCTCCCCGCGCCGAATCGCCGTCCCTTACATCGGGGTACACCGATCGGGCGGGGCGCGTTCAGTTGAGCGGGTGGCAGCTCTGTCGGCTGTGGGCGGTTGCTGTCAGGGGACGGGGGCGAAGCCGGGCAACCACTTCTCCAGGATTTCGCGGTAGGCGGCCTCGGCCTCCAACTGACTGAGGACACCGATCGAGCCCAACGTCACCCGGTGGATCAGCAGGTAGGACGGTGGCAGGTTGAGTTTGCGGCTCAACGCGTACGCCGGGCCCCGCGGATTGGCCAGTCGCCCGGCCTCGTTGCGGATCCAGCTGCGGGTGAAGCGGAATCTGTCGACGGCGACCGGCTCGATCATCGGGAGCAGGAAGTCGAGTAGGGCCTGGGCGTCGATGTCGTCGGTCGCCTTGACGAAACCCTCCTCGCGCAGGCCGTCGACGACCGCCTGCGCCTCGCCGTCCAGGGCCAGCCGGACCAGGCGGCCGATCGGCTCGGGGTGGCCCTCGGGAAGGCGGGCGACGGCGCCGAAGTCGATGACGCCGAGCCGCCCGTCGGCGAGGACCCGGAAGTTGCCGGGGTGTGGGTCGGCGTGCAGCAGCCCGGCCCGGCTGGGCGCGGAGAAGTGCAAGATCGCCATCAATCGGCCGGCCTCGTCACGCTCGGCCTGGGTGCCGTCGGCGATGACCGCGGACAGCGGCGTGCCGTCGACCCACTCGGTGATCAGGACCTGCGGCGCGGAGGCCACCACCCGGGGCACGAAGATCTCCGGGTCGTCCTGGTAGGCGGTCGCGAACGCGCGCTGAGTCTCCGCCTCCATCTCGTAGTCGAGCTCCTCGACGATCCGGTCGCGGAGTTCGGCGATCAGCGGTTTCATGTCGATGCCGGGCTGAATGATCTTGAACATGCCGGCCAGCCGGGAGAGCTGTTTCAGGTCGGCGACCAGGGCGTCGCCGGCACCCGGATACTGGACCTTGACCGCGACGGGCAGCAGTTTCGGTTTCGCGTTGCGGCGGGCCGGCGGCAGTTTCCACACCGCGCGGTGCACCTGGCCGATGCTGGCGGCGGCGGCCGGGCTGTCGTCGAACTCGGCGAACAGGTCGCGCCAATCCGGCCCGAGCTGCTCGGTCAACGCCTTGTGCACGTTGGCCACCGGCATCGGCGGCGCCGCCTCCTGGAGCTTGGTGAGCGCCTGCCGGTAGGGGCCGGCCATCTCGTCGGGTAGGGCCGCCTCGAACACCGACAGCGCCTGACCGAATTTCATCGCACCGCCCTTGAGCTGCCCCAGCACGCTGAAGAGCTGCTCGGCGGTCCGCTGCTGGATGTCGGCGGAGATGACGTCGGAGGCGATGCCGACGGCCCGTTTACCGAGGCCCAGTGCGGCTCTCCCGGCGAAACCGAGGGGAAGGGCGGCGAGCTTTGCGGTCCGGGACGCGGCGCGGCGCGGTATGTCCGTCACCAGATCATTGTGACCGACGGGTCCGCCTCACCCGGCCCGTCGCAAGGGGGTTTGGTGGTTATGTGGTGAAGGTCCGGTGAAGGTTGGCCTCCGCCGACGCTGCTGGCACACGCAGGCGGGGTGTGCCGTCCAGGTTCGGCGGCGGAACCGGCCGGGTGCGGCGATCTCCACGGCGGCGCTCAGCGTCTCCGGAGCTCCGCCGTCCAGGAACGTCAGGATCTCACCTGTCGCGTAGGCGGTGGCGGCCATCAGGGTGGCCACCGCGCACGCCTCGGCGCCACCCGGCGGGGCCGCCTGCGCGCCCGTCCAGCCGCCGTCCCGGTCTCTGCGGTGCAGGTCGACACAGTGCAGGCAGGGTCCGCCGGTGGCGGGCACGAGAGGGCCGATCACCGCCACGCCGTCGCGGATCGCGACGGCCAGGTGCGGCTGTCGACGCGCGGCGAATCCGGCGGCGAGGAGGGCGGGCGGCTCGTCGTGGGCGAGTTGCACGACCAGAGACGCGGGCGTACGGCGTACCGGATGCACTCCGGTGCCCTGCGCGGTCCGCAGGATCGCCGCCTCGACAGCGCCCCGCCTAGCGGTGCCGACGTCTTCCGGTCGCAGTGGGGAGCCGGTGATCTCGGCCGCTCCGACGGCCCCGGACAGGTCCGGGTGGACGTGCCCGACCCCGGCTTCGGCCAGGGCGACCGCGATGGTGGCGCCGAGCCGCCCGCGCCCGCTGACCACGATCCGGGCCGACCGCCGGCGCCGCAGCACCCGTGCCGGGGAGGGGCCGTCGCCGGACTGGAACCGGGGTCCCGCCGAGCCGAGCGCGAGCGCGGCGGCCTCACAGGTGAGCCGGTGTCGGGTGACCGCGGGCAGGGCCGGTGGCAGCAGCGTCGGCGAGGGCAGCACCAGGCCGACCGAGTGGAGCATGTCGAGCAGGGCGAGCGTCTCGGTGGCCGGCACGCCCAGCTCGGCGGCCCGGGCCACGACGAGTCGCTCGGAGTGCCGCCCGTCGAGCAGGTCGAGCACTCCGGCGGCACGTGGATCGGGCAGTTGCAGGACGACGCCGTGAGCGGGATCCAGGCCGAGTTGGAACTCGCCGGGCCCGCGCCAGAAGCGGGGGAGCCCGGGGATGAGGGTCGGCCGGGGCAGGGGTGTCCGGGTCATGAGTGACAGGGTGTCACTGCGAAGCTGCGGAGCGATGATGTTATCCACAGGCCCTCACGGCCCTGGTGAGGGTTGTCCACAGCTATACGGAAGTTATCCACAGGTGCTCTAGTGGCTCACTTGACACAACGTGTCTGAGTGAACACGGTTACGGGTGGGACGTGCCGGGGAGGGCGGCCGTCTCCGGCTGTCCTCCCCGGATCTCGTTCACGCCTTGGCCTTGCCCAGGATGCGGTTCATCGTGGTGCCGCAGACCGGGCACTTGCCCTTGGCCATGTTCATGCCGGTCTTGGAGACCGCCACCTCACCCTGGAAGTCGCGCTTCTCCTTGCACTTGACGCAGTAGCCGTTGTACGTGTTGTCGGCCACGTTTCCTCCTCGTAGTTTTCGTCGGCCGCCCGGCCCGGTGCCCTGTTGCGGCGGCGGGCGCGAACCTGCCACGCGGATGTGGCCACCCGTCCGGGGCGGTCACTTACCCAGGTCAGGCCGGTTCCATGTCAGCGCAGCGTCGGCGGAGTCGCCGACGACGTGAGTGTGCCGGTCCTGCGTACCCTTTTTGGCCAGTTTTGCCGGGACACGCCGACGATTCCCATCGTAAAGGCATAAAACGGACAGAAATGTCGGTTGGGCGCCTGAGTCGACGATGGTCTAGGTTGACGGGTGTCACCGATGTTGCCGGTGGGGAAATTTTTTTCGGGTATATGCGGGCGAAGTGCTCATATACCGCGACCGTCATTGTCCGTACTCTTGCGGTAACCGGGGTGCGGCGGATTAGCGTCTCAATGTGAACCCGAATCTGGGCCGCGCGAGCCGGTAATGGCCCGCGTGCGCAAGCCTGTCGTGGAAGTGCGGCGCAGCCAGCGCCGGCGACGGACGGTGTCCGCCTATCGCGACGGCGAGCGAGTCGTGGTGCTCATCCCGGACCGCTTCTCCCGTGCGGAGGAGACGGAGTGGGTCGAGCGCATGCTCGCCCGCCTGGAAGCTCGCGAGGAACGGCTGCGGTGCACCGACGCCGAGCTGCTGGCCCGCGCCCGCCGTCTGATCACCCGCTACCTGGCCGATCACGCCGACGAGGTGGTCCCGGCGAGTGTGCGCTGGGTGACGAACCAGAACGGGCGCTGGGGCTCCTGCACCCCCGACGACGCGACGATCCGGATTTCACACCGCATCCAGGAGATGCCCGATTGGGTCATCGACTACGTGCTCCTGCACGAGCTGGCCCATCTCGTCGTGCCGAGCCACAACAACCGCTTCTGGGACCTGGTCAACCGCTTCCCCAAGGCCGAGCGGGCCCGCGGCTATCTGGAGGGCGTCTCGGCCGCCGGAACCCTGGTGATGGCCGAATAGGATCATCCGCGGCGGGCGGCCCGCGGTTCGCTCACCGATGATCCGGCGCCTCCGGCGATCGCGGGGGTACGCCGTGAGCACCATCTCGCGAGCACTCTGAGTAGGGTGACGCTGTGACGCGGCGTGTAGTGGTGACGATGCTGGTCCCGGTGCCGTGGAGCCCACCCGGCGTGGACCTGGCGGCCTGGCGTGCGGCCATGGCCGAGGACGTGGTCGACCTGCTGGCCCGGCTGGCCCAGGCCGAGGCCGCGATCGCCGCCACCCGGGACGACCTGGCACTGGCCGGTGAGATCGCCTGGCCGGGCATGCGCATCTACGAGATCGCCACCCCGACGGTGTTGCCGGTGCTGGCCGCGGCCGCCGCGGACGGTTTCGAGCAGGCCGCCGTGATCGCCGGAGACGCTCCGGACGTACCGGGAATGACCCTGGGAAAGCTGCTACGGCCCCTCGACGCCAAGTCCGTGGCGGTGGCTCCGGCCGGCCCCGGCGGGGGCCTCTTCGGCGTCGCCACGAGCCTGCCCGCGCCGGACTGGCTGGTCGATCACGATCTCGACACCGCCTCCGCCCAACTGCTGCGCAGGACGGCACCGTCGCCCGGCGAGGTCACCTCGACCCCGCCGTGGCGTCGGCTGCGCGGCCCGACCGATCTGGCCGGCCTGGAGCCCGCCCTGGAGGGCTGGGAGAACACCCGGGCCCTCCTCGGCGGCTGAAGCGCTGGTCAGTCCTCTTTCGGGCCCTCGCCCAGGTTGTCCAGCTCGCTGATGTCCCAGTCCGAACGGATCCGGGCGAAGGCCTCCGGGTCGGCGAAATCCTCGTCGGTCGGCAGTAGGTCCGGGTGGTCCCACAGCGCGTCCCGCCCGGCGATGCCCCGGTGCTCGGTGACCGCGGTCCACAGCGCGCCCGCCTCACGCAGACGCCGTGGCCGCAGCTCCAGGCCGACCAGGGCGGCGAACGTCTGCTCGGCCGGACCGCCGGCGGCCCGACGGCGGCGGAACGCCTCGCCGAGCGGCACCACGGACGGCAGCCGGTCACCGGCGGCGGCGTCCACCACCTGACCGACCCAGCCCTCGACCAGCGCGAGCGCGGTCTCCAACCGGGCCAGCCCGGCCTTCTGCTGCGGGGTGTCCTCGGGAGTGAAGATGCCCTCGAGGGCCATCGCCTGCATCGACTCCGGGTCGGTCGGGTCGACGCGGCTCATCGCCTCCTCGATCGCCTCCCGATTCACCGTGATGCCGTTGGCGTAGGTCTCGACGGCGCTCAGCACGTGCGCTCGCAGCCACGGGACATGCCCGAAGAGCCGCTGGTGGGCCGCCTCGCGCAGCGCCACGTACAGCCGGACCTGGTCCTCGGGAAGCTCGAGGCCTGATCCGTACACCTTGATGTTGGAGGGAACCAGCGCCGCGGTGCCGGCCGGGCCGAGCGGAAGCCCGATGTCGCCGGCCGAGAGGACCTCGGCCGCGAGCTGGCCGAAGGCCTGCCCGAGTTGACCGCCGAAGAGCGCGCCGCCGAGCGTGGCGACCATCGACTGCATCGGGCCGAGTTGGAGGCGGGCCTCCTCGGGGACCAGGTCGCCCATCGCGCCCACCATGCGGCCGGCGATCGGCTCACACAGCTTCTTCCAGACGTCCAGGGTGTTGTAGATCCACTCATTACGGTTCCACGCGACGGACTTGTGGATGCCGGTCGGGAGCGCGCACACCGGATCGAGCCAGAGGTCGGCGAGGCGCAGAGCCTCCTCGACCTGATGGCGCTCCAGCATGTTCACCGCGGGGTCACCGGCGGCCGAGAGCTGGCTGGCGGCGACCTGACGGGCCAGGTCCCAGTTGACCGGGCCACTGCCGGGCGCGGCGAACATCTGCTGCAGCTGCGCCATGAACTGCTGCATCTGCTGCGGGTCGGAGGGGTCGGGCGGCTGCGCGCCCGGCAGGGAGAAGCCGAACGGGATATCAGGCACGACCCCAACGGTACGCGCGAAAAGCCCGTAGCGGACTGAGGGAGGTATCAGCTCAGAGAGAACTCAGACAGGGTGGGTACGCTCACGCGCATGAGACGTCGCGGTGTCACCGTCATCCTCGGCGCCCTGATCACCGCTCTGCTGGCTGCCGGTGTCATGGTCGCACCGATGCCCTACGTGGTGCTCAAGCCCGGCCCCACCGTCGACACCCTCGGTGTGCAGAACGGGGTCGAGGTCATCCAGGTCGCCAAGGGCGAGACCTCCAAGTCCGCCGGCCAGCTGCGCCTCACCACGGTCAACGTGCAGTCGCAGGTGGAGCTGGTGTGGGCGATCCGGGGCTGGCTGAGCGACTCGGACGCGGTGGTGCCCCGTGAGCTGATCTACCCGCCGGACCGGAGTGAGCAGCAGGTCCAGGAGCAGAACGCCCAGGAGTGGAAGGACTCGCAGAGCAGCGCCGAGAAGGTCGCACTCCGCGAGCTGGGCTACCCGATGCAGGTCTACGTGGGCAAGGTCACCACCGGCGGAGCGGCCGACGGCGTGCTGAAGGCCGAGGACGTCCTCAAGTCGATCGACGGCACCGAGATCACCCGGGACGACCAGGTCGCCGAGCTGGTCCGGGCCAAGCCGGCCGGCACCACGCTCACCGTCGCCTACGAGCGCGACGGCAAGGCGGCGACCGCGCAGATCACCTCCAAGGCCGACGCGTCCGACGGCAAACCGCGGATCGGCATCGAGATCGCCACCAAGCAGTCCGACCCACTCGGGATCAAGATCGATCTCGACAAGATCGGCGGCCCGAGTGCGGGCCTGATGTTCACCCTGGGCATCATCGACAAGATGAAGCCCGAGGACCTCACCGGCGGCAAGATCATCGCTGGTACGGGCACCATCGACGACGACGGCAATGTGGGCCCGATCGGCGGCATCCCGCAGAAGCTGGTCGGCGCCGAGAAAGCCGGGGCCGTGCTCTTCCTGGTCCCCAAGGACAACTGTGCGGAGGCGCTGCGCAACGCCCGACCCGGGCTCACCATGGCCGAGGTGGCCACGGTGGACGACGCGCTCACCGCGCTCAAGACGTTCACCGCCGGAAACGACCCGAAGCCGTGCTCGGCTTCGTGAAACGCACACGCCGGTAGTGACGGGACAGTTCTGCCGCGTATAGAAGCTGGATGCGACATCGTAAGGTGAAACACCGGCCAGACGAAGTGTGGAGCCAACGTTGGTCATGCGTAACAGTCCTCTACCGAGGATGAGCCGGCGCGGTCGCGTGACCGTCGGCGTCCTGGTCGGGGTCTTCATTCTTTTCACGCTGCTCGGTTGGGGTATCGACGCGTACACCGACTACCTGTGGTTCGACGAGGTGCAGAAGACCACGGTCTTCTCCGGGGTGTTGACCACCCGTCTCGTCCTCTTCCTGGTGGTCGGCGCGGCGATGACGCTGATCGTCGCCGGCAACCTCTACCTGGCGTACCGTCTGCGCCCGCTGCTGCGCCCACACTCAGCGGAACAGGCCACGCTGGAGCGCTACCGCATGATCCTGGCGCCCCGCCTGGGCACCTGGATCGCCGTCACCGGCATCGTCATCGGCTTCTTCGCGGGGCTCTCCGCGCAGAGCCGGTGGAGTGACTGGATGCTGTTCCAGAACGGCAGTTCCTTCGGCGAGACCGACCCTCAGTTCGGGGTCGACATCGCCTTCTACATCTTCGAGTACCCGCTGTGGCGTTACGTGCTCGGTCTCGGCTTCACCGCCGTGGTGCTGTCGGTGATCGGCTCGCTGGCCGTGCACTACATCTTCGGCGGCGTGCGTCTGCAGGGTGTCGGCGACCGGATGACCACCGCCGCCCGCGCGCATCTGACCTCGCTGGTCGCGGTGTTCGTGCTGCTCAAGGCGGTGGCGTATGTGCTCGACAGGCGGGCGCTCCTGCTCGAGCAGCACGTGTCGCCCGGGCTGTACGGCGCGGGCTACACCGACGTGAACGCGCTGCTGCCGGCCAAGGAGATCCTCGCCTACATCTCCGTGGTGGTGGCGATCGCGATCATCGTCTTCTCCAACGCCGTGATGCGGAACCTGGTGTGGCCCGGTGTCTCGCTGGCACTGTTGGCGATCTCGGCCGTCGCGATCGGCGGCATCTACCCGCTGGCCGTGCAGAACTTCCAGGTCAAGCCGAGCCTCTACGACAAGGAGGCGGAGTACATAACGCGGTCCATCCAGGCCACCCGGACGGCGTTCGGGCTGGAGAACACCGCGGTCTCGGAATACCCCACGGGCGACGGCCGGCCGCCGGCGGAACTCGCCGACGACACCAGCGCGCAGAACGTCCGGGTGATCGACCCGCAGCTCGTCTCGCAGGCGTTCACCGTGTCGCAGCAGTCCCGCGGCTTCTACGACTTCGGCGAGAAACTCGACGTGGACCGTTACACGATCGGCGGCAAGACCCAGGACTACGTGGTCGGCGCCCGCGAGATCGACGACGAGAAGCTGACCGCGCAGCAGAGCAACTGGCTCAACCGGCACACCGTCTACACCCACGGCTACGGCCTGGTGGCGGCGCCGGCCAACCAGAAGTGCGACACCGGCCTGCCACTGTTCGCCTCCGGCCTGCTCGGCAGCGAGGGCGGCGAGGAGAACGTCAACAAGTGCATCACGCCGACCCAGGAGCTGGAAGCCAAGCAGCCGCGGATCTACTACGGCGAGAAATCCACCGAGTACGCGATCGTCGGCCAGGCTGACGGCGGCAACAACGTGGAGTTCGACCGTCCGCGGGGGCAGAGCACCACCTCCGGCGAGGAGTACTACACCTACTCGGGCAAGGGCGGCGTCGAGATCGGCTCGTTCTTCCGGCGGATGATCTTCGCGATCAAGAACACCGAGAGCAACTTCGTGCTTTCCGGCGCGGTAAACGACAACTCCAAGCTGATGTACATCCGTCAGCCCCGGGAGCGCGTCGAGAAGGTGGCCCCGTTCCTCACCATCGACGGCGACCCGTACCCGGCCGTCGTCGACGGGCGCATCGTGTGGATCCTCGACGGTTACACGACCGCGAAGACGTACCCGTACGCCCAGAAGATCAACCTGGCCACCGAGACCGAGGACCGGCTCACCGGCACCGGGTCGTTCGCGCTCGCCCGTGACGACGTCAACTACATGCGCAACTCGGTCAAGGCGACCGTCGACGCGTACGACGGCACCGTCACCCTGTACGAGTTCGACGACAAGGACCCGATCCTCAAGGCGTGGAACAAGGCCTTCGGCGGTGACCTGATCGTGCCGAAAGCCCAGATCCCGCAGGCACTCGCCGACCACTTCCGCTACCCGGCCGACCTGTTCAAGGTGCAGCGCAACCTGCTCACCAAGTTCCACGTCGAGGACTCGCGGACGTTCTTCTCCGGCGAGGACTTCTGGCAGGTGCCGAACGCACCCGACGCACCGCAGAGCGGGTTCCAGCCGCCGTTCTACCTCAACGTCAAGCTCCCCGAGCAGACTGAGAGCCGGTTCCAGTTGACCGCCGGTGTCACCCCGCTCAAACGGGAGAACATGGCGGCCCTGGTCTCCGGCTCGTACGTCAACGGCGAACCGAGGCTGGAGATACTGCAGCTACGTGACAACACGATCGCGCCCGGCCCGGTCCAGGTGCATCAGCTGATGGTCAACAAGGAGAACATCGCCAACCAGCTGACACTGCTCAACCGTGGCGGCCAGGCGTCGGTCCTCTACGGCAACCTGATCTCGCTCCCACTGGGCAACGACATCCTGTACGTCGAGCCCGTCTACGTGAAGAGCAGCCAGGCCAACGCGGCGCCGCTGCTGCAGAAGGTGCTGATGTCCTACGGTGACGGCGGTTCGTACGTCGTCCTCGAAGACAACCTCACCAAGGGCCTCGAAGCCCTGGCCGCCCTGGGCAAGTCCGGCGCACCACCCACCACCACCCCGACCACGCCGACCACGCCCACCACCCCGGGCGCCTCACCATCACCCAGCACCAGCGTCTCCCCGTCCACCCCGCCGCCCACCGCGGTGCCGGCGGACATGGCGGCGGCCGCCGCCGCAGTCGACAAGGCCATCGAAGACCTGAAGGCCGCTAAGCGCTCCGGCGACCTCGCCAAGGAGGGCCAGGCGCTGATCGACCTGGACAACGCGATCAAGCAGTTCCAGAACCTGCAGAAGGCGACGCCGGCCGGCACCACCACAAGTCCCACACCCACACCGAGCGGGTGAGCATCGTCTCCGGGGGCCGTTTTGCGGCCCCCGGAGCACGTGCGCTAAGGTTTAGCTACCGACGCGGGGTGGAGCAGCTCGGTAGCTCGCTGGGCTCATAACCCAGAGGTCGCAGGTTCAAATCCTGTCCCCGCTACGAGTGCAGGGGGTCTCTGTCCGCGGAATGCGCGGACCGGGGCCCTCTTCGCGTTTCATCAGGGGGCCGAGCCCCCCGAACCCCCGCGTTACGGCTGGTTCGGCGTCTCTGCCCACTCATCGTTACCCCGGCCGTGCGGCCTGGCGGCCTCGACCCTGACGTTCGGTGCGGTTATTCCTGCCACGATCCGTGCGGGCCGTCCCGGCGTACTCGCACTGCCGCCTCCACCGGGCTCCGCGTGCCACGCACCTCGTACCGTCGGCCGTGCGGCCTGGCGGCCTCGGCCCTGGCGTCTGGTGCGGCATCTCTGTCATGCATCGCTATCGCTGAGTTTGCGGCCTGTCTCGGCTTTGACGTTCGGTGCGGCGCTCACGCCGCTTGCCGTTGCCGCTGGACGTGTGGCCTTGCGGCCTTGGCCCTGGCGTTCGGTGTGGCATCGTTGCTGCTCGCCGCTACCGCGGTCGAGGAGGCCTCGTCACTGTCATCACGGCCGGCCGCGCACCGGGATTCCTATGTGTGCGCTGGCCGACTTTCTGGCGTCTTTGAAAGTCTGCGCAGAGTGAACGCGTACGGATGTTCGGGTTGAGCCTGGCTCGGGACCAGGGCCTCCATGGGGATCACCGGATCTGCGGTGGTTGATCTCTTGTTCCTGTCGGGGTTGTTCGGCTGGGTGTTCTGGCAGGTCGAAGAGTGTTTGTTGCCGCCTGACGCGATGGGCCGGCGGGGTTACCCAAAGATCACCTAAAGCGGTCTGTGCGATCTTCTTCGGGCTTTGTTGGAGTGCTGGGCCGGGAGGCGACTGTGCGGGTTCGTTGGGGTTTTGTGGCTGGGCTTCTTGTGGCCGGGGCCGTGGGTGGCCTTGTCGTTTCCGGATCGGGTGGGGTGGCTGCGGCCAGTGGGTCGAACACCGTGTTCGTCGCAGGCGGTGGGGTCGGCGGCGGCGGCGGAATCGTTCTGGAGCCGGACTCGGATGTAGTCGGCCTGGCCAGTGGGTCGAACACGGTGTTCGTTCCGGGTGGGTCTGCGCGGAGCCTCGTGCGGGCGACCCCTCAGCGCGGTGGAGAGACCGGCACGCTGGTTACGAGTAGTGGTGGCGGGGAGACCGGCACGCTGGTCGCCAGCGGTACCGGCGAAGAGATCGCGGTGCTGATCGCCGGGGGCACCGGCGGCGGGACCGGTACTCCGCCTGGCAGTGGGATGACCGGCGGTACCGGAATCTGAGCTGGTCGGGTGCCGGGGGACACGGACCGACAGGGCACCCAAAGGTTGATCGCCATCATTTCAGTGGCGCCCCTGTGCGGTGGACTTCCGATCCGGTGGGCGCCACGCCGATCTCGCCTCATGGCGACCACACAAGGAGATCACCCTGTTGCGTCGCAACGCTTACATCGTTCTTCTGGGCGGCAGCCTCCTACTCGGGGGCACGGCTGGTGCCGTACCCGTGCTTGCCGGAACCCAGGGGCCGCCGCCGGGTCAGGTGCGTCCGTCGGCGATTCCGAGTCCGACGTCACCGCGGCCATCCACGCCGATGAGCCCGGGGCCGACCTCCGCCGGTCCGGTGAGCCCGAAGCCGGCATCGGGCTGCGACCACGACCCCAGCGTCTGGCCGGAGTGGACGGCTACGCCCGGCATCGAGACACTCAGCCGCAGAAGGCCGCCGACCACACCCACGATCACCCCACGACCCACCACTCCACCAACCTCACCAGCCACCCTCACACCGACGCCGCCGGCAACTTCACCACCCACCTCACCGCCGACTCCGTCGGTGACAGTTCCTCCCACCTCACCGCCGACCCCGCCGGCCACACTTCCACCCACCTCACCGTTCACCCCGCCGCCTACCGAGCCGCAGGTTCCGTCCTCCAACAAGCCGTCGACCTCACCACCCGCGGAACCTCCCGTCGAACCGTCGACTTCAGCGTCAGACCCAGAACCGGCGCCGAGCGGTCCGACTCCATCTGCCAGCCTGCCTGTGACCTCGCCGACACCCAACAGTTCCGCATCCAAGTGCGTGAGTCCGTCACCGAGCTCGTAACCCGAACTCGGTGACACCCGAAGGCCCTTGTCGGCGAAGACGCGACAAGGGCCTTTCGCGCCCCCAGAGCCCCCAGCCGCCAGGTCACGCGGGCCGGGTTATTCGTGCGTGGCAGCTCACCGCACCAGGCGTCACCCCCGAAGCCGCGCCGCACGGCCGGGTGCGCATGAGAGACACCGTCACCGGCCCAGACACCAGAGCCGAGACCGCCAGGCCACAAGACCAACGGCGAAGGTAGCGGCGAGCAGCAGCGATGCCACACCGAACGCCAGGGCCAAGGACGCAAGGCCACACGTCCGGCGGCAACGGTGAGCGGCGTGAGTGCCGCACCCAAAGCCGAGACAGGCCGCAAACTCAGCGATAGCGATGCATGACAGATGCCGCACCAGACGCCAGGGCCAAGGCCGCCAGCCACACGGCCAGCGGTACGAGGTGCGTGGCACGCGGAGCCCGGTGGATGCGGCAGTCCGAGTACTCCGGGACGGCCCGCAAGTGATCGTCGCAGGGGTGCCGCACCGAACGCCGGGTCCGAGGCCGCCAGGCCGCACGGCCGCCAGGCCGCACGGCCGGGGTAACGATGAGTGGGCACAGACGCCGAACCAGCCGTAACGCGGGGGTTCGGGGGGCTCGGCCCCCTGATGAAACGCGAAGAGGGCCCCGGTCCGCGCATTCCGCGGACAGAGACCCCCTGCACTCGTAGCGGGGACAGGATTTGAACCTGCGACCTCTGGGTTATGAGCCCAGCGAGCTACCGAGCTGCTCCACCCCGCGTCGGTAGCTAAACCCTAGCGCACTGGGTTCGAGGGCTGCAAAACGGCCCCCCGTGAAGGTGGACTGGACGGCCGGTGTCGCGAGGGTGGGCCAGAAATGCGGCTGTCTCCCGCCGGGGTCGGCATCGACGCGGACTGTGCCGTTGTGGCGTTCGCTGGCCGATGGCCAGGCCGGTTCCGGCGTGGTGTTCGCTGCCGTCGGCTCGGGTGGAGGGGTTGAATACTTCGGCTCGCTGGTTTTCGGGATGCCGATTCCGCGGCTGGCCATCTCGATGCGGCAGGTGGCGGGGTCTGGTGCGGTGGCGCGGATGGTGATCTCGGCGACGCGGCCGGCGGGGGTGTATTCGATGGCGTTGCCGGTGAGGTTGTCGTGGACCTGGCGGATCGGGGTGGGGTTGCCGAGGACGGTGGGCAGCGGGCCGCAGGCGGGCGGATTGTGGTCGGTGAGGCACCGGATGCCCAGGTGGCGATGGTCACCGGTGGAGATGTCGGCCGTTTCGACATCGACCTGGGAGGGCACCGGCCCGGAAGGTGGAACCGGTGATCGACGCCGGAGGTATCGGCCTGCTGGAGTGCGGCGATGGCCTCGACCGGTCTGGGTGCCGCCGCGGGGCCCGCCAGACGGTGCGGATTTCGGAGGCGGTGGCCGTGGTGGCCGGCCGGTGCGACACAGGTGACCTCGACCGTATCGGGTAGCCGTTCGCCGAGCAGAGCCACCAAGCCGATGACGAGAACGGAACGATGCCGAACCGGCCCCGAGTATTCGACGCCATTGGGGACGCTCCTGGCCGATGACCGAACGGTCCTAGTACGGCAGCCGCCATTCGTGATCATGGTTGGAGTTCGAGGGTGAGGCGGCGGGCGTAGTGGGCTCGTCTGGCTCGTGCCTGGTGGCGGCGTCGCCAGTTTGACCAGCGCAGACGGTAGGCGATGCTGCGGGTTGGCCGGATCAGCAGGACGTTGATCAGACGGCGGATTTCGTTGACGGTCAGGTCGATCATGTCGGGCTGACCGCGACGATCTGCGGTGCGGGCGTCGGCGGCGCAGATCGCGAGGACGGCGAGGGCGGCCAGGGCCAGGGTGGTGAACCGGTGCCAGGACGTCCACCGGCGGACTTGGTGCTGGTCAAGGCCGACTTGGCCTTTTCCGGCCTGAAAGCTTTCCTCCACGATCCAGCGAACTCCCGCGACCCGCACGAACTGGGCGAGGGTGGCCGGCCCCGGTGCCCAGCAGCGGTAGAAAGCCAGCTCACCGGTCGTGGTGTTACGTCGGATGAGCAGGCTGTGCCGGCCATCGTCGTCGGGGTCACCGTCGGCGCCGACGTCGGCCAGCCAGGCCCAGTCGTAGAACCGTGGTCCTTTCGAGCCGTCACCAGCGCTGCGCCGGGTCCAGGCGGTGGCGGGCAGGTTCTCGGCGAGGCGGTCGACGCGGCAGCGGGTCTTGCCTGCGTCGATCGGCACGAGGTGATCGCAGGAGACTGCCAGCACGTAGCCGAGGCGGAGTTTGCGCAGTTCACTGCGGAGCCGGGTGTTATTGCCGTAGGCCTCGTCCGCGGCGACCCACCGGGCTGGGACCAGGGCATTCACCGCGGCGTTGATCATGTCGTCGGCCAACTCCGAGCGGGTGGCGAACGTGACGTCCTGCGGAATGCCGGCCCGCTCGCACCGGTCACGGTCATCGGTCCAGGACTTCGGCAGGTAAACCCTGCGGTCGATCAGAGTGTGACCGTGCCTGCTCGCATAGGCGAGGAACACTCCGACCTGGGCGTTCTCGATCCGCCCGGCGGTTCCGGTGTATTGACGCTGGACACCGACCGAGTGCACGCCCTTCTTCAGATCGCCGGTCTCGTCGACCACGAGGACACCGTCAGGGTCACCGAGTCGGTCAGCGACGACCTTGCGAACGTCGTCACGCACCGCGTCAGCGTCCCACTTGGCCCGGTAGAGCAGCCGTTGCATCGCATCCGGTCGGGCATGTCCGGCCTGCTCAGCCACCTGCCAACACGTCTTGACCTCCAGGTCGGCAAGCAGCCCGGTGACGAACCCGGCCGCCGCCCGGCGGGGCTCAACCCGGCAGAACCGGCCCGCGAACGAGTCGATCACCAGGTCGATGGTTCGTCGCCACCGAGCAGGCTCTACGCTGTGGCTCTCGGCCACCGCAAGGTCTGATGTTGTGTCCACAACGCACAGACGATCATGCGGTGGCCGTCCTTGTTCCCGCAGGATCCGAGGTCACCTCACGAACGGCGGCTGCCGTACTAGGACCGAACGGCTCTAGGACCGAACGGCTCTAGGACTGAACGGCTCTAGGGCCGCAGGGCTCTAGGACCGCCGGGCTCTAGGACCGAACGGCTCTAGGAGCGAACGGTCCTAGAGCCGAACGGGCCAGGATCGAGCGGGCCGAGGGCCGAAAAGGCCGGACCGAACGGGTCGAGGCTGAAAAGGAGTGTCCCCGCCGGGTCGTTTCAGCAGGTGGTGTAGCCCTTGCCTGCGGTCGTCCACCGGCAGCTGTCGATGGTCTTGCCGGCGTCGGTCCGCAGGGTCGCGGTGTCGCCGCCGTTGTTCCACACGTGGTAGCTCTTGCCCCAGTAACGGGTGGCGGTGGTGTTGGTGCCCTTGCCGGTACGGACGATCACGCTCTTGCCGGCGGCCAGCGTGTAGCTGCTGGTGAACCGGTAGAGGTTGCCGGCGGCGTCACGGACCGTCCACCCCTTGAGGTTGACCGCCTTGCTGCTCTTGTTGGTGAGCTGCGCGTACTCCCCGTTGATGCTCTTGTTGGTGCGGCTGTCCACACCGGGGGAGTTGTACTGGATCCGGGTGAACTGGATCGAGCCGACGGCGGGTGTGGTGGTGGGCGGGTTGGTCGGGTTGGTCGGTGTGGTCGGCGGAGTGGTGCCGCCGCCGGAGCCGCCGACGTCCACGGTCCGGGTGTACGTGTTGCTGGTGATCAGGTTCTCGGCGGAGGCGTACGCCGCGTTCCCGGTCTCGGCGATGACCGCCCGGTAGGTCTGCTGCCCGCCCGGCTGCCCGGTGGCGGTGCCCTGGAATTCGGCGTTGTCGTCGCCGTCGTCGTTGGGCGGTGTGGCGCCGCCCTCACCGGCCGGACCGTCGGTGACGCCCGACGCGACCGCGACCCAGCTACCGCCGCTCTGCCGTTCCACCCGGACCGGGAAGTACGGCTGGTCGGGACTGGTGTGCACGTTGAAGCTGATGCTGCCGGAACCGGTCGAGCTGACCGTGAACGTGGCACCGACCTTGAGCGGGGCCTGCACGATCCGCGAGTACTGTCCGCCGGATTCGACGGCCCACACGAAGCCGGAGTCCATCACCCGGCGGATGGTCCACCGGCCGTTGCTGCCGGCGGTGACCGTGGTGGGCATGTCGGTCTCGAACTGGGTGGCCGGTGACAGCTCCGAACCCTGAGTGGCGTCTTTGCCCCACTTGTAGGCGGCCTCACGCAGTGTGACGGTGGCGTTCGCGGTGGCGGTGCCGGTCAGGGTCACCGTGCCGAAGCCGACCTGGGCCGGTGGCGTGTCGAACGTCGGCGCTGCGGCCCAGGCGGGCGTGGTCCCGAATACGCCGGTAGCCGCGATGAGCACGCCCAGCGCGGAACCCGTACCGAAAACTGTTTTCGGTCGTCTGAACATGGTGTTGAAAATCCTCCATTGTGCGGCCGGACGATGAGGTTATCGAAAGCGATTCGAGGTGGTCATCGTTCATCCCGTCTGCGCACCCTACCCGCAAAGCTGCAGGTAGAAGCTGTTTGCCCGGGTGTCGGTAAAGTTATCGGCAGCTCCGACCGAGGGATTGTGCAAGGAATGATTGAACTAGCCGCCGATTGTTCTCGGTGCGCCGCGTTGTGCTGCGTTGCCCCCGCCTTCGCCAAGTCGTCCGATTTTGCGGTCGACAAACCGGCCGGGCAGCCGTGCCGGAATCTGGGCGACGATTTCCGCTGCACCATTCATGAGGAGTTGCCGCGACGCGGGTTCCCCGGCTGTGTGGTGTTCGACTGTTTCGGGGCGGGGCAGCGGATCACTCAGGACACCTTCGGCGGACGGGACTGGCGCTCCGCGCCGGAGCTGGCCGGTGACATGTTCGCGGTACTCCCGGTGGTGCGGCAGCTGCACGAGCTGATGTGGTATCTGACCGAGGCATTGAAGCTGGACGAGGCGCGCCGGCTGCACCCGAAGTTGCGGGCCGCTCTCGACGAGACCGACGTACTGGCCGGAAGCGATCCCGGTGGCCTGCGGAAACTGGACGTGGAGGCGTACCGCGTCCGGGTTGTGCCGTTGTTGCGGAGGGCGAGTGAGATGGCCCGGTCGCGGGCCGGTGGGCGCCGTCCGGACCACAGTGGTGCCCAGCTGATCGGGCGCCGCCTGCGCGGCGCCGATCTGCGCGGCGCGAGTTTCCGCGGCGCCCTGTTGATCGGCACCGATCTGCGTGACGCGGATCTACGCCGAGCCGATTTCACCGGCGCCGACATGCGGGGTACGGACCTGCGCGGCGCGAACCTGGACGGAGCGATCTTTCTCACCGCGTCGCAGCTCCGGGCGGCAGTGACGGGGGACGATCACCCTTAGGATGGGGCGCATGCAACCGGTGTCCGGTGTGGTGTGGGCCCTGACCGTTGCCGGCATCGTCGGCCTGCTGCTCTTCGACTTCTTCTTTCACGTGCGCAAGGCCCATGTGCCGAAACTGCGTGAGGCGGCACTGTGGACGTCGATCTACGTGTCGATCGCGATCCTGTTCGGTGTCGGCGTCTGGATCTTCGGTGGCTCCACGATGGGCCAGGAGTATTTCGCCGGCTATGTCACCGAGGAGGCGCTGTCGGTCGACAACCTCTTCGTGTTCCTGTTGCTGCTGAGCAGTTTCAAGGTGCCGCGCGCCGACCAGCAGAAGGTGCTGCTGTTCGGGATCGTGGTGTCGCTACTCGCCCGGACCGGGTTCATCCTGCTCGGTTCGGCACTGATCAACTCGTTCGCCTGGATCTTCTATCTGTTCGGGCTGATCCTGCTGGTCACCGCGGGCAATCTGCTCAAGCAGAAACACGACGAAGGCGAGGCGCCGGACAACATCGTGATCCGGCTGGCCCGGCGTTTCCTACGGACCTCGGAGACGTACGACGGGGACAAGCTCTTCACCTACCAGGACGGCAAGCGGGTGCTCACCCCGATGCTGCTGGTCATGGTGGCGATCGGCGGGACCGACATCCTGTTCGCGCTGGACTCGATTCCGGCCATCTTCGGGCTGACTCAGAACGTGTACCTGGTCTTCACCGCCACCGCCTTCTCCCTGTTGGGGCTGCGGCAGCTGTACTTCCTGATCGACGGCCTGCTGGACCGTCTGGTCTTCCTCTCCTACGGCCTGGCCGCGATCCTCGGGCTGATCGGCGTGAAGCTGGTCCTGCACGCCCTGCACGAGAACAATGTGCCGTTCATCAACGACGGTGAGCCGGTCGACGTGGTGGAGATTCCGACCGCGGTCTCGCTCGGCGCCATCGTCGGGGTCCTGCTGATCACCGTGGTCGCGTCACTGCTCAGCCCGAAGGGCCAGGCCCGGACGGTGGCGGCGGCGGTCCGCCGGTCGGCACACGAGTTCCTCGACGTGGAGACCGATCCGGAGTACTGCGACGAGGTCTTCCACCGGATGCTCGCCGAAGAGAAGAAATTCGAGGCGCTGACGCCGAAGCAGCGGTCCCTGCTCCGGCAGGAGGCCGAGCTGACGACGTTGTTGGAGCGGGCGCACCGGGTGCACGACGAGCGGGTCGCCGCCGGGCACTGCTTCGTGCCGGCGACGACCTAGACCGGAACCGCCGTCAGCGGTCCCGGTTGAGGTAAGACGAGAGGTTCGTGGTCTGCCCGTCGTCGGGGGACTGGGAGACCAGGTTCGCCACCCGGGCGGCCAGGCTCGCGGCGCGCGACGCCAGGTCCGGCTCGGACTGCCGGGAGTCCAGCTCGGCGCGGAGAGCCTCCTCGGCGCGCAGCGCGTCGGCCTCCACCCCGGGGCGGTCGGAGTAGTCCCGCGGACCGGAGACGGGCTCCTGGTAGTCCTGGTACTCCTGGTAGACCGGCTCGGCGTAGGCGGGAGCGGGCTCGGCATATGCGGGCTCGGCATATGCGGGCTCGGTGTAGGCGGGCTCTTTGACCTCCGGAGCGGGCACCGGAACCTCGCCGAGCATCGTCACGGTCTGCCCTTGACCACCCAGGTGGTTACTGAATTCCGGGCCGATGACCAGCCGGGACAGCATCCGCGCCTGTACGGCCGGCACCCCGATGAGATCGGCGTTCTCCACTCGGAACCGGGCGATCGCCTGCCGCATGGTGTTGGCCAGATGATCGGCCGCGCTGATCTTGCTCAGCTCGCCACCGGCGAAGACCAAGGCCGGGAAGGTACCCTCCGGCCCCTTGCAGACCAGCTGGATCTGGGTGACCGTGCCGTTGCGGCCGGTCTCCCGGTTGCCCGGCTGGACACGCAGGTGCTGCGGCCAGAGCCAGAACAGCTCGCCACTACTGTGCGTGCTTTCGCTGTCATGTACGTAACGCACCCGGCGGTCCGTGACGATGACGTCCGTCTCCTCCGGCAGCGTCCACCGGGGCAGTGACGACGCCTCGTCGAACGCGTATTCGGCCACGGCGCATCGACCGCGCCACAGGACGCGCTCACCGCCGTCGAGCGGTCCGAGGTCCGTGCCCTCTGGGGACAGGAAGTGCTGGTGGAACATGGTTGCCTTCCCCGTGCCTGCCGCGATCTCGTGAACAACGGCCGCAACGATTACAACCGGGTACCGGCGGTGTCGCCAGTCACCGGGCGTGAATCACACCGGAACTCGCGGAATCGACACAGGACGGTGATCAGGGATACACCAACGGCCGACTCCACAATTACTTACGGTTACCGAAGAGCCCTTCGGGGGGTAGGGGAGAGGGTACCGCCGCAGCGTCCGGAACGGGAGACGCTCCACCGGTGAAGCGATCAAGATCGGTCTCGACCCGCCCGGGGAACCAGTCACCGGCGGCCCGCCGGGACAATTCGGCGATCGGCGGAGGGGTACGCCCGGCGACCACCACGAGATTGCCGAAGCGCCGCCCGCGCAGCACCGCCGAGTCCGCCACCAGACACGCCTCCGGCAGCGCGGCCCGGATCGTGGCCACCTGTGCCCGGGCATACCGCAACGGCGGCCCGTCGGCGACGTTCGCGATCAGCCGGCCGGCCGGGTCCAGCACCCGGGCCACCTGCTCGGCGAACTCGGCCGAGGCGAGGTGCGCCGGGGTACGGGCGCCGGCGAACACGTCCAGGACCACCACGTCGTACCCGGCGTCCCGCATCCCCTCGACCGCGGCTCGGGCGTCGGCGACCCGTACCCGGATGTTGCTGTTGTTCGGCAGCGGCAGCGCCGACCGGACCAGCTCGACGAGCGGACCGTCGATCTCGACCACCCGTTGCGCCGAACCGGGCCGGGTGACCGCCACATACCGCGGCAGGGTCAGTGCGCCACCGCCGAGATGCAGCACGCGCAGCGGGCGGCCGGCCGGTGCGGCCAGATCGATCGCGGCCGCCATCCGCCTGATGTACTCGAACTCCAGGTGCGTGGGGTCGGCCAGGTCGACGTGGGACTGCGGCGCCCCGTCGAGCAGCAGCGTCCAGGCGGTGTCCCGGTCGGGGTCGGGCACCAGCTCGGCGACGCCCGAGGCGACCGTCTCGACCCGGGTCCGCGATGCCCTGCGCTGTGCCATCGCGCAAGTATCCCGGTAGCAGATCGGTAGCGCCGGTGCGGGAACGCACAAGTGACGCCGGAAACTTCCGACGTTTACCCGCATGAGTTCGCTACCGCAGACGATGACGCGGCGCACGGTGATGGGCGGGGTCGCCGCCACCGGTGTCGCGGCCGCCCTGGCCACCGGCGCACCCGCCGCCGCGGCGGCCGCCGAACCGTCCCCGGCCGCTCTCCTGCCCGCCGACCCGCTGCTGCATCTGCTGCGCCGGGCCACCTTCGGGCCGAGCCCGGCCTCGATCGCCGAGATCCGCCGGTTGGGCGCCACGGCGTGGCTGGACCGGCAGCTCAGCCCGTCGGCTATCACCGACCAGGTGGCCGAGGAGGTGGTCGCCCGGCTGCCGCTGGCCCGGCTCTCCGCCGCCGAGATCCGGTCCCGGGTGTCCGCCGGCACCCTCAAGCAGTACAGCTGGGACCCGATGTGGCAGCTCAGCTGGGCGGCGGTGGCCCGGGCGATCTGGAGCGAGCGGCAACTGCTGGAGGTGATGGCCGACTTCTGGAGCAACCATCTCAACGTGACGTGCCCGCACGGGGACGTCTGGGACAGCCGGATCGACTACGACACGATGATCAGGCAGAACGCCCTCGGCACGTTCGCCGGTCTGCTCAAGGCGTCGGCCCGGCATCCGGCGATGCTGACCTACCTGGACAACCGGTTCTCCACCAAGGCCGCGCCGAACGAGAACTACGGCCGTGAGCTGCTGGAACTGCACACCGTGGGGATGACCTACACCGAGGCGGACGTACAGCACGCGGCGCGTCTGCTCACCGGCCTGACCGTGGACAACAGCACCGGGAAGTACCGGTACGACCAGGCGATCCACGCCACCGGAGCGGTCCGGGTGCTGGCCTTCCAACACTCCAACACGACCGCGGCCGGTGGTGAGGCGGCCGTCCTGGAGCTGCTCGACTACCTGGCCATGCACCAGGCGACGGCCCGGCGGATCGTCACCAAGCTGTGTGTCAGGTTCGTCGCCGACGAGCCGCCGGCGTCGCTGATCACCACGCTGATCAAGGTCTACCTGGACAACCGGACGGCGATCGTACCGGTGCTGCGGGCGCTCTTCACCTCCGCCGAGTTCGCCGCCGCGGTCGGGGCCAAGACCCGGACGCCCTTCGAGGATCTGGCCGCGACCGTGCGGACCCTCGGCTACGGGCCGGCCGCCACCGGCGCGAAGTTCCTGGAGAGCCTCTACTGGATGACCCGCGACGCCGGGCAGGCCCCGCTGAACTGGGGGCCGCCGAACGGCTACCCGGATGTGGCGGCCGCCTGGGCCTCGCCGTCCGGGCTACTGGTCCGGTGGAACTTCCACCTCTCGATCGCGGCCGGATGGTGGCCGGACACCCTGGTCCGGCCGACGAACCTGCCGGCCGGGATGGTGGGGGCGCTGCCCGCGACGTATGGCGCGTTGATCACGGCGACCGCGGTGCGGCTGCTCGGGATCGCGCCGACCGCCCCACAGACGGCGGCGCTGGCCGAGTTCTACGGCAAGACCCCGACGTCGCCGCTGAAGGCGAACGATCCGGTGGCCGGCTGGATGTATCCGTACCTGATGGGGATGCTGTTGAACTCCCCGTCCTTCGCGTTGAGATGAGCGTTGAGGTGGCGATGAGCGAACAGTGTGGATGTGCGGAGAACCGGCTGCTGAACCGGCGAACCCTGCTGGCGGGCACGTTCGCCGGGGTGGCCGGGGCGACCCTGGACACGAGTCTGGCTTTTGCGGCCGACCCCGGATACACCGGAGACGTGCTGGTGCTGCTGTCGCTGCGCGGCGGCTTCGACGGGTTGTCGGCCGTGGTTCCGGCGGGCGACGCCGCCTATTACTCGGCGCGGCCCTCGATTGCCGTACCGAAAGCGCAGTTGATCGGGGGTGGATCCTTTTTCGGTCTGCATCCCGCTTTGGCGCCGCTGCTGCCGTATTGGACCGGCGGCCAGTTGGCCGCGATTCAGGCGGTCGGGCAGCCGGCGCCGAACCGATCGCATTTCTCGGCGATGGAGGATCTGGAACGGGCCGCGCCCGGGACCTCGATCCGGACCGGCTGGCTGAACCGGATGCTCGGGCTGACCGGATCGGCCGATCCGATGCGGGCGGTCGCGATGGGGACCGCGATGCCGGCCCGGGTGCTCGCCGGTCCGGCGCCCTACCTCGGCATCACCTCGATCGACAAGACGGTCCTGACCGGCGAGCAGGACGGCCGTCCGATCTCGGCGACGATGGCCAAGCTCTACGCGGGCGCGCCGGCCGCGCTCCAGCAGACCGCCGGGCAGTTGAACGGCGCGCTCCAGCGGACCGCGCGGATGCGGGCCGCCGGGTACAAGCCGGCCAACGGGGCGGTCTATCCGAGCACCGACCTGGGCAACGCGCTGCGTGACGTGGCCCGGCTGATCAAGTCGGAGATCGGGCTGATGACCGCCACGGTCGACTCCGGCGACTGGGACATGCACGAGAACCTCGGTCCGGCGGTCGCCGGCAGGCGGATGTTCGACCAGCTCAAGGCACTCGCCACGGCGCTCGCGGCGTTCGCCGCCGACCTCGGTCCGGACGGATTGCGCCGGGTCACCCTGATCACCATCAGCGAGTTCGGGCGGCGGGTGACCCAGAACGGCTCGGGTGGGCTCGACCACGGTTACGGCAACGCCATGTTCGTTCTGGGCGGTTCGGTCAAGGGCGGCAAGGTGTACGGCCAGTGGCCCGGCCTCACCACGGCACAGCTCCGCGACGGCGACCTGGCGGTGACCACCGACTATCGGGCGGTGATCGGCGAGATCCTGCGCGCCAGGTGCGGTGTCGGCGACCTGTCGAGCGTGTTCCCGGGGGTGACCACGTCGAGTCTGGGCATCGTCACCGCACGCTGAAAACGGCTATATTCCCGCAAAACGGCTATCAGTGCGGATCGGCGCGTTCCACACTGATTCGCATGTCCAGCAACTCGCTTGCCGAGATCATCGGCGCACAGCGGCAACCGTCGCGGGTGGACCCGGCCGGCCCACCCCTGCTGATCAGGCGGCACACCTCCGACGAGGGCGCGCCGTTCTGGCGGTGGGACTGCTCCGGCTGCGGCGAGTACGGCGGCGGGCGGCACCACGAGGACGCGGTGACCCGGGCACTACGGCACTGCCACGAGCACCCGGACCACCGCTCCTCACTGCTGCCCCCGGCCCGCTGCCGGGAACCGCACACCTACCTCCCGCTGCACCCGATGCTCTACGCGCTGGACGACGACCCGCCGCCGGAGCCACTGGCGATCTGACCCGGCTTCGCCGCTCCCGGGTGCCGCCCGGGCAGCGGCCCCGGCCGGCCTCCGAGGATCCCGGCGACCTTACGGAACAGCGGGTCGGCCAGCACCTCGGTCAGATCCCGGCCGAGCGGGATACGCCAGTTCGGATATTCGTCGAAGGTGCCCGGCAGGTTCGGTTGGCGACGCTCCAGCAGCACGTCGTGCAGGGACGCCGTCACCAGTCGGCACGGGGTCCGGGCCAGGAACTCGTGCATCGCCACCACCACTTCCTCATCGGCCGGTTCGGCGCCGATCAGGCCCTCCTCGCGCAGCCGATCCAGCAGCAGCGCCCGGTCCGCCCGCCACGACTCCCGCTCCTGCTCGACCGGCCCGGCCAGCTGGCCCAGCGCGGCCCGCACCTCCACCTGCTCACCGGCCAGGAAGCCGGCCGCGGTCGGCAGATCATGGGTGGAGACGCTGGCCAGCGCGTTGCGCGGGTAACCCGCCGACGGACGGTAACCGCCCTCGTCGTCGCGGGTGAACCAGAGCACCGCCGAGCCCAGCATGTTGGTCCGCTGCAGGCCCTCGGTCACCACCGGCATGACCGTGCCCAGATCCTCGCCGATCACCACGGCACCGGCCCGGTACGCCTCCAACGCCAGGATGCCCAGCATGGCCTCCGGGTCGTAGTGGACGTACGTGCCGTTCGCCGGACCCAGCCCGGCCGGCACCCACCACAGTCGCCACAGCCCCATCACGTGGTCGACACGCAGGCCACGGGCGTACCTGAAGATCCGCCGCAGCATGTCCCGGTACGCGTCGTAGCCGGTCTCGACCAGCCGGTCCGGCCGCCACGCCACCCCGCCCCACTCCTGGCCGAGCTGGTTGAACGCATCGGGCGGTGCGCCGGTGCGCGCCTCCATCGCCAGCACGTCCTGCAGCAGCCACCCGTCGGCGCCGGACGGCTCCACGGCCACCGCCAGGTCGTACACGATCCCGACCGGCAGGCCACCCGGATCCGCGGCCTTGAACTGCTCCTCCAGCAGCTTCTGGATCCAGACGTGGAAGGCGACCCGGTCGCCGCCGAGCGCCCGCACGGCCGGAGCATCCGGGCGGCGCAGTTCCACCGGCCACTCCCGCCAGTCGGCGCCGTGCTCCTCGGCCAGCACGCAGAAGCGGGCGAAGTCGGTCAGGCCCGGATCCTGGTCCAGGTCGACCGGCCCGGCCGACGGCCAGAGCAGCTCCAACGCGCCCAGTTTGGCGGTGAACACCGCGTCGTAGTCGATCAGGTCGTCGGTCGCCGGCCGTAGCTCATCGACCTTCTTCTTGAGCGCCGGTGTGGCCCGCCGGTACTCCGGGGTGTCGGTCACCCGCAGGTAGAGCAGGTTGGCGAAACGCCGGCTGGACGGCGAGTACGGCGAAGCCGGCACCGGCGCGACCGGGGTGATCGCGTGCAACGGATTCAGCACCACCAGTCCGGCCCCGGCCGACCCGGCCACGAAGTCACGCAGATCACCGAGATCCCCGAGCCCCCACGAGCCGGCCGAGTGCAGCGTGTAGAGCTGCAGCATCCAGCCCCAGGTGTCCGGCGGCTCGGGCAGCTGCTCCGGGACCACGACCAGGGTGACCTCCTGATCCCCGTGCCGCAGCCGGTGCCAGCCGAGCGGCAGGTCGGGTGGGAGCCGATCCAACCGCCGAACCGTTCCGTCCTCCAGGGTGACCTCGGCCGGGCCCGGCAGTTCCCGGCCCTGCCCGGCGCGCACCACGATCGTCCCGGGCAACCGGTCACCGGAGTCCCGGCGGCGGGCGTCGGCCAGTGCCGCCCGGACCGCCCGCGGTGTGCTCGCGTCGACACCGAGCATGCCCAGCACCCCGATCACCGACTCGGCCGCCACCTCGGTGTCCTGCCGCTGCCAGTTCTCGTACCGTGTGGCCACCCCGTGCGCCTCGGCCAGGGCCACCAGATCCGCGTCCATGCCTCTCCCATCCCCTCGGTACACGATGTTCTTACCCATTGCGTACATCGGTCAGCATGGGGCACATGGGTGACATGGCTCGAAGACTTCGGATGTGGTTCACCGCGGCCCTGGCGGGCCTGACCCTCGGCGTGCTGGTCCCGGCGCAGGCCTGGGCGGCCTCCAACGGGACCGCGCAGATGGTCGTCGAGGCGGCCACCAGGTCCCGGCGTGGCGGCTTCGGCGTGTTCGGCATCCTCGGGCTCGTCTGCTGCCTCGCCGTCATCGCGATCATCGTGGTCGTCGTGATGCTGATTTCCCGGAACCGCAGGCGTCGCTGAGGCCGCCCGGCCTAGCGTTGAGCCATGCGATCGGTGGTGCTGGGCGGCGGGATCGCTGCGGTGCTGTGCGTGCCCCTCGGTATCTCGGTGGCGGCCAGCGCCTCCTCCGACGCGGTGATCACCAGGGAGCGCCCGGCCCTCGCCTCGGCCACCGAGAGCGTCGCCTGGCCCGCCTCCGGCATCACCGACACCGATCCCGCGACCCGATGGTCCAGCGGCGCGTCCGGCTCCGGCACCCAATGGATCCAAATCGATCTCGGTACGGCCCAGGAGATCCGCCGGGTGCGGTTGCACTGGGCGAGGGCGTACGCGAAGGCGTACCGCATCCAGGTGTCCGACGACGGCGCGACGTGGCGGGACCTGTACCGCACGTCCACCGGCGACGGTGGGGTCGACGACGTCCGCGGCCTCTCCGCGACCGCCCGCCACCTGCGGGTGCTGGCCACTCAGCGGGGCACCCCGGAGGGCTACTCGCTGTGGGACGTGCAGGCGTACGGTCCCGGCCGGCCCGCGCCCGCCCGTCCGTCACCGGCCATCGCGGCGATCCCACCGGTGGCCGCCGGGCTGACCGCCGGCCCGAAGAAGGAGATCGCCCTCAAACTGGTCTCCAGCGCCGAGAACTCGACACTGGAGTGGCGCTCGGAGTACGGCTACATCGAGGACCTGCGTGACGGCCGCGGCTACACGGCCGGGATCGTCGGCTTCTGCTCCGGCACCTCCGACCTGCTCGCCGTGGTCACCGAATACACCCGTCGCAAGCCGGACAACGTACTGGCCGGCTATCTCCCGGCGCTGCGCGCGGTGGACGGCACCGACTCGCACGACGGCCTGGACCCGGGCTTCCCGGACGCCTGGCGGGTGGCGGCGGCGAGCGACCCGGTGTTCCGCAAGATCCAGGAGGAGGCCCGGGACCGGATGTACTTCTCTCCGGCGGTCCGCCTGGCCGAGGCCGACGGGCTGCGCGCGCTCGGCCAGTTCGCCTACTACGACGCGGCGGTCATGCACGGCATCTCCGGACTGCGATCGATCCGCGAGCGGGTGGTGGCCCACCAGCGGACTCCGGTGCAGGGCGGCGACGAGATCGTCTATCTGACGGCGTTCCTGGACGCTCGGGCCACCGAGATGCGGACCGAGGCGGCGCACAGTGACACCAGCCGGATCGACACCGCACAGCGGGTCCTGCTGGACGCCGGCAACCTGGACCTGACCACCCCGCTGACCTGGTCGGTCTACGGCGACAGGTACACCCTGAGCGGCTGATCAGACCTTCGCGAACAGGGCCGGTACGAGGTCGGGCTGCCAGCCGGGCAGCGACGTGTGCGCCTCACGGACCTTGTACACGACCTTCTTGTACTCGACCAGCTTGCCGGGCTCGTAGTCGGTGAACGCCTTCCACTTGGGGGCGTCGACCTCCACCCGCGTCCGGACCGTCACCCAGTCGACGAGCATGCCGTTCGAGTAGTAGCCCCCGGAGGCCATGTTCAGCACGACCGTCAGCGGCGTGCCCTTCTCGGCCCGGGTGAACCGGAGCACCTTGCGGCCGTCGAGCGACCAGGTCAGCGTCGTCGGCGTCCAGTCGATGGCGTAGGTGTGGAAGTCGTCGCCGTCCACCTGGTCCGACGCCAGTGTCTCCAGCGAGCCGGCCGGTACCCGGCCGTTCTCGTCCAGCACCCCGAGCGCCCGCCAGGCCCCGTCCACCCGCCAGGCCTGGATCCGGGCCTCGGCGCGGCCGTACGCCTGGCTGAAGGTCTTCTCGGTGCGCAGCACCGCGTTGAGGGCCAGCCGGCCCTCCCCGTCCAGCACCGCGAAACTGCCCCGGCCCCCGGAGACCGCCCAGACGTCGTCGGCCGGGCGGTCTCCGCGGGCGCCGGTGAAACCGTCGCTGAGCACGGTCCTGGTCACCGTGGCCGCCTCGGCCGCGGCACCGTTGCCGGTCATCGTGGCCGCCACGAGCATCAGCACTGCCGCGGCCAGAACCCGCCCTCGCATGGCTCCCCCCACCAAGAAAGATCAGGTGGGCACTCTGCTGAGTTGGGAGCGCTACCGGCAATAGTTTTTACGGGACTGTGACTGAAAGTTCGGTCAGCGGTAGTCCGGCGCGTTCGTCTCGTGCATGGCCAGCTCTTCCGCGCTCGCGCCACCACCCGAGGCTCCCGCGTCGTAGGCGACACTCTCCGCCTCGTCGTCCCAGCCCGAGCCCTCGTCCGGCGCGACCAGGCGGCCCACCGGGCGCGGCGAGTCGCCGTCGAGCTGACCGTCGTCGTAGAGCGACACGGGCGACGACGGATCCGAGGTCGGGCCGGGCTCCCACACGTCCCGGTCGAACTCGCGCTGCCGCGAATCGCCGACCGTCTCGTCGAAGGAGCCACCGGGCTCCGCGCCGAAGTCCGGCTCCTCCTGCCGTAGCCGCCGGTCCAGCGACTCACCGTGCAACTGCTCCTCGGCGGTCTCGCCGAACCGGTTCGACCCGCCCGGGCCCACTCCGGCCAGCGCGGCCGGGTCCGGCCCGTCCGCCCATCGGGAGCTGTTCACCTCGTCGTACGCGGTGGAGTCGTCATCGGCGGTGTCCGGCAGGCCGGACGCCTCCGGATCGGTGACCTCGGCGGGGTAGTCGTTGTCTCGCATGCCCGCTGACTACCCACGAGCGGGGCCGGTCATGCCGGCCCGGGATCGCCGTCCAGCAGCGCCCAGACGATCTTGCCGTCGGCCAGCGCCAGATGGCCCCAGCGGGACGCGACCGTGTCGACCAGGAGCAGGCCCCGGCCGCCGTACGAGGTCGGCGCCACCGCGCCGCCGAATCGGGGCGGGCTCGCCGAGAAGTCTCGGACCGCCACGCTCACCGAGGCGCCATGCCGGGCCAGCATCAGGCACATCGCGGTGCCGGCGTGCGCGACCACGTTGTTGACCAGCTCGGTGGCCACGATGCTCGCGTTGCCCACCACCTCCGGCCGGTCCCACCGCCCGCACGCCTCGGTGATCACCTCGCGGGCGCGCCGGGCCGCGCCGACCGCCGGCTCCAGGTCGGCCACGACCCGATGACCGGCCGGCAGCGGGGCGCCGAGCGCGGCGAAGGCGTCTGTCGCGTCCGGCCAGACCGGCCAGCCGGTGGCCCGCCACACGGTGGCGTCCGGCGTGCCGCACAGGACGAGATGGCTGCCCGGCCAGTCACGGGTCTCGGCCAGCACATCCCGGAGCACCCCGGCCGCGTCCGACTCGGCGAGCCACAATCCGCCGACGTCGACCACCACCGCCTCGGGCTGGGACGCGAGCACGTCGAGCAGTGCCGAGCGCAGCAGCCCGACGGTGGTGTCGTCGAGCACCCCGGACAACCGGACCAGAGGATAGGCCTGGCCGCGATCCACCAGATGACGAACCTCGCTCGGCATGATCGCTCCATCGTGCATAGCCCGGGAACCATGCGCATTTCGAGCGCACGGGCACGTGCCGGTTACCCCGGAGCGGGGCGGTCATGCTTCGTCAGGGGCGTCGGGCCAGCGCGGTCAGCACGCTCTCGTGCAGCAGGCCGTTGGTGCCGATGACCGAGCTCTTGTCCGCGGTCGGCCGCCCGTCCAGGTCGGTGATCTTGCCGCCCGCCTCGGTGACGATCGGGATCAGCGCGGCCATGTCCCACAGCGACAGCTCCGGCTCGGCCATCGCGTCCAGCGCGCCCTCGGCCAGCAGCATGTAGCCGTAGAAGTCGCCGTACGCCCGGCTGCGCCAGACACCCAGCAGGATGTCCATCATCTGGTCGAGGCGGCCGTTGTCGGCCCAGCCGTTCAGGCTCGCGTAGCAGAAACTGGCGTCGGTCAGCTTCCGCACCGACGAGACGCTGATCCGGGTCGCCGAGTGCTGATTCCTCCCGGCGAAGGCGCCCAGCCCGCGCCCGGCCCACCAGCGGCGGCCCAGCGCCGGCGCGGAGACCAGCCCGGCCACCGGGGTGTCGCCCTCCATCAGCGCGATCAGGGTGGCCCAGATCGGCACGCCCCGGACGAAGTTCTTGGTGCCGTCGATCGGGTCGATCACCCAATACCGGTTACCCGGTCCGGCGGTCGCGGCGGTCCGGCCGAACTCCTCGCCGAGCACCCCGTCGCGTGGCCGCGCCCGGGCCAGGGTCGCGCGGATCGCCTTCTCCACCGCGGTGTCGGCGTCGGACACCGGGGTCAGGTCGGGTTTCTCCTCGACCTTCAGATCCAGAGCCCGGAACCGGGCCATCGAGATGGCATCGGCCGAGTCGGCGAGAACGTGGGCGAGCGCAAGATCATCGGCATATCCGGCCATGCCAGAAAGCTAGTCCATCAACCCCGCTTCCCGCTTTCAGACTTCCTCCGCGATGTTGTCCCGCACGTCACCCTCACCGGCACGACTGGAGAGCAATCGGCGGTACGACACCAGGCGGCGCTCGTCCGCCTTTCCCTCGGCCACCCAGGCGTCCAACCGGCAGTCACCGTCAGCGGCCGTGTGACCGCAGTTCGGCTGATCCTCCAGGGTGCCCTCGACCAGGTCGGGGAACCCGTGCAGCAGGCTCTCCGCGCTCACGTGGGCCAGGCCGAAACTCCTGATCCCCGGGGTGTCGATGATCCAGCCCGGATCCTTGCGCGACTTCCCGACCGGAGGCAGCCGCAACGCCACCGCGCTCGTCGACGTGTGCCGGCCCTTGCCGATCGCGCTGACCACGCCGACCGCCCGCAGAGCATCCGGCACCAGACGGTTCACCAGCGTCGACTTGCCCACCCCGGAATGGCCGACCAGCACCGAGATCCGGCCCGCCAGACGGCCGCGCAACTCGTCCAGATCGCTGCCCGGGCGCACCAGCACGTGTGGCAGGTCCAGCTCGGCGTAGTAGCCGAGCACCTGCTCCGGACCGGCCAGATCCGCCTTCGTCAGGCACAGCAACGGCTCGATGTCCGCGTCGTACGCCGCGACCAGGCACCTGTCGATGAACCCGGTCCGGGGCGGCGGGTCGGACAGCGCGCTCACGATCACCAGCTGGTCGGCGTTGGCCACCACCACCCGCTCCAGGCGGCCCTCGGGCGTGGTGTCGTCGTCGTCCGCGGTGCGGCGCAGCACCGACGTCCGCTCACTGATCCGGACGATCCGGGCCAGCGTGCCCGCCGCTCCGGACGAATCGCCGACCAGAGCCACCCGGTCGCCCACCACCACCGATTTGCGGCCCAGCTCCCGGGCCCGCATCGCGGTGATCACCTCGGTGCCGCCGCCGTCCTCCCGCACACAGCCATACCGCCCGCGGTCGACCGTGATCACCAGGGCGTCGACGGCGTCGTCGTGTTTCGGGCGCGTCCGGGTACGCGGCCGGGACGACCTGCCCGGCCGGATCCGGACATCGTCCTCGTCGTACTCCCGCTTACGCGCTGGCAGCTTCAGCTCCTCGCCACGAGTCCCGCCCAGAGTTCGGGGAACTCGGGCAACGTCTTCGACGTACAACCTACGTCGGCGAGGTGCACCCCCGGCACGGCGAGTCCGATCACCGCGGCGGCATGCGCCATCCGGTGGTCGGCGTAGGTCTCGAAATCGGCCCCGCGCAGCGGCCCCGGCTCGATCCGCAGCCCGTCCGGGAACTCGGCCACCCGCGCCCCGACCTTGCCCAGCTCGGTGGCGAGCGCGGTGATCCGGTCCGTCTCGTGGCCCCGGATGTGCTCCACCCCGCGCAGCTCGGACGGGCCCTCGGCCAGCGCGGCCAGCGCCGACACGACCGGGGTCAGCTCGCCCACCTCGGACAGGTCGGCGGTGATGCCGCGCAGCGCACCGGTGCCCCGAACGGTCAGCCCCTCGGCCGACTGGGTGACCTCGGCGCCCAGCGCCCGGAAGATCTCCACCGCCTGGGCGACCGGCTGCCAGCTGTCGGCCGGCCAGCCGGCCAGGGTGACCGCGCCACCCGTCACCGCGGCCGCCGCGAAGAACGGGGCCGCGCCGGACAGGTCGGGCTCGATCGTCCAGGTCCGGCCGCTCAGTGGACCCGGCTCGACGGTCCACACGTCGGCCACACTGTCGTCGACCACCGCGCCGGCCGCCCGCAGCATGTGAATCGTCATCCGCAGATGCGGGGCGCTCGGCACCGGCGGGCCCTCGTGTCGCAGGGTCAGCCCCTTGGCGAACCGGGCCGCGGACAGCAGCAGCCCGGACACGAACTGGCTGGACGCCGACGCGTCGATCACCGCCTCGCCGCCCGCGACCACCCCGGAACCGTGCACGGTCAGCGGCAGGCCGTCGATCGGCGACGCGTCGATCGTGACGCCGAGCGCCCGCAGCGCCTCGACGATCGGGCGCAGCGGCCGTTTCCGCATGTGCGGGTCACCGTCGAACTCGACCGTCCCGTCGGCCAGCGCGGCCGTCGCCGGCAGGAACCTGGTGATCGTGCCGGCCAGCCCCACATCGACCCGGGCCGGGCCACGAAGCGGACCGGGAGTCACCACCCAGCGGGTGTCGTCGGAGGTGTCCACCTCGACGCCGAGCGCCCGCAGGCCGGCCGCCATCAGCACGGTGTCACGGGCCCGGAGCGGGGCCTCGATCACCGACGGGCCGTCGGCCAGGGCGGACAGGATCAGGGCGCGGGCGGTCATCGACTTCGAGCCGGGCAGCCGCACGGTCGCCGTGACCGGGCCGGTGGCGGACGGGGCGAGCCAGGGACGGAGTTCAGCAGTCACGCCGCCATTCTGCCGTCGCCCTCTGACATTCCCGGCCCGAGTTCCCGCCCCGCGAGACATTTCCGGCGCCGTACCCCCGCCCGTGTGACCTCTCCGCTCGCCGGGACCGACCGGTGAGAACCAGCCACTCGGGGGTGCTTCGGGGCGGACGGGTGTCCGGTGGGCGGCGTAGCCTGCTGCTCATGTGCGGGCGATACGCGACGACCAAGAGCAACGCCGACCTCAGTCAGTTGTTCGAGGCCGTGGACGTCGCCGAGCCGTTGCGCGCCAGCTGGAACGTCGCGCCGACCGACCCGGTGCCGCTGGTGCGCATCTCGAAGGAGCACGACGGCCGGGTGCTGGACACCGCCCGCTGGGGCTTGGTGCCGCATTGGGCCAAGGACCTCAGGGCCGGCGCCCGGATGATCAACGCGCGGGCCGAGACGGTCACCGAGCTGCGGTCGTTCGCGCCGTCGTTCGCGAAGCGGCGCTGCCTGATCCCGGCCGACGGCTGGTTCGAGTGGGTTCGGGACGGCAAGGAGAAGCAGGCTTTCTACATGACCCCGGTGGGTTCCGAGCCGCTGGTCTTCGCCGGGCTCTGGTCGGCCTGGGGTCCGGAGTCGGTGCTCACCTGCAGCGTGATCACCACGGCGGCGCTGGGCGGCCTGAAGAGGGTGCACGACCGGATGCCGCTGATCCTGCCGGCTGATCGGTGGTCCGACTGGCTGGCCGGCGGCGGCGATGCGGAGGAGCTGCTTCGCCCGCTCTCCGAGCGGGATCTGGAGGCCATCGAGGTACGTCCGGTGGGCGCCGCCGTCGGCAATGTGCGGAACAACGGCCCCGAGCTGATCGAGCCGACCACGAACATTACGCTTTTTTGAACTCTCAAAGATCAACGGGAATATTTGTCGGGATATGTAGTGATTTCCGGCTGGCAACTTTCTTTGCAGATCGATAGACCCCTTGTTCTGATCTTGTAGCTTGCGGTACAAACCAGCGCCGGAGTGGTGCTGGACCGTAAGGTGCGGCCCGGCCGCCACATGCAGTTCCGGTCCCACGGGGGAGGTGGGCTGATGACACGAGCACGCATGCCGCGTCCGCACGAGGTGGCTATCGCGCGACGCGACCCGCGGCTGCTCGAGGCGATCGCGCAACGCCGTACAGACGAGGCCTGGCGCACACGAGGCGCCTGCCGCGCGGTCGACCCGGAAACGTTCTTTCCCGCGCCGAACGAGCCGTCGGGCGGAGCCGTCGCACTCTGCGGCACCTGTGATGTGCAGGGGCCATGCCTGGCCTGGGCGCTACAGGTCGGCGACTGCCACGGAGTCTGGGGCGGGACCACGCCACGCGAGCGGCGGGCCATGCTCGTCGCCTGGCGGGAACGGATCCAGGCGGACGGCGAGGAGGTCGACGACTCGCCGGACGACGAGGATCGGCGTCTTCTGACTCTGATCCCGGTCAGCCGCTGATAGAACGGAGCGCGTGTCGCGCTTCGACTTGACGCTGGAAACCCCACGCGGCCCCGCCGCCGCGACCGTCACCGACCCGTCCGGGCCGGCGCTCGGTCAGCTCGTCCTCGGCCACGGCGCCGGGGGCGGTGTCGACGCGCCCGACCTGGTCGCGGTGCACGACGCGGCGGTGGCGGCCGGCGTGCGGGTGGCCCTGGTCACCCAGCCGTACCGGGTGGCCGGTCGGCGTGCGCCCGCTCCGGCCGGGCAGCTCGACGAGGCCTGGATCTCGATCGTGGGCGCGTTGCGCGTACCGCGGCTGCCGTTGATCGTCGGTGGTCGCTCCAGTGGTGCGCGCGTCGCGTGCCGGACCGCGACCACGCTGGGTGCCGCGGGGGTTCTCGCTCTGGCCTTCCCGCTGCACCCACCGGGTAAGCCGGAGAAGAGCCGGGCCGGTGAGCTGCCGGAGACGGTGCCGACGCTGGCGGTGAACGGGGATCGTGATCCGTTCGGCGTGCCGTCCCCCGGTGGGGTGGTCGAGGTGGCCGTCCGGCCCGGTGCTGTGCACGATCTGCGAAAAGATCTTCCGGGCTCGGTGGCGATCGTGCTGGAGTGGTTGCGCCGGCACGCCTGGGCGCGCTGAGCGGACGTGACGGGAATGCACCGACCCGCCGCAGACGTTATCCAGCTGGACAGACGTCAGCGGAAGGGGTTGGCCAGTGGGTGTCGGGAGCGTCGAGCGCGACGGCCGTGAGGCGGTCCGGGTGCGGGACCTTCTGGGTTCCCCCGAATGGCCCGCGGTGGAGACGACGCCGGTGCCGCAGCCGGTGAGCGTGAGCACACCGGCGGTTTTCGAGAGCGTTACACGGGCAGTACCCGTATCCTCGGCGGGGCGGTCGAGGGGAGAGTCCAGGGTGGCCCAGAAGGAACGGACGGACGAGCGCCGGGCGCGCTTCGAGCGTGAGGCGTTGCCGTTCGTCGACCAGTTGTACGCCGCCGGACTGCGGATGACCCGCAACCCGGCCGATGCCGAGGATCTGGTGCAGGAGACGTTCCTCAAAGCGTTCTCCGCGTTCCACCAGTTCGAGCAGGGTACGAACCTGAAGGCCTGGCTCTACCGGATCCTCACCAACACGTACATCAACTCGTACCGGCGTAAGCAGCGGCAGCCGGTGCAGGCGCCGACCGAGGAGATCACCGACTGGCAGCTCGCGTCGAGCGAGTCGCACACGTCGCAGGGTCTGCGGTCGGCCGAGACCGAGGCGCTGGACCGGCTGCCGGACAGCGACATCAAGGAAGCGCTGCAGTCCCTGCCGGAGGACTTCCGGCTCGCCGTCTACCTCGCCGATGTCGAGGGTTTCTCGTACAAGGAGATCGCCGACATCATGGGCACGCCCATCGGAACGGTCATGTCGCGGTTGCACCGCGGCCGGCGTAACCTGCGCAAGCTCCTCGAGCAGTACGCGGTGGACCGGGGCATCACCCGGACCGCGACCTCCGAGCCGCAGGGGGCGTGACGACATGGGCCACGACGAGACCGAGCAGCACGACACCGATTGCAGCGTGGTGCTCAGCGAGGTGTACCTCTACCTCGACCTGGAGTGCTCCGAGGAGCGGCGGCTGCTGATCCAGAAGCACCTCGACGAGTGCTCCGGGTGTCTGCGGGAGTTCGGCATCGAGCACGAGGTCAAGGCCCTGGTCGGCCGTTGCTGCGGCGACGAGCGGGCGCCGGTGGAGCTGCGCGAGCGGTTGCGCAGCAAACTCGGCCAGCTCGAGGTCCAGACCGAAACCCGCGAATACCTGCCCTGAGCAGCCAAAAGGCCCGGCATCCGCCGGGCCTTTTCGATTCAGCTGTTGGGGCGCTTGCCGTGGTTCGCGCCGCTCTTCTTACGGGCCTTCTTCTTACGGGCCTTCTTCGCCATGCCGGCTCTCCTTCCGTGGTGCTTGAACTCGCTGCCGATCGTAATGGGCGCGTCGGGCCGGGCAGGACTCACCCGCACCGGAACCGTGGTTTGATGGCGTCACCGGTTGATGATGAGGGAGGCACTGACCATGGCGGACGAGATCCGTGCCGAGATGGTGGCCAATGTGTGGAAGGTCGTGACGGCGCCCGGCGCCACCGTCGCCGAGGGGGACACGCTGGTCATCCTCGAGTCGATGAAGATGGAGATCCCGGTGATCGCCGAGACCGACGGCACGGTCTCCGAACTCGCTGTCAACGAGGGCGATGTGGTCCAGGAGGGCGACCTGATCGCCGTGATCTCCTAGTCGCGGCGCCAGCGCAGCAGTGACCGTCCCCGGCCTCGCTGGCGGGGGACGGCCGGCACCCGGAGCGTGGCCGCGGCCAGCTCCCGGGTCGGCCGGTCCAGGCCGGGCGTGGCCAGTGCCAGCTCGGCCACCGCGCGGGCGGACGGGCCGGAGGCGGTCTCGGTGAGCCGCCCGGCCACCACGGTGGCGATGTCGGCGCGGGCCTCCGGGTCCACCCAGGCGTAGGCGACCAGGGCGAACATCGCTGCCTGGGTCACCCGGTCCACGTCGCCGTCGAGCAGTCCGAGCAGCAGCCGGCGGCGGCTCGAATCGAGCCACGGCTCCTCGGTCCCGTGATGCAGCAGCCCGAGGCAGGCCCACACCTCCAGGCCGTTCTGCTGGTCCGGCCGAGCCGTCTCCGGGTGGGCGAGCAGGGCCAGCAGCTCCCACGGCTCGACCAGCACCAGGCCTAGGGCCCGGTCGTAGGCGCCGGGCGGGTGCGGCCACGTCTGACCGGCGATCCGCTGGAGACGGCCCAGCGCGTCCGCGGACGGTTCCGCGTTGACCGGGGCGCGACCCGCGGGCAGCGGTGAGCCGGCCGGGAGCCCGCCCAGCCACGGCGTGTTCCGGCAGCACTCCTCGAGATCGGTGTGCTCGTGCGCGTCGTCCGGGTGGTCGCGGATGAAGTCGGCCAGGTCGACCAGGTGCACGACGTCGCCGTCGGCGCGGTACCGCAGCCGGTGGGCGGTGTGCACCACGCAGTCGAAGGCCGGGTCACGTTCCAGGGCCAGCTCGGTCCAGCGCAGTGCCTCGTCCAGCCGGCCCAGGTCGGCCAGCGTGGCCGCCACGTCGGCGTAGACCGAGAGGTCGTCGGGGTCGTAGGCGACGGCCCGGCGCAGGGCGGCCAGCGCCTCCGGCATGCGGCCGGCGCTGCGCAGCGCGTACCCCAGCCAGATCTCACCGAGTTTGGACGGCTGCGAGCGTGCCCCGCGGCCGGCCCAGTCGACTGCCAGGCGGACCTCGCCGAGCCGGCGCGCCAGCGCCGAGCCGGCCCCGAGCAGCATCGCGTGCTCGCCGTGCGCGGTCACGGCGTGTCGGACCAGCGCCAGATAGGGCCGCAGCGGTCCGACGGTCTCGGTCGGCGCCGGGTCGCCGACCGCGGTGCAGAGGCGCATCACGGTACGCGCGAGCTGCCCCGGATCGATGCGGGCGCCGAGTGCCGGTTCCGCGACCCACGGCACGCCGGCCCAGTCGAGCGCCGGATTGTGCCCACTGGCCGCGGCGAGCAGTGGCAGGCCCTCCTCGGGGCGGCCGGCGGCGGCGAGTAGATGGGCCCGGGCGGCGAGCCGGCCGGCCGAGGCGTGCGGCTCGGGCGGGAAGAGGTCGAGCCCGCCTCCGTGCCCGGCCGCCAAGCGGCTGAGCAGCTCGTGGATCTCGGGCAGGGTGGGTGTGTGGGCCAGCGCCGCGGCGAGATGACCGGCGGCGGGGCCGGTCTCGCCGACCTCCAGGGCGGCGCGTGCGCGCGCGAGGTCACGACGGGCCGATGGGCGGGAATCCACGAGTGAAGACCCTAGGGGAAGAGGGCCAGATTGTCAGTCCTCACGTTTGCTCATTCGTGCACGAAACCTTGACCAAGTAAGCTTGTTCTTGCAAGACTGCGCACAGAATGCGCATGAGGCGCGTGAGAAGGGGAGGATCACGTGACACAGCGAGGCCTGGGGATGTCGGAGGACATCGCGGAACAACCCGCCGGTTTCGCACGGCTGCTCGAGACCGGGCCGTCCACGGCGATCGCCGAGGTCGCCGCCGAGGTCGCCCGACGGGCGCCGCGCAGCGTTCTCTTCGTCGGCCGGGGCACGTCCGACCACGCCGCCCTCTACGCCGCCTACCTGGCCGAGATCCGGCTCGGCCTGCCCGTCGCCAGCGCCTCCCCGAGCGCGATCACGCTCTACGGCGCCCGGCCGGACCTGACCGGCACCCTGGTCATCGGGGTCAGTCAGAGTGGCGGCTCGCCAGACCTGACCGGGGTGCTCAAGGTGGCCCGGGAGACCGGCGCGCTGACCCTGGCGGTCACCAACAACCCCGACTCGCCGCTGGCCCGGGCGGCCGAGCTCTCGATCGACGTGGTGGCCGGGCACGAGCGCGCGGTCGCGGCGACCAAGACGTACACCGCCGAGCTGCTCGCCCTGCTGATGCTGATCGAGGGTGTCCGCGCCGGTGACGGTCACCTGCCCGCCGAGGAGCGCGCCGCGCTGGAGAAGCTGCCGCAGCTCGCCGCCGACGTGCTGGCCGACGGTTCCGCCGCCGAGCTGGCGCAGCGCTACCGGTTCGCGGCCAGCCTCGTCGCCACCGGGCGCGGCTACGCCTACCCGACCGCCCGGGAGGCCGCCCTCAAGCTCATGGAGACCTCCTACCTGCCGGCGCTCGCGTTCTCCGGCGCCGACCTGCTGCACGGTCCGCTCGCCATGACCGACCACGACATCCCGGTCCTGGCCGTGGTCGGCGACGGCCCCGGCGGCCGGTCGATGCGCGACGTGGTGGCCCGGCTCGGTGAACGCCGCGTCGACGTGGTGACCATCGGCGGCTCCGACGTCGACGGCGCCTCGGCCCGGCTCGCCGTCCCGTCCGTCGACGAGCGGTACGCCCCGCTGCTCGACATCCTGCCGGTTCAACAGCTCGCGCTCGCGCTGTCGCTGGCCCGCGGCGAGGACCCGGACGCGCCGCGCGGACTCAAGAAGGTCACCACGACTCTTTAGAAACACGGGCATGGCAGGCTGGGGCGGTGTCCACCCTGCGCGATCTAGTCGAAGAACACACCAGCCTCAGCCCCGCCGACATCGACCACCTCCACCGGATCGCCGGTGACTGGCAGCTGCTGTCCGACCTGTCCTTCGCGGACCTGCTGCTCTGGGTGCCGATCAAGGGCGAGCCGCGACGGCCACGGGAGTTCCTCTGCGTCGCGCAGGTGCGACCCACCACCGCGCCCACGGCGTACCAGGACGACCAGGTCGGCAAGATCGTCGGCGGGCCGGAGGTGGCCCACCTCGACGTCGCCATCACGCAGGAGCGCATCTGGCGGGAGGGCGACCCGGTCTGGTACGGCGACACCCCCGCCCGCCACGAGGCCATCCCGGTCCGGCTGCGTGACGCCACCGACCTGGAGGAGGCGCTCAGCGAGGTGATCGCGGTGATCGGTCGCGACACCAACCTGAGCACCGCGCGCACCCCCAGCCAGCTCGAACTCAACTACCTGACCACCGCCGACGACCTGGCGCAGATGGTGGCGGACGGGACGTTCCCGCCGCCCCGCCTGCCCGGGGAGATCACCTCGGCGCCGCGGGTCGGTGACGGCCTGATCCGGCTGGACGCCTCCGGCAAGGTCACCTACGCCAGCCCCAACGCGCAGTCCGCCTATCGCCGGCTCGGGTTCAACGCCCACCTGGTCGGCGAGGAGCTGGCCAAACTGTCCAGCCGCCTGTCCGGCGACCCGCTGGAGGGCAACGACGCCGCCGAGCGGATCCTGGCGTCCCTGCGCGGCGAGTTCCCGGCCCGGATGGAGGTGGAGGCGCGTGGCGCCACCGTCCTCACCCGGGCGCTGCCGCTGCTGCCCGCGGGCGTGCCGATCGGCGCGCTCGTCCTGGTCCGGGACGTGACCGAGGTGCGCCGCCGGGAACGGGCCCTGATGACCAAGGACGCCACCATCCGGGAGATCCACCACCGGGTGAAGAACAACCTGCAGACCGTGGCCGCACTGCTGCGCCTGCAGGCCCGTCGGGTGGACGCCCCGGAGGCCCGGATGGCCTTGGAGGAGTCGGTGCGCCGGGTCGCGTCGATCGCCCTGGTCCACGAGACCCTGTCGATGTCCAGCGACGAGGCGGTCGAGTTCGACGGCATCGTGGACCGGGTCGCGTCGGCCGCCACCGAGGTGGCCACCACCGGTGCCCCGGTGAAGATCCGCCGGGACGGCACCTTCGGCGTGCTGCCCGCCGAGATCGCCACCTCGCTCGTCATGGTGCTGAACGAGTTGCTGATCAACGCGGTCGAGCACGGCTTCCCGGCGCCGGACGAGGACACCGAGCCCACCCCGGTCACCGGCGAGGGCGAGGTGGTCGTCTCCGCACACCGGTTCCGCAAACAGCTGCACGTCACCGTGGCCGACAACGGGCAGGGCCTGCCGGAGGGCTTCAAGTTCGAGGGCAGCAACCGGCTCGGCCTGCAGATCGTGCGGGCCCTGGCCACCGGCGAGCTGCGCGGCAGCATCGAGCTGCGCAACCGGGCCGGTGGCGGCACCGAGGCGGTCCTGGTCGTGCCGTTGGAGAAGCGCTAGCCGGGCCGGCGCTCCAACAGCACCAGGGTGCCCTTGGTCTTCTTGAAGATGTCGATCTGGCGGTAGTCCTTCTCCAGCGTGGCACCGATCGGGCCGACGTCGTCCAGCGGCTCGCCGGTCTTCCACTGCCGGAAATACCAGACCCGCCCGGCCTTGCCGAGACATGCGGCCGGGTCGGCGCACTCCACCGCGGCCAGCTGGCCGATCTCGGCGGACGGCGTCTGCAGCAGGACGTCGGTCGGGCGGGTCCGGCCGCGCAGCTGGTAATCCATGCCCGCGCGCAGCGACCAGTTGCCCAGCGCGGCGTAGACGATCACGTCGCCCGGCTTCTGGTGCTTCAGGATGACCTTGGACAGGGCCCGGAAGTCGGCGCCCATGTGGGTGGCCGGTCCGCGCAGCCCCAGCTGAGCCGGCACCGCGGTCGCGGCGACCAGGACGAACACCACCAGACTGCGGAACCGCAGGCCGTGCAGTGCGGCGGCGGCGCAGAGCGTGAGCGCGGGCAGGACGAACAGCACGTACCGCGGCACCCAGACCGAGTCGGTGACGAACGAGACGCCGATCAGCGCCACCGGCGGGATCACCGCCAGCACACCGAGCTCGCGGATCAGCGCCCGGTCCGGCCAGCGGGCGGCCAGCGCCAGCCCGATGATCACCAGGCCGCCGATGGTGGCGCCGAACATCGCGCCCGGCGCGTCCAGCACGGTGTCCAGGTTCATCTCGGCGATCCAGGCCAACTGCCCGCCGCGCTGGGTGGCGCCGAGATAGACGAACGGCAGCACCGGCAACAGCGCCACGAAAGTGACCGGGAACCAGACGAACAGCGCCTTGTCGCGGCTCAGCCACCAGCGCGACACCACGATGTAGAGGTGACCGGCCAGCATCAGCAGCGCGAAGATGTGCGCCAGACCGGTCAGCGCCACGGTCAGGCCGTAGCAGAACCAGAGCAGCTTCCTACGCGGCCGGTCCACCGCCAGGTAGAGCAGCAGGGTCGCGGTGGTCGCGAAGAGGAAGGCCAGACCATACGCCCGGGCCTCCTGCGCGTAGCGGCTCAGCTGCGGGATCGCCACCAGCAGCAGCGCCGAGAACAGGCCGACACCCGGGTTGAACAGCCGTCGGCCCAGCTCGCCGGCCACACCGACACCGACCGCGACCGCGATCAGCGACGGCATCCGCATCGAGACCTCGGAGTCGCCGAACAGCGCCGTCCAGTAGTGCAGGAACATGTAGTACGGCGCGATCACGCCGTCGAAGTGCCCGGCCTGGTCCACGATCTGTGCCGGAGTCCGTTGGCTGACCAGCCAGCTCGCGTTCTCATCCCAGCCCAGTGACGGATTACCCAGTCGGAACCGGCCGACCACCAGCATCAGCAGGGCCGGGATCAGCGACGGGGCCAGCGTCCAGAGAGTCGCGGTGGTCGGCACACGGCGCGGCGCCGGGCCCGCGAGGGTCCGCGACGGCGAGTCGTCGCTCACGGTTTGAACAGCCATCTCCGACTTTCGAGGTGCGTCCGGGGGCAGGAGGCGGAATGCGAAGCGAACCTTACCGGGCGATGGTCGATGGATGAGAACCCGGCGACGCGGGGGCGAACACCGGTGGGCGTGACGGTGCGGTTGACCACACTCCCGGAATCTGGACCTCTCTAGCCGACTTTACGTTCGCGTGAGAGTCTTATCGACATGACCGCTGCAGTTGACCGCCGCTTCGTGGCCCGCCGCCACGTGGACTACGGCCGTGTCCGCAGCGCGATGTGTCCGGCTTTCTGACGACGCCCGATTTCCCGTTCGGGTGTGCGACCGCCGGGCCCGACTCCTGACACAGATGTCACGAGCCTCCCTCAGGGCCGTGGGCGGCACCGCACGCCCACAAAACCCGGAGGATCGCCGAAATGGCGCCCAGCAACACTCCCGCTGCAAGGCCGGCCGCCCGCCCCCGTAAGGCGCGCGGCGAGGGTCAGTGGGCGCTCGGACACCGCGAGCCGCTCAACCCGAACGAGCGCAGCAAGAAGGACGACAACCCCCTCAACGTGCGTGCGCGGATCGAGAACATCTACGCGCACGGTGGTTTCTCCTCGATCGACCCGGCCGACCTGCGTGGTCGTTTCCGCTGGTGGGGCCTTTACACCCAGCGCAAGGCCGGGATCGACGGCGGCCGCACCGCGGTGCTGGAGCCGGAGGAGCTCGAAGACGAGTACTTCATGCTGCGGGTCCGCATCGACGGCGGCGCGCTCAGCCTCGACCAGCTCCGGGTCATCGCCGGGATCGCCACCGAGTTCGCCCGGGACAGCGCCGACATCACCGACCGGCAGAACATCCAGATGCACTGGATCCGGGTCGAGGACATGCCGGAGATCTGGCGTCGGCTCGAATCGGTCGGCCTGCAGACCACCGAGGCGTGCGGCGACTGCCCGCGCATCGTGCTGGGCAGCCCGGTCGCCGGGGTGGCCGTCGACGAGGTGATCGACGCGACGCCGGCGATCGACGAGATCGTCAAGCGGTACGTCGGCGACCCGCGCTACTCGAACCTGCCGCGCAAGTTCAAGTCGGTCATCTCCTGGCTGCCCGACGGGCCGTACCAGGCCAACGACATCGCCTTCGTCGGCGCCGAGCACCCCGACCACGGCCCCGGTTTCGACCTGTGGGTCGGCGGCGGCCTCTCCACCAACCCGCGTCTGGCCGAGCGGCTCGGCGTGTGGGTGCCGCTGGCCGAGATCCCGGACGTCTGGGAGGGCGTCGTCGGGATCTTCCGGGACTACGGCTACCGCCGCCTGCGCCACCGGGCCCGCCTCAAGTTCCTGCTCGCCGACTGGGGCGTGGAGAAGTTCCGCGAGGTCCTGGAGAAGGAATACCTCGGCCGCGCGCTGATCGACGGACCGGCGCCCGCGCTGCCGGAGAAGCCGATCGACCACATCGGCGTGCACCGGCAGAACGACGGGCTCAACTACATCGGCGCGGCTCCGGTCGTCGGCCGGTCCTCGGGCGAGCAGCTGACCAGGCTCGCGGATCTCGTCGAGAAGCACGGGTCGCGGCGGGTGCGGCTCACGGCGTACCAGAAGCTCCTGGTCCTGGATGTCGCCGACGACCAGGTCGAACCGCTCATCGAAGGTCTCCGCGCCATCGGGCTGGAGGCCCGGCCGTCGGCGTTCCGCCGCGGCACGATGGCCTGCACCGGCATCGAGTACTGCAAGCTCGCGATCGTCGAGACCAAGGCGCGCGGCGAGGAGCTGGTGGCCCGGCTCGAGGAGCGGCTCAAGGGCTTCGACAGCGACCTGTCGATCCACATCAACGGCTGCCCCAACGCCTGCGCCCGCACCCAGGTCGCCGACATCGGCCTCAAGGGCCAGCTGGTCCTCAACTCGCACGGCGAGCAGGTCGAGGGCTTCCAGATTCACCTCGGCGGTGCCCTCGGCATGGCCAAGGGCGAGACCGCCGGTTTCGGGCGCAAGGTCCGCGGTCTGAAGACCACGGCCGAAGAGCTTCCGGAGTACGTGGAACGCGTCGCCCAGCACTATCTGGACGGCCGCGACGACAGCGAGACGTTCGCCAACTGGGTGTTGCGGGCCGACGAGGAGCTCCTGAAATGAGCGAGAACCGGCAGCCGCCCCTGTACTGCCCCTACTGCGGTGACGAGGACCTCCGCCCCAACGAGGCCGCACACGGCGCGTGGGAGTGCCGTTCGTGTGTCCGTGTCTTCTCCGTCAAGTTCATCGGCCTTCTGTCCAAGGGAGTGAGCAGCAAATGAGCAGCCTCCTCAACGCCTCCGGTCTGGGCCTGGTCAATCTGGGCGGGCCCGTCGTCAGCGCTGATCCCGAACGTCGTAAACCTGAGGAGCTGAAGGCGCTCGCTCTCGCGGCCGCCGAGGCTCTCGAGGGCGCGCCCGCCGAGGAGATCGCCAAATGGGCGACCGACACCTTCGGCGAGCGGTTCTGCGTCACCAGTTCGATGGCCGACGCCGTCGTGGCCCACCTCTTCTCCCGGGTCGCGCCCGGCGTGGACGTGGTCTTCCTCGACACCGGCCTGCACTTCCCGGAAACCCTCAAGGTCCGGGACACGGTGGTACGCACCATGAACGTGAACGTGCGCTCGATCCGCCCGCGCCTCACCGTCGGCCAGCAGGACGGCGAGTACGGCCCGCGCCTCTTCGCCCGCAGCCCCGACGAGTGCTGCTTCCTGCGCAAGGTCGAGCCGCTGGAGCGCGCCCTCGCCGAATACGACTCCTGGGCCACCGGGCTGCGCCGCGACGAGTCGCCGACCCGCGCCAACACGCCCGTCGTCGCGTTCGACGCGAAGAAGGGCAAGGTGAAGGTGAACCCGATCGCCGCCTGGACCCAGGACGACGTGGACGCCTACATCAGCCGCTGGAACGTGCCGGTCAACGAGCTGTTCAAGAAGGGCTACGGGTCGATCGGCTGCTGGCCGTGCACCCGTCGCACCAAGGCCGGCGAGGACCCGCGGGCCGGGCGCTGGGCGATGTTCGAGAAGACCGAATGCGGTCTGCACGTCTGACCGTCGTCCTGGTCGCACACGGCAGCCGTGATCCCCGGGCCGCCGCGTCGACCTCGTCGCTGGCCCGGGCGGTGGCCCGGGCCCGGCCGGAGTGGCTGGTCCGGGCGTCGTACCTGGACCACGCCGGGCCGCGTCCGCTGGACGTGCTGGCCGCGCTGCCCGGCGGTTCCCGCGCGGTTCTGGTGCCGCTGCTGCTGACCGCCGCCTACCACGGGCGGGTCGACCTGCCCGCGGTGATCCGGGACGCCTCGTCGCTGCCGGTCCGGGTGACCGCCACCGACGTCCTCGGGCCCGCGTCGCCGCTTCTGCTCTCCGCCGTCGCCCGGCGGCTGCCGTCCACCGATCTCGACGCTGTGGTGCTCGCCGCCGCCGGAACCCGGGACGACCGGGCCCGGCAGACCGTCGCGGACGCCGCAGTGGCCCTGGGACGCCGTCTGAGGCTGCCGTCGGCGGTCTCCTATGCCTCGGGGCCGGGTGCGCGTGCCGACGAGGCTGTGCGGCGGCTTCAGGACGCCGGTGCGCGGCGGGTCGGGATGGCCGCCTACTTCCTGGCGCCGGGGCTTCTCTATGACGCCTCGGTGCGGGCCGCCCGGGAGGCCGGGGCGGTCGCCGTCGCCGATCCGTTGGGCGACACCCCCGATCTGGTACGGCTGGTAGCCGCCCGCGTCGACTCGGCCCTGTCCGGCTCGCTCGCCAGCGCCGCCTGATCCCGCCGCCCGGCCCTGTCCGGCTCGCTCGCCACCGCCGCCTGATCCCGCCGCCCGGCCCTGAGAACGGCCCGAACCCCGGATGGTTCTGCGGGGCTGTCCTGCTCGCGTGTGGACAGTTCGGAGGGCCGGCTGGGTTCGTCGGCCGGCTTCCAGAGCTGTTTCGGCGGGGCTGGGACAGCCCGGGGGACCGGCCGGAGATGTTTCTGAGAGATGGCTGGCAATATTCGCTTGACTTCGTTGCTCTGGGTAACGATCACTCTGCGCTATGCAATGATCCGGCGCTGAATCGCGGGCTTACGTGATCGTCCTATGCGGAGTGTGTGGGAGTCGCGACTCAAAGCGTCAGCCGCGGCATTTCGAGATCATTAAGCGCGGCCACGGAAACGTACCGTGATCGAATTACCGCACAATGGAGTGGCACGCGCTGTGAGGACTCCGAAACAGCAAGACGCCCCGGTGCCGAAGGCCCGGGGCGCGAATGCTGTGTGGGGGATTGATTTCAGGCGGTGGGAGCTCCGACCCGAAGGCCGCCACGACGCTTGACCGCGCGCCGCTCATCTTCGCTCATCCCGCCCCATACGCCGGCGTCCTGTCCAGACTCGAGTGCCCACGAGAGGCATTCCTCGGTCACCGGGCACCGCCGGCACACGGCCTTGGCCTGCTCGACCTGCAGGAGCGCCGGTCCACTCGTCCCGATCGGGAAGAACAGCTCGGGGTCCTCGTCGCGGCAGATCGCATCGTGACGCCAGTCCATGGCGGCAAACTCCTTGTTTCGGATGGGGTAATGAAAACAGTGCTGTTTACCTATATGCGAGCGCAGTGGTTGGCGACGGCTTGTGCCCGTACGCTCACCGGTGCGTCAGCAAGCTTTTGTTGTCGGTACCGTTCTGCGCTTCTTGATTAGGAACGCGCACATGTGGCAACCGGTTACTTCTTATCGCTTGTGAATGCTTTCACGAACTCACGCGATGTCAAGGGTAGCGCCGGAAGTTTCTCCCGGTGGGTGAGCTGGCTCACGCACCCATATGTCCGGTTCCGCCGCTGCTGCTAGAGCCGGTTGACGAACGCTCCCATCAATGTAGTACGGTCTCGGCCGTTTCGCAGACCTTTTGCCGGTGTTTCTGTAACGGATCGTGAGCACGTGTCCGGAACACGTACCCCGAAGTCAGCAGATCACACGTAGCGCAGATGGAACGGACACGAAGTGCACCTTCTGCCGCTCCCCTAGGTAGTCACCGTCCAGCTGGAATGCCTGGGGCCGGGACGCCATCACGGTGAACTCGGTGATGTCATGCAGACGTAACACCTGTTTACCTCGCGGATCACCCGCCCGCCACGCGAGTTGTGTCACCGTGCGCGCACTGCCCGGGATCGTCAGACGTCGCAGAGCCGCCACATCGAGCCCGAGTTCGAACGAGGCGTCCGGATTTAAATGGACAGGACGGTCACCGAGGTACGTCCAGGGCGCGGTGTTCTGCACGATGACCGTGCTCAACTCCGTGGCCGGAGTCTCACCGGGCCGTTCCAGGGTCAGCGGGGGATCGGCTCGATCCATCCCGAGGAAGAATTGGCTCACCGTCGACCGCAGGTACAGCCCCGGCGTCGACGTGCGACCCCGGCGCCGAGCCTGTTCGACGCGGCGGATCGTCGCGGCGTCCCAGCCGATGCCGGCGGTGAACGTGAAATAGCGGTCGTCGGCCCGGCCCAGTCCGATCACCCGGTGCCGGCCGTCGCGTAACCCGTCCAGGATCACGCTCGTCCCGTCCGCCCAGTCGCCGGGCATGCCGAGCGCGCGGGCGAACACGTTCGTCGATCCGCCCGGGACCACGGCCAACGCCGGAAGACGGTCCGCGATCGGGCCCGGTCGGTCGGCGAGCGCGGCCGACGTGGTCAACAGACCGTTGACCGCCTCGTTGACGGTGCCGTCGCCACCCAGTGTCACCACCACGTCGACACCGCTCTCGGCCGCGTCCCGGGCCAGCGTCGTAGCGTGACCGCGCCGCTCCGTATAGGCCACCGAAAGTTTCACGGCACTGCTCAGCGCACGCACCAGCACGTCGCGGCTCCGCTCCGTGGTGGTCGTCGCCCGGGGGTTCACCACCAACAGTGCGCGCATGCGCGGGACTGTACCCGGCGGAGCGCCGGAACACTGTCGGTATGGTGCAGCAGTGACAGGTGAGAAACCCGCGACCACCCGCGCCGTTACCCTCGAATGGGGGGTTCGGCTCCTCTACCTGCAAGGCATCGGGTTGAGCGCGCTCACCGCGTACCTCATCGTCCTTGATCTGACCCGCGATGAGGTCGTCATCGCGGTAGCCGCGTCGCTCACCGTGATGGCCGCTCTGGCCGCGGCCTCGCTCTTCCTGATCGCGCGCGCCCTCGGGCGCCGTTCCGTCCGCGCTCGCGGGCCGGCCGTCGTCGTGCAGCTGTTCCTGCTCGCGACCGGCGGGTTCCTGGTGCAGTACGGCACCGTCTGGGCGGGCGTCGGGCTGCTCGTTTTCGCCACCGTGACCGCCGGGTTGATCCTCGTTCCACCCAGCAGTCGAGCGTTGGGCGTCGATTAGCGGGTCTCCGGAAGCGGATCAGGGCCTAACCTGGACGGGTGACCGGCTCAACGGTGCGCCCACCCGCCTATCAGCAGCTGGCGGACGAGTTGCGGGCGGAGATCACGTCCGGCCGTCTGCAACCGGGCGAGCGACTCCCACCCGAACCCGAACTGTGCGTGAAGATCGGCGTCAGCCGAAGCACGGTCCGGGAGGCGCTACGCCTGCTCGCCAGCCAGCACCTCATCGTGACCACCCGTGGAGTCACGGGTGGCAGTTTCGTCGCGCATCCCGATGCGGAACAGCTCGCGGATGGGCTGTCCACCGGGTTCGCCCTGCTCAGCCACTCGGCCGCGGTCGGGCTCGTCGATCTTCTGGAGCTGCGGCGGGCACTCGAGGTGCCGGCTGCGGGGTTGGCCGCCGTCCGCCGGGAGGAGGTGCATCTCGGGGAATTGCGTAGTGCCCTGTTCGATCCTGATATCGACGATTTCGACACCATGCTCGCCGCGCATTCGTCATTCCATCGGGCTATCGCCAAAGCCACCGGGAATCCGTTGTTCGAGCTTGTCGGGCGGCCCCTCTACCAGGCGACCTATGGGGAAGAGGTGATCGGGTCGCTGCCCGAGGGGTATTGGACCCAGATCGACAGTGATCATCGGGATCTGGTCGATTTCATCGCCGCCGGGGACGCCGAAGGGGCCACGCGCTCGGCCTCGGCACACCTGGACTACATCGCGTCCGCGGTCCGCTGACCGGAATCATCGACCGCCGGTCGCGGTCAGAACGCCGCCGGCCGGGTCAGAACTCGGTGCGGCGGGTCAGCAGGCGGATCGTGGCGTGGCGACCGTTCGCCTCGGCGGCGGCCGACGTGGTCAGGGCCGTCAGAACCTTCCAGGCGAAGGACGACTCCGAAGGCAGGCGCGCCCCGCGGACGGTGGCCACGGTCACCTCGACGGTGAGGGCGTCGTCGGTCACCGCGAAACGACACTCGAGCTCCGCGTTACGGGTGGCGATGGCCAGCAGCATGGCGCAGGCCTCGTCGACGGCGATGCGCAGGTCCTCGATCTCGTCGAGGGCGAAGTGCAGGCGGGCGGCCAGGCCCGCGGTGGCCGTCCGGAGGACGCCCAGATAGCCGCCGTCGGCGGGCACCGTCAGCAGTACGACGTCGTCTCCGACGTCCGGGTCCATCTCCGTCAACTGGGTCACCCGAGCCCTCCTCCCGATGGAGAGACTGTAGCGGCTGAACGGCGCGACCGGATGATCCGCCCGGTCGCGCCGTCGGCGGCAGGCACTCGGTAAGGAGTGCTCAGGCCTGCTTCGTCTCCCAGAAGATCTTGGAGATCTCCTCGATCTTGCCGAGCAGCTGGTCGGCGACCGCCGGGTCGACCTGGCCCTTGGCGCCGGCCGCACCGGCGAGCTTGGTGGCCTCGTTGAAGAGCTGGTGCAGGTGCGGGTACTTCTCGAAGTGCGGGGCCTTGAAGTAGTCGGTCCACAGCACCCACAGGTGGTGCTTGACCAGCTCGGCCCGCTGCTCCTTGATGAGGATGGCCCGAGTGCGGAACTCGGGGTCGGTGTTCGCCTGGTACTTCTCGGCGATCGCCTTGACGGACTCGGCCTCGATCCGGGCCTGGGCCGGGTCGTACACACCGCACGGCAGGTCGCAGTGGGCGCTGACCACGGTGCTCGGGGTGAGGAAACGCGGAAGTCGCATCAGGACTCCTCCATAGAGTTTGCGATGATCCGAGGTTGACACTACCCCTTACGCCCTTGCGGTAACGCGACGGAGGCTTGATGCCGTGCGGTGGCAATTACCACTGTTCGCCGTACTCGTCCGGGGGCCTTCCATGGTCCCCACCCTGCGTGCCGGTGACGCCCTGATCGTCCGGCGCGGTGGCCGGGTGCGCCCCGGTGACGTCGTCGTGGCCGAGTTCCGGACGCGGCCGGGCCTGCTGGTCGTCAAACGGGCGGTGGCCGAGAGGGACGGCGGATGGTGGCTACTGGGCGACAATGAGTTCGTCGAGGACGATTCACGTGCTCACGGCGTCGCCGATGTCATCGGGCGTGTGATATTTCGCTACTACCCGAGACCGTTCCGGTTACGTTAGTGTCCTCTGATCCCCAGCGCACACCCGCGCTGGAGGTGGTTGTACCGGGTGATCCCCGCATCGCACCGCGGTTCCGGCGCATACTCGCGACCGGGATTTCAGCAGGTGCCACGTATCAATGTCGATGCAGTGTGGAGTTTCACCGTGTCTTTCTTCAGTTTCGAACTCGATCCCGCCCTGGCCGCCGATCCCGTCTTCGACCTGCACCGCCGGGGCAAGATGACGATGAGCGCGACCGTCCCGCTGGCCAGCCGCGACGACCTGTCGCTGGCGTACACCCCGGGGGTCGCCCGGGTCTGTGAGGCGATCGCCGAGGACGAGGGGCTCTACCCCGACTACACCTGGACGTCGAACACGGTCGCCGTGGTCACCGACGGATCCGCCGTCCTGGGGCTCGGCAACATCGGCCCGAAGGCCGCCATGCCGGTCATGGAGGGCAAGTCGGTCCTGTTCAAGCAGTTCGGCGGGGTCGACTCGATCCCGATCGTGCTGGACACCCAGGACGTCGAGGGGATCATCGCGACGGTCAAGGCGATGGCCCCGTCGTTCGGTGGCATCAACCTCGAGGACATCAGCGCGCCGCGCTGCTTCGAGATCGAGCGCCGGCTGGACGCCGAGCTCGACATCCCGGTCTTCCACGACGACCAGCACGGCACCGCGGTCGTCACGCTGGCCGCTCTGCGCAACGCCGCCCGACTGCTCGGTCGCACCTTCGGTGACCTGCGCGTGGTCATCAGCGGTGCCGGGGCGGCCGGGGTCGCGATCACGAACACCCTGATCGCGGCCGGTGTCGAGGGCGCCAACATGATCGTCGTCGATTCGCGCGGCATCATCCACGCCGAGCGCGGCGACCTCAGCGGGATGAAGGCGGAGATCGCGGCCGCCACGAACGTCTCCGGACGTACCGGGGGGATCACCGAGGCGCTGATCGGCGCCGACGTGCTCGTCGGCGTCTCCGGCGGCAACGTCCCGGAAGAGGCCCTGGCCGGCATGGCGCCCGGCGCGATCATCTTCGCGCTGGCCAACCCGACGCCGGAGGTCCACCCGACGATCGCGCACAAGTACGCGGCGATCGTCGCGACCGGGCGCAGCGACTTCCCCAACCAGATCAACAACGTCCTGGCGTTCCCGGGGATCTTTCGTGGAGCGCTCGACGTCCGGGCCACCACGATCACCGACCGGATGAAGGTGGCGGCGGCCGACGCGATCGCCGCGATCGTCGCCGACGAGCTCCGGGCCGATGCGATCGTGCCGTCGCCGCTGGACCCGCGGGTCGCTCCGGCGGTCGCGGCCGCGGTCGCCGCCGCGGCCATCGAGGACGGGGTGGCGCGCCGACCGGTCGCACCCACCCAGGCACCGGTCACCGCGCCGGCCGCGTCGCCGGCCGCGCAGGCGGCGGTTGAGGCGCAGCGCGCCTGACCGATCGACACGTGTCACGCCGCCCTCGCCGGAACCGGTGCGGGCGGCGTGCCGCGTTAACGGTCGCTAAGGTCGGGAGATGCGCGCTGCCTATGCTTCCGCCCTGAATCCGGAGGAGCCGCTCAGCGGCCTGGCCCTGGGCGAGCTGCCGCTCGCCGTCCCGGACGGATGGGTGCCCGTCGACGTGCGGGCCGCCTCCCTCAATCACCACGACATCTGGTCCCTGCGGGGCGTCGGCCTGCCCGCCGACCGGCTGCCGATGATCCTCGGCTGCGACGCGGCGGGCGTCGACCCGGACGGCAACGAGGTGGTCGTCTACCCGGTGGTCGAGGACAAGGCCGATCCGCGGGGCTTCTCGCTCTTCTCCGAGCGGCACCCGGGCACCCTTGCCGAGCGTCTGGCCGCGCCCCGGGAGAACCTGATCCCCAAGCCGGCCGGGGTGTCCTTCGCCGAGGCGGCCTGTCTGCCGACCGCATGGCTCACGGCCTATCACATGCTGGTCACCCGCGGCCGGGTCGCCGAAGCCGGAGCGGTGCTGGTCCAGGGCGCCGGCGGCGGCGTCGCCACCGCGGCGGTCGCGCTCGCCGTAGGTCTGGGCAAGAGGGTGTACGCGACCAGCCGCGACCCGGGTAAGCGGGAGCGGATCGCCGAGCTCGGCGCGACCGCGGTGGAACCCGGCGCACGGCTGCCGGAGCGGGTCGACCTGGTGATCGAGTCGGTCGGTGCGGCCACCTTCGACCATTCGATGAAGTGCTCGGCCCCCGGCGCCCGGATCGTGGTGTGCGGCGCGACGGCCGGTCATCGGGCCGAGATCGACCTGCGTCGGGTGTTCGCCATGCAGCTGGAGATCCTGGGCAGCAGCATGGGCACCCCGGACGAACTGGCCGGTCTGCTGGAACTGGTGGCGTCCGGCAAGGCGCGCCCGGTGATCGACTCGACATACCGGCTGGCCGAGGCCGATCAGGCGTTCGCCCGACTGGCCGGCGGCGACATCTTCGGCAAGATCGTGATCGAGCCCTAGAAAGTGCTGGTCAGGCCGTCCTGCGGGAGTCGTTGCCGGGCGGCCTGATCACCGTTCAGGGTCCAGCGCCAGAAGTCGGTGGTGGTCGCGGCCACCAGCGCCGGCTCGTCGCGGTGCGGCAGGTGCCCGGCCTTCGGAATCTCCAGGAAACCCTTGGGCCAGGGCACCTCGTTGTACGCCCCGAACGCCTCCTCGTAGGTGACCGTGTCGTCCTTGCCGCCTTGAACGAACAGCACCGGCGCGGCCGGGCCGGTGAACGGGGCCGGCTGGGGCATCTGGCGCCCGGCGATCATCAGCCCCGCTTTGAGCCGGTCGTCCCGGGTGCCGCTGAACAGGCCGACCGTGGTGATGGCGCCGGCCGAGTGCCCGGCCGCGGCGATCCGCTGCGAGTCGACCCGGCCGCCGAGTGACCTGAGCAGCTCGGTGATCACATATTGCGCGTCGGCGGGCTGGTTGACCACGTCGTCCGCGTCGTAGTCGGGTGCCTCGTACCAGGTATGTGGATATCTCGGTCCGGCCACCAGGAAACCCGCCGCCGCCCAGGCGGCCAGCAGCTCGGCGTAGTCGTCGGGTTGAGAGGTCAGCCCGTGGCTGAAATAGATCAGCGGGTGCGGACCGTCTCCGGCGGGCAGCCAGACTTTCGTCGGCAGGGGCCGGTCACCGCCGCGGTCGAACACGAACTCCGAGGCCGGAGCCGATGACGCGGGTGAGGCCGGCGAGGGCGAGCTGGAGCACGCGCTCAGCCCGGCGGCGGCGAACAGGGTCAGGAACGAACGGCGTAACACCCGGGCCATTGTGCCGCCCGAAGATCAGAAATCCCTGGTAGAGGGGCGTTGCCGACATCACACGGGGTCCGCCGAACAGGTGCTGCGCTTAGCGCATCCGCAACCGGTTGGCTAGGGTCGTGCCCATGTCAGATAACCAGGTCGACCCCAGTGGCAACACCGAGGCGTTCCGGGCGTTCACCCGCACGGGACCGGAGGCGGAGACGCCCTCCAAGATCCCGTATGTGATCGGCGGCCTCGTGGCGGTCGTGGTGATCGCGCTCGTCGTGGTGCTGCTAGTCCGCTGACCCGATCGCCTTCCGCGCCTCCGAGGCGATCTCCAGCTCCTCCTCGGTCGGCACCACGCACACCGCGATCGGTGACCCGTCCGGCGAGATGATCGTGGCGTTGCGCTCGTTGCGGTCCGGGTCGACGGCGATCCCGAGCGGCTCCAGACCGGCGAGCGTGTTCGCCCGGACCGGTCGCGAGTTCTCGCCGACCCCGCCGGTGAAAGTGATCGCGTCCACCCGGCCCAGCACGGCCAGGTAGGAGCCGGTGTACTCGCGGATCCGCCGGCAGTAGACGTCGAAGGCCATTGTCGCGTCCGGATCGCCCGCCTCGTAACGCTCCTGCACCGACCGCAGATCGTTGTCACCGGCCAGCCCCAGCAGCCCGGAGCGCCTGGTCAGCAGGTCCTCGATCTCGTCGATAGGCATCCCGGCCACCCGGTGCAGGTGGAAGATCAGGCTCGGGTCGATGTCACCGGACCGGGTGCCCATCACCAGCCCCGGCAACGGTGTCATCCCCATCGAGGTGGCCACGCTGCGGCCGCCGTGTACCGCTGTCGCACTCGCGCCGTTGCCCAGATGCAGCGTGATCACGTTCGTCTCGTCGACCGGCCGGCCCAGCACCCGGGCGGTCTCGCGGGACACGTACGCGTGCGAGGTCCCGTGGAACCCGTAGCGCCGCAGCCCCCATTTGCCGGCCACCGCCCGGTCGATCGCCCAGAGCGCACCCTCCGGCGGGATCGTCGAGTGGAACGCGGTGTCGAAGACGGCCACCTGCGGAACCTCGGGCAGCAGCCGTCGGGCCACCCGCAGCCCGGTCAGAGCGGCCGGATTGTGCAGCGGGGCGAGCGGGATCAGCTCCTCGATGGTGGCCAGCACCTCGTCGTCCACCACCGTCGACGCGGTGAACCGGTCGCCGCCGTGCACCACCCGGTGCCCGACCGCGGCCAGCCCGGACAGGTCCAGCTCGTCCATCAGGCGCTGTAGCGCCGCCCCGTGGTCGGCCGCGTCGCCGCCGGCCTCGCCGATCCGCTGGATCAGACCCTTGGCCAGCACCTCCGAGCCGTCGAAGAGCCGGTAGCGCAGCGACGACGAGCCGCTGTTCAGCACGAGTACCCTGCTCATCTCGCTCCCGCCTGGATCGCCGTGATGGCGACCGTGTTCACGATGTCCTTCACGGTCGCGCCCCGGGACAGGTCGTTGACCGGCGCTCGCAGGCCCTGCATCACCGGCCCGACCGCCACCGCGTTCGCCGACCGCTGGACGGCCTTGTAGGTGTTGTTGCCGGTGTTCAGGTCGGGGAAGACGAAGACCGTGGCCTTCCCGGCGACCGCGCTGCCGGGCAGTTTCGCTGCGGCGACGGCTGGGTCGACCGCCGCGTCGTACTGGATCGGGCCCTCGACCGGCAGATCCGGCCGTCGCTCGCGGACCAGTGCGGTGGCCGCGGCCACCTTGTCCACATCGGCGCCCGCCCCGGAACTGCCCGTCGAGTAGGACAGCATGGCGACCCGCGGCTCGATGCCGAACGCGGCCGCGGTCTGGGCTGAGGAGAGCGCGATGTCGGCGAGCTGCTCGGCGTCCGGGTCGGGGTTGACCGCGCAGTCGCCGTAGACCAGCACCCGGTCGGCCAGCAGCATGAAGAACACGCTGGACGCCACGGTCAGGCCGGGCACCGTCTTGATGATCTCGAAGGCCGGGCGGATGGTGGCCGCGGTGGTGTGGGTGGCACCGGAGACCATGCCGTCGGCCAGCCCCGCGGCGACCATCAGGGTGCCGAAGTAGTTGACGTCGCGGACCACGTCGTACGCCAGATCGAGCGTCACCCCACGATGCTTGCGGATCTCCGCATAGCGCTCGGCGAACCGCTCCCGCAACTCGCTGGAAGCCGGGTCGACCAGGTGCGCCCCGCCGATCTCCACGCCGATCTCACGGGCCCGACGGTTGATCTCGGACGGGTCGCCGAGCAGGGTCAGCTCGGCCACACCACGCCGCAGCAGCGTTTCGGTGGCCCGCAGGATCCGCTCCTCGGTGCCCTCCGGCAGCACCAGGTGCCGGCGGTCGGTGCGGGCCTTGTCGATCAGATCGTTCTCGAACATCAGCGGCGTCACCCGGCTGGACCGGGCCACGTCGAGCAGCCGGGACAGCTCGGCCGTGTCGACGCTCTCCTCGAAGACGCCGAGCGCCGCCTCGATCTTGCGCGGGGTGCTGAGCTGCGCCGTGATCCGGTCCGCCGCGGCGATCGTGTGATAGCTGTCGGTCCGGGTGACGAGCATCGCCAGACCGGTGTTGAGCCGCTCGATCACCCGGACCGCGCGTTCGTCGGCCGGCTCGCCGAGAGTCAGCACCAGCCCGGCCAGCGTGACACTCCCGGCCGCGTGGGCGGCGCTCGCGGCCACCAGCAGATCGGCTCGGTCGCCCGCGGTGATCAGCAGCGCCCCGTCGGTCAACGCGCCCAGCACGGTCGGCACCTGCCCGGCGCCCACGACGTAATCGAGCACGTCCCGCTCCAGCGCACCGGGCGAGCCGGCCAGCACCGTCGCGTCCAACGCGGCGGCCACCTCACCCACCGTCGGCGCGGCGATCGCCGCCACCTCCGGCATGGCCCAGAACGGCACCGGCAGCCCTTCGGGCCGGGACATCGCGATCCCTTGCGGCACCCGGTTCGCGATCACGGCGGCGACCGTCGCGCCGAGATCCACCAGCGAGTGGTACGCGCTGCGGGTGGCCGCCGCCAGCGACTCCGCCGACCGCCCCTCGCCACTGACCACCGGGATCACCACACTGCCGAACTCGGTCGCCAGCCGGGCATTGAAGGCCAGCTCCCGGGGCAGCTCCTCGCGGCCCTCCTCGGGCTTGTCGCTGAAGTCGCTGCCGATCACCACGACCGCGCTGCTGCGCCGCTCGACCTCGCGGTAGCGCTCGACGATCCGGCCGACCAGCTCCTCCCGCCGGCCGTCGGCGACCAGAGCGGACGCCTCGGCCACGGTGACACCGGACGACTCCTCGACGCCGACCGGCCCGGGATAGCGCTCGCGCAGGACGGTGATCAGCGGATCGGGCCCGGCCCCGGCGACCAGCGGCCGGAAGACGGCAACCTTCGCCACCTGACGGGACAGCACCTCGACGATGCCGAGTGCGACTGTCCCCTTGCCGACGGACGGACCCAAACCCGCGACGTACACACTGCGTGCCACGCCTTCAACCTACCGGCCGGGAACCGGGGCGGCCGGGCCGAAAGTCCCGATCCGCGGATGACCCGGGTCACCGGACGAGCCGGGTCACCGGATCATTCGTCGTCCTCGTCGTCGCGGGCCAGCCAGGTGGCGAGCCGTTCGATCGGAGTCTCGAACTCCGGGTTCATGTCGACGAAGGTGCGCAGCTGCTCACCGAGCCACTCCAGGGTCACGGTCTCCTCGCCGCGCCGCTGGACCAGTTCCTCGATACCACGATCGGTGAAGTACATGCCCTGGATGGTAAGAGGGCCGCCCTGGGAAACCCGGAGCGGCCCTCTTCGCATCAGCGCGTCACGGGCGCGGCAGCGCGGCCTCGATCAGCGCGGCCTGCTCGGCGTCGTGCATCTTGGCCGAGCCGACCGCCGGGGCGGCCGCGGCCGGGCGGGAGATCCGGCGCAGCCGGACACCCTCCAGGTGCTCCAGCAGGTTGAGCGCCACGAACGACCAGGCACCCTGGTTGGCCGGCTCCTCCTGGACCCACGCGAAGTCCTCGGCGTTCGGGTACTTCGCGAGCTCCGCCTTCAGGTGCTCGACGGGCTGCGGGTAGATCTGCTCCATCCGGATGATCGCCGTGTCGGTGATGCCCCGGTCGGCCCGCGCCTGGAACAGGTCGTAGTAGACCTTGCCCGAGCAGAGCAGCACCCGCTTCACCGAGTCGCCGTCGAGCGGCTGGCCGTTGACGCCGGCATCGCCCAGCACCGGCTGGAACGTGCCCTCGGTGAAGTCGTTCACCGCGGAGGTCGCCAGCTTGTGCCGCAGCAGCGACTTCGGCGACATGACCACCAGTGGCTTGCGCTTGGTCGACAGGGCCTGACGGCGCAGCAGGTGGAAGTAGTTCGCCGGAGTGGTCGGGTTCGCCACCCGCATGTTGTCCTGTGCGCAGAGCTGCAGGAACCGCTCCGGACGGCCGGACGAGTGGTCCGGGCCCTGGCCCTCCATGCCGTGCGGGAGCAGCAGCACCAGCGACGACTGCTGGCCCCACTTCACCTCGCCGGAGGAGAGGAACTCGTCCACGATCGACTGGGCGCCGTTGACGAAGTCACCGAACTGGGCCTCCCAGAGGACCAGCGCGTCCGGGTTCTCCACCGAGTAGCCGTACTCGAAACCCATCGCCGCGTACTCGCTGAGCAGTGAGTCGTGCACGAAGAACCGGGCGCTGCCGGTGGCCAGAGAGCTGAGCGGCAGGAAGTCCTTGCCGGTCTTCGAGTCCACGATGGCCGCGTGCCTCGAGGTGAACGTGCCACGCCGCGAGTCCTGGCCGGCCAGCCGGACCGTGACACCCTGGTTGAGCAGCGAGCCGAAGGCGATCAGCTCACCGAAGCCCCAGTCGATGCCGCCGTCGGTGGACATCTTGGCCCGCCGGTCAAGCAGCTGCTGGACCCGCTTGTGCGGGGTGAAGCCCTCGGGCAGCTCGACGTGCGCCTGGCCGATCGCGCGGACCACGCTGGGGTCGATCGCCGAATCCACCTGGGGCTCCGGCTCCTCGGCGATGATGTGCGGCCGGGGCGGGCTGCCGGCGGCGTCGCGGGTGGCCTTGAAGACCTCCTCGAGCCGGCCCTGGTAGTCACGCAGCTGCTCCTCGGCCTCCTGCACGGTGATGTCACCGCGGCCGATCAGCTCCTCGGTGTAGAGCTTCCGCACGCTGCGCTTGGTGTCGATGATCTGGTACATCCGCGGGTTGGTCATCGACGGGTCGTCGCCCTCGTTGTGACCACGGCGGCGGTAGCAGATCATGTCGATCACGACGTCCTTGTTGAACGCCTGCCGGTACTCGAAGGCCAGCTTCGCGACCCGGACCACGGCCTCGGGGTCGTCACCGTTCACGTGGAAGATCGGCGCCTCGACCATCCGGGCCACGTCGGTCGAGTACATCGAGGAACGGCTGTACTCCGGGGCGGTGGTGAAGCCGACCTGGTTGTTCACGATCACGTGGACCGTGCCGCCGGTACGGTACCCGCGCAGCTGCGACAGGTTCAGCGTCTCGGCGACCACACCCTGACCGGCGAACGCGGCGTCGCCGTGCACCAGCACCGGCAGCACCGTGTAGCCGTGCAGGCCCAGGTCGAGACGGTCCTGCTTGGCGCGGACGATGCCCTCCAGGACCGGGTCGACGGCCTCCAGGTGGGACGGGTTGGCCACCACGCTGACGGTCGTCGAGAACTGGCCGTCCGGCGTCGTGTACTTCCCGGTCTGGCCCAGGTGGTACTTGACGTCACCGGAGCCGTGCGCGGTCTTCGGGTCCATCTGACCCTCGAACTCGTTGAAGATCTTCTCGTACGGCTTGCCGACGATGTTGGTGAGCACGTTCAGCCGGCCACGGTGGGCCATGCCGATCACCATCTCGTCCAGCCCCGCCTCGGCCGAGGACTGGAGCACCGCGTCGAGCAGCGGGATCAGCGACTCGCCACCCTCCAGCGAGAACCGCTTCTGACCGACGAACTTGGTCTGCAGGAACGTCTCGAACGCCTCACCCGCGTTCAGCCGGTGCAGGATGTGCTTCTGCTCGTCGGCGTCCGGCTTGGTGTACTTGACCTCGATGCGCTCCTGGACCCAGCGGCGCTCCTCTGGGTCCTGGATGTGCATGTACTCGATGCCGATCCGGCGGCAGTAGCTGTCGCGCAGGACGCCCAACACGTCGCGCAGCCGCATCTTCTCCTTGCCGGCGAAACCGCCGACCGGGAAGCTGCGGTCCAGGTCCCACAGGGTCAGCCCGTGCTGCAGCACGTCCAGGTCGGGGTGCTTGCGGATGGTGAACTCGAGCGGGTCGGTGTCGGCCATCAGGTGACCGCGGACCCGGTACGCGTGGATCAGCTCGACGACGCGGGCCGCCTTGCTGATCTGCCCCTCGGAGGTCCGGGCCACGTCGCGCACCCAGCGGACCGGCTCGTACGGAATCCGCAGCGAGGTGAAGATCTCGTCGTAGAAGCCGTGGTTGCCGAGCAGCAGCTCCTGCATCACCTTGAGGAACTCGCCGGACTGCGCGCCCTGGATGACCCGGTGGTCGTAGGTGCTCGTCAGCGTCGTGACCTTGCTCACGCCGTGCTCGGTGAGGGTCTCGTCGCTCATCCCGGCGTAGGGCGCCGGGTACTCCATGGCGCCGACACCGATGATCGCGCTCTGCCCGTTCATCAACCGCGGGATGGAGTGGACGGTGCCGATGCCGCCGGGGTTGGTCAGAGAGATCGTCGTCCCGGCGTAGTCCTCCATGGTGAGCTCGTTGCGCCGAGCCCGCCGGACGATGTCCTCGTAGGCCTGCCAGAACCCGCGGAAGTCGAGCGTCTCGCAGTTTTTCACCGAGGGCACCACCAGGGTGCGCGAGCCGTCCTTCTTGACCAGGTCGATCGCGATGCCGAGGTTGATGTGCTCCGGCTGCACCAGGGTGGGCTTGCCGTCGATCTCGGCGTAGGTGTTGTTCATCTCCGGGTGGGCGACGACCGCGCGGACCAGCGCCCAGCCGATCAGGTGGGTGAAGCTGACCTTGCCGCCCCGGCCCCGGGAGAGGTGGTTGTTGATGACGATGCGGTTGTCGACCATCAGCTTGGCCGGGACCGCGCGCACCGACGTGGCGGTGGGAACCTGGAGGGAGGCCTCCATGTTCTGCACGATCTTGCCGGCCACGCCGCGCAGGGTGACGGTCTTGGCGCCGGTCGGAGCCTCGGCGGCGGCGGTCGGCTTGGCCGCGGGCTTGGCGGCCGGAGCGGCCGGTTTCGCGGCGGGCGGGGTCACCGATTTGGCCGGGGCGACCGTGGCGGCGGCCGGGGCGTCGGTGCCGGCCTTGGCCGCCGTCGCGGTCGCGTTGGCCGCGGTGGCCTCGTCCGGGGTCGCGATCGAGCCCTGGGACGTCGCCGGCTTGTAGTCGGCGAAGAAATCGTGCCAGGCAGGGTCGACACTGGTCGGATCGGCCAGGTATCGCTGGTACATCTCATCGACGATCCACTCGTTGGGACCGAAGTCCGCGAGTGGATTGTCCTGCGAAGTCTGCTGCGTCGACACTGCCGCGTTCGCCTCTTTCACCGTTTTTGTCATCACGTGACTGCTCCGTCACGCGGGACGGGTAGGATTCGGTGTCCAGGCTACGCCGTGCGCAGGCGCTGTCGGTGCGGACGTCCGCTCTGTGGCCAATCAGGCCCGGAGCCTGCCCATACTCTGAGCCTCAGGCGATGTCCCGCCGCCTGGTGATGAGCGTGCCCAGCACCCCGGCCACCGCGGCATAGGTCAGCAGCACCACGGCACCCACCCAGCGGGGCAGGTCGTCCGGACCCTGCGGGCCGGAGACCAGCAGGTCCGAGGCGAGCGTCGGGACCAGCACCCGCAGCTTCGAGAAGACCTCGTCGACCTGCGAGGCCAGCACGGCGAAGACCGCGGTGAAGATCTGGGTGCCGACCACGTAGAGCACGGCCAGCGTGATGGTCGTGCCGATCTGGCTGCGGATCAGCACACCACAGCCGATGCCGACCAGCGCCCAGAGCACGTGGACCAGCAGGTTCAGCGAGATCGCCTGCCAGACGAACGTCTCACCGAGATACGTCTCCTTACCCATCGAGCTGAGTGCCAGGGGCGCGAGGACCAGGCTGAGCACGGTGGTGAACAGCCAGACGGTCACCGCGATCAGCACCGAGACCGCCATCTTGGCCAGGATCACCAGCTCCCGGCGCGGGGTGGTGAGGAAGGTGGCGGTGGCGGTGAGGTGGAAGAACTCGTTGGTCACCAGGATCGCGCTGAGCAGCAGCACCAGCAGCACCCCGGCGAACTGCCCGCTGGTGTAGAGGTTGCTGACGATCGACTGCAGGCTGACGAACCCGAACGGGCCCTCGTCCGGCACGTCCATCTCGAGGAACACATTGGCGGTGAGCCAGTTGTAGCCGATCGCCAGCCCGTACAACGGCACCAGCGTGATCGCGAAGATCCACCACAGCGAGGTGGTACGGAGTTTCAGCAGCTCGGCACTGATCAGGTTCATCGTGCCCCGCCTTTCCAGCAGTCAGGTCGAGGAAGGCCCGTTCCAGGTCGGCGCTCTCCCCGGTCAGCTCGTGCAGCTCGATCCCGGCGGTGAAGGCGAGGTGCCCGACCCGGGCCGCGTCCGCGCCGGAGACCTGGAGCAGGCCGTCCGCCGACACCACCACCTCCAGCCGCTCGTCGCGCAGGGTGGCGGCGAACTGCTCCGCCTGCGGCGTGCGGACCCGCACCCGGGCCGTCCCGGCGGTCGCGCCGAGCACCTCGGCGACCGGGCCCTGCCGGATCAGCCGGCCGGCCGCGATGATCACCACGTCATCGGCGAGCTGCTGCATCTCGCCCAGCAGATGACTGGAGACGAGCACCGTGCGGCCCTCGGCGGCGAGCGCCTTGAGCAGGTCACGCATCCACCGGATGCCCTCCGGGTCGAGACCGTTGGTGGGCTCGTCCAGGATCAGCACCCGCGGGTCGCCGAGCATCGCCGCGGCGATCCCGAGCCGCTGCTTCATGCCGAGCGAGTAGCCCTTGAACTTGCGGGTCCCGACGGTGTGCAGGCCGACCATCGCGAGCACCTCGTCGGCGCGCTGATCGGGCAGCCCGGCCGCACGGCAGATGATCCGCAGGTGGTTGCGGGCGCTGCGGCCGCGGTGTGCGCTGGACGCCTCCAGGACCGCGCCGACCTGCCGGATCGGGTCGGGCATGTCCACATACCGCACCCCACCGATGGTGGCGGTGCCCGAGGTGGGCGTCACCAGGCCCAGGATCATCCGCAGCGCGGTGGTCTTGCCCGCTCCGTTCGGGCCCAGGAATCCCGTGACCCGGCCGCCGTGCACCGTGAAGGAGAGATCGTCGACCGCCCGCACCGTGGTGTAGTGCTTGGTGAGGCGGTCGACGCTGATCTCCGCGTAGCTGGGCCGGCTCATCGTCACGGCTCCCTCCCCCGTCCGCTCGAAACGATCAACTTACTGGACGAGCGAGAGCCAGGTGGCCCGAGCCTGTGCCAGGTGACGGCCGTCCGGCCCGTACACCGAGGAGTCCACGACGGCCTTGCGCCCGCTCATTCCGGACAGCGCGCCGACCACCACGCACTCGTCGCCCGGGGCGGGCAGCGCGGCGACCGTCGCGGTGATCCGGCCGAGCACGAAGGGACGGCCGGACGAGCCGATCGCGGTCCAGCCGCCGGGGCAGTCCAGCGCCGCCCACAGGGTCTCCGCCGCCACGTCGTCCGGCACGGTCCACGGCGCCGCGGTCCGGTCGCCGGGCAGCGGGCCGGGGAAGATCCGCAGACCGTCGCCGGGCGCGCGGTCCGGGCCGCAGACGAAGCAGCCGGGGAACGGGTGGGTGACGAAGCCGGGATAGCCCTTCGACGCGGCGGCCGCCTCGGCGAGCGGGACCGGCGGCACCGGCACGCCCGTGTCCGCGGCCTCGGTCACCTCGGCGACCAGGGTGTCACCGGCCCGGACCGAGCCGTTCACCAGCTCCAGCCCGGTGTCGAGCGGAGGTGGCACCCGGAGGGTCACCTGAACCGGCGGCCCGCCGATCCGGGCACCCGACGCGGCGGCGAAGACACCCGAGCACCAGCCCCCGTTTCCGGAGCCGGGCGGGCCGTTGAAGCGAGCGGGGATGAGCATTGCCCGACCTTCGCACACGTCGTTCATCAACCGGTCACACATCGCCACCTACAGCGACACGCCATCGGCAGACATCAGCCTTACACAGATCACATGGCAGTTCTCATGACGGCCGCCGCACCCACCGGGACCAGCGGCTACACGCTCCTCCTCGCCGACGAACCCGGTCTGGTCGAGGCCGCGCAGCGCCTGCGCCACGACGTCTTCGCCGGGGAGCTCGGAGCCCGGCTCACCTCCACCGCCGAAGGTATCGACGCGGACGAGTTCGACGCCTACTGCGACCACCTGATCGTGCGCGACGACGCGACCGGCGAGGTGGTCGGCACCTACCGGATGCTGCCGCCGCGCGCGGCGGAACTGGCCGGCCGCCGCTACGCGGACTCCGAGTTCGACCTGAGCGCGCTGCGCCCGCTGCGCGATCACCTGGTCGAGATCGGCCGCTCCTGCGTGCACCCGGACCATCGGTCCGGCGCGGTGGTCAACCTGATGTGGGCCGGCATCGCCCGTTACCTGCACCTCAACAACCTGCGCTGGCTCGGCGGCTGCGCCTCGGTGCCGCTCGGCGACGGTGGCCGGCTGGCCGCCGGTGTCCGGGCCCGGGTCAACGCCAAGCATCTCTCCCCGCCCGCGCTGCGGGTCCGGCCGCGCAACCCGTGGACGCCGCCGGAGGGCGTCGAGGCCGACCCCAAGGCGCTCCCGCCCGCGCTGCTCCGCGGCTACCTGCGGCTCGGCAGTTGGGTGTGCGGCGAGCCGGCCTACGACGCGGACTTCGGGTGCGCCGACTTCTACGTGCTCTTCTCGATGGACCGGCTGGACCCTCGGTACCGCCGGCACTTCCTCGGCGCGTCCCGATGACCGCGTCCGTCCCGACCGCCGGCACCCTGTGGCAGCCCGCCTCGGGGTGCGGTGACCGCTGCCGTGACGAGGCCACCGGCCGACGGGGCCCGGTGGGCGTCGTGGTGCGGGTGGTGGCGCTCGCCGCCGTACTCCTCGGTGGTGTCCTGGTGGTGATGGTGAGCAGCGCCGCGCTGCGGACGCTGTCCCGGGGGATCCTCGCGGTCCTCGGAGTTCGTCTGGTCTGGCGCGGCGCCGAGCCGCGCCCGGGCAGCCTGCTCGTCGCCAATCACGTCTCCTGGCTGGACGTGGTCGCGCTGACCGCGGTCCGGCCGATGCGGATGGTGGCCAAACACGACGTCCAGGCCTGGCCGGCGATCGGCGGCACCGCGGAGCGGGCCGGCACGATCTTCATCGACCGCACGCGGCCGAGGGCGCTGCCGCAGACGGTGGCCGAGGTGGCCGGCGCGCTGCGCGCCGGGCGTTCGGTCGTCGTCTTTCCGGAGGGTACGACGTACTGCGGCACCGAGAGCGGGCGTTTCCGGTCGGCCCTCTTCCAGGCGGCGATCGACGCCGGTGCCCCGGTGGTGCCGATCTCGGTCGGCTACGACTCGACCGAGGCGGCGTTCGTCGGCGAGGACACGCTCGGTGAGTCGATTCTGCGGATCGCCCGGACCCGGGGCCTCACGGTGACCCTGGCGGCGGCCCCGGCGTTGCGGCCGGACCCGGGCGCGGACCGGCGGGCGCTGGCCCGGGCGGCTCAGTCCAGCCTGGCCGGGAGGGGCTATCACCTGGCGGCCTGACCATGCCGGGATGTCTCACAGAAAATTTTCAGCGAGTGTGCAGGCAAGGCGCAGCGGGCCGGAGAAGAATGGCGCCATGGCCACCCAGACCCAGCCCAAGCAGAGCGAAGCGAAGCTGCTCGTCGTCGAAGACGATGCGAACATTCTCGAGCTCCTCTCCGCAAGCCTGCGTTTCGCCGGGTTCGAGGTGACCACCGCGATGAGCGGCAGCGCGGCCGTCAGCGCCGCTCGCAATTCCACCCCTGACCTGGTCGTTCTCGACGTCATGCTGCCCGACCTGGACGGCTTCGAGGTGATCCGGTTGATGCGGGAGGGCGGGCAGCGCACGCCGGTGGTCTTCCTCACCGCCCGCGACGGCACCGACGACAAGATCCGCGGCCTGACCCTGGGTGGCGACGACTACGTGACCAAACCGTTCAGCCTGGAGGAGCTCACCGCCCGGATCCGGGCGGTGCTGCGCCGGACCAACGCCGGTGACGAGCAGCCCTCCCGGCTGGTCTTCGCCGACCTGGAGCTGGACGAGGAGACCCACGAGGTCTACCGGGCGGGCTCCCGCGTGCAGCTCTCGCCGACCGAGTTCAAGCTGCTGCGTTACCTGATGCTCAACGCCAACCGGGTGCTCTCCAAGGCGCAGATCCTGGACCACGTGTGGAAGTACGACTTCCGCGGTGACGACAACATCGTCGAGTCCTACATCTCGTATCTTCGCCGCAAGGTCGACAACGTGCAGCCGCGGCTGATCCACACTCTGCGTGGCGTGGGCTACGTGCTCCGCAAGCCAGCCGTCTAGGCCCGGCGGTGACACTGACCGAGCGGGTCCGCGAGCGGATGCCGCGCAATGCGGGGCTGCGCCGGATCTCGCTGCAGACCAAGCTGGTCGCGTCCGTCCTGGTGCTGGTGTTCGCCGCCCTGACGCTGATCAGCGCGGCCAGTACGTATTTCCTGAGCCAGTACATGGTCGCCCGGGTCGACACCCAGCTCTGGGACATGGCCCGGAACGCCGAGGCCAATCTGGACAAGATCCATTACGACTACGTCTTCACGCCGGCCGACTACTTCGTCGCGTTCACCGCGGTCGAGGGCGGCGGGTTCGCGTTCCCGGCCGCCAGTCTGTCCAAGGACGACCTTCCGGATCTGATCAAGGGCGCCAGCGAGGTCTCCAAGAAGGAGCGGACGGCGTACACCGCGCCCAGCCGGAACAACAAGTACATGTGGCGGATGCTGGTGTTCCGCCTGCCCGACGACACCGTCATGCACGTCGGTCAGCGGCTGAAGGGCGTCGACGACGTGATCGCCCGGCTCGTCCTGGTGGACGTGCTGGTCGGGGTCGGTGTCCTGATCACCCTGGCCACGGTCGGTGCCGCGCTGGTCCGGCAGAGCCTGATCCCGCTGCGCCAGGTGGAGCGGACGGCGGCGGCCATCGCGGCCGGTGACCTGACCCGGCGGGTGCCCGACCCGGAGGAGTCCGGCGGCCATCCGACCACCGAGTTGGGCCGGCTCTCCGAGGCGCTGAACGCGATGCTCGCCCAGATCGAGGCCGCCTTCCAGGCCCGGGCCGACTCCGAGCAGGCGGCCCGGTTCGCGGCCGACGCGGCGCAGCAGTCCGAGGCGCGGGCGCTGGCCTCCGAGTCGCGGGCACTCCAGTCCGAGGGGAAGATGCGGCAGTTCGTCGCGGACGCCTCGCATGAGCTGCGTACCCCACTCACCACCATCCGCGGTTTCGCCGAGTTGTACCGGCAGGGCGCGGTCTCCGACCCGGAGCAGGTGGCCTCGCTGGTGCGACGGATCGAGGACGAGGCGGCCCGGATGGGGCTGCTCGTCGAGGATCTGCTGCTGCTGGCCCGCCTCGACCGGGAACGTCCGCTCACCCTGGCTCCGGTGGAGCTGCCGGTACTCGCGATGGACGCGGTGGAGGCGGCCCAGGCCACCGCCCCGGACCGGACGATCGAGCTGGAGGTCCGCGACTCCGCGGAGCGCCTGGTGGCGTACGGGGACGATGCCCGCCTGCGTCAGGTGATCGGCAACCTGATGACGAACGCCCTGGTGCACACCCCGCCGGACGCGTCGGTGACCCTGCGGCTGTACGCCGGTGAGGGTGACGTCGGGGTGGTCGAGGTGTCGGACAGCGGCCCCGGCCTGAGCGAAGCGCAGACCCAGCGGGTCTTCGAGCGGTTCTACCGGGCGGACGAGGCGCGGACCCGGAACACCGAGCGGGAGGCCACCGGTACCGGTCTGGGGTTGGCGATCGTGGCGGCCATCGTGCGGGCGCACGAAGGTTCCGTCCAGGTGATCTCCGAGGCGGGCCAGGGCGCGACATTCCGCGTCTCTTTGCCCACCATAAATCCGGATAAAGGGTTCACAGAAAACGTCCAGGAGTAACACAGTTCGGTACGAGTCCGACGGGGCAGAGTTAGTCGCATGAACGAGAACGAGACCAACCCGCGGCCCGCGGACGCCGCCGCTGACAACACCAGCGCGGAGCGGGTGGAGTCTGAGCAGCCGACGCTTGCGCAGCCGCCGGTTGCCCCGCAGTCGGGTGCTCCCCAGTCCGCGGCACCCACTCAGCAGACCCCCTGGGCGCAGCAGTCGCCCTGGCAGCAGCCGTCGGCCGGCCACCCGGTGTCGGCCCAGCCCGCTGCCGCCCATCCGGTGTCCGGCCAGCCGGTGACGGCCCAGCCCGCCAGCGGTGTCCCCTACAGCCACCCGCATTACGCGTACCAGGCCCCGCAGGCCGGCTACGGGCAGCAGGCCACCGGGGAGTACCCGGACTACTCGCAGCAGCAGGCGGCGTACCAGGCCTGGCACGCGGCCGCCGCGGCGCAGGCGGCCGGCGGCGGCAACGTCCCGCCCGGCTGGACCCCGGTCCCCGGCGCCGGCGGCTCCGGGCGTCCCCCCGGCCGCGGGCGGAAGGTCTTCCTGGCCGGCGCCGCGGCCCTGCTCATCGCGCTCGTCTCGGGCGGGATCGGCGCCGCCACCGCGGTGGCCATGGACTCCGACAACCCCACCGCGGCCGTGCAGACCGGCAACTCCTCGGTCACCCGGGTCGTGGACCGTTCGTCGCTGGCCCAGATCGCGGCCGCCGTGCAGGACAACGTCGTGTCGATCACCACCGGCTCGGGCGAGGGCTCCGGCGTGGTACTGACCACCGACGGCTACATCGTCACCAACAACCACGTCGTCTCGACCGCGCAGGGTTCGACCGTCACGGTGATCTTCGCCGATGGCACCAAGACATCGGCCACCATCGTCGGCACGGATGAGCGCACCGACCTCGCCGTGATCAAGGCGGAGAACGTGTCCGGCCTCAAGGCCGCCACCTTCGGAGACAGCTCCAAGATCGAGGTCGGCGACACCGTGCTCGCCCTCGGCAGCCCGCTCGGCCTGGAGGGCTCGGTCACCGCCGGCATCATCAGTGCCAAGGACCGCAGCATCCAGTCGTCCAGCGAGCAGGAGCAGCAGCAGACCCCCTGGGGCAGTGGCCAGCAGCAGCAGTCCGCGCCGACCACGATGACCGGCCTGCTGCAGACCGACGCCCCGATCAACCCGGGCAACTCGGGTGGCGCCCTGGTCAACACCAACGGCGAGGTGATCGGCATCAACTCGGCGATCGCCACCTCCGGCTCCAACACCGGCAACATCGGCCTGGGCTTCGCCATCCCGAGTAACAAGGCCAAGCAGGTCGCCGACGCCCTGATGCAGGGCAAGAAGGTCAGCCACCCGGCCCTCGGCGTCAGCGTCACCAACGCGGAGAACGGTGGGGCCGCGGTCAGTGCGGTGGTCGAGGACAGCGCCGCCGCCAAGGCCAAGCTTCAGCGGGGCGACGTCGTCACCAAGGTCGACGGTAAGGCGATCGGCGACTCGGACGACCTGGTGGCAGCCGTTCAGGCGGGCGCCGTCGGCCAGCAGATGACCCTCACCTTCACCCGTAACGGCGCGGAGCAGACGGTCACCGTCACGCTCCAGGAGTCCGAGTAGACATTCCCCTTCCGCTACGGCGGGTGACGTGCCCGGGGGTGGGCGCGTCACCCGCCGTGATCATGTGTGCCTGGGATTCCGGACCTTTCGGGGGAAGGGGACGGATTTAGCGCGCAGGACTCGCGTTCACGCAGGCAAGCGCCTAATCTCCATTCGCCATCGGCGAAGCCATCGTCCGTCGGTGCGGTCGCGCGGTGTTCGCCACGGCGGAGTGAAAGGCCCCCTCAGTTGACCTACGTCGAGACCCGGACGAACGTCTGGGAAGCCCTGGCCGGACGGGCTCCGGGAGTCCCGTCGGGCCCGGCTGACACCGGGCTCTGGCACACCGTCGCCGACCGGCTGAACCCGGCCAGCGCCCGCCCGGTCCTGCGCTCGGGCATCGAGGTCCGGCACCGGACCGCGGTCCGAGGCGGCCGCTATGTGATGCTCCGCTCACCCGAGGACGGCGGTCGCAGCTCGTACCTGCGGCTCACCCCCGAGGAGTACCAGCTCGCCCTGATGATGGACGGCGACAGCACGGTGGCCCGGTTGGTCGCCGAGTTCGCCCGGATCGCCGGCCGCCTCGCTCCCGACCAGGTCCGCCGGGTCGTCGCCGACCTGGCCGCCAACCGGATGCTCGAAGAGCTCCCGATGGACGCCTTCCGCCCGCTGCGTGAGCTGCGCAACGAGCCCCTGGCCACGGCCGGCAGTGGCCGCGTGGTGCTCTCCGTGCCGGTCGACGGGCTGGTCGCCACGCTCTACCGGACCGTGGGGCGATTCCTCTTCACCCGGGTCGCGGTCTGGATCGGCGCACTGCTGTCGGCGGCCGGCCTGCTCCTGTTCGCGGGCGCCTGGCAGCAGGGCGGCGAGTCGCTCTTCCTGGTCGGCGACTCCTACCTGCTCGGCGCCGTCTCGCTCGTACTGCTGAACATGCTGGTGCTCGGAGTGCACGAGTTCGGCCACGCGCTCGCGGCGAAACGGGTCGGGCGCGAGGTCCCGGCCGCCGGGCTGATGCTGCGCTTCGGCGTCCCCTCGGTCTTCGTCGACACCAGCGACGTCTGGATGGCCGGTCGACGCGCCCGGATCGCGGTCACCGCGGCCGGGCCGGCCACCGCCCTCGGCCTCGCCGGTCTGGTCCAGGTCACCGGCTTCCTGGTGCCGACCTTCGCCGGGCTCGCCTTCAAGCTGGCCTTCCTCTTCTACCTGCACACCTTCTTCAACCTGAGCCCGTTGCTGCCGCTGGACGGCAAGTACCTGCTGATGGACTGGCTGGAGATCCCGGACGTCCGGGCCCGTGGCCTGTCCTGGCTGTCCGGCCGCCTGCGCCGCCGTGGCCCCCGCTGGCGGCGGCTGGACCGGGAGGGCCGCCTGGTCGCCCTCTACGGTGTGCTGGGCCTGCTCTGGCTGGTCAGCGCGGCCGGCCTGGGCTACCGCCTGTGGACCGACCGGATCCACGGTCTGGCCGTCGGTCTCTGGTACGAGGGGCTCGGGTCCCGCCTACTGCTGATCGTGATCGTCCTCGGGGTGGTCGCCCCGCCGATGTGGTTCCTGCTCGGCCGGCTGGCCCGGGCGTTCCGCCGGATGCGGCAGCGGGCCGCCGAACGCGACCGGGAGGCCGACCTACCCCGCCGGGTGGCCGCCCTGCGCGCCTCCGAGCTGGGCGGCCTGCCCGAGCCGTCACTGCAGGCCCTGGCCGCTCGCGCCCGCTGGATGCGTCCGCCGACCGGTCGCCAGTTGGTACTCGCCGGTGAGACGCACAGCGCGGTGCACGTGGTGGTCGAGGGCGCGCTGCACGGCCGTCGCCCGGGCGACCCGGGCGGCACCATCCGGCACCACGTCGGCCCGGGTGGGGTCGTCGGTCTGGCCACCGCGCTCACCGGGCGCAGCGCCCAGCTCGACTGGCACACCGCCGGTGTCACCCTGCTCGCCATTCCCACCTCGACGGTGACGACCGTGGTCGGGCCGATGCCCGGGCCGCCGCCGCAGGAACGGGCCGAGGGCGAGGCGCTGTTCGCCGACACCCCGGCGCTGGCCGCGCTGGAGGAGGACCAGCGGCTCGCGCTGATCGCCGCCGCGCACCCGGTCGATCTGGACCCGGGCGCGCCGGTGATCCTGCCCGGCCCGACGCACGCCGTGGTCGTCGAATCCGGTGTGATCGCCATGCCGGACGGCGTCGAGCTGCGCCGGGGCACCCTGGTCGGCCCGGTCGGTGACGGCAGCCCCGGCATGGTGGCGCAGGCGCGCACCCCGGTGCGGCTCTGGGTCATCCCGGACGCCTCCGACCTACCACCCCTGATCGGCTCGTACGGCCCCGGCGTCCCGATGCCGGCGCTGCGCCCGAGCACCCCGGCGGTGGCCCGCCCCGGATCCGCGCACCCACCGCTCGCGGTTCCCCCCGGCCCGCCGGACGCCGACGAGCAGTACGACGTGGACCGGCACTTCGAACGCCGGATGTGGGGCTTCGTCAGCATGCTGCTGGTGTTCGCGCTCGGCAGCCTGCTGATCAACGTGCGCAGTGGCCCGGCCTGGGCCGAGATGCCCGCCGAGCGGGTCCTGCTGAGCGTTCAGCGCGGCGCCGTCACGGCGGATGCGGACCGTACCGCGTTCTCGCTCCAGGTCGGTGAGCAGCGCTATCTGAAGTCCGGCTCGAAGATCGAGGTGCCGGGTAAGGGTGTGGCCCTGCTGACCTTCCCCGGCGGTGCCGCGGTCGTGCTGTGCGGCAACTCGCGGGTCGCGGTCAACGGTGTCGGGGTCGAGCACGGCCGTACGTCCACCCCGTCCGCGAATCTGGCCCTGGAGAACGGCCGGCTGCTGGCCGACACGAGCAGCCCGAGCGGGGCGTTCGCGCCGCTCGACCTGACCGTGCTGCGCGGGCAGGGCGACGTCGTCAGCAGCGGCCGGGCCTGGTATTCGGTCGACCCGGGCGCGGTCGCCGTCTCGTCCGGCGCGGTCACCGTCGGCGGGGCCGAGAGCCCGGCCGACGGCAAGGAGCTGAACTGCGGCGACGGCGTGACGGTCAAGCCGCCGACCGAGACCCAGCCGAGTGAGGAACCGACCGAGGAGTCGACCCCGATCGAGGAATCCAGCCTTCCGCCCTCTGTGGATCCGTCGGGGTCTCCGACTAACGTGGAATCGTCCTCCCCGGCCACCGAGACCTCGAGCGAGCCGGCCAACGGCACCTCGACCAGCACGACGCCGAGTATCCGTCCGAGCCGCAGCCGGACGCCGTCGCCGTCGGTGAGCACGAGTCCCTCGAAAGCGGCGTCTCCGTCCGCCAACTCGCCGAGCGCGTCGCTGTCGCCGTCTACCGACCCTCCGTCCCCGTCCCCGAGCATCCCGGAGCAATCGGCGGATCCGTCCACTGAGTGACAGCGGGCGGCCACGCCGACGAGAAACGAGGAGTGGCCGCCCATGCTCTGCTGGTTCTGTGCCGAGGGGGCACGCGCGACGTGCCGGTTCTGCGGGCGTGGCGTCTGCGCCGAGCACGCGCGGTTCGGGCCGTACATCCTGGAGGTGACCAGGTCGGTGCGGCGGGACCGGGCCGAGGCGCTGGTGGTCGAGGACGCGGTGCAGTGCGGCGCCTGCCATCCCCGGCCACAGCCGGTGGCCATGCCCGAACTGGACTAGACGGTCAGGAGTTCACGTACGGGCTGAGGGCGTTCGTCATGGCCTGCCGCAGCATCGTCTTCGGGCGGGCGCCGACGATCGTCGAGGTCACCATGCCGCCGTTGAAGAGCAGCAGGGTCGGCATCGAGTGCACCCGGTAGGCGATGGTGGTCGCCGGGTTCGCGTCCACGTCCAGCTTGGCGACCAGCATCCGGCCGGTGAACTCCTCGGCCAGCTCGCCCAGGATCCGGGCGACCGGGCCGCACGGCGGGCACCACGTCGCCCAGAAGTCGACGAGCACCGGTGTCGGCGAGGCCAGCACGATCTCGGCGAAGGTGGCGTCGGTCACCGTGATCAGGGCGTCATCTGGCATTTGATCTCCTCCAACTGGGTCTGCAGGCGGTGCCGGACCGCGGTCAGCTGATCGAGGAAGCCGTCCACCTCGGCCAGCCGGCGACGCAGCACGGCGGCTGAGTCCGGGCACACGTGGCCGGAGCTGTTTCCAGCCCGCAGGCAGGCGACGAACGGCTTGATGTCGTCCACGCCGTAGCCGTCGGCGAGCAGGGCCCGGATCTCGTGCACGACGCGGAGTTCGCCGTCGTCGTACTGCCGGTAGCCGTTGGCGTCCCGGCTCGGGTGGATCAGCCCGTGCTCCTCGTAGTAGCGCAGCGTGCGCGGGCTGGTGCCGGCCCGTTCGGCCAGCTCTCCGATCAGCATGGGTTCGACGGTAGGCCCTGACACCGGCGTCAAGGCAAGGCCGTGACCTGCGGCACGGGCCCAAGATCGTGCGAGGATGGACACATGGTCGACGGTCCGGTGGCGTTCGTGCTCGGCGGCGGCGGTGTTCTCGGTGCGGTCGAGGTCGGCATGCTGCGGGCGCTGTTCCGGGCCGGGTTCCGGCCCGACCTGGTGGTCGGCACGTCGATCGGCGCGGTCAACGGCGCCCTGGTCGCGTCCGATCCGTCCGAGCCGGTCACCGAGCGCCTGGTCCGGCTCTGGACGTCGCCGGAGGCCGCGGCGGTCTACGGCGACTCGATCGGCCGCCAGATGCGCCGGTTCGCCGCCCGCACCCACCTGCACTCGCCTCGTCCGCTGCGCCGCCTGCTGGAGGGCGAGCTGGGCGAGGCGGCGACGTTCGCCGATCTGAAGGTGCCGTTCCACTGCTGCGCGGCGAGCATCGAGCGGGCCGCCGAGCACTGGTTCGACAGTGGACCGCTCGTCGACGCGGTGCTCGCGTCGTCGGCCGTGCCGGGTCTGCTGCCGCCGATGGAGATCGGTGGCGAGCACTATGTGGACGGTGGCATCGTGAATTCGATCCCGATCGGCGAGGCGGTACGGATCGGCGCGAAACTGATCTTCGTGCTCCAGGTCGGGCGGGTGGAACGGCAGCTCAGCGTGCCGAAACGACCGTGGGAGGTGGCGCAGGTGGCGTTCGAGATCGCCCGCCGGCACCGATTCGCGCGTGAGATGGCGTCCCTGCCGGACGACGTCCGTGTGCACGTGTTGCCGAGCGGTGGTGGTGAGGGACGGGACGATTCGCCGTGGGCGTACCGGGACATGGCCGCGGTGGGTCGCCGGATCAGCCGCGCCTACACCGCCTCCCGGCGCTATCTGGCCGCCAACGTGCATCCGCTGCCGGGGCCGTGATGGGGTTGCCTCCGGTCTGGGTCCGGCGCCTGGTGATCGCGCCGGCCGTGGTGCTGCTGGCGGTCACGCTGCTCACCACCCTGCCGATCTGGCTGATCCTGGCGCTCGCGGTCTCCCCGCTGGTGCCGGGTCGGCTCCGGGTGCCGCGGCTGGTCTTCCTGGTGATCGTCTACCTGGTGTGGGACGCGGTCGCGCTGGTGTCGCTCGGGCTGCTCTGGATCGTGTCCGGGTTCGGTCTGTGGATCCGCGGTTCGTGGTTCCAGCGTGCCCACTACGTCGTGACCGGCCGGTTCCTGAGTGTGCTGTTCTGGTTCGCGCGCTGGTCGTTGCACTTGGAGATCGACGTGGTGGGCACCGATCCGGACACCGCGCAGCCGGGGCGGCCGGAGATCGTGGTGAGTCGGCACGCCGGCCCCGGTGACTCGTTCACCCTGATCCACGCGCTGGTCAACTGGTTCGCCCGGGAGCCGCGGATCGTGCTGAAGGCCGCTCTGCAGTGGGATCCGGCCGTCGACGTGCTGCTCAACCGTCTGCCCAACCGGTTCATCTCGCCCGGGCGTACCCGGACGGCGACGCTGGAGGATCAGATCGGTGACCTGGCCACCGGCCTGGACGACAACGACGCCTTCGTGATCTTCCCGGAGGGTGGCAATTTCACCCCGCGCCGCAAGATCAGCGCGATCGCCCGGCTCCGGGCCCGTGGCCTGCACGACATGGCGGTCCGAGCGGAGAACCTGCGGAATCTGCTGCCACCGAAACCGGGCGGCCTGCTCGCCGCGATCGACGCCGCTCCGGACGCCGGGGTGATCTTCGTTGCGCACACCGGGCTGGACCGGATGGTGAGCGTCGCCGACGTGTGGCGTGAGCTGCCGATGGACAAGCGGTTGGTGATGCGTTTCTGGAGTGTGCCGCCGGAGGAGGTGCCCACCGGCGAGCAGGAACGGACCGAGTGGCTTTACGACTGGTGGGCCCGCATCGACGCGTGGATCGATGAGAACCGGCCCGCGCCGCGTCCGTTGTGGACGGCTCGCGCACGATAGGGGCCCACCAGGATCAGCCGTTACGCCCCGGCGGTCTGGCCCTGGGAGGTGAACGCCTTGAGCATCTCCTCGGGCATCGGGGTGACCTCGCCCGCGGCCGGGGCCGCCACGTCGACCTTGGTGCCGAAGTCGTAGTACGTCGTGGTGATCTTGCCGGCGCCGGCGCCCATCCCGCTCATGTCGATGACCATCTCGGTGAGTCGGCCCTCGCTGTCACGCTTGGCGGTGAACGGCACGGCGGTCGCCTTGGCGCCCAGAGCCTTCAGCGACTGCGGGTCGGCGGTCGGCGACTTGGTCATGTCGAGCGTGCCGCTGAAGTTGTCGCCGTCACGCTTCACGTCGACCGCGGCTGCCGCGAACGCCTCGGCGTTCGCCATGTTCTCCGGGTTGAGCGAGTTGCCCGCCGGGAGCTTCGACACGTCGAGCGACATCCACTTGTCGCCGGTCGGGCCCATCTTCATGTACATCGTCTGGCCGACCAGGCGGACCGCGATGTCCAGCGACTCGGTGCCCATGCTCATCTTCATGGTCATGTCGAGCTTCTTGTTCGCCAGGTCGGCCGAGCCGTTGGCCTCGATGCCACCGGGCATCGCCATCTTCATCTTCATCGTCTCGGTGCCGAGCTTCTTCGACGCGGCGACGAAATCCTCGAGCGGAGTGGCCGCGGCCGTGGTGGTGGCGACCGGTGCGGCTCCCGTGGAGCCGGAATTCTGGGACCCGGAGCTGCACGCACCGAGCCCGACGATGGCGGCGATCGTCACCGATGCGACGGCCACGCGTTGGAAACTCATGTGTATCTCCTCGTCAATGTTATGAACGGGGCCCACCATAGCGGGCAGGTGCGACAAATCCCGGGCCGATTTCCTGGGCGATCATGAGAGGGGCATGATGGATCGGAGGAGTCCGCACGCGTATCTACAGGGGGAGGGCTCGTGAGATTCGAGGTCAGCAAGGTCCTCGACGCCATCGAGGCGAGGCTCACCACCGACCCGGCCCTCGCCCGGGCTGTGGTGGATCTGGCAGAAGTAGTCCGTTATGCGGATCTCGATGGTGGTCGTCCGGCCAGCCTGGTCCGCCTCGGATTGTTGGTGGACGCGCTCGGGCGCTATGTCTCCGAGGAGAATGTTCCGGTCTACGTGGTGACACCGCGTGGCCTGCTCTCCGACACCGATCTCACGTCCAACGAGCGGATGGTGGTCCGCCGCTGGGCCGACGACGGCAAGGTCGAGGTCGTGCCCCAGGTCGAGGACCGGGTGCTGGAGGTGGCCGAGATGCTCGGCCTGCCGGTGCTGACCCGTGACCGGGAAGATCGGTTCCGGGCCACCCGTCCGTGGGTGGCCGAGCCGGGCCGGCTGTTGGCCCTGGTGTCGGCGCAGGGCGGCCCGACCCTGGTGGCCCGGGTGGGCCGGGGTGAGGCGACACCGCCGGTGCCGCGCTCGCCGCTGGGTGAGCGCCTGCTCGCCCGGGTGTGGCGCTGCCCGTCGTTGAGCTGCAACAGCTACGGCGACGGCGGTGACTCGGACAGCCCGTTCGCGGACATGCGGACATACACGAGCCCCGTCTCGCAGCCGCCGCCCACCCTGCGGGCCGGCGCGCCGACCTGTCCCCGGCACGGTGACCGGCTCAAGGATGTCGGCCCGCGCCCGGCGACCGAGGTCTTCTCGGTCCGCATCGACGGCGTGATCCGGCAGCGGTTCGTGGTCTCCGAGGACCGGGGCATGGTCGTCGGCCGGGCACCGGAGGGCGGCTCGGGGGTCATGCTCGGCCAGTGGTTGACCGACGACGCCCGCAAATGGATCAGCCGTGGCCACGTGCAGTTCACCCTGCGCGGTGGTCAGGTGACGGTGACCGACATCAGCATGAACGGGTCCGGGGTCCGGCCGGGTGGGTCGATGGACGACGACGCGCGGATCACCCTGCGGCGTGACGAGAGCCGGGTGCTGGCCGAGGACGACATCGTCGAGCTCTACCACGCCGTGCTGATCGGCCGGTCGAAACTCTGGGCCAGCGGCGGCAACGTCCAGCCCGAGTCGGTGATGGGCGAGGCCCCGACGATGGCGTTCCGCCCGGTCGGCCGCTGACGTCGAGGGGCGCCGCCGCAGGCGGCGCCCCTCGCAACAACCGATCAGCCGCGCAGGACCACAGCGAGCTGGGCCAGCGCGTGGTCCAGGTCCTCCTCGGTGACCACCAGTGGCGGGGCCAGCCGGATCGTCGAGCCGTGGGTGTCCTTGGCCAGCACCCCGCGCCGGGCGAGCCGCTCACAGGCCTGCCGGCCGGTCATCAGCGCCGGGTCGATGTCCACGCCGGCCCAGAGGCCCCGTCCGCGGACCGCGATCACGCCCTGGCCGATCAGCGCCTCCAGCCCGGCGTGCAACCGGGCGCCGAGCCGCGCCGACCGCTCCTGGAACTCACCGGTCTCCAGCAGCTTGACCACCTCGGCCCCGACCGCGCAGGCAAGCGGGTTGCCGCCGAAGGTGGAGCCGTGCTCGCCCGGCTTCAGCACACCGAGGACCGCCCGGTCGGCCGCCACCGCGGAGACCGGCACGATGCCGCCGCCGAGCGCCTTACCGAGCACGTACATGTCCGGGACGACGCCCTCGTGCTCGATCGCGAAGGTCTTGCCGGTACGCCCCAGACCCGACTGGATCTCGTCGGCGATCATCAGCACGTTCTGGTCGGTGCACAGCTCACGGACCCCGGCCAGGAATCCGGCCGGCGGCACCAGCACGCCCGCCTCACCCTGGATCGGTTCCATCAGCACGGCCACCGTGTTCGGGGTGATCGCCGCCCGGACCGCGTCCAGGTCGCCGTACGGCACCACCACGAACCCGGGCGTGTACGGCCCGAAGTCCGCCCGAGCGTCGGGATCGGTGGAGAAGCTGACGATGGTCGTGGTGCGCCCGTGGAAGTTGTCCGCCGCGACGATGATCTCGGCCTGCCCGTCGGCCACCCCCTTGACCCGGTAACCCCACTTGCGGGCCACCTTGATCGCGGTCTCGACGGCTTCGGCGCCGGTGTTCATCGGCAGCACCATGTCCTTGCCGCACAGCTCGGCGAGCCCGCGGCAGAACGCGCCGAACTGGTCGTGCACGAACGCCCGGCTGGTCAGGGTGACCCGGTCGAGCTGGGCGTGCGCGGCGGCGATCAGTCCGGGGTGTCGGTGCCCGAAGTTGAGCGCCGAGTACCCGGCCAGGAAGTCGAGGTAGCGGACCCCGTCGACGTCGGTGACCCAGGCGCCCTCGGCCTCGGTGACGACCACCGGCAGCGGGTGATAGTTGTGGGCGGTCCAGCGTTCGGCATCCGCGAGGGCCTCGGGGGTACGGAATTCCACGGTCGTCACGAACTGTGCCTCCTCGTCATGCTCTCCCGGCTCTCGCGTCGCTCGGTGCAGTCGATCATGACCGGACCTCCAGCGTGCAGCACTTGGGACCACCGCCGGCCTTACGCAGCTCGGACAGGTCGACCCCGATGGTCTGATAGCCGGCCGCGCGCAGCGCCCCGGCCAGGTGGGTGGCCTGCTCGGGCAGCACGACGGTCTCGCCGTCGCTGACCGCGTTCAGGCCGAGCACGGCGGCATCCTCCGGCGTTGCGATGATCGCATTCGGGAAGAGCTGCCGGAGCACGGATTGTGAACCCGGCGAGAAGGCCTGCGGCAGGTACGCGATGGTGCGCTCGTCGAGCACGCAGAGCGCGGTGTCCAGGTGGTAGTAGGCCGGGTCGACGAGCTGCAGAGAGATCACCGGGCGCTGGAGGAACTCCTGGGTCTCGGCGTGCGACGCGTGCGCGGTCCGGAACCCGGTGCCGGCCAGCAGCACGTCTCCGGCGAGCAGGATGTCGCCCTCGCCCTCGTTGGTGTGCTTGGGCTCGCGCACCTCGAAGCCGCGCTCCCGGAACCAGGACGCGTACGCCGGGGCCTCGTCGGCCCGCTCGGCGTCGCGGAACTGCACGCCCAGGACGCGGCCGTCGACGACGGTGCCACCGTTCGCGGCGAACACCATGTCGGGCAGCCCGGGCAGCGGGTCGATCAGCTCGACGGTGTGGCCGAGTCCGAGGAACGCCTGCCGCAGGTTCTCCCATTGGCTGACCGCCAGCGCGTTGTCGTACGGCGCCGTGGGGTCCATCCACGGGTTGATCCGGTATGTGACGGCGAAGTGGGTGGGCCGGCACATCAGGTAGCGGCGCTTCAGGCTCATGGAGAAAAACGGTATGCGGGGGTGACCGACGATCCCCAGGGCGTAACCATGCGTGCACCGGCGGATCGTTGCGTGATCTCCGAGGTCCGCGGCGATTCATTGCAAAGGCCCCGGCGGGACGGCGAACCGCCGCCCTTGCCGGGGCCTCGACGATCTCCGGCGCACCGCCGGAGGGTTTTCGGGGCGGGTCGGCCTGCGCCGACCCGGTTCCGATGGGTATGTCCGCCGCCACATCATCGGCGGTGAATGTCAGATACCCGTCAAATCCGCGTTTCAAACTGTGTGTCAAGCCACGTCCGGAACTCGGAGACCGTCTGCGTGTCGGTGCCCAGCCACCACAGCTGCCCGGCCAGCGCGAGCACACCGATCACCACGGCGGCCAGCGAGAGGACCACGCCGATCAGTGCGCCGGTCTTGCCCGCCACATGGCGCTTGCGGGTCGCGAAGACGCCGGCGAGAGACAGGACCAGCGCCACCGCGGACACGCCCACGCCGTACCCGAGAAGGGGTCCGGACAGCACGAGAAGCGCACCGGCGACCGAAAGGACCAGGCCGAGGGTCGCGACGAGGCTCGCCCGGGCCCGCGGAGCGGGCGCGTTGACCGGAACGGCGACCGGCTCGGAGACGGCCTTGGCACGCTGGGTCTCCGAAAGGGGGGCGGGCTGGAACGTCTGCGGACGGGCCGGCGGCGGAGTGACCGAGGTGTCCGGGCGGACCGGGGTGAGAGAGGCGGTGGTCGGTTCGTCGCGTCGCGGCACCACGGGAGTCCGCTCGGTGTTCGCGTCGTCGACGGTCGTCTGGCGGGGGAAGGTAGGGAGCCTCACGTCTGAACCTCCTTGTCAGGTTTGACCGAGGTACATACCCCCACTGCCCGGAAACGACACGAAGGGCACGCCCCCGAGGGGGACGTGCCCTTTCGAGAACGGGTCAGACCAGCGAGTTCACCGCGTTCACATCGGTGGCCTTGCTGATCACGTGGTCGACCAGGCCGTAGTCCTTGGCCTGCTGGGCGGTGAACCAGCGGTCACGGTCGGAGTCACGCTCGATCTCCTCCGGGGTGTGGCCGGAGTGGAAGGCGATCCGCTCGTTCATCACCTGCTTGATGTGCAGCATGCTCTCGGCCTGGATGGCGATGTCGGCCGCGGTGCCGCCGATGCCGCCGGAGAGCTGGTGCATCATCACCCGGGCGTGCGGCAGCGCGTACCGCTTACCGGGGGTGCCGGCGCAGAGCAGGAACTGGCCCATCGACGCGGCCATGCCCATCGCGATGGTCGCCACGTCGTTCTTGATGTACTGCATGGTGTCGTACACCGCCATGCCGGCGCTGATCGAACCACCCGGCGAATTGATGTAGAGCGCGATGTCCCGCTCGGAGTCCTCGGAGGCGAGCAGGAGCATCTGCGCGCAGATCCGGTTGGTCACCTCGTCGTTCACCTCGCTGCCGAGGAAGATGATCCGCTCGCGCAGCAGCCGGTCGAACACCTGATCGTCGAAGGACGCGCCGCCGCCCCGCATGGTCGTCTCAATGCTCATGGGAACACTTTCTCCCAGCCGGGCCGCGGATCCCAGCGATTCGCCTCAGGGGCGAATCCGCTCACGGCATAATGCCCGGCTACCTTTGGTGCGTGCCGGAGGGACATACCATTCACCGCCTCGCGATCCGCCATCGTGAGCTCTTCGCCGGGGATCCGGTCACCGCGGTCAGCCCGCAGGGCCGCTTCACCGCGGGCGCCGCACTGATCGACGGGCGGCGACTCCTCGACACCGAGGCGTACGGCAAGCATCTGCTCCACCACTACGAGGGCGAGCGCACCCTGCACGTGCACCTCGGCCTCTACGGCAAGTTCGCCGACGGGGAGTTGCCCGCGCCCGTGCCGGTGGGTCAGGTCCGGATGGCACTGACCGGTTCCGATCACTGGCTGGAGCTGCGTGGCCCGACCGCCTGCGAGGTCCTCGACCCGGGCGCGGTCGACGTGCTGCGGTCCCGGCTGGGCGCCGACCCGCTGCGTGACGACGCCGACCCGGCCGCCGCCTTCGCCCGGGTCCGTGCCAGCACCAAACCGCTGTTCGCCCTGCTCATGGACCAGTCCATCGTCGCCGGGTGCGGCCTGATCTACGCCAACGAGACGCTGTTCCGGGCCGGGCTGTCGCCGGAGACGCCCGGTGCCGCGATCGACGCCGACCGCTGGACGGCGATCTGGGACGATCTGCGGTCGCTGATGAAGGAGGGTGTGCTGCGCGGCCGGATCGACACCGTGCACACCCAGCACACCCCGGAGGTGATGCAGCGGGCGCCGCGGGTCGACCGGCACGGCGGAGAGGTGTATGTCTACCGTCGCCCCGGCCGGCCCTGCCTGGTCTGTGGCACCCCGATCGCCCGGGACGAGCTGGCCGGCCGGAACCTCTACTGGTGCCCGGTCTGCCAGCCGGTCACACGGTCGCGGCGCCGCTCGGGGTGGCCGCGGGTGCCTCGGTCGACGGGGTGACCGACGGCGTCGGATCCGGCGTGGGCGTCGACGGGGTGGGCTCCGGAGTCTCGGCGCCGGGGATGCCGACCTTGAAGTTCGCCACCAGCCAGGGCAGCAGTTCCTCGTACGCCGCGGTGGTGTCCGGTTGGTTGAAGTCGTGCGACAGCACGATCGCGCCGGGCCGGGTCTCCTTCTTGACCTGGGCGATCACCCGCTTGATGTGCTCCGCCGAGGTCTCGCCCTCCGGGTGCTCCCAGTCACGCGGGTCGACCTCCCAGTAGAGCGAGGTCATGCCGTCGACGTAGGCGGTCTTGACCAGCCGGTCGGTGAAGTTGCCGCCGGGTGCCCGGAAGTACGGGATCTCGGCGTCCGGAACCGCCGCACGGATGGCCGCGTTCGTCCGTTCCAGATCAGCCTTGATCTGGTTCGCCTTCTTGCCGCCGATCTTCAGGTCGTGGTTCCACGTGTGGTTGCACAGCACGTGACCGCCCTCGACGATCTGCCGGACCAGGTCGGGGTGCCGCCGGGCCTGCGTGCCGACCAGGCAGAACACCGCCTTCACCTGGTACTTGTCCAGCATCGCCAGGATCTTCGGTGTCTCGACCGGGTCGGGCCCGTCGTCGAAGCTGAGCATCACCACGTCGGAACCGGTGGTCCGCAACGAGTTGAACGGCCCGTCACCGGCCGGCACCACGACCTGCTGCGCCTTCTCGGTGGGCTTGGCGGTCGGTGTCGACTGTGGATCCGGCGACTCGGGCTCGTCCGTGCGGGTGGCGGCCGGTGCGGCGGCGACCGGGTCCGGCTCGCGGTCCGGCGCGGGCTTCTTCCGCTCCGGCTTGCTGATCACACCGACCGCCTCGGCGGCGGCGGTCATCACCGAGGCGCTGCCGCCGTCCTCCTGCGGGATCGTGGGCACGGCGGTGAGCAGCAGGCCGGCGGCGACCAGAGTGCCGAGCAGCACCTGTGGCCGGCTCTTCGCGGCGGCGACCCAGGCCTCGACCGGCATGGTCGAGGGCGCGCGGTGCGCGCCTCCGGCGGACCGGTCCGATGGGGACCGGCGGTTCTGCGAACGACGGCGGGCGGCGCGGCCGGTTTCGTCGACGCGGACGACGGTCCGGGCGGTTCCATACGATTCGTACGCGCCCGCGCGGTGCCGTGCCGACCGGGGAGCCGGGATGGTCGCGCCGGAGGCGGTGACGATCGCGGCGCGCAGGCTGTTCAGCCTGGACGCCGTGGACGGAGCCGGGTTGTCGTCGGCGACCGGATCGGGTGCTCGGTGCCGCCCGGTGGCCGGGCTGATCGCGCGGGACGTCGGCGCAGGTGAGAGGGGGGCGTGCGGCGACATTCGTCATGCCTACCGTGCCGCAAGATCTCGCGCGATACCGAATAGGTCACCGACTGATCACATAGGGCGATACCCCCTGCTCACCCGCAGTGATACCGATAAGTGCAATTTGTGATTGAAGCCGCTTCGGGCGTCACCTAATCCGTGGGAGCGTGCTCACCGGCCGTCGTGCGGGCCAGCCAATCGACCACGTCACCTATCGATGCCCCGCCGGCGAGCAGTGCCCGCTGTCGGGCCGCGCCGGTGCCCCGTTCCCGCAGCTGTTCCAACAGGACGGTCACGGTGGCGAGGTCGCCGTGACGTTCCAACTCCGGGCGTACGTAGTCGAACAGCTGCCGCATCAGCCGCCACGCCGGGCGCGGCTCGCGGGTCGCCATGTCGATGTTCAAGCCCTCCAGGCCGTCGTGTGCGGCCCGCCAGTGTGCCGCCATGAGCAGCGGGTGCTCGACGTCCGGCGCCTCGGTCCCGGCCCGGACCTCGCGCAGCAGGGTGCCGACCAGTGCCCGGGTCAGCGCGGCCAGCAGCACCGCGTCGTCGGCGGTGGGCATCACGTCGCCCATCCGGATCTCCACCGTCGGATAGTTCGCCGACAGCCGGGCATACCAGTAGAGCATCCCCGCGTCGAGCATCGCGCCGCTCGCCTCGAGGTCGCTGATCAGGGTCAGGTAGTGCTCGTGCGAGCGCAGGTACGGCGTCGGGCCCACGGTCGGCCAGCGTTCCCAGAGCATCGAGCGCCAGCTGGCGTAGCCGGTGTCGCGTCCGCCGGACAGTGGCGAGTTGGCGGTGGCCGCCTGGAGCACCGGCAGCCACGGGCGCAGGTGGTTGAGCACCCGCACACCGGTCTCCGGGTCGGGGATGCTGACGTGCACGTGGGTGCCGCACATGCCCTGGCCGGGGGAGAGGTCACCGAACCGGTCCCGCATCCGGTGGTACCGCTCGTCGTCGACGATCCGTGCGTTGTGGCCGGCGGCCGGTCCGGTGCCGACCGCGACGAGTCGGGCGCCGGCCCGCCGTGCCGCGGCCGCCACCCCGGTGCGCAGCCGGCGCAGGGACGTCGCGAGGCCGTCCAGTTCGAGCTGTGGCGGGCTGGCCACCTCGATCTGGGTCCGGTAGAACTCGTGCTGCACTCCCTCGCGCAGGTCGCCGGGCAGCTCGGCGAAGACCGCGTCCACCGCTTCCGCCGCCCGGGGCTCGACCGGGTCGACGAGAAGGTACTCCTCTTCGACGCCGAGGGTGAGAAGGTCGTCACGCTCGGCTTTCGCGGCGAGCTCGGGCGAGATGGCGGTCTCCATGCGGCCGGGATACCCGAGCTGATCTCTTCGGAAACGATCGGCGTACTTCCATATTGACAACCCCTGGAAACAAGCGTGCAATCTGTGAGAGCGCTCTCTCGACTCCCCAGGAAAGGCGCGTCCCCCATGAGAATCCCCCGAAAACTGCTGGCCGTGGCCACGGCGATACTCGCCGTCGGCGCCTCGGTGACCTTCGTGGCCAACGCCGACGCCGCGGTCCCCGCCGCACCGGCCGGCATGTCACTCGTCTTCAGCGACGACTTCACCGGCGCCTCGGGTACCGGCCTCAACCGGTCCAACTGGCTCTACTCGACCGGCACCGGATATCCCGGCGGCGCCGCCAACTGGGGCACCGGCGAGATCGAGACGATGACCGACTCGACCGCGAACGTCTACCAGGACGGCGCCGGCAACCTGGTGATCAAACCGATCCGGGACTCGGCCGGCCGCTGGACCTCCGGCCGGGTGGAGACCCAGCGCACCGACTTCGCCGCCCCGGCCGGCGGCAAGATGCGGATGGAGGCCCGCATCCAGCAGCCCAACGTGACGGGCGCGGCCGCGGCCGGTTACTGGCCGGCCTTCTGGGCGCTCGGCGCGGCGGCCCGCCCGGTCGGCGCGACCAACTGGCCCAGCATCGGTGAGATCGACATCCTGGAGAACATCAACGGCCGGTCCAGCGTCTTCTCGGCCCTGCACTGCGGCAGCAACCCGGGCGGCCCGTGCAACGAGACCACCGGTCTGACCAGCGGCGAACGCGCTTGCAGCGGCTGCCTCGGCGCCTTCCACACGTACGCCATGGAGTACGACCGCAGCACCTCGCCCGAGCAGCTGCGCTTCTACCTGGACGGGAACAACTACTTCACGCTCACCTCGAACGCGGTCGACTCGACCACCTGGAACAACGCCCTGCACCACGGGTTCTTCATGATCCTCAACGTGGCGATCGGTGGCGGGTTCCCGGCGGCGTTCGGCGGCGGTCCGACCTCGGCCACCCAGTCCGGCGTGCCGATGGTGATCGACTACGTGGCCGTCTACCAGTCCGGTGGTGGCACCACGCCGACCAGCCCGACCCCGACCGCGACCGGCGGGACCAGCCGGGACGCGTACTCCCGGATCGAGGCCGAGTCGTTCAACGGCTCCGCCGGCGTGCAGGTGGAGACCTGTTCCGAGGGCGGCCAGAACGTCAGCTACATCGCGAACGGCGACTGGCTCCAGTTCAACAACGTCAACTTCGGGACCGGCGGGGTGAAGGACTTCGTGGGCCGGGTCGCGTCCGGTGCCGGAACCGCGATCAGCGGTCTGGTCGAGGTACGCCTGGACAGTCGCAGCAACGCCCCGATCGGCAGTTTCGCCCTCGCCAACACCGGCGGCTGGCAGACCTGGACCTCGGTCCCCGCCAACGTGTCGAACGTGACCGGCTCGCACACCGTCTACCTGACCTTCACCAGCGGCCAGCCGGCCGACTTCGTGAACGTCAATTGGATCCAGTTCCGCAAGTGAGTCAGCGTGCGCGGGCGGCGGCGCGCTGCCGCCGCTTGCGCACCTTCTTCACCACCCAGGACCCGATCGCGAGCGCGAAGAACGCGATGATCGCGTAGTCGAACCACTGCGCGTACTGCTCCACGTCCGACCAGCGGGAACCGAGCGCGTAACCGGCGCCGATGAACAGCGCGTTCCACACCCCGCTGCCGATCGTCGTGTAGAGCATGAACTGCCCCATCGGCATCCGGTTGGCGCCGGCCGGGATGGAGACCAGGCTGCGCACCACGGGGGCGCAGCGCCCGAAGAGCACCGCCGCCCGCTCGTGCTTCTCGAACCAGCGGTCGGCCTTGTTCAGATCGTCCGCGTCGACAAGTGGGATCCGGTCGAGCCAGTGCTTCAGCCGCTCCTCGCCGAGCCCCCGGCCCAGCCAGTAGAGCGCCACCGCGCCGACCAGGGCGCCGATCGTCGCGGTCACCCAGACCAGCACCAGGTTGACCCGTCCCTCGCCGGCCAGGAACCCGGCCATCGACAGGACGATCTCGCTCGGGATCGGCGGAATCAGGTTCTCCAGCGCGACCAGCATCCCGACGCCGACCTCGCCGAGCGAGTCGATCACCGAGGCCACCCAGCCGGTCAGTCCACCGAGATTGCTGAGATCGCCGTCGGCCATGCGCCCGCCCTTCGAAATGTCGCCAACCAGTCCCCACACACTGTGCAGGCGGTTTCTGAGAGTTACCCGTGAGCGGCCTCTCGAACCCCCTCCCGTATATACCGATCATCGGTATATGCTTCGGCTATGACTGAGACGCCGATGCGGGAGCCGACGTTTCTCGTGCTCACCGCCCTGGCCGAGGAGCCACGCCACGGTTACGCCGTGATCGAGGACGTGGCCGGTATGACCGGTGGGCGGGTGCGGCTGCGCGCAGGCACCCTCTACGCCGCCCTCGACCGGCTACGCGCCGAGGGCCTGATCGAGGTCGACCGCGAAGAGGTGGTGCAGTCCCGGCTGCGGCGCTACTACCGGCTCACGGGGGCCGGCGAGCAGAGCCTGGCCACCGAGACCGCCCGCCTACGCGCCCAGGCGACCATCGCCGAGCGCCGCCTGCACGCCCGCCAGACCCGACTCGGGGGAGCCACCACGTGAGCAGCCTGGAGATTCGTTACCGCCGCCTGATGCGGATCTATCCGGCCGGCCACCGGGCCGCCTACGAGGAGGAGATGATCGGCGTCCTGATGTCCGGTGCCGAGCCCGGCCGCCGCTTTCCCTCCCCGGCCGATGCGATCGACCTGGTCCGCGCGGGCCTCACCGCCCGATTCGGCCGGGCCGTCCACCTCCAGAGGGGTACGGGCTGGCGCGACGCCGCCGCTGTGACGGCCCTGCTGGGCGCCATGCTGCTGGCCGGCACCGCGATCAATCGCCTGGTCGCCGGCCTGACGCTGTGGGCCGACGGCGACCCGATGCGGTTGCGCGGCGTCGAGGGTCTGATCCTGCTCGACCCCGCGCTGCGCACCCTGGCCTGGTCGCTGCTCGTGGTCGCCGCGGTGCTCGGCATGCGCCGGGCCGCCGTCGGCCTCGCTGCCGGCGGCGTGCTGGCCCAGACGATCGTCGTGGCCCTGTGGGCGGGTCCACTGTGGGCGAGTTCGCTCCCGTGGTGGTATCTGAGCGTGAGCTGGACCTTCGCCGCAGGGGCGGCGACCCTCGCGCTCACCGTCGTCGCCGCGCGGGGGCGTACCCCTCGTGCGGTGCTACGCCGCCCCGGTCCGGGGGTGTTCGGCCGGATCGGCGTGCTGACCGCGGTGCTCGCCACGGTCTGTGTGGTGCCGCCGCCGTCGCTCTATCTGATCGACGTGGTGCCGGCGGCGCTGATCCCGATCGTGGTCCTCGTCGCCGGTGTCGGCCTGCTACGGGGCTGGACGCGTTTCGCCTCGACCAGAGCCGGACATGTAAGGGCGCATGAGTGACCGGTGGTATTCCAAGGCCGTCGTCTACTGCCTCGACATCGACTCGTTCGCCGACTCCGACGGGGACGGCTGCGGTGACATCCGCGGCCTGATCGGGCGGCTCGACTACCTGTCCCGGCTCGGGATCAACTGCCTGTGGCTCAACCCGATCCACCCGTCGCCGGGTAAGGACGACGGCTACGACGTGTCCGATTTCTATAACGTGGATCCCCGGTTCGGCACGCTGGGTGACTTCGCCGAGCTGTTGCACCAGGCCGCCAACCGGGGCATCAAGGTGATCATCGACCTGGTGGTCAACCATGTGTCCGATCAACACCCGTGGTTCCAGTCGGCACGATCGTCGCCGGACTCGCCGTACCGTGACTGGTTCGTCTGGAGCGAGACCGCGCCGGCCGACCGCAACCAGGGGATGGTCTTCCCCGGCGAGCAGGCCGAGACGTGGTCGTACGACCGGACGGCGAAGCTCTGGTATTACCACCGGTTCTACAAGTTCCAGCCGGACCTGGACATCCGGAACCCCGAGGTGCGGGCCGAGATCAAGAAGATCTGCGCGTTCTGGCTGCAGCTCGGGGTGTCCGGGTTCCGGATGGACGCGGTGCCGTTCATCATCGAGGAGACCGAGCCGGGCAACCCGACCGCGCCGATGGACTTCGGCTTCCTCAGCGAGCTGCGCCAGCACGTGCAGTGGCGCAAGGGCGACGCGGTCCTGCTGGCCGAGGCCAATGTCGAGCCGGACAAGCTGGTGACCTACTTCGGCGACGAGGGCGGGTCCGGCAACCGCATCCACATGCTGTTCGACTTCATGCTCAACGCGCGGCTGGTGCTCGGTCTGGCCCGGCAGGACACCGAGCCGATCATCGACGCGCTGCGGGACTCGCCGAAACTGCCGGACGGCGGCCAGTGGGCCACCTTCCTGCGCAACCACGACGAGATCGACCTGTCCCGGCTCACCGCCGAGCAGCGCAAGGACGTCCTCGACCAGTTCGGACCGGACGAGAGCATGCAGCTGTACGGCCGCGGCATCCGTCGTCGCCTGGCTCCGATGCTCGGCAACGACCGTCGGCGGATCGAGCTGGCGTACGCGCTTCAGTTCAGCCTCCGTGGCACGCCGGTGCTGCGGTACGGCGAGGAGATCGGGATGGGGGAGAACCTGGAGCTGGACGGGCGCTATGCCATCCGTACCCCGATGCAGTGGAACAACCTGCCGAACGGCGGGTTCTCCAGCGCGGATCCGAAACAGGTGATCCGGCCGGTGATCTCGGGTGGCGAATACGGCTACGAGACGGTCAACGCGACGCTCCAGCGGCACGATCCGAAATCGCTGCTGTCGTGGTTCGAGCGGATGATCCGTACCCTCCGCGAGGCGCCCGAGATCGGCAGCGGCGCCTGCACCCACGTCGACGTCCCCGCACCGAGGGGCATCCTGGTGCATCGCGCCGACGCCGATACCGGAACCATGCTGTTCGTGCACAATCTGGGTACCGAGGCGGGCGAGGTCGACCTGAGCAGCCTGGCCGCCGAGGCCGAGTTCCCGAACGACGTGCTGGCCGACCAGGAGTATCCGGAACCGGGGAAATTCGACAAGATCAGCGTTGCGGGGTACGGATACCGGTGGATCCGGATGCGCAGAACCGCCTGACCCGGTTTAGCATCGGCTTCCAGCAGCGTGGATCACCACCTTCCAGCAGCGTGGACAACTTCCGGAGGCCGCAATGTCGCAGTCCGTACCTCGTGTCGCCATCGTGACCGGAGCCGCGCGCGGCATCGGCGCGGCGGTCGCCCGCAAACTAGCCGCCGACGGCATGGCGGTCGCGGTCGTCGACCTGGACGAGAAATCCGGCACCGAGACCGTCGACGCGATCGCGGCGGCGGGCGGCTCCGCCATCGCGATCGGTGCGGACGTGGCCGACTCCGATCAGGTGCGGGCGGCCGTCGACCGGACCGTGGCCGAGTTGGGTGCGCCGACCGTGCTGGTCAACAACGCCGGGGTGCTGCGTGACAACCTCCTCTTCAAGATGTCCGAGGACGACTGGGACACCGTGATGGCCGTCCACCTGCGCGGTGCCTTCCTGTTCAGCAAGGCCGTCCAGGAGCACATGGTCGCCGCGAAGTACGGCCGGATCGTCAGCCTGTCCAGCACGTCCGCGCTCGGCAACCGGGGCCAGGCCAACTACGCCGCGGCGAAGGCCGGCCTGCAGGGCTTCACCAAGACGCTCGCCATCGAGCTCGGCAAGTTCGGCATCACGGCGAACGCGGTCGCGCCGGGCTTCATCGTGACCGACATGACCCGGGCCACCGCGGCCCGCATCGGGGTCGACTTCGACGACTTCGAGAAGGCGACGGTGAGTCAGATTCCGGTCGCCCGGGCCGGTCGCCCCGAGGACGTCGCCAATACCGTGTCGTTCCTCGTGAGCGAAGGCGCCGGGTTCGTTTCCGGACAGGTCGTATATGTCGCGGGCGGGCCGAGGGACTGACAGGTTAATGGTTACTGGCAACTTGCTGAGAAGAGTTACAAAGAAATCATGAACCGACGCATGAGCTCCCGGACCGTGTCGCTCACCAGCACGTTCCTGCTGCTGGCAGCGGGTGGCCTGGCCGCGTGCGACACCGACGAATATGTGGACGAGGGCTTCTACTGTGCCGACGCCGACGGGACGATCGTCGACGAGGACCTCTGCGACGACGACGGCGGCGGCGGCGGTGGCGGTGGTTTCTTCATCTGGCACTCGTCGGGGTACCGGTCGGGTTACCCGGTCGGCTCCAAACTGCCCGCCGGTGGCACTAAATTCGCCTACAACGACGCGGCGTCCCGATCCAAGTTCGGTCTCCCGTCCAGCGGGAAGATCAGCAACGGCACGGTGAAGACGAGTGTCGTGGGTAAGGGCGGCAGCGGATCGTCGTCGGGGGGCTGACATTTGCGGCGGATTCCGCACGGGCCGGTGCGTGACGGGTGGCGGCTCACCAACTACAGCCTCGGCCTGACCTACAACGACGACGTCCTGCCCGACGGGACGACGTATTCGTACTGGCAGGAGGGGCCGTACTACGACTTCACGGCGGCCGAGATCGAGGAACTGGAGACGGCGAGCTCGACCCTCTACGCGATGTGCCTGGAGGCCGGCGACTGGATGGCCGGTCAGTGCCCACGGCGTACCGTCGAAGGCCGTAGGCAGGGATACTTCACCTCGATCTGCACCGCCGAGTCGTGTTTCCTGACCCGGATCGGGATCCCCGAGTACACCCACGAGCAGATCCTGCGTACCTGGTTCGACGGCGACGCCGAGACCTGGACCCACCAGGACAAGGACCCGGACGGACGGCTGCCGATGCAGACGCCGGACTATTCGCCGACCGTCTACGGGCGTTTCGATCTCTGGTACAACGGGGCCGGCACCGTCCCGCGGCTGCTCGAGTTCAACGCGCAGACTCCCACCTCGCTGATCGAGGCCGCGGTCATCCAGTGGCACTGGATGGACCAGACCGGGGTGGCCCGGCACGAGTGGCGCCAGTGGAACTCGATCCACGAGCGCCTGGTCGGCTGGGAGGCCACCCCGGGTGAGCCCGGTGATCCGGGCGCCTGGCGCCGCAACATCGGCAAACTCCGCGAGGCACGGCCGTGGCTGCCGGAGAAACCCAAGATCTTCTTTGCGTACGAGACGTCCGAGACCTCGGGTGAGGACCGGATGAACGTCGCGTACCTGATGGCCACCGCGGAGGAGGCCGGGTTCCCGGTCGAGCTGATCGCGATGAGCCAGATCGGCTGGGACGTCGCCGGGGACCGGGTCCTCTTCGTCCCGGCGCCGGGTCAGGAGCACCGCGCCGAGCCGATCGACGTGATCTTCATGCTCTACCCGTGGGAGTGGTTCTGGCACGAGGAGGGCGGCAAGGCCTTCTTCCGGAACATGGCCGACCCGCAGAAACGCGGCACCGTCTGGATGGAGCCGCCCTACAAGGCGGCACTGCTCGGCAACAAGGCGCTGCTGCCGGTGCTGTGGAAGCTCTTCGGCGACGACCCCGAGCGCGGGAAGTACCTCCTGCCCGCCTACTTCGCCGAGTCGTCCGGGGCGGCGAAACTGACGTCCTACGCGAAGAAACCGGTGTGGGGCCGCGAGGGCGGCTCGGTCACGCTGGTCCGCGACGGCGTCCCGGTGACCGACGTGCCCTCCGAGTACGGTTCGGATGGGCGCTACGTCGTCCAGGAGCTGTGTGAACTGCCCACCTTCGACGGCCTGGAAGGGCCGGTGCACCCGGTGATCGGCGCCTGGCTGATCGACGGCGAACCGGCCGGCATGGGCATCCGAGAGGGCCTGGGCACAGCCGGCCTGGTGACCACGAACACCTGCAACTTCCTACCCCACGTGATCAGCTGACCGGCTTGTGCCGCCAGATCCACCACAGGCCCACGAACGGCAGGACCAGCGGCACGTAGCCGTACCCGCTGCCGAAGTGCGACCAGACCGTGTCGTCCGGGAAGGCCACCGCGTCCACGATGCTCAGCGTGCCGATCACCAGTACGCCGATCAGCTCGATGGTGCAGCTGACCAGGGCGATCCGGCGACCGCTGGGGCCGCCCCGGGCCAGGCCCACGGTGGCGGCGATGTAGACCAGGCCGGCGAAGGCGGAGAGCAGGTAGGCGAGCGGCGCCTCGGCGAAGTGCGTGGTGATCTGCACCAGGGCGCGGGCGCTCGCGGACAGCGCGAACACGCCGTAGACGAGCAGCAGGACACGGCCGACGCCGGAGCCGAGAGCGGCGTCGGCCGGACGGACGGTGGTGTTCTCAGGCAACGGTCACCGACGCGATCTGCTGCAGGCGCAGCACGAGGACGGGCAGGATCAGGCAGGCGATCCCGAGGGTCAGGTTGCCCCAGCGGGTCGGCTCCATCTTGGCCAGGATCATCCCGGTCGGGATCAACCCGATCGTGGTGACCAGATAGCCGGCGAACGTGCCGATGTCGGCGGGCTGCTCGTCGCCGAACAGGCCGGCCACCGCGACCACGATGAGAATCGTGGCCAGTACGGTCAGCGCGGCGCCGGCGATCATGTCGATGCGGCTCGGCGCCCGGTCGAGTGCTGTCCGAATCAGATACCACGCCGCCAGGACGAGGGCGGCGACGATTGTCGCCGTCGACAGGGGTCCGTTCACCCGGCCAGGTTACTGAGGCCGTTCCGGCCTGGTAACTTCCGGCCCGGGAGATCAAGAACGCGAGGGCGGGGCTAACCGGTGCGCTTCGGACTATTCGGTACGGGACCATGGGCTCAACTGGCGCACGCGCCGGGGCTGGCCGCGCATTCCGGCGTCGAGTTCGCCGGCGTCTGGGGGCGGGACCCGCGGAAGGCGGCCGACCTGGCCGACCGTTACGGCGTTCCGGCGTACAGCGACGCCGACGCGCTGATCGCCGACGTCGACGCGGTCGCGATCGCGCTCCCGCCGGACGTGCAGGCGCCACTCGCGCTGCGGGCGGCCCGGGCCGGCCGGCACCTCCTGCTGGACAAGCCGATCGCGTTGCGTACCGAGGACGCCGAAGCCCTGGCCGACGCGGCGGGTGAGGTGGCTTCGGTGGTCTTCTTCACCCGCCGGTTCACGCCCGAGCTGGACGGCTTCGTCACCGAGGCGGCGGCCACCGGCGGCTGGGCCGAAGCCCGGATCGACCACCTCGGCTCGATCTTCGTGCCGGACAATCCGTTCGGCGCGTCACCGTGGCGGCGGGAACGCGGCGGTCTCTGGGATGTCGGTCCGCACGCGCTCGCCGTGGTGCTGCCGGTGCTCGGGCCGGTGGCCGAGGTGACCGCCGTGGCAGGGCCTCGTGACCTGACGTTCGTGCTGCTCAAGCACGTGAGCGGGGCGGTCAGCCGGTTCACCTTGGCGGTGGACGCGCCGCCCGCGGCGGCCCGCGAGGAGGCCGTCTTCGCCGGGGACGCCGGAGTCCGGGAGGTGCCGCGCGGCCGGTGGGATCCGGCTGACGCGCTGGGCCGGGCCATCGACCAGCTGCTCGTCGCGGCCGGTGGTGGCCCGTCGTCCGCCGTCGACGTCCGTTTCGGTGCGGCCGTGACCGCGGTCCTGGCCGCCGCCGAGCGCTCCCTCGCCGAAGGCGCCACGGTCACCATCTGACCGGGCTGGTCGTGGGTGCTGCCGCGACACGGTCGTGGCGGCCCGGCGGACACGCGGTGTAATGGGCGTATTGATCGCTCCTTAGCCGAACTGAGCGCTAACTGGACAGAACCTGCGCGTTACGGATGGACGCATAGTAGCGAGCCGAATACATTTTCGCCTTGTCACGTGCACCGGGGGCCGAATCGCCCGGCGGTGGCGTCCGCGGGCCCGCGAACGCTGCCGAGTACGTGTCGGGGTGAGGGGATGCACTGCATGACCGACCGCACAGCCAGAGGTATGGACGTTCCGGTCCGTCGCGGGGGAGCGCGGTCGTGACCGGCCTGTGGGATGCCGAGCGAGACGCCTCCGAGGTCGCGCAGGCGCTGGCCGGCCTGGCCGCCCTGCTGCGGGAAGAGGCGCCCGCCGACCCCCGCGTGCTGCGGAGCCTGGCCGAGAACGGCGGGGCGGCCGCCGAGCGTGTGGTGGCGTACCTGCGCCGGCAATGCGCTCCCGGTGACGGTGAGATGGCCACCGTGCCGCCACGGCTGGCGGCCTGGCGCGACTGGGTTCCACCACGCGGCCACCTGTTCGGGGTGCCGGGCGCGGACCGTCAGTCCGACGATGTGGCCCAGCCGCGGCGCTGTGGTGACCCGGGGGAGTGACACCCGTTCAGGTGGTCGTCCGCAGGGTCTCCGACGGTGACTCTCCGAAGCGTTTCCGATAGGCGGACGCGAACCGACCCAGGTGTGCGAATCCCCATCGGTGCGCCACATCGGCCACGGTGATCATGGCCGGGTCGCCGGTGCGGAGCGTTTCGTGCGCACGGGTGAGCCGGACCTGTTGCAGGTACGCCATGGGCGCGCTGCCGATGTGCCGACGGAACCCGGACTGCAGCGAGCGGATGCTGGTCCCGGCGATGGCCGCCAGTTCGCCGACGGTGAACGCGTGTTCCGGCTCGCCGCTGATCGCGTCCAGGACCCGGCGGATCGGTCGGGGCGGTCCCGGGGTGGGCGGCGCCACGAGTTCGGCGGCGTACCGGTGCGGAACGCTCAACAGCAGCCCGCTGAGCACACTGCTGCACAGCTGTTCGGCGATCAGCGGCTCGAAGATCAGGCTGCTCTCGTGTTCGAGCTCGTCGCGGAGCAGCCGGATCAGGCGGCTCCAGCTGTGTGCCGGTCCCTCGGTGAGATCGAAGGCGGCCGGCAGGTCGATCGGGCCGTCGATCGGATGGCCGAGGAGCGCGACCAGCTCCGCCTCCAGCGCCCAGCTCTCGATCCGGACAGCCAGCTCCGCGGTGTTCGGCTCCTGGCGCAGCCGGACCCGGTCACCGGGCCGGAAGGCGAGCGCGGTGGCCGGCGTGGCGACCACCTCCTGCCCGCCCCGGCAGGCGCGCACCAGCCCGGTGGTGGGCAGGGTGAGGTGGTAGGCGGACAGTGCCGGGAAGTCCAGGGTCGCGCTGGCGGCGAACGTGAGGTGGCCGACGGTCAGCGGTCCGAGTTGGATCACCTCCACCCCGAGTTTGAGATCTCCGGAGGCGGACACCGGGGGGTAGAAACGATTCAGGACCTGTCGGGCCCGATCGCCGTCGACGCTGTCGAAGTAGACGGTGTCCGGCGCCGGTGTGGCGCGCGGCAGGGCGTCAACCATGCCGCCTGGCGCTCCAAGGCATACGGTGAGTATTCGGTCAGGTGGGTGGACAGTCAACGTGCCCGCCACGCACTGACCGTTCCAGCACATTCCGGCCATATGAACTACTCTGGCGTTCCGCGCCTACGTGGCGTAACTTGCAGACCAGCGGATTGTTGTAGGAACGCGGGTTCCCGGTCGGCGTCCCCAGCGAACGCCGCTCAGCGCACGACCCCACTTCTTCGGTCGGCGCCACCGTGTCCCGCGGCAGGATCGGCGTCGGCTCAGAAGGCTGGGACGCCAGGAAGAGGGCAGCTGTGTATCTGCCGATCACGACCCGCCAGCTGGCCGACGGCACCGTAGAGATCGCCCCGAGTGGCGAGATCGATCTGGACAACGCTCACGTCATGCGGGACGCGGTCAACGACGTCCTGACCGGTATGACGCCGAGCCGGATCTGCCTGGACCTGCAACGGGTCATGCTGATCGACAGCATCGGGATCGGCATTCTGGTCGCCTGCTTCCACACGGCCGCCGCGAGCGGCGTGAAGCTGGTGGTCAGCCACCCGAGTGCCACGGTCTACCGGCAGCTCTGGGTGTCCGGGCTGGTCGGCCTGCTCGGGTGTGCCGAGCCGCCCACCCCGCGCACGTCGGTGGGCCTGCGCCCGTCCTGACCTTTGTCAGGTCTGTTTCACCCGTCCGGGGAGGGCCGGTCGACCGAAATCGACCGGCCTCCGGAACGGATCAGTGCAGGGTCGACTCCTGCTTGAGCCGTTCGTCACCGGAAAGGGTGGAGAGCGGCTTCTCCTTGATGAAGAGCACCGCGATCACCGCGAGGAACGCGATGGGTGCTCCGACGAGGAACAGGTCGGCGGTGGCCGTACCGTAGATCTCCTTGATCACCGTAAGGATCTCGGGCGGCAACGTCTCCAGGTCGGGGACCTTCGCCTCGCCGCCACCGGCGGCGGCGCCGAACTTCTCGGCGAAGAGCGTGGTGACCCGGTTGGTCAGGACGGCGCCGAGCGCGCTGACCCCGATCGAACCGCCCATGCTGCGGAAGAAGGTCAGCGCCGAGGTGGTGGCGCCGAGCTCGGCCGCCGGCACGTCGTTCTGGGCGGCCAGGACCAGGTTCTGCATGAGCAGGCCGACGCCGACGCCGAGCACCGCCATGTAGACCGAGATCACCGGCACGGCGGTGTGCGCGTCGATCGTGCTGAGCAGCAGCATTCCGGCCGTCATCACGATCGAGCCGCTGACCAGGTACGCCTTCCACTTCCCGAACTTGGTGATCAGCGCACCGGCTACGGTGGAGGAGACGAGCAGGCCGAAGATCATCGGTAGGCCCATCAGCCCGGCCACGGTCGGCGACTTGCCCAGCGAGACCTGGAAGTACTGGGAGAGGAAGACGGTCCCGCCGAACATCGCCACACCGACCAGCACGCTGGCGACGATGGCCAGGGTGACCGTGCGGTGCCGGAAGATGCCGAGCGGGATGATCGGCTCGGTGGCCTTCGACTCGACCCAGACGGCCAGCGCGAGGATCACCACACCGGCGCTCACCAGCGCGGCGGTCTGCCAGGAGGCCCAGTCGAAGTGCTGACCGGCCAGGGTGGACCAGACCAGCAGAGTGCTCACGCCCACGGTGATCAACAGTGCGCCCAGCCAGTCGATGCTCACCTCGCGGCGGACCACCGGCAGGTGCAGGGTCTTCTGCAGCAGCGCGATCGCGATCAGCGAGAACGGGACGCCGACCAGGAAGCACCAGCGCCAGCCGAGCCATGAGGTGTCCACCAGGACGCCGCCGATCAGCGGACCGGCGATCGTCGCGACACCGAACACCGCGCCGAACATGCCCGAGTAGCGGCCCAGCTCGCGCGGCGGGATCATCGCGGCCATCACGATCATCGCGAGCGCGGTCATGCCGCCCGCGCCGACGCCCTGGATGATCCGGCTGACCAGGAGCACCTCGACGTTCGGGGTGAAGCCGGCGACCAGCGAACCGACCACGAACAGGCCGAGGGAGAGCTGGATCAGCAGCTTCTTGCTGTACAGGTCGGCCATCTTGCCCCAGAGCGGGACGGTGGCCGTCATGGCGAGCAGCTCGGTGGTGACGATCCAGGTGTAGACGGACTGGCTGCCGTCCAGGTCGGCGATGATCCGGGGCAGCGCGTTGGCGACCACGGTGGAGGCCAGGATGCTGACGAACATGCCGAGCATCAGGCCGGACAGGGCCTGCACCACCTCCTTGTGGGACATCCGGCCGGAGGCTTCGGCGGTTTCGGGTTCTACTGCGGTCATCGGCTTTCTTTCAGATCGTGGAGGATGGCGAAGGCTTCACGGGCGTGTTCGATCAGCGGGCGGGCGTCGCCCGCCTCGGCCCAGCGGATCAGCGCGACCCGGACGGCGGCGTTGGCGACCGCGGCGACGACCTGCGGACGGGTGTGGTCCGGGGTGCAACCGCAGAACTCGGCGACGGCATGGGACAGCCGCTGTTCGGCCGAGGCCGCGGCGGCGATGAGCAGCGGCAGCAGCTGTGGATTGGCGGCGATCACGCGCATCCGGAGCAGCCAGAGGTCACGATCGCGCTGGATCTGCTCGAAGGCCGGTGCCAGTGCCTCCAGAAGGGCGTCCAGCAGCGGCCGTCCGGCCGGGAGGAGCGGGTCGCCACAGTCGGCCAGGGGATCGCCGACGAGGGCGTCCTCCTTGGTGGCGAAGTAGTTGAAGAACGTACGCGGCGACACCTCGGCGGCCGCGCTGATCTCGTCGGTGGTCACCCGGTCGGCGCCGCGCTCGTCGGCGAGCCGGAGGGCGGCCGTGATCAGGGCCAGGCGGGTCTGCCGGCGTTTGAGTTCCCGGCGTCCGGGCAGGGTCGGGTCCGCGTCCACCCCGCGAGGTTAGATGCGAGCTTGCAGTTTCTGCAAAGTTTTAATCGTTGAGCTGAGCCCGCTCGATCTCGGCCAGCGACGCGGTCCACCACGGCCCGACCTCCCGGCCGGCCAGCAGGTCGGTGAGCAACACCACGGCGTTACGGGCTAGCGCGTTCGGTTTCGGCGGAGTCGTCCCGTCCTCGTCGAGCACGCCCAGCGCGGCGGCCAGCAGCCAGAGGACCACCTGCGGATCCGCCTCCGGCCACGACCGCACACAACTCGCCAGCGCGGCGCGCACGTCATCGGCGGTCAGCCCGTCCGGATGCCCGTCCTCCAGCAGCAGCCGAACCGCCGTACCCAGGACCAGGCCGGTCCGGGCCGGGTCGAGCGCCGCCAGATCCGCCGTCGCCTCGTCGAGTGCGGCATGGTCGGCGGCCCGGACCGCGGCGACCCCGGCGGTGGCCGCGGCCGCGATCGGGCGGGCCGGTGCGGGTAGATGCCGCTGGCTATCCGTCATGGAGGAGACCCTACGGCCGTCCGACTGGCAGGGTGGGATGGGTACCGGGAGGGAGACGGGGATGACGAGCCTGGACGCGGTGACCGCCTGGGTGGAGAAGTACCGCAAGGCGTGGGAGTCGAACGACCCGCACGACATCCGTGAACTGTTCGCCGACGACGCCGCCTATTTCACGGCGCCCTACGCGAAACCGTGGATCGGCCGGGAGGCGATCGTCTCCAACTGGCCGGCCCGGCAGGACCGCCCGCACAGCATCGGCTTCGCCTGGCACCCGCTGATCGTCACCGAGGAGATGTCGGTGATCGAGGCGTCCACCAGCTATCCGCGGCGACGTTTCCGCAACCTGTGGGTGCTGCGCCTGGACCTCACGTGTCAGGCCCGGCAATTCACTGAATGGTGGATGCAGGAACCGTCCGAATAAATGTGAATGTGAAACATGAATGGAATTCGAGTGGAGCTCGGATGTGCGAATTCGCCGCCATTTCGGCAAACTTCGTCGAGTGGAGGCGGATCGGAAACTCGGCGGCCGGTACCGGCTGGAGAACGAACTCGGCCGTGGCGGTATGGCGGTCGTCTGGCGTGCCCTCGACGAGGTGCTGGACCGCCCGGTCGCGGTCAAGGTGCTCGCCGGGCGCTACGCCGGTGACGACCGGTTCCGGGCCCGGATCCTGCACGAGGCACGGACCGCGGCCACCCTGTCGCACCCGAACATCGCGCAGATCTACGACTTCGGCGAGTGCGACGACGACGGGCCGGCGGTCCCCTATGTGGTGATGGAGTTGGTCAACGGCCCCACCCTTCAGCAGCGCGTCAACCGTGGGCCGATTCCGCCGCGCACCGTCTTCCGGATCTGTGGCGAGGTGGCCACCGCCCTCGCCGTCGCCCACGAGGACGGGCTCGTGCACCGCGACATCAAACTCGGCAACATCATGGTCACCCCGGCCGGGGCCAAGGTCGTCGACTTCGGCATCGCCGCCGTCGCCGGACCCGCGGCACCCGAGGACGCCCTGCTCGGCACGCCCGCCTACCTCGCTCCGGAACGCCTCACCGGCGGCGCCATCGAGCCCGCCTCCGACATCTACGCGCTCGGTGTGCTGCTCTACCGGCTCCTCTCCGGCGTCCAGCCGTGGAGCGTCGAGACCACCACGCAGATGCTCAAGGCGCACATCTACCAGGAACCCATTCCGCTGGCCGGCCAGACCGGGGTGCCCGACGAGATCATCGACCTGGTCACCCGGTGCCTGGCCAAGGACCCGGCCATCCGGCCGGACGCGGCGGAGGTGGCGGATCTGCTGGGCGACGCGGCCGAGGCGGCAACCCTTGATCTGGTACGGCCGAACGCGCCCGATTTCGCACATGAGGCGTCGAACGGCTCTCGCTTTTCAGGCGGAACCTCCGAGGGATCCGGGGCCGGCACCGACCCCGTGATCCAGGGCATGACATCGCTCACACCGGGGCCGCGCGGGACGGCTGCCGGCATCGGCACGGGGCGGGTGGCCGTACCGAGAGATTCGAAGAAGGCCAGGCTGGCCGCCGCAGCCGTCGTGGTGACCCTGGCCCTCGCCGTGCCGTTCTCGCTCGCCGCCGGCGACGATGACCCGGCCGGATCACCCGGTGTGGCCGCCCCGCCCGCCGCCTCACCGAAGGTGACCAGAAGCGGGTCGGCCGCCCCGGCCCGAGACCGGCCCACCGAGGCGATCAGCCACCCCGACCGCATCCAGCCGACCAGCGCGAATACCGTCTCGGCGGGAAGTGTCCCACCGCCCGTGCCGGAGCCGGCGGTTCCGTCGAAGCCCGGTCCGAAACCGAGCGTGACCGTGTCCGCCTCGCCATCCGGCACCGTGCCGGTGCCGCAGGGCACCCGCCTGGACTCGGCGGGCGGGTCGGTCTACGCGAAGTGCGTGACCGCCGGCGCCGAACTGCTGGCCTGGGAACCGCGCCCCGGATTCGTCACCGAGCGCGCCTACCCCGGCCCCGACCTGACCGTGGACGTGGTCTTCACCGGCGACCTGGCGCGCTACCGGATGACCGTGAACTGCGTCAGCGGACGGCCGTCCGGGGTGGTCCTGCCGTTGTAGGTCGGTTCGTCCGCGCACTGCCGAGCCGTGCCGGATGTCCGACTAAACTGCGGCGGCACGCTGCGAAAGGGACATCGATGACGGCGACCGCACCCGACGAATGGCTCACCCGGTTCCGGGCGGTGCTCCGCCGTGCCCCGCAGCCACAGTCCGCGCCCGCCGCGGCCCCGCCGTCGGTGCTCAACCTCGCCCCCGATCCCGGCTTCCGGGTCGCGCCGCACGGCGTCGACGTGCCCGATCCGGTCTCCGCCGAGCGAGTCGAGGTGCCCGGCCGGCCCGGCGTGACCGGCCTCAAGGTCACCGTGCCCGGCGGGGGCGGTGCCGCCGTGACACCCGCCCTGACCGCCCTGTCCGCCGGCACCTACACCGCGAGCGTGTCGGTCTACCTCGCCACGCCGCTGGACGGCCCGCCGCCGCGGGTGGCCGCCGAATGGGCGCTCGAGGAACCGGCTTCGGTCCGTTCGATGCCGGCCCGCAACGAGCACGGGCACCACCGGATCGCGGTCACGTTCACCATTCCGGACGGCGCCCGCGAGGCGCGGATCCGGCTCGGCGCCGGACCGGGCGACGCGATCTGGTACGACTTCGCGCTCACCGCCACCGAACGGCCGCTGCGGCACTTCGACGGGTTCACGCCCGATGACGCCGGCTACACCTATGCCTGGACGGGCGCGCCGAACGCCTCACCCTCCCGCCGGACCCTCGCCGCAGTCATCGGTTCGGTACCGGTCACCGGTTCCGCATCGCTCGTTCCCGAGACGCCGGAGGAGGCGGTGGCGCTGGGCGCGATGGTCGCCGGTGACCTACTGGCCGAGGCCCGGCTCGCGCTCGCGCTCGGCGACACCGCGGCCGCCGTCGGCGCGCTGCGGCAGGTCGTGAAAGCCGGCGACCCGGACGGCGAGGCGGCCTGGGAGCTGGGCCGACTCGCGCTCGCCGAGGAACGCTGGGCCGCCGCCGAACAACTCCTGCGCGGCGCGGTGGCGAAACGCCCGGAAGCCTTCGAACGCGGCTACGCGCTGGCCCTGGCCTACGACAAGCTCAAACGCCGGGACGACAGCCGCCAGGCCTCGGCCGCCGCCCTGATCCACGACACGAAACTGCCCTTCGACGGTACGGCCCTGCTCGACTCCGACGTCACGTCCTTCGGCGCCCGCCGGGAGGTGGGCATCTTCCTCGCCGAGCATCTCGCCCAGATCCGCGTGCAGGCCGGGCACCGCCTGGACCGGCCGGTGGACAGCACGTTCGACCAGCCGATCTTCATCTACTGGGCGCAGGGCTTCGACGCCGCGCCCCCGGTGGTGACGGCCTGTCTGGCCGCGCTGCGGGCCAACAATCCGGACTCCCGGGTGCACGAACTGTCACTGGCCAACATCGGCGCCTACGTCGATGTGCCGGAGGACCTGGCGGCCGCGCTCGAGGGTGACCACTACCACTTCTCCGACCTGCTGCGGATGCTGCTGCTGGAGAAGTTCGGCGGCATCTGGGTCGACGCCACCTGCCTGGTCACCGAGCCGCTGCGCCCACACATCGACCGGGCACTGGCCAAGGGCAGCGTGTTCGCCTTCACCTACACCGGTCCGTACCTGGTCAACTGGTTCCTGGCGAGCCGCCCGGACAGCTACGTCATGCACCTGTGGCGGGCCGCGTCGTTCCTGTGGTGGGAGAAGCGCGGCGAGATCGTCGACGTGCTCCTGCACCACCACATCTTCGAACTGTTGCATCGGCTGGACGACCGGTTCCGCACCGAATGGGACGCCGGCCTGCGGCTCAACGCGACACCGCCGCATGCGCTCCAGTCGGTGCTCCTCCGGCCGTACGACCAGGAGATGTTCCAGACGATCACGGAGGGGGCGTTCGTGCACAAACTGCGGCACCAACTCCCGTCCGGCTTCGGCGGCAGCGAGTCCTACCTGGCCCGGATCATCCGCGGCGACCACGGCGTGCGGGCCGACCGGTAACCGATCGCCGCACCCGACGCCACGCACAGGCCCACGGCGCCCCCGCAAGGTCCGTGACGGGCCGTCGAACGCGCGCCCTCGCAGCAACCGCAAGATCCGTGCCGCAGGTCGGGCCGGGCCCAGCGGGAGCCCATCGAGGGGCTTCGTGGCGCGGTTTCAGCCGGGCCTGGCGGCAGCCCCCGCAGATGTCGTGCCGCGGGTCGGAGTAGGCGCCGCCACAACCACCGCAAGCATTCATGACCCGGGTCTGAGTAGGCGCCGCTGCACTCACCGAAAGCATTCGTGAGGCGAGGTCTAAGTAGGCGCCGCCGCAGTCACCGCAAGCGTTCGTGGGGCGGGGTCGGAGCAGGCACCGCCGCAGTCATCGCAAGCGCTCGTGACGCGAGATCTAAGCAGGCGCCGCCGCAACCACCGCAAGCATTCGTGACGCGGGGTCTGGGGCCTCGGGCCCCAGGAGAAAAGAAAAACGAGCGACCAAGGTCCGCGTTCCCCGCGGACAGAGGCCACCCGTCGACTCGTGCCCCCGGCAGGATTCGAACCTGCGCTTTCGCCTCCGGAGGGCGACGCTCTATCCCCTGAGCTACGGGGGCTCAGTGATGATGAGCCTAGCAGGGGCCCCAGCGACCCGGCCAACCGGTATCGCCGAAAACGGACGGGCCGCCGGAAAATCCCGGCGGCCCGTCGATAGTGCCTGGTCAGGAAGCTGCGCCGAGCTTTTCCTGGAGGGCTTTCATGTCGGTCATCTCGCGCTGCTGGCTGTTGATGGTCAGCTGTGCGGCTTCGACGACCTCTTTGTCCGTGGAGACTTCGACGACCTCCTGGGCCATGTGCACGCCGCCCAGGTGGTGCTTGATCATCATCTGGAGGAAGAGGCGGTCGCCCTCGATGCCTTTCGACTCCCGGAGCTTCGTCATCTCCTCGGGGGTGGCCATGCCGGGCATCAGTCCGTTGACCACGCTCGCCGCGCCGTCCGGCATCCAGGCCATGGCGGGCTGGTCGCCTGTCGGCTGGAGGTTCCACTCGCGGAGCCAGGCCTGCATCATGCCGATCTGGCCCTGCTGGTTGAGGGCGATGTCGACACCCATGGTCCGCACTTCGGGGTCGGAGGCCTGCGCGTACGCGATGAGCCCCATCTCGACCGCCTGCGTGTGGTGGGTCGTCATGTCCCGGGCGAAGCCGGCCTCGGCGGAGTCGTCAGCCGGCAGCGTCTCGCCGCGCGGGACGAGGAAGCCGATGGCGACGCCGAGGACGAGCCCCACCACCAGCGCCACCGGGATCCAGTAGCTGAACCGGGACGGCGTGGGCGTGGGGTCGTCCGCTGACGGGGAGTCGGGCACGGGTCAGCCTTGCGGGGTGCTGCCGGTGACCGAGACGCCGCGGTCGCACAGCGCGGTCGGGCCCTCGATCGAGGCGTTGACCCGCAGCGCCTTGATGAACTCGTCGATCCGCGGGTCGTCCACCGTGTCGACCTTGAGCTGGTAGCCCCAGGCCTGGAGGGAGACGGCGTTGGTGAGACCGGGGAACGGGCTCATCATGGTCTTCTCTTTGCCCTCGACCTTGGCGGCGAGCGTGGCGACCTGGTCGGCCGGCAGGTCCGGTCGGTAGGCGAGCCACACCGTGCCGTGCTCGAGGCTGTGCACCGCATGCTCGTTCGGGATCGGTTCGGTGTAGACGACGCCGTTGCAGTTCTCCCAGGTGGGGTTGTGCTCACCGGCGACCGGCGGGGACTGGTCGTACTTCAGCACGCCGCTCTTGTGCTGGCTGCCCTTGACCAGGTCGGGGTTCGACTCGCGGTAGTTGACCAGGCCGGTGATGGCGGCGGCCCGCTCCGCCCACGGCACGGCGTTCTGCTTGTCGGTCTTGACCGAGGCGTAGACGCCCCAGCCGATGATGCCGACCGCGATGACGACGACGAGGCCGGCGACGGCGATCGGGCCCCAGTTGCGCCCGCCGGCGACCTTGACCGGCGTGACCGGCTTGCGACCCTTGCCGCCCTTACCGCCCTTGCCTGTCGGCCGGGAGCCGCCGGGCTTGTTGGCGCCGGAGCCGCCCGTGGGGGGCTTGCCCTGGCCGGTGGTCTTGCCGACCTTGACGGTGGACGGGACCCGTTCGGGCCCCGGGGTGCTCATGCTCATCGTGCCTCGTCGATTCGTCAAAACGGGAAGGGGCGGGGCTCGGGTGGCCGCCGAACGCCGAAGTCTACCCCCGATAGCATGGCTGGGTGACTCCCGCCAACCTTGCTGACACCGTTCTCTCAGCCGCTCGTGCCGTATTCGAGACGCGCGGACTCGACGTCGCGCTGCTGCCCGCCGCGACGACGGTGGAGCGGCCGCGCAACCCCGAGCACGGCGACTACGCCTCCAACCTTGCCATGCAGATGGCCAAGAAGGCGGGGGTCGCGCCGCGCGAGCTCGCCACGGCTCTCGCCGAGGAGCTGGGCCGACGGGACGAGATCGCGGCGGTGGAGATCGCCGGTCCGGGGTTCCTGAACATCCGGCTGGAGAACGCCGCGCTCGGCGCGTTCGCGGGGTTGGTGCTGTCGGCCGGTGCCGAGTATGGGCGGAACACCGCCCTGGCCGGTGAGAAGGTGAATCTGGAGTTCGTCTCGGCGAACCCGACCGGCCCGATCCACCTGGGCCACACCCGCTGGGCCGCGGTCGGTGACTCGCTGCGCCGGGTGCTGAGCGCCGCCGGCGCCGAGGTGACCAGCGAGTACTACATCAACGACGCGGGCGCGCAGGTGGACCGGTTCGCCCGGTCGCTGTTCGCGGCGGCCAACGGCGAGCCCACCCCGGAGGACGGCTACGTCGGTGACTACATCACCGAGATCGCCAAGGAGATCACCGACGCCGACCCGGGTCTGGTCGGGCAGCCGGCCGCGCAGGCGCTGCCGATCTTCCTGGCCCGGGGCTACGAGCTGATGCTCAAGGAGATCCGGGAGAGTCTGGAGCGCTTCGGTGTGCACTTCGACGTCTGGTTCTCGGAGCAGACGCTGCACAACGGCGGCGCGGTCGAGCACGCCATCGACGAGCTGCGCAAGCAGGGCCACATCTTCGAGGACGGCGGCGCGATCTGGCTGCGTACCACCGACTTCACCGATGACAAGGACCGGGTGCTGATCCGGTCCAACGGTGAGAAGACCTATTTCGCGGCCGACGCGGCGTATTACATCAACAAGCGCGAGCGTGGCTTCGACCGCTGCATCTACCTGCTCGGCGCCGACCACCACGGCTACATCGGCCGGCTGAAGGCGATCGCGGCGTGCGCCGGCGACGACCCGGCGAAGAACATCGAGATCCTGATCGGCCAGATGGTCAACCTGGTCCGTGGCGGGCAGCCGGTGCGGCTGTCGAAGCGGGCCGGCAACATCATCACGCTGGACGAGCTGGTCGAGGCGGTCGGTCCGGACGCCGCCCGGTATTCGCTGGCCCGGTCCTCCACCGACTCCATGCTGACGCTGGACATCGAAGAGATCACCAAGCATTCCAACGACAACCCGGTGCACTACGTGCAGTACGCACACGCCCGGATCTGTTCACTGCTGAAGAACGCCGAGGACAAGAAGGTCGCCCGCGGCGAGGACTACGACCCCGCACTGCTCTCGCACGAACGCGAGCGGAACCTGCTCAAGACTCTGGGCGACTTCCCCGGGGTGGTCGCCACCGCCGCCGAGCTGCGCGAGCCGCACCGGATCGCGGTCTACCTGGAGGAGCGGGTGGCGACCGACTACCACCGGTTCTACGACGCCTGCCAGGTGCTGCCCAAGGGCGACGAGCCGGCCTCCGAGTTCGCGGGACCCCGCCTGTGGCTGATGGAGGCCACTCGTACGGTGCTGGCCAACGGTTTGGACCTCCTCGGGGTCTCCGCGCCGGAGAGGATGTAAGGCATGCGCGCACACGAGGCCGGGGCCCTGCACGGTGACCTCGGCAGCCGCGGGCCGGCCTGGCTGCGTACCCCCGAGGATGTGAACGCCCTGGTGCCGCAGCTCTGGCCGCGGACCGTGACCAGGTCGGAGGCCGGGGGTCTGGAGATCGGCGGCGTGTCGGTCGCCGATCTGGCGGCCGATCACGGCACGCCCGCCTACCTGCTCGACGAGGAGGACCTGCGGGCCCGCTGCCGCGACTTCAAGGCGGCCTTCGCCGAGGCGGACGTCTACTACGCCGGCAAGTCGTTCATCTGCAAGGCCGTGGTCCGGGTGATCGACGAGGAGGGGCTCTTCCTCGACGTCTGCTCCGGTGGTGAGCTGGCGGTGGCGCTGGCGGCCGGGTTCCCGCCCGAGCGGATCGGTTTCCACGGCAACAACAAGTCGGTGTCCGAGCTGCGTCGGGCTCTGGAGGCGGGCGTCGGCCGGATCATCGTGGACTCGTTCCACGAGATCGCCCGGCTGAGTGAGCTGGCCACCGAGCTGAACAAGCGGCCCGGCGTGCTGCTCCGCGTCACCGTGGGTGTCGAGGCTCACACCCACGAGTTCATCGCGACCGCGCACGAGGATCAGAAGTTCGGGTTCTCGCTGGCCGGCGGGGCGGCGTTCGCGGCGGCCGCGCAGATCCTCGACGAGGGTGTGCTCGACCTGCGCGGCCTGCACTCGCACATCGGCTCGCAGATCTTCGACACCAGCGGGTTCGAGGTGGCCGCCCGGCGGATCCTGGAGCTGCAGGCGCAGATCCGGGACGCGCGTGGGGTGGAGTTGCCCGAGCTGGACCTGGGTGGCGGTTTCGGTATCGCGTACACCACGCAGGACGACCCGTCGACGCCTGGTGACCTGGCCAAGCGGATCAACAAGATCGTCGAGTCGGAGTGCGAGCTGGCGTCGCTGCGTAAGCCGCACCTCTCGATCGAGCCGGGGCGGGCCATCGTCGGGCCGGCCGTCTTCACCCTCTACGAGGTGGGGACGGTCAAGGATGTCGACGGCATCCGCACCTACGTGAGCGTGGACGGCGGGATGAGCGACAACATCCGGACCGCTCTCTACGACGCGTCCTACTCGGCGACGATGGCCAACCGGCGTAGTGACGCCGAGCCGTTGCTCGCCCGCGTTGTGGGAAAACATTGTGAGTCCGGGGACATTGTCGTGAAGGATGAATTCCTGCCCAGCGACGTGCAGCCCGGAGATCTTATTGCGGTCCCCGGGACCGGCGCGTATTGCCGGAGCATGGCCAGCAACTACAACCATGTTCCTCGGCCCCCCGTGGTGTCGGTTCGCGACGGCGCCGCCCGCGTCATCGTGCGCCGGGAGACCGAGGACGACCTGCTTGCATTGGATGTGGGATGAGCCCCGTCTCGAAATCGCCGATCCGCCTCGCCCTCCTCGGCTGCGGTGTCGTCGGTACTGAAGTGGTTCGGCTGCTCCACGAACAGGCCGACGACCTGACGGCCCGGATCGGCGCCCCGCTGGAGCTCGTCGGCATCGCGGTGCGGCGGGCCGGCCGCGAGCGTGGTGACCTCCCGGTCGACCCGTCGCTGTTCACCACCGACGCGCTGGGCCTGGTCAAGCGCGACGACGTGGACGTGGTGATCGAGGTCGTCGGCGGCATCGAGCCGGCCCGGACGTGGTTGATCGAGGCGCTGCGAGCCGGCAAGAGCGTGGTCACGGCGAACAAGGCGCTGCTCGCCGAGGACGGCGGCGCGCTGCACGACGCCGCCACCGAGGGCGGTGCGGATCTCTACTACGAGGCGTCGGTGGCCGGCGCGATCCCGCTGCTGCGCCCGCTACGCGAGTCGCTGCACGGTGACCGCGTGACCGCGGTCACCGGCATCGTGAACGGCACGACCAACTTCATCCTCTCCTCGATGGCGTCGACCGGCGCGGGCTTCAACGAGGCCCTGGAGGAGGCGACCGAGCTGGGGTACGCGGAAGCCGACCCCACAGCCGACGTGGAGGGCTTCGACGCCGCCGCGAAGGCCGCCATCCTCGCCTCGCTCGCCTTCCACACCCGGGTGACCGCCGCCGACGTGTTCCGTGAGGGCATGACCGGGGTGACCGCCGGTGACATGGCCAGCGCCAAGGAGATGGGCTGCACGATCAAGCTGCTCTGCATCGCGCAGCGCACGGCCGATTCGGTCAGCGTCCGCGTGCACCCGGCGATGATCCCGCTGACCCACCCGCTGGCGAGTGTCGGTGACGCCTTCAACGCGGTGTTCGTGGAGACCGAGGCGGCCGGCCCGCTGATGTTCTACGGCCGGGGCGCCGGTGGCCGGCCGACCGCGAGCGCGGTGCTCGGCGACATCGTCGCGGCCTCCCGCAACAAGCTGACCGGCACCCGTGCGCCGAGCGAGAGCAACTACGCCGAGCTGACGGTCCGCCCGATCGGTGAGTCGATGACCCGCTACCACATCAGCCTGGACGTGGCCGAGAAACCGGGTGTGCTGGCCACCGTCGCGGGTGTCTTCGCCCAGCACGAGGTGTCGATCGCGACGGTCCGGCAGTCCGGCCGGGAGGACGACGCGAAGCTGGTCATCGTCACGCACAGCGCTCCGGACGCGGCTCTCGCGGCCACCGTGGAGGCGCTGTCGACTCTCGACATCGTTCGGTCGATCGCGAGCGTGCTACGCGTCGAGGGCGGCGCGGGCCAGTGATCGATCACGTGGGTTTCCAGTGCCGCGACCTGGCGGCGAGCGCCGCGTTCTACGACGCGGTGCTGGCGCCGCTGGGCGGCTCCCGGTTGATGGACTTCAAGGTCGCCATCGGGTACGGCACCGACCACGCCGATTTCTGGATCGGTGAGCTGAACGAGGGCGAGGGTTTCGTCGAGGCCCACATCGCGTTCGCCGCCACCGACCGCGCCGCGGTCGACGAGTTTCACCGGGCCGCGGTCGCGGCCGGGGCCGAGGTGCTGCACGAACCCCGCCTGCACCCGGAGTACCACGAGCACTACTACGGCGTCTTCGTCCGCGATCCGGACGGGAACAACGTCGAGGCCGTCTGCCACCGTCCTGAATAATGGCCTGCAAATCCCGAAGATTGACATGCGAGTGAGGAGTACCGCCATGTGGCGGGGTTTGATCGAGGCGTACCGGGACCGGTTGCCGGTCTCCGAAGCCACACCGGTGGTCTCGTTGCACGAGGGCAACACGCCGCTGGTGCCCGCGCCGGTGCTGTCCCAGCGGGTCGGCGCGGACGTCTACCTGAAGGTGGAGGGCGCCAACCCGACCGGTTCCTTCAAGGACCGCGGCATGACGATGGCCGTCTCCAAGGCGGTCGAGGAGGGCGCCAAGGCGATCATCTGCGCGTCCACGGGTAACACCAGCGCCTCCGCGGCCGCCTACGCGGCCCGGGCCGGCATCACCTGTGCGGTGCTCGTGCCGCAGGGCAAGATCGCGCTCGGCAAGCTGGCCCAGGCTCTGGTGCACGGCGCCCGCCTGCTCCAGGTGGACGGCAACTTCGACGACTGCCTGGCGCTGGCCTCGAAGCTGTCCCAGGACTATCCGGTGGCGCTGGTCAACTCGGTGAACATCTTCCGCCTGCACGGGCAGAAGACGGCCTCCTTCGAGATCGTCGAAGCGCTCGGGGACGCGCCCGACATCCACTGCCTGCCGGTCGGCAACGCCGGCAACATCTCCGCCTACTGGATGGGCTACCAGGAGGACAAGGCGGCCGGGAACAGCTCGAAGCTGCCGAAGATGTACGGCTTCCAGGCTTCCGGTGCGGCCCCGATCGTCAACGGGGCGGTGGTCGAGCACCCGTCGACGATCGCCACCGCGATCCGGATCGGCAACCCGGCCAGCTGGACCAAGGCACTGGACGCGCGAGACGCGTCGGGTGGCCTGATCTCGGCGGTCACCGACCGGGACATCCTGAACGCGTACCGGCTGCTGGCCCGTGAGGTGGGCGTCTTCGTCGAGCTGGGTAGCGCGGCCAGCGTGGCGGGTCTGCTTCAGCAGGCCGAGGCGGGGAAGATCCCGGCCGGCTCGCGGGTGGTCTGCACGGTGACCGGGCACGGCCTGAAGGACCCGGAATGGGCGATCTCGACGGCCCCGTCGCCGACCGTCATCGCGAACGACGCACTGCTCGCCGCGAAGGCCCTCGACCTGGCCTAGTTTTCCCCGGTTCCCGGATCGGCCGCAGCGTGGTCTGACAGACTGGCTGCGGCCTCTTCGGCTGCCTGGCATCCCGCTTCGCGGACCAGCAACTCCATGGCCTGGGCCACGATCGTGAGCTCCTCCGCTGAGAGCCGGCTGAGGAGTTCGCGCTGCTTCGCCACTCCTGCCGTGATGATGCCATCGATGACCTCGGTGCCCGCCCTCGTGAGTCCGATCCGGCGTACCCGCCGATCGTTCACGTCCTCCGTGCGTGTGATCAGGTCCTGCACGACGAGGCGGTCGACCATGCCACTGAGCGCCGCGGCGCCGACACCGAGCATCCGGGCGAGTTCGCCGCCGGCGAGGGTCCCGTGCCGGGACAGCAGCAGCATGATCTTGAGCTGCGACATCGTCAGATGTGACGAGAAGAGCGGGTCCGACCGGTCGTCGGCGAACAGGTGCTCGAGCTGGATCGACGAACCCATGATGTCCGCGATGAGCTTCTCTTTCTGGCCCAGCGCCCGCTCCTTTTGTGACGTTCCTGTTGCTGGACGGTACCAGGGGGCCCGGTGAAAAACCATTTGTTCGTGTCATGCAAACTATCAGTATCGACCGAACCAATCTCGGGGGAGCGCCCATGTCAGCTCTGACACGGCTCAGCCTTGCCAACCGAGGTCTCGTCGCCCTGATCGCTCTGGTGATCAGCGGCTTCGGGCTCTATGCGATCCCGTCCCTCAAGCAGCAGCTCTTCCCCTCGATCGAGTTGCCCGCCGCGTTCGTCAGCGCGGTGTTGCCCGGAGCCTCGCCGGAGACGGTCGAGGAGCAGGTGACGAAGCCGATCGAGGACGCGGTCAAAGGCATCGACGGCATCGACACCGTGACGTCGACCTCCCGCGAGAACGTCTCCAGCGTCGTGGTGATGTTCGAATTCGGTACGGACATCGAGTCCGCCGTCAACCAGGTCACCACCTCGATCAACCGGATCCAGGCGCAGCTCCCGGAGAACGTCGACCCGCAGGTCTTCGCCGGTGGCACCGACGACATCCCGGCCATCGTGCTCGCCGCGTCCGGCGGTTCCGACGAGGCCGACCTGCTCCGCCGGCTCAACGAGACGGTCGTGCCGGAGCTCAACGGGATCGAGGGCGTCCGTGACACCCAGGTCACCGGGGCCCGCGCCAAGCAGGTGGTGATCACGCCCGACCTGCCGAAGATGGGTGCGGCGGGCGTCAACCCGTCCTCGTTGACCACGGTGCTGCAGGCCAACGGTGTCTCGATCCCGGCCGGCGCGGTCACTCGGGACGACAAGTCGCTGACCGTGCAGGTCGGCACCCCGCTCACCTCGGTCGACCAGCTCAAGGACGTCTACCTGACCGGCTCCCGCGGCCCGGTCCGACTCGGTGACGTGGCCGCCGTCGAGAGCAAGCTGCCGCCCGCCGAGTCGTACACGCGGACCGACGGGGTGGACAGCCTCGGTATCGCGGTCACCGCCCGGCCCGACGGCAACCCGGTCTCGATCTCCCACGAGGTCCGGGACATGCTCGACGAACTGCAGAAGAACTCCGGCGCCACGCTCACCGTGATCACCGACCAGGCGCCGTATGTGGAGAGGTCCATCGAGAGCCTGACCACCGAGGGCCTGCTCGGCCTCGCGATGGCGGTCGTGGTGATCCTGGTGTTCCTGCTCAGCGTCCGTTCCACCCTGGTCACCGCGGTCTCCATCCCGCTCTCCGTGCTGGTCGCGCTGATCGCCCTGTGGGTCGGTGACTACACCCTCAACCTGCTGACCCTGGGCGCGCTGACGATCGCGGTCGGCCGGGTGGTGGACGACTCGATCGTGGTGCTGGAGAACATCAAGCGCCACCTCGAGTACGGCGAGGAGAAGGTGCACGCCATCCTCGGCGCGGTCAAGGAGGTGGCCGGTGCGGTGGTCGCCTCGACGCTCACCACGGTCGCCGTATTCGCCCCGATCGCCCTGGTCGGCGGTCTGGTCGGGCAGATCTTCTCGTCCTTCGCGATCACCGTGACGGTGGCGCTGCTGGCCTCGCTGTTCGTCTCGCTGACCATCGTGCCGGTGCTGGCGTACTGGTTCCTCAAGCCGCAGCCCGCGGGCGCCGACAACGAGGCGGTCCGCCGGGCCGCCGAGGAGAAGGAACTGCGCAACCCGCTTCAGCGCGGTTACCTGCCGGTGATCCGGTTCGCCACCACCTGGCGCTGGACCACCGTGCTGATCGGCATCGGCGTGCTGATCGGGACGTTCGCGCTCTCCACCCGTCTGGAGACCAACTTCCTCGACGAGTCGGGGCAGGACAGCCTGACCATCACCCAGGAGATGCCGCCCGGCACCAGCCTGGAGGCCACCAACGAGGCGGCGAAGAAGGTCGAGGGCGTCCTCGCGGCCCGCGCCGAGATCGAGACCTACCAGGTCAACGTCGGCGGCAACTCGGCCAACCCGTTCGCCGGCGGCGGCGGCTCCGGCACCGCCACCTACAACGTGGCGCTGAAGGAGGACGCCGACGCCGAGCAGGTCTCGGACGCGCTGCGCGAGCAGTTCGCCCAGCTGACCGACAAGGGCGAGATCAAGATCGGCCAGGAGAGCTCGGGGCTGGGCAGCAGCCAGCTCTCGGTGCAGGTCTCGGCGGCCGACAACGACGTGCTCGCCTCGGCCACCGAGCAGGTGCGGGCCGCGATGGCCGGGATCGCCGGTGTCACCGACGTGGACACCACCCTGGTGGCCACCGTGCCGCGGCTCGAGGTCGAGGTGGACCGCAAGGCCGCCGCGTCCGCCGGGCTCACCGAGGCGCAGATCGGCCAGACCGTGGCCGGCATGTTCCGCAGCGTCCCGGCCGGTCGGATCAGCGTCGACGGCAACAGCGAGGACGTGGTGATCTCGTTCGGTTCGGCGCCCGCCGACCCGGCCGCGCTGCGGGCCCTGCCGCTGACCACCCCACGCGGCATCGTGCCGCTGGACCAGGTCGCCGACGTCAAGGAGGTCGGCGGGCCGCCCACGATCAGCCGGAGCGACGGCAACCGGATCGCCAGCGTCACCGGTGCGGTCGTCGGCTCCGACCTGCGCCAGGTCAACGCCGACCTCACCAAGGCGCTGGACGCCCTCCAGACCCCGCCCGGCGCGGAGATCACCGTCGCCGGCGTCGGTGCCGACCAGGCGGAGGCGTTCGAGCAGCTCGGCCTGGCCGTGCTGGCCGCGATCGCGATCGTCTTCATCATCATGGTCGCGACCTTCCACAGCGTGCTCCAGCCGGTGATCCTGCTGGTGTCGATCCCGTTCGCGGCGACCGGCGCGATCGGCCTGCTGCTGATCACCGGCACCCCGCTCGGCGTACCTGCGCTGATCGGTGTCCTGATGTTGGTCGGCATCGTGGTGACCAACGCCATCGTGCTGATGGATCTGATCAACCATTACCGGGCCCAGGGGTACGGCGTACAGGAGGCCGTGATCGAGGGCGGCCGGCACCGGCTGCGCCCGATCCTGATGACCGCGATCGCGACCATCTTCGCTCTGATCCCGATGGCGCTGGGTCTCACCGGCGAGGGCGGCTTCATCTCGCAGCCGCTGGCCATCGTGGTGATCGGTGGTCTGGTCAGCTCGACGCTGCTCACGCTGGTGCTGGTCCCGACGCTCTACACCATGGTGGAGAACCGCAAGGAGAAGAGCCGGGCCAAGCGTCAGGCCAGGCGGCTGCGCAAGGGACAGGCGGCCGGGACGCCGAAGCACGCCGCCGACGAGCCGGCCGACGACCTGGTGCCGGCCGGGGTGGCGCCGGACTCCAGCGGCGGCGCCCACGAGGCCCGGCCGGAGGGCGGTCGATCGGCGCTGCGGGGCTTCACCGATCAGTTCGAAGTGCTGAAGATGCCGCGTAAGCCGGCCAATCCGGCTGAGTAAGCGGTACCGAATCGATGCCCGGTCCCCGGTGGGGCCGGGCATCGTCATATGGTCAGGTACGTGCCAGCAGCCTTCCCGGTCCTTACCCGTAACCGTGACTTCCGCCGTCTGTTCGCGGCCGAGCTGGTGGTCTTCGGCGCCGACTGGTTCGTCATGGTCCCGCTGCTGGTGCTGCTCCCGGAGCTGACCGGCGGCGGCACCCTCGGTGCGATGGTGCTGGCCGTGGACACCGGCATCCTGGCGCTGCTGCTCCCGTGGACGGGCACGGTCGCCGACCGGGTGGACCGCCGGAAGATCCTGATCGTCTCGAACGCGGCGGCCTTCCTGTCGGTGCTGCTGCTGTTCGGGGTCCGGTCGGCGGCCACCGCCCCGCTGGCACTCGTCGCGGTCGGGGCGATCGCGGTGTCCAAGGCGTTCTACTCACCGGCCGCGTCGGCCGCGCTGCCGAACCTCGTGGACCCGGCGGACCTGGCCGCGGCGAACACCGTCGCCGGGTCCGCCTGGGGCACCATGACAGTGGTGGGCGCGTCGCTCGGTGGAGTCGTGAGCAGCGCTTTCAGCCCGTACGTCTGCTTCGCCGTGACGGCCGTCTGCCTGCTCACCGGAAGCCTTCTCACCGCCCTGATCCGACGGCCGATGCAGGCACCGCGCAGCGGTGGCGGCGAGCCGGTCCGGGCTCTGGCCGCACTGATGGAGTCGCTGCGCTACATCGGCGCCCGCCCGCGCCTGCGCGCCCTGGTGACGGTGAAGTCCGCGGTCGGGCTCGGCAACGGGGTGCTGACCGTGTTCCCACTGATCGCGGCGGCGCACGGGGTGGGCGCGTTGGGGGCCGGGCTGCTGTTCGCGCTGCGCGGCGCGGGCGCGCTGGTCGGCCCGCTGGTGATGCGCCCGGTGCTGAACCGCCCGTCCTGGCTGCTGCCCGGCCTGGCCCTGTCGATGGGGCTGTACGGTCTCGGTTATCTGGGTGTCGCGTTCACGCAGTGGTTTCCGTTGGTGGCCGGGTTGGTCTTCGTCGCGCACTTCGCCGGTGGCAGTAACTGGGTGCTGTCCAACTACGCCCTTCAGGGCGAGGTTCCGGACGCGCTGCGCGGCCGGGTCTTCGCCACCGACATGATGCTGGCGACGCTCGCCATCGCGGTGAGTCAGCTGGTCGCGGGCGCGGCCATCGACCGGGTCGAGCCACGCTGGATCATCGCGGGCTGCGCGTCGATCACTCTCACCTACGCGATCGGGTGGCGGATCGCGACCCGTCGGCTTCGTCCCTCGGCCGAGCCGACATTCGGGATTACCGGTACCGGGGAGCTTCCCCGAAATGATCACGCCCTAGCATGTGACGATGGGTTTGACCTTCGTCACCGGGCCGGTCTCCGTCAGCACGCCGGCGACCAGCGCCAATCTGGGCCCCGGCTTCGACGCTCTCGGCCTGGCGCTGACTCTGTACGACGACCTGTCGGCGCGGGTGACCGACGGCGGTTTCACCGTGACGGTGCTCGGTCAGGGTGCCGGGGATCTGCCGACCGGCGAGGACCATCTGGTGGTCCGGGCCATGCTGACCACCTTCGACGAGGTGGGCGTGCGCCCGCCGGGTCTGGCCGTCGAGTGCGTCAACCGGATCCCGCAAGCGCGTGGCATGGGCAGTTCGTCGGCGGCGATCGTCGGTGGCGTGCAGTTGGCCCGGGGCCTGATCGCCGGTGGTCTCGATCTGATCGACGACGAGGCCGCCCTGCGCATCGCGGCCCGCATCGAGGGCCACCCCGACAATGTCGCTCCATGCCTGCTCGGCGGGTTCACGGTGGCCTGGACGGAGCCGGGTGGAGCGCGGGCGGTTAAGCTGACGCCGGCCGAGGGTGTGCGCCCGACGGTTTTCGTTCCCGCCGAGCTGGGGTTCACGGCTTCCGCTCGCGCCGCGCTGCCGGCCGAGGTGCCGCATCACGACGCCGCGTTCAACGCCGGGCGGGCCGCGCTGCTCACGCACGCTCTCACCAGCGATCCGTCGCTGCTGTTCCCGGCCACCGAGGATCGTCTGCACCAGGGCTACCGTGCCCCGGGGATGCCGGCCTCGGCGGCCCTGGTGACGGCGTTGCGTTCGGCCGGGGTGGCCGCCGTGGTCAGCGGTGCCGGTCCCTCCGTGCTGGCGTTGACCGAGGTCCCGGGCGATTTCGCACCCGGTGCGCACTGGCACAGCGAAGTGCTGGGCGTGGATGACGCCGGTGCTCGTGTGAAAGGGGGTATGGTGGAACACGCCGAGCGGGGTCCTGTTGCCGCAGGTCGCACGAGTTGACTACGCTCAAGACCTAGCACAGCCGCGAAGCAAGCGATCTCTGCGGTTCGGCGCACCCCCGAGATTTCTGGGCCTTCTGGCCTTTCTCAACTCTCATCAAGGCAAACGCCGGGCAGCATCCATGGATCGCTGCACTCGCCGAGACCTACCCGCCGGCAGTCGACGGGCAGGGATACCGTCGAGCTGCCGTGCTGCACGAACTCCCGCGCCGCTGTTGCGAAGCGGGTTCCGAGGGCACCCGGCCCAAGGCTGAAGTTCCGGGTGGACTCGGGCTTTTTCCGACGGAAGGAATCCATTGAGCGACACCACCGACGTGACGTCGGGTGTTTCTGACGTCGCTGACGGCGCAGGCACCACCGCGACCGCTACGAAGCGTCGCCGGGGCGGCACCGGGCTGTCCGCGATGCTGCTGCCCGAGTTGCAGAGCCTCGCCGCCTCCCTCGGCATCTCCGGCACCGCCCGGATGCGCAAGGGCGAGCTGATCGCCGCGATCACCGAGCGCCAGAGTGGCGGCGCCCCCGCCGCCGCTGCCGCCGAGACGGCGCCGCGCCCGCGCACCAACGGCTCCGACGCCGTCGCCCAGGCTCCCGCCCAGGTCGCTCCGGTCGAGGTGCCGCAGACCGCAGCGGCCCCGGCCGAGACCGCGCCGGCCGAGCGCCCGTCCCGGAGCCGCCGTGAGCGGGGCTCCCGGGAAAGTGCTCCGCGCCAGCAGGAGACCGTGGCCGCTCCGGCAGCCGAGGCTCCCGCCGCCGTCGTGACGGCCGAGGCGTCCGCGCCCGCCGCCGAGCCCACCGAGCGCCCGGAGCGGGCCGAGCGTCCCGAGCGGGGCGAGCGTCCCGAGCGCAACCGGGACCGGCAGCGCAACCAGCGTGATGGTCAGCGCGACAACCAGCAGCGCGACGGTCAGCGCGACAACCAGCAGCGTGACAACAACCAGCAGCGCGACGACCGCGGTAACGACCGTGGCCCGCGTGACGGGCAGGGTCACGACGACGGTGACGACGACGGCGACGGCGGCCGCCGGAGCCGGCGCAGCCGTTTCCGGGACCGTCGTCGCGGCCGCGACCGTGACGACAACCCGCGCGAGGAACGCAGTGGCGGCCAGCGTGAGGGCCGGGAGCCGCACGTGTCCGAGGACGAGGTGCTCGTCCCGGTCGCCGGCATCCTGGATGTGCTGGACAACTACGCGTTCGTGCGGACCACCGGTTACCTCTCCGGCCCGAACGACGTCTATGTCTCGATGTCGCAGGTCAAGAAGTACGGCCTGCGCCGTGGTGACGCGGTGACCGGCGCCGTGCGGTCCACTCCGCGTGACGGTGGCAACGACGGACAGCGGCGGGACAAGTACAACCCGCTGGTCCGTCTGGACACCATCAACGGGATGGAGCCGGACGAAGCCCGTCGTCGTCCCGAGTTCTACAAGCTCACCCCGCTCTACCCGCAGGAGCGCCTGCGGCTGGAGACCGAGCCGCACATCCTCACCACCCGCATCATCGACCTGGTGATGCCGATCGGTAAGGGCCAGCGCGCGCTGATCGTCTCCCCGCCGAAGGCCGGTAAGACGATGGTGCTGCAGGCCCTGGCCAACGCGATCACCCGCAACAACCCCGAGTGCCACCTGATGGTCGTGCTCGTGGACGAGCGGCCCGAAGAGGTCACCGACATGCAGCGCACGGTGAAGGGCGAGGTCATCGCGGCCACGTTCGACCGTCCGCCGCAGGACCACACCACGGTCGCCGAGCTCGCCATCGAGCGGGCGAAGCGGCTGGTCGAGCTGGGTCACGACGTGGTCGTGCTGCTCGACTCGGTGACCCGTCTCGGCCGGTCGTACAACCTGGCGGCGCCGGCTTCCGGCCGCATCATGTCGGGTGGTATCGATTCGACCGCGCTCTACCCGCCGAAGCGTTTCCTCGGCGCCGCGCGCAACATCGAGAACGGTGGCTCGCTCACCATTCTCGCGACCGCGCTGGTGGAGACCGGGTCGATGATGGACACGGTGATCTTCGAGGAGTTCAAGGGCACGGGTAACGCCGAGCTCAAGCTCGACCGCAAGATCGCCGACAAGCGGGTCTTCCCGGCCGTGGACGTCTCCGCCTCCAGCACCCGTAAGGAAGAGATCCTTCTGGGCAAGGAGGAGCTGGCGATCATCCACAAGCTCCGCAAGGTGCTCAGCTCGCTGGAGTCCGGCGCCGCCCTGGACCTGCTGATGGACCGGCTCAAGCAGACCCGGACCAACATCGAGTTCTTGATGCAGATCGCCAAGTCCACGCCTGGCGAATAAACGAATAAAAACGACGCAGCCCACCCAATCGGGTGGGCTGCGTCGTTTTTGTCGCACAGCCTGTCTGATTCGGCCCATGCATGGCCGTGCGAACCTCCGGTATCCCTCGTCGCTCGACACCTCCGGAGGCGCCTGATGATCGTGCCCGGCTACCGGGACTGTCCCGCCGAGCCATGGGATCCGGGCTCACCTGTGGACCCCGCCGAGGCCGAGGACTTCCTGCGCCGCTGCTACGTCGAGAACCCCCGGCTCGGCCCGGTCGAACCCCGGCTCGCCATCGTCCGGGCCCAGATCGCCGCGACCGGCACCTACGTGCACACCACGGACGAGCTGACCCACGGCGCGAAGATGGCCTGGCGCAACGCGAGCCGGTGTATCGGGCGGCTCTACTGGCGCAGCCTGATGGTGCTGGACCGTCGGCGGGCCCGCACCGCCGACGAGATCTACTCGCTGCTGGTCCAGCACCTGCAGACCGCGGGCGGCGGGCAGATCCGGCCGGTGATCAGCGTCTTCGCCCCGGCCCAGCCGGGCCGGCCGCACGCCCGGGTGTGGAACGAACAGCTGATCCGGTACGCCGGATACCGCACCGAGGACGGCGGCGCGGTCGGTGACCCGCGGCAGATCGACTTCACCACGGCGGTACGGGGCTTCGGCTGGCAGGGCAAGGAGGAGGCGTTCGACGTGCTCCCGCTGATCATCGAGACGCCGGCCGAGGGGGTACGCGTCTACGAGTTGCCGGAACGTGCGATCCGTGAGGTGCCGCTGCGCCATCCCGAGTTCGGCTGGTTCGCCGAGCTGGGTCTGCGGTGGCACGCGGTTCCGGCGATCGCCAACATGCGGCTCACCATCGGTGGCGTGCACTATCCGCTGGCCCCGTTCAACGGCTGGTACATGGGCTCCGAGATCGGTGCCCGCAACCTGGCCGACGTCGACCGCTACGACCTGCTGCCGCTGATGGCCGCCCGGATGGGTCTGGACACCAGCCGGGAGTCGACGCTGTGGCGGGACCGGGCGCTGGTCGAGCTGAACCGGGCGGTCCTGCACAGTTTCGAACGGGACGGCGTCAAGATGAGCGACCACCACACCGAGTCGCAGCGGTTCATCACGCACCTGCGCAACGAGGAGAAGGCCGGCCGCGCGGTGCCTGCCGACTGGAGCTGGATCGTCCCGCCGATCTCCGGCGGCATCACGCCGGTCTTCCATCGCTACTACGACGAGTTCGACCAGCGCCCGGCCTTCTACCTGGACGCCGAGGCGGCCGAGTTGGCGCGGGGCTGTCCTAGGCGAACTCGTTGACGGCGAAGTCGTCGCGGTGACGCCAGGACGCCTCGGTACGGACATGGTCCGGCCGCACCCACTTGAGGAGCTTGCGGTCGAACTCGGTGGCCGGGATACGACCGGCCGCGCGTACCACGTACCCCTCGGAGGTCTCGCCGTCTCGCTGGGCGGCCCACGCGGCGCACGCCTCGGAGAGGCTGCCGCCGCGGTAGAGGACCGGGACGACCGGCAGTTCCAGCCGGCGTGCCCAGTCGACCGTGTCGTCCCAGCCGAGCAGTGTGTTCGTCTCGTCCCAGATGCCGAAGACCAGGAAGACGCCGGGAAGGTCGTGGTAGGCCACGCTGCGGCGGGCCCACATGGACTCGCCGCAGACCCGCCACTGGTCGGGTATCCGGTACGCCGTCATCGCCCACAGTGCCTTGGCCGGTCGGTCCCAGGGCTGGGTGCCGGAGTCCACAGAGCGGGCGAACATGGTGTCACGGGTGAAGGTGAGGTTCCCGCCGTCCATCTTCTCGGTCACCACGAGCTCGCCGTCCAGCCAGGACAGATCGTGCTGAACCCGGTCGTCGGCGGTCGCACCGGGCGAGCCGGGCAGATGGAACGTCCGCGGGTACTTCACCCTAGAAATCCCCCTCCGCCACCTGGAAGACGGTCAGGCCGAGCTGCCGCCACATACGTACCACCTGTTGACGGTCGTCGAACACCCCCACGATCAGCCAGCGATCCCTGACCTCGAGGTCGAAGATCTCCCGCTTGACGATCGAGTCCTTGCGGCTGTCGCCTTCCGGCCGCATGAACAGCGCTTCGTACGGCACCCCGACGAACAGATCCAGCCAGGCCTCGGTCTCCGCGCGGCACACCGCGTCCCGCCCGGAGCAGAAGACGATCGCGTGGCCGGCCGCGTGCATCGCCCGGACCGCGGTGATCACCGCCGGATTCGGCTCGTCCTCACCGACCCGCCCCCAGTCGTACGGGCTCCGGCCGCTCATCAGCGCGACCGTCCCGTCGATGTCCACCAGCACCGCCTTCGGCAGATCCGGATCGGGCCGGTAGACCACATCCGACCCGCCCGGGTCGACGAACGGGATCGGCAGCGGCAGGTTCCTACCGGCCAGGTACCGCTGGTGCATGCGCCGGATCGGCTCCTCACCGACCCGGTCGTCCTCGGGCCGGTCGGCGTCACGCCGCACGCACTCGTCGACCGGCACGTCGGTGAAGTCGTGCACCTCGAACGACGCGTTGTGCCGGGCGGCCATCTCGGCCCACTCACGGACCGTCTTGGCCCGCAGGTTGGTGTCGTCGACGATGACGCTGCCGCGGGCACGCAGCAGCGCCTCGACGGCGGCCCGCTGCGCCTGGGTGATCTGCGCCTCGGCGCGCTGCGTGGCGAGCCGCCGGCCGTGCAGCATCCGCCGCAGGTCGTCGCGGTTGACCCGAACCACGTCCGGCTGGAGCTTGCGGGCGAACGTGGTCTTGCCGGAGGCCGGCAGGCCCCGGGTGATCAGAAGTCGTGTCATCGGGGGTTACTCCTTGACTGCCGGCCGGGCGCGCTGCCACAGGCCGGGACGGTAGTCCTTGCCGTCCAGCCGCAGGAAGAGCTCGGCACGGTGTTCGGTGCGCAGAGCCTGCGCCGCGAACTCCTTGCGGCCCCAGCCCTCCGGAAGCGAAGTGACGATCGTCTCGTAGGCGGCCTCGACCGCCGCCGCCCGCGCGTCGACCTCGGCGGTCAGCTCGGTCGCGATGCCGGTGACCCAGACGTGGAACTCGTCCGGGAGCGGCTCGGTCAACGCGTCCAGATCACCGCCGTTGGCCAGGACCTCCCACACGGTCCGCGGCGTGAGTCCGGTCACCAGGCGGTGCAGACGTACGTAGTCCGCGTACTTGATCTTCACCCGCTGGTCGGCGTCGAGGAAGTGGACGACCAGACCCTCCCGCCCGTCCCGCGGCGGAGCGGCCAGCGCCTCCGCGAACGTCGAGTAGGTGAACGACTCCACCACCGGCCCCGGCCACCGCGGCACCGCCTCCGGGCCGAAGGTCCGGCCGGTCGCGATCTCCACCGCGCCGAGCAGCACCAGGTCGTCGAGACCCTGGTAGTCCACGACGATCCGGTTGGCCGGGTAGATGATCTCGACCAGCACGGTCAGGCCGACCGGCGGGACGAACGAGCCGTACCGGCCGCGCAGCACCTCGGTGGCGTGCAACGCCTGATCCGACGCGAACGAGCCGCGGGTGGCGACCGCCCAGCCCGACCCGTCGTGGTAGATCACACCCAGGCTGCCGTCCATCTTGTCGGTCACCCGGACCTGCGCACCCGGTTCCAGGACCGGTGCGTGGCTCTCCGAGTGGTTGAAGAACTTGGTCAGCGGCCGCGCCAGGATCCGGCCGTCGGCGTCCACGATCAGACCGCGGCACGCCAGCGTGACCGGGTTCCAGGCGGCGGAGTACTGGCAGGCCTCGGTGTAGTTGTAGATCTCCAGCGGCAGGCGGGGGTGACGCTGCTTGCGAACCAGTCCGCTGTCGATCGCGGAAGCCAGCTCGGCCGGATCGAAGACGTCGTGGAGCAGCGTCATGGCAGTGCCTTTCAAGGGTGGGAATGCCGGGAGGGACGCTCACGTTAACCAGCGTGTATCGGGTTGCGCCTCCTGATTTCCGGCCGGTACGGGAGGCATGGCAGACTGGTACATCGGCCAGTAAGGGTTCCGGTTCACGTCTCTGCTCATCACAGGCGACCCGGCGACCCGCACTTTCGAGAGGGACCGAGAAGACATGAAGAGCGGCATCCACCCGGAGTACGCGACCACCGAGGTCATCTGCTCCTGCGGCAGCACCTTCACCACCCGTAGCACCGCCAAGGGCGGCGAGATCCGCGTCGAGACCTGCAGCGCCTGCCACCCGTTCTACACCGGCAAGCAGCGCGTCCTCGACACCGCGGGCCGGGTTGCGAAGTTCCAGGCGAAGTACGCGAAGGTCACCGCCGCGAAGAAGAAGTAACCGCTTCAACGGCGCCCGTCCCGGATTCCGGGGCGGGCGCCGTTCGCATGTGGTCCGCTGTCCTGGTTGGGAGAGAACGATGAGCAACGACCGTCTTAGCACCCTTCTCGCCGAGTACGCGGACCTCGAGAAGCGGATGGAGGATCCGTCGATCCACGCCGACCAGGCGCTGGTCCGCCGGATCGGCCGCCGGTTCGCCGAGTTGGCGCCGCTGAACGCCGCGTACGACGAACTCGAGGCCGCACGGGCCGACCTGGCCGCCGCCGAGGAACTGGCCGCCGAGGACCCGGCGTTCGCCTCCGAGGTGGAAGCGGTCGCCGCGGCGCTGCCCGCCCTGGAGGAGAAGCTCGGCGAGATGCTGATCCCACGCGACCCGAGCGACGCCAAGGACGTGATCATCGAGATCAAGGCGGGCGAGGGCGGCCAGGAGTCCGCGCTGTTCGCCGGCGACCTGCTGCGCATGTACACCAGGTACGCGGAACGCCGCGGCTGGGTGGTCGAGGTGATCGACTCGCAGGAGTCGGACCTCGGCGGCGTCAAGGACATCTCGGTCGCGGTCAAGACCAAGGGCGCGCCCGAGGGCGGTCACGGCGTCTGGTCCCGGCTGAAGTGGGAGGGTGGCGTGCACCGGGTGCAGCGTGTCCCGGTCACCGAGTCGCAGGGCCGCATCCACACCTCGGCCGCCGGCGTGCTGGTGCTGCCCGAGGCCGAGGACGTCGAGATCCAGATCGAGCCGGGCGACCTGCGGATCGACGTGTTCCGGTCGTCAGGTCCCGGTGGCCAGTCGGTCAACACCACCGACTCCGCCGTCCGGATCACCCACCTGCCCACCGGCACCGTGGTGAGCTGCCAGAACGAGAAGAGCCAGCTGCAGAACAAGGAGTCGGCGATGCGCATCCTGCGCTCCCGGCTGCTCGCGGTGGCCCAGGAGGCGGCGGACGCGGCGGCCGGCGACGCCCGCAAGGCCCAGGTGCGTACGGTCGACCGCTCCGAGCGGGTCCGCACCTACAACTTCCCGCAGAACCGGATCACCGACCACCGCATCGGCTACACCGCCTACAACCTGGACCTGGTGCTCGGCGGCGAACTGGACGGCGTGCTCGACGCGCTGGCCAGTGCCGACCGGACCGCCCGCCTGGCCGGCGACACGGAGTTCAGCCGACGGCAGTGACGACCAGCCGGTCGTCGGTGGTGCAGACGATCCGGTCCTGCTCCCCGACGCAGAACCGCCGGATGCCGCCGCCCATCCCACCGAGCGTGATGCTCCGCCCGGTGGTGGTGTCGATCCGGTTCACCGCGCTGCGGGACACGTCGAGGTCCCGCAGCAGCGTCACCGAGCCCCGCTCGGCGTCCTGGTAGAGCACACCGCCGCTGCCGCCGGACCCGATCACCTCCCCGGTGGCCGCGTCCACCAGGGTCTCCTTCGGCCTGTCGTCGCTGCCGCTGACCAGGAGGCGCTCGCCGCCACCGACCTCGGCGGCGTACTGGCCGTCCATCGCCCAGCGTTTCGTGCCGGTCTCCGGATCGACCGCCTCCAGGCCACCCGCCATGGTGCTGAGACAGACCAGCGGGCCGCAGTCCTGCACGTTCGCCCAACCGTTGGTGTCCCGGCTCCAGAGCGGGGTCAGATCGTCCGTCCGGTAGACGGTCACCCGGCCCCGGTCGGTGTTCACGTCCAGGCCGTTGTCGATCAGCACGAGCCGGCCGGTCACCGAGCCGAGATTGCTGCCCGCCCCGGTGGTGTACGACATCGGCCGCCACGGCACGGATCCGGCGAACACCTGAGTGCCGTCGTCGTACCGCAGCACCGTCAGGTCGCCCTCCTCGGTGCCGGTGACGACCCGAGCCGGGACCCCGCCGTCCATCTGGACCAGCACGGTGTCGGTCTTCTCCGGCGCGCGCCGCTCCCAGACGGTCGAGCCGTCCCGGACCCGGACCAGCCGGATCCAGGTGAGTCGCCCGGCCGCCGTTCGTTCGTACATGAGCAGCGTGTCGGCCATGGCCTCGCCGTAATGCGAGCCGGGCCGCTGCCACAGCGTCCGGCCGGTAGCCGGGTCGACGGCGATCGTCAAACCGGCGTAGGAGTAGCCGATCATGCCGCCGTCGTCCGTGGTGATCTCGATCGTCTTCTCGTCGCCGGGCAGCAGCAGCACCCCCGCCTGCACGGTGACGCCCGACCAGGCCTGACTTTCACCGGTGTCCCGGGTCCAGCGGAAGGCACCGGTGGCCAGCTCATACGCGGTCAAGTCGGTCCGGCCGCCCTCGTTGCGGCGCACGTAGAGCGTGCCCGCACCGATGGTCATCGACTCGACCTGCGAATACGGCATCGACCACACCTGGCGCAGCACCGGCGGGCCGGGCAGCCCGGAACCGCCGAGCACCAGAGCGGCCAGCACCGCGACGGCGGCCTTGACCAGCCGGCCGAGCCGGGTCCGGTCGAACTCGCGGCTCCCGTCCGGATAGACCTCCGGCTCGTCGGGGGAGTAGCTGACGTCGCCGAGGTCGATCACGGACGTGGTCATGTCGTCGTCGGTTTCCTGCTCGCCGCCGCGGCCGCCAGTGCCGCGCTCAATCCCCGCCCGTTGGCGCCGACCTCCGACCAGCCCGAGGCCAGGCCGATCGACGTGCCCGGCACCAGGGCCTGCCAGTTCTCGGTCGTGGCGGCCGTGCCGATACGCCGTGCCACCTCGGCCGCCTGGTGCGGGCCGGCCCCCGGAAGGACCAGCACGAACTCGTCGCCGGCGAACCGGGCCACGAAGTCACCACGCCGCATCACGCGGTGCAGTACACCGGCGATCCGTTGTAGCACCAGGTCGCCACAGTGCCGGCCGTGCCGCAGGTTGACCGTGGTGAAACCGATCACGTCACAGACGCCGACCGCGGCCCGCTCGCCACGCGACAGCAGCGTTTCCACATACCGCTCCAGCTGACGCCGGTTCGGCAGTCCGGTCAGCGGATCGGTGAGCGTCTCGTCGCCGTACCGCCCGGGGTCGCGATGGGTCTCCTGGGCGTCGAGACGGGCGGCCACCCCGTCCAGATAACCGTCCCGCAGCTGGTCGATGCGGAGGGCGGCGAGGCGGAACGCATACCTGTCGGCGGCGTGCGCGGCGGCGTGATCACCCGCGCTGGCGTGGCAGATGCTGCGCAGCCGGGCCGGCTCGGCGGGTCCGAGCACCTCGGCCGAGACCGGCACCGCGGCCAGCATGGCCAGCGCCTGATCCGGTCGACCGGACGCGATGGAGAGGCAGACCGAACCGAGATGCCGCAGGTCACGGGTCCGGGCGCTGTCGCCGCCACCGGTCAGCCAGCGAGCCGCCTCCGGCCCGGTCGGCTCACCGAGCGCGGCCCGGCGGGCCAGCGCATAGCCGTAGACCGTCCGGCTACCGGGCCGCAGCCGGTCGGTGGCGAGGTAGCGGGACAACTCGGCATCCATGTCGCGCAGCACCCGCAGGCAGCCGTCGGTGTCACCGTGGTGGTCGAGGGCGACCGCGTTGCGCAGCCGGATACCCGGCGCGGCGAACACCTCGGGCGCCAGCCCGGCCGCCGCCCCGATCTCCCGCGCCTGCTCCACCGCGGTCAGTGCCTGCCCGTGGAAGCCCAGATAGGAGTAGGCCATCGCCAGGTCGTGCCAGCCCCAGGCGGTCTCCGAGTCACGCTGCGGTACGGCGGCCAGCGCACGCGCCGCCTGCACCAGATGGGTCACCCCACGGTCCAGGTTGCTCTGGAGGTGGGCGCCGAGCGCCGCGAACGCGTGCATCTGCCCGCGCAGGTACGGATCGGGCACCTCACGGACCGCCTCGGCGGCGGCCGCCATCGCGGCCGCCAGCTCACCGATCCGGCCCAGGTTGATCAGCGCACCGAAGCGTTGGACCAGTGCGTACGCCCGGGTGGCCGGATCCGAGGCGGCGGCGAGCACGCGGTCCAGGATCGGCAGGGCCGTCGCCGACTGCCCGTTCTGCTGGAGCACTCCCGCGTGGCGCAGCTCATCGACATGTTCCGCGAGCTGGTCCAACCAACTCACCAGGCGCCTCCCACGGCATCGGCGGGTCGCCGGCGGGCCCGCGTGCGCGACGTCCCATGATTATGCCGTGACACCGCGACACGAACACCCCCGCGAGGGTACGGATCGGGCGCGCCTGGCGCCGGAGCTGGCATCCGCCGCCGCCGATCTCGCCCGAGCCGGCGTGGCATCACCGCGGGTCGATGCCGAACTGCTGGTGGCGCACGTGCTGGGCGTGCACCGCGGACGGCTGCTGCTGATCGACTCGATCCGTCCCGAGGAACTGGCCCGGTTCCGCGAGCTGGTCGCGCGGCGGGCCGGCCGGATCCCGTTGCAACATCTGCTCGGCACCGCCGCGTTCCGGCACGTGGAGCCGGCCGTCGGCGACGGGGTCTTCGTGCCTCGGCCGGAGACCGAGCTGCTGGCCGGTTGGGGCGTGGAGCGCACCGGTCCGGGAGCACTCGTGGTCGACCTGTGCAGCGGCAGCGGTGCCATCGCGATCGCGATCGCCGACGAGACCAAGGCCGGCCGGGTGATCGCCGTCGAGCGGTCCCCCGCCGCGCTGACCTGGCTGCACCGCAACGCCGCGGCGTATCCGGTGGTCGAGGTGGTCGCCGGCGACGTCACCGACCCCGGGCTGCTGTCCGATCTGCGCGGTACGGTCGACGTGTTGCTCTGCAATCCGCCGTATGTGCCGGACGGCACCGTGGTCCCGCCGGAGGTCTCCGGCCACGACCCGGCCGAGGCGGTCTTCGGTGGCGCGGACGGCCTGGCGGTGATCCGGCCCGTCGTCGCGTTGGCCGCGGTGCTGCTCAAACCGGGCGGATCAGTCGGTATCGAGCACGACGACGTGCACGGTGAAGCGGTCCCGGAGCTGCTCCGCGCGGACGGCCGGTTCATCGAGGTGACCGCACACGACGACCTCACCGGCCGCCCTCGATACGCGACCGCCCGCCGCCGGTGGGACAGCGGTTAGCCACATGGCAGACTGCATCTCGTGATGCTCTACGACTGCGCCACCGTCGCCGACCGGGACCGCGGCATCGCCGCCGCCGTCGAGGCGGCCAAGAGCGGCGAGCTCGTGGTCTTCCCCACCGACACGGTCTACGGTGTGAGCGCCGACGCCTTCGCCCACCATGCGATCACCCAGCTGCACCACGCCCGCGGCTCGGACCGGCGGGTGCCGCCGCCGGTTCTGGTCGGCTCGCGCCACACGTTGGACGGTCTGGTCTACTCGCTGCCGCGGGCGGCCCGTGAGCTGGCCGACGCGTTCTGGCCCGGCGCGCTGACCATCATCGTGGAGCATTCGCCCAGCCTCCAGTGGGATCTCGGGGACACCGGCGGGCAGGTGGCCGTCCGCATGCCGCTGCACCCGGTCGCGCTCGAGGTGCTCCGCGAGGTCGGCCCGATGGCGGTCACCACCGCCAACAAGCTCGGCTCACCGGCCCCGCTGACCGCCGACGAGGCCCGCGACCAGTTGGAGTATGCGGTGCGCGTCTACCTGGAGGCCGGCCCGGCCGCCGACCCCGCGCCGAGCACGATCGTCGACGTCACCGGCGACGTCCCCCGCATTCTGCGAGCCGGGGCGATCCCGCTCGAGAAACTCCGCGACGTGGTTCCGGACATCCTCGATGGGCAGGACTGACTTGGCTCCGTTCACCGTTCTGCACGTCTGCATGGGCAACATCTGCCGGTCGCCGATGGCCGAGCGCCTGCTGGCCCGGGCGGTCCGGGAGCGGGCCGGCGGCACCGACGACGGCCGGTTGCTGCGCAGTGTCAGCGCCGGTACCGGTGGCTGGCACGAGGGCGAGGAGATGAACCCGCCGGCCGCCCGGCTGGTCCGCGCCCGCCGCGGTTCCGACGAGAACTTCCTGGCCCGCAAGCTGCGCGGTGACTTCATCGACGAGGCCGACCTGATCCTCACCGCCACCGCCGACCAGTATGACTACGTGGTCGCGCTGCGTCCCGACGCCGCCGCCCGGACGTTCGTCCTGGGTGAGTTCGGCCGCCTCCTCGGCGCCGTCGACAACGCGGCGCTGCCGCCGGCCGAGCCGAAACCGGATGTGCTGCACGCCCGCGGCACGGCGATCGTGGCGGCGGTGGCGCGGCTGCGCGGCACCGATGCCCCGCAGCCGGGTGACGATCTCGACGACCCGTGGGGCCGCGGCGACCAGACGTTCCAGCGGGTGGCCGACGAGATCGAGGACACCACGATGCCGCTCGCCGCCCTGCTGCTCCCGTGACCGCATCCGTGTGGAAGGACCGGGTCGCCGTTCCGGACGCGAACGGCCTGGCTCGGGCGGTGGAGATCCTGCGGGCCGGGTCGGTGGTGGCCTTCCCCACCGAGACGGTCTACGGCCTGGGCGCCGACGCGTTCTCCGAGACGGCGGTCGGCGAGATCTACCGGCTCAAGCAGCGACCCAGCTGGAACCCGTTGATCGTGCACGTCGCGGACGTGGCGGCGGCCCGCGCTCTCGCCGCCGAGTGGCCGGACAGGGCCGAGGAGTTGGCCGCCCGGTTCTGGCCGGGGCCGCTCACCCTGGTGGTCCGCCGGGCGCCGCACCTGCCCGGGATCGGCGCGGCCAACGACACCGTCGCGGTCCGGGTGCCGGCCCATCCGGTCGCCCTCGAGCTGCTCCGGGCCTGCGGTCTCCCGCTGGCCGCACCCAGCGCGAACCGGTCCGAGAGCATCTCCCCGACCACCGCCGAACACGTGGTCCGCAGCCTGCCGGACGTGCCGATGGTGCTCGACGGCGGCCCGTGCTCGTGGGGCATCGAGTCGACCGTGCTCGACCTGACCGGTGACGTGCCGCGTCTGCTCCGCCCGGGCGCGCTCGGCCTGCGGGTGCTGCGTGAGGCGGTCGGCCCGATCGCGCTGCCCGATTCCGGTGTCGAGGACGGTGCGGAGCGCCCCTCACCGGGCATGAGCCGCCGGCACTACGCGCCGCGGGCCGCGGTCGTCCTCTGCGAGGACGTCGGTTCGGCCGACCGCTCGGGCCTCACCGAGCCGATCGCGGTGCTGTCCTACGAGGGCACGGACGGGACGGAGATCCTCTCCGCCGACCCTCGGGAGTACGCCGCGGATCTCTACGCGGCCCTGCACCGGCTCGACGACGAGGGCTATCCCACCATCCTGATCCAGGAGCCGCCGCGGACCGAGGACTGGCTGGCCGTCCGCGACCGCCTGTCCCGCGCCGCGGCCTGACGTCTCCACCCGGCCGTCGTCACGCGCGGCCGGACGTCTCCGCGGTCCGGGTGATGTTGCGGGCCATTCCGTTGAAGACGACACCGTGGAAGGGCAGCACCGACGCCCAGTAGAGGTGCCCGCCCAGCCCGCGCGGCAGGAACACCGCCCGCTGCCGGTAGACGCTGCCGCCCTGACCGTCGGGTTCGGCGCGCATCTCCAGCCAGGCCCGACCCGGTACCCGCATCTCGGCGCGCAGCCGCAGCAGCGTGCCCGGCTCGATCTCCTCGACCCGCCACCAGTCGAGCGCCTCGCCGACCCGCAGCCGGTCCCGGTCGCGGCGGCCCCGGCGCAACCCGACGCCGCCGGCCAGCCGGTCCAGCCAGCCGCGTACCGACCAGGCCAGCGGGAACGAGTACCAGCCGTTCTCACCGCCGACCCCCTCGATGACCCGCCACAACTCGCCGGCACTGGCCCGCACCGGGCGGGACCGCTCGTCGACGTAGACACTCCCGCCGGACCAGTCCGGGTCGCTGGGCAGTGGCTCGGCCGACGGGTTGAGTCCGGACGCGGTGGACCAGCGGGTCTCCACGTCGGCGTCACGGATCTTGCCGAGGGCCAGCCGCACCGACTCGTCGAAACCGAGCGGCGGCGGGCCGGGCAGCAGCTCGGCGATGTCGTTCTCGTGGGCGACCGCCTCGTGGATCAGGCTGGCCACCAGGGGCCGGGCGATGCTGTTCGGCACCGGGGTGATCAGGCCGACCCAGTGCGCGGACAACCACGGGCTGAGCGGGCGCAACGGCACGATGACCCGTCGGGGCAGGCCGGCCACCCGGGCGTACCGCTGCATCATCTCGGCGTAGGTCAGCACGTCGGCACCGCCGATGTCGAACCCGCGATTGACCTCCGGCGGGAGACCGGCCGCGCCGATCAGGTGACGCAGCACATCCCGTACCGCGATGGGCTGGATCTTGTTGTTGACCCACCGCGGGGTGACCATGACCGGAAGACGCTCGGTGAGGTATCGCAGCATCTCGAACGACGCCGAGCCGGAACCGATGATCACCGGAGCGCGGAGCACCACCGTCGGCACACCGCTGCCCAGCAGGATCCGGGCCACCTCGGCGCGGGAACGCAGATGGGCGGAGGGTCGCTCGTGCGCGGGCGGCTCCGGGCCGCCGAGATAGACGATGCGGTGTACGCCCGCCGCGCGCGCCGCCGTCGCGAAGTTCGCCGCTGCCTCCCGGTCGAGACGCTCGAAGTCCGGCCGGCCGAGTGAGTGCATCAGGAAGTAGGCGACGTCGACGCCCTCGAACGCGGCGGGCAGGGTGTCCGGCTCGGAGAGGTCGGCTTCGACGATCTCGGTCCGCCCGGCCCACGGCACGTCCCGCAGCCGCCCGGCGCTCCGTGCCAGGCATCGCACCTGGTGTCCCGCTTCGAGAAGTCTGGGGGCGAGTCGCCCCCCGATGTAGCCGGTCGCGCCGGTCACCAAGCACCGCATAACTGCAGACTGTGCCCACGAACGAGGGGTCACAAGCCATATGCTCGGAAACGGAAGGCTCCTCGATCTCGGGAGGCCAGCGTGGGCACCTTCTGGGGGCCGGACTTCGCGATGCTCGAACGCGGGGATCCGGAGATCGCGTCCGTGCTCCTCGACGAGGTGGCACGCCAGCGGGACACGCTCCAGCTGATCGCGAGCGAGAGCTTCACGTCGCCGGCGGTGCTGGCGGCGCTCGGGTCGACCCTGGCCAACAAGTACGCCGAGGGCTATCCGGGGCAGCGCTATTACGGTGGTTGCGCGCATGTGGACCGGGCCGAGGCGCTGGCCGTGGAGCGGGCGACGGACCTGTTCGCGGCCGAGCACGTCAACGTGCAGCCGCACTCCGGTGCGTGCGCGAACCTGGCCGCCTACGCCGCGCTGGCCGAGCCCGGCGACGTGGTGCTGGCGATGGGCCTGCCGCACGGAGGACACCTCACTCACGGCAGCCGGGCGAACTTCTCCGGCAAGTGGTTCCACCCGATCGCCTACCGCGTCGACCCGACCACCGAGCTGATCGACTACGACGAGGTACGCGACCTCGCGCTGGCTCACCGTCCGAAACTGATCATCTGTGGCGCCACCTCGTACCCGCGGCTGATCGACTTCGCCCGGTTCCGGGAGATCGCCGACGAGGTGGGCGCGTATCTGATGGTCGACGCGGCGCACTTCATCGGTCTGGTGGCGGGCCGTGCGCTGCCGTCGCCCGTGCCGCACGCCGACGTGATCACCGGCACCACACACAAGGCGTTGCGCGGTCCTCGTGGCGGCATGATCATCTGCCGGGCCGATCTGGCCCAGCGGATCGACAAGGCGGTCTTCCCGTTCGCCCAGGGTGGGCCGATGATGCACGCCATCGCGGCGAAGGCGGTCGCCTTCCGCGAGGCCGGCACACCGGCCTTCCGTGGTTACGCCAATCAGACGGTGCGCAACGCGCGGGCGCTCACCGCGGGCCTGACCGACGAGGGACTGCGGCCGATCACCGGCGGCACCGACAACCATCTCGCGGTGCTCGACCTGCGCGAGGCGGGCGTGACCGGGCGGGAGGCCGAGGCGCGGTGCGCGAAGGCGGGCATCGCCCTCAACAAGAATCCGGTGCCGTACGACCCGGAGCGTCCCGCGGTGGCGTCCGGCATCCGCGTCGGCACGCCCAGCGTCACCTCGCAGGGCATGCGTGAGGGCGAGATGCGACGGATCGCCGGACTGATCGGCCGGGTGGTGCGGGACGGGACGGACACCGTGGCGGGGGAGGCGGTGATCCGTGCGGTGGCCGCCGAGGTGGCCGAGATCGTCGGCGGCTTCCCGCCCTATCCGCTCGACACGGAATCGCCCGTCGATTCCGCGTTCGTGCGCTGAATCGGACGCAGGTTGATTTCCGGGGGGATTTCCGGGAACGCCGCCTTAACGAGCCTTAACCGGCGGTGGATTGATTCGCGGGGTGATCCGGGCGCGGTGATAGCGTGGCGCGCTGCGGGTCGTCTCTTCTGGGGGTTGTGGTGAGTCAGGTGCCGACCGAGGAACGTCCGGCCCCACCGGCGAATCCGGCCTGGCGGATCGAGCATCTGCCGCTGCTGTCCACGGTCTCGATGGCATTGCTGCTCTGTGCCGGCTCGGTGGGCTTCTTCACCGGCGGCCCCGACTCGGCCCTGGGCGCGGCGGCCGGCGTGCTGGTCGTGACCGTCAGTTTCACCATGTCGACGCTGGTCATCGCCTGGGCGGACACGGTTCGGCCGGCTTTGCTGATGCCCCTCGGAATGCTCACTTATGTGGTGAAATATTCCTTGTTGGGAGTCATTCTGGCGATCGGTGTCGGCATCAAGTGGCCCGGATGGACCGCCCTCGGCTGGGGGATCGTCGCCGGTGTCGTGGTGTGGACCGGGGTGCAGGCCTGGTGGGTGCACCGGCGGGTCACTCGAAAAGTGATCTAGAGCACCTCATCTTCCCTGGTCAGTGAAGTGAAAACCGGGCAAGACGCCACTATCCGGTGACCCCTTGGCTCGTGCCGTGTTCCGATTTGGCGCGACAGGAGTACCGTGTCCAGTCAGTTGCGAGACCCCTGACGCCTGGACAACTGCGGTTGTGCGGGGGGTCCCGCTTAGCTTCGTGTTTCCTGCTGATATCGTTCGGGCCGTCATGACCGGCCAGAAACCTCCCCCCGAATCTCGCGGTGACGACGGTTCAAACCCGCCTCCTGACTCAGGTGCGGGCATGACCGCACTGTCGTATCTCATCGCGGGCATTCTGTCCTGGGGCGGGATCGGCTGGCTCGTCGACCACTTCGTCGGGACCAAGGGCATCTTCGCCGGAATCGGCGCGGTCCTCGGGGTCGCCGGCGGTGTGTACCTCATCGTGCGCCGTCTCGGCGCCTGACAGGAAAGGGCCAAGGTGATCAGTCAGTCGACGGTCCTCGCGGCGGCATTCCCGCCCAGCGTCGAGGACTTCTACCTGCCCAGCATCCTGCCGTGGAACCAGCATGAGAGCTATTGGTTCACCAAGATCACGGTCCTGGTCTGGGTGGCGGTCGCCGCGATCATCATCTTCTTCCTGACGTCGTACCGGAAACCGCAACTGGTGCCGACGAAGAAGCAGTGGCTCGCCGAGAGCATCTACGGCTTCGTGCGGAACAACGTGGCGGTCGACATGATCGGGCCGCAGGGCGTGCGCTTCGCGCCGTACCTGACGACGCTCTTCATGTTCATCCTGGTCAACAACTTCTTCGGCATCCTGCCGTTCGTGCAGATCTCGCCGATGTCGCACATCGCGTTCCCCGCGGTGCTCGCGGTGATCAGCTACGTGATGTTCATCTGGGTCGGTGTCAAGAAGCACGGCCTGGCGTATTTCGTGCACGCCGTCAAGCCGAACGCGCCGGTGGGCATCCTGCCGCTGCTGGTCCCGATCGAGATCTTCTCCAACTTCCTGGTCCGGCCGTTCTCGCTGGCGGTTCGTCTCTTCGCCAACATGTTCGCGGGCCACATGCTGCTGCTGGTGTTCACGCTCGGCGGCTTCGCCATGATCCAGGCGAACGTCTTCCTGGCCCCGGTCTCCGTGCTGTCGTGGGTGCTGACCATCGCGATCACCTTCCTCGAGTTCATGGTGATCTGCCTGCAGGCCTACGTCTTCACGGTGCTGACCGCGAGCTACGTCCAGGGCGCGCTCGCCGACGAGCACTGAGCAGTAACCCGATCTCCACGTAACACCCGTTGTTCGTCCCGCGTGATCGTCACGCGAGATACCAGGAGGAATTAGCAATGGCTCTTCTCGCCGCCGTTGAGGGCAGCACCGCCGCCATCGGTTACGGCCTCGCCGCGATCGGCCCCGGCATCGGTGTCGGTCTGGTCTTCTCCGCCTACATCCAGGCCACGGCGCGTCAGCCCGAGTCGTCCCGCCTGACCCTGCCGTTCGTCTGGATCGGCTTCGCCGTCATCGAGGCGCTCGCGCTTCTCGGCATCGCGTTCGGCTTCATCTGGGCCGGAAACGTCTGATCGTCGACCTCGACTAGGAGGTTCTCATGATCGAGCTTTACCTGGCCGCGGCCACGGAAGAGGCGAAGCACAACCCGATCGTCCCGATCTGGCAAGAGCTCGTCATCGGCACCGTCGCCTTCGGTGTGCTCTGCTTCGTGCTGATCAAGTTCGTCTTCCCGCAGATGGAGAAGACGTTCCAGGCGCGGGTGGAGGCCATCGAGGGTGGCCTCAAGAAGGCCGAGACCGCTCAGGCCGAGGCGAACCAGCTGCTCGAGCAGTACAAGGCGCAGCTCGCCGAGGCCCGGACCGAGGCCGCTCGCATCCGCGACGAGGCCCGGGCCGACGCCGAGGGCATCCGTCAGGACGTGCTGGCGAAGGCTCGCGAGGAGTCGGACCGCATCATCGCGGCCGGCAACGAGCAGCTCGCCGCCCAGCGTGAGTCCATCGTGCGGGAGCTCCGCTCCGAGGTCGGCACGCTTGCGGTCGACCTGGCCGGCAAGATCGTCGGCGAGTCGCTCGCTGACGAGGCCCGTACCCGTGGCACCGTCGAGCGGTTCATCGCCGACCTCGACACGGCGGGACAGCGCTGATGACGTCCCCGAGCGTAAGCCGCGAGGCCTACGGCGCGGCGTCGGACCGGCTGGTCGCCGAGACCGCGTCGATCACGGCTCCGCAGCTGGTGACGGTCGCCGACGAGATTCTGTCGGTGGCCGGCCTGCTGCGGTCCGACCTTCGTCTGCGTCGGGCGCTGACCGACCCGTCCCGGCCCGGTTCCGACCGTGCCGGGCTGATCGAGTCGCTGCTGGCCGGCAAGGTCTCCAAGGCCGCTGTCGACGCGGTGAGCACGCTGGTGGCCGGTCGGTTCGCCCGTCCGGGTCAGCTGCTGGACGCGACGGAACACCTGGGCGTCGACGCGCTTCTCGCGTCGGCGGAGCGCGACGGCAAGCTCGCCGACGTCGAGGACGAGCTGTTCCGGTTCGGCCAGATCGTCGCCGGCGACAACGCCCTGACCAGTGCCCTGAGCGACGCGAACGCCTCGCTCGGGGGCCGGGTTAAGCTGGTGGAGGACTTGCTCAAGGGCAAGGCCCACGTCGTCACCGTCCGGCTCGTCGAAGTGGCGCTCACCGGTTTCGGTGGCCGTGGCTTCGAGGCCTCGCTCACCCGCCTGGTCGAGGCGACCGCCGCCAAGCGCGACCGTGAGGTGGCGTATGTGACGGTGGCCAAGCCGCTCACCGACGCCGAGGAGCAGGCCCTGGCCGCGAAGCTGTCCGGGGTGTACGGCCGTGGCGTGTCGCTGAAGGTGGACGTCGTACCAGGCGTTCTCGGTGGTGTCAGCGTCCGGGTCGGTTCCGACCTTTACGACGGCACGGTCCTGCGCAAGCTGAACGCAGCCAAGCAGGCGTTCGCCAAATAGCTTTTTCCCCTCGATTCCCATCGAGAAGCCCCCTCGGCGGCGGTGACGTCCCGAGCTAGACAGAGAAGGCAGAGGATGGCCGAGCTGACCATCTCCTCGGACGAGATCCGGGGGGCGCTAGAGCGCTACGTCTCGTCCGCCACGAGCGACCTCACCCGTGAAGAGGTGGGCGTCGTATCCGACGCAGGCGACGGCATCGCGCACGTCGAGGGTCTCCCCTCGGTGATGGCGAACGAGCTGCTCGAATTCGCCGACGGCACCCTGGGCGTCGCGTCGAACCTCGACGTCCGTGAGATCGGCGCCGTGATCCTGGGCGACTACGCGAACATCGAAGAGGGTCAGCCGGTCAAGCGCACCGGCCGGGTCCTCTCGGTCCCGGTCGGCGACGCCTTCCTGGGCCGCGTGGTCGACGCCCTGGGCAAGCCGATCGACGGTCTCGGTGAGATCCCGAACGAAGGCTTCCGCGAGCTCGAGCTGCAGGCGCCGAACGTGATGGCCCGGCAGCCGGTGAAGCAGCCGCTGCAGACCGGCATCAAGGCGATCGACGCCATGACGCCGATCGGCCGTGGCCAGCGCCAGCTGATCATCGGCGACCGTAAGACCGGTAAGACCACGGTCGCGATCGACACGATCATCAACCAGAAGGCGAACTGGGACTCCGGCGACCCGGAGAAGCAGGTTCGCTGCATCTACGTGGCGATCGGCCAGAAGGCCTCCACCGTCGCCAGCATCCGGGGCACCCTGGAGGCGCAGGGCGCGCTGCAGTACACGACCATCGTGTCGGCGCCGGCGTCGGACCCGGCCGGCTTCAAGTACATCGCCCCGTACACCGGCTCGTCCATCGGACAGCACTGGATGTACAACGGCAAGCACGTCCTGATCGTCTTCGACGACCTGACGAAGCAGGCCGAGGCGTACCGCGCCGTGTCGCTGCTGCTGCGCCGTCCGCCGGGCCGTGAGGCGTACCCGGGTGACGTCTTCTACCTGCACTCCCGCCTGCTGGAGCGTTGCGCCAAGCTCTCCAACGAGCTGGGTGGCGGCTCGATGACCGGTCTGCCGATCATCGAGACCAAGGCCAACGACATCTCGGCCTTCATCCCGACCAACGTGATCTCGATCACCGACGGTCAGATCTTCCTCGAGACCGACCTGTTCGCCTCGGGTGTGCGTCCCGCCATCAACGTCGGCACCTCGGTGTCCCGCGTGGGTGGTTCGGCGCAGGTGAAGGCGATGCGTACGGTCTCCGGCCGGCTCCGTCTCGACCTGGCCCAGTTCCGTGAGCTGGAGGCCTTCTCGGCCTTCGCCTCCGACCTGGACCGCGCCTCGCGTGCCCAGCTCGAGAAGGGCGTCCGCCTGGTCGAGCTGCTGAAGCAGCCGCAGTACTCCCCGTACTCGACCGTCGACCAGGTCATCGTGATCTGGGCCGGCACCACGGGTCAGCTCGACGACATCGCCGTCGGTGACGTGCGGCGCTTCGAGCAGGAGTTCCTGCAGTGGTTCAAGCAGCACAACAGCGACGTCTACACCTCGATCGAGTCGACGAACCTGCTGAGCGACGACAACATCGAGAGCCTGAAGTCGGGCGTCGTCGAGTTCAAGAAGTCGTTCCAGGGCGGTAGCTAGGCATGGCCGCCGGTCAGGTATCGGCGCTGCGTCGGCGCATTCGCACCGTCAAGTCGACCAAGAAGATCACCAAGGCGCAGGAACTGGTCGCCACCAGCCGGATCGCGAAGGCCCAGGAACGGGTCAACGCCTCCCGGCCGTACTCGCTGGCGATCACCAAGGTGCTCGGCGCTCTCGCGTCGAACGCCTCGGTCGACAACCCGCTGCTGACCGCGCGTGAGCGCGTTCAGCGGGCGGGGGTCCTACTGATCACCAGTGACCGGGGCCTGGCCGGCGCCTACAACGCCAACGCCATCCGCACCGCCGAGCAGCTGATCGCTCAGCTGAAGTCGGAGGGCAAGGAAGTGGCGTTGTACATCGTGGGCCGCAAGGGCTACGGGTACTACACGTTCCGCAACCGGCCGGTGGCCGCGAGCTGGACCGGTTTCTCCGAGCGCCCGTCGTTCGCCGACGCCAAGCGCATCGGCGACGGGCTGATCGAGGGCTTCCAGGCCGGCTCGGCGACCGAGGGGACCTTCGGGCCGGAGGGCATCGCGGGTGTGGACGAGCTCCACATCGTGAGCACCGAGTTCAAGTCCCTGATGACGCAGAACGCCAACGCGAAGCCGCTCGCCCCGGTTCAGGTCGAGGAGCCGCAGGAGGAGAAGTCCTCCGAGCTCAAGGCGGCGTACGAGTTCGAGCCGGACGCCGACGAGTTGCTCGACGCGCTGCTGCCGAAGTACCTCAACACGCGTATCTACGCGGCGTTGCTGGACTCGGCGGCCAGCGAGTCGGCCTCGCGCCGGCGGGCGATGAAGAGCGCGTCGGACAACGCCGACGACCTTCTCAAGCGGTACACGCGCGAGATGAACTCCGCGCGGCAGGCTGCGATCACCCAGGAAATCAGTGAGATCGTCGGCGGCGCCAACGCGCTGGCCGAGGCGGGAAGTGATGTGTGATGACTGCTGTAGCTGAGCCCACCAAGGCGGAGACCGCTGTCGGCCGCGTCGTCCGGGTCATCGGCCCGGTCGTCGACGTCGAGTTTCCCCGTGACGCCATGCCCGCGATCTTCAACGCGCTGAAGGTCGACGTCACCCTCTCCGAGGGCACCAAGACGCTGACCATGGAGGTCGCCCAGCACCTGGGTGGCAACCTGCTCCGCGCCATCTCGATGCAGCCGACCGACGGCCTGATCCGTGGCGCCGGGGTCACCGACACCGGTGCGCCGATCTCGGTGCCCGTCGGTGACGTGACCAAGGGCCACGTGTTCAACGCTCTCGGCGAGGTGCTCAACGTCGACCCGTCGACGCTGGACATCCAGGAGCGCTGGGCGATCCACCGTAAGCCCCCGGCGTTCGCCGACCTGGAGCCGAAGACCGAGATGCTGGAGACCGGCATCAAGGTGCTCGACCTCCTCGCGCCGTACGTGCGTGGTGGCAAGATCGGCCTGTTCGGCGGCGCGGGCGTGGGCAAGACCGTGCTCATCCAGGAGATGATCATCCGGGTCGCCCGTAACTTCGGTGGCACCTCGGTGTTCGCCGGTGTCGGCGAGCGCACCCGTGAGGGCAACGACCTCATCCTGGAAATGGACGAGGGTGGCGTTCTCGACAAGACCGCCCTGGTCTTCGGCCAGATGGACGAGCCGCCGGGTACCCGTCTCCGGGTCGCCCTGACCGCTCTGACCATGGCGGAGTACTTCCGGGACGTCCAGAACCAGGAGGTGCTGCTCTTCATCGACAACATCTTCCGGTTCACCCAGGCCGGTTCCGAGGTGTCCACCCTGCTCGGCCGTATGCCGTCCGCCGTGGGTTACCAGCCCACGCTGGCCGACGAGATGGGTGAGCTCCAGGAGCGCATCACCTCGGTCCGGGGCAAGGCGATCACCTCGCTGCAGGCGATCTACGTGCCCGCTGACGACTACACCGACCCGGCGCCGGCCACCACCTTCGCCCACCTCGACGCGACCACCAACCTCGAGCGGTCGATCTCCGACAAGGGCATCTACCCGGCCGTGGACCCGCTGGCCTCCAGCTCGCGGATCCTGGCGCCGGAGTTCGTCGGTGCCGAGCACTACACGGTGGCCCGTGAGGTCCAGCGGATCCTCCAGAAGTACAAGGACCTGCAGGACATCATCGCCATCCTCGGTATGGACGAGCTCTCCGAGGAGGACAAGGTCACGGTGCAGCGGGCTCGCCGCATCGAGCGGTTCCTGTCGCAGAACACCTACGCGGCGGAGCAGTTCACCGGCGTCCCCGGCTCGACGGTCCCGCTGAAGGAGACCATCGAGGCGTTCAAGAAGATCGCCGAGGGTGAGTACGACAACTACCCGGAGCAGGCCTTCTTCATGTGCGGTGGCCTCGAGGACCTCGAGAAGAACGCGCACGAGCTGATGAAGGGCTGACGATCCGTCGGTCGTTCAGGGAGCCGCGCCGGTGAATACCGGCGCGGCTTTCGCGTTCCCGGGTACCCCTTCCACAGCATTCGCGCAGGTCAACGTGGGTATGCTTGCGCGGTGCCACAGTCGAGGAAACGCCGCGGTGCGCCCATGTGGGCGCGGCTCTGTGCCGCCTTCGGGTGCGTGCTCATGGTCAGCAGCGGCGGTGTCCTGGTCACCGGGCAGGCTCTCCTCGCGCGCTACACGGGTGCGGTCGACGCCGGCGGCAGCCTGATCGGTGACCCGGCGTCGGGTGCGCCGCGTGCCGACGCCGACATCAGGGGCCCGCTCAACATCCTGCTCGCCGGGATCGATCCGCGCGACGACTCGCAGGCCCCGCGCTCGGACTCGATCATCGTGGCGCACGTGCCGGCCTCGATGGACCGGATCTACCTGTTCTCCATCCCCCGTGACCTGTATGTGCAGATTCCGCCGTTCGCCAAGACCGGCTTCGGCGGCACGACCGCCAAGATCAATTCCGCGATGTCGTACGGCAGCGACGTCGGCAACGGCACGCACGACGTCAAGCAGGGCTTCCAGTTACTTGCCCAGACGGTCAGCGCCTTCACCGGGATCCACACGTTCGACGCCGGAGCGATCATCAACTTCGGCGGGTTCAAGAAGATCGTCGAGGCCATGGGTGGCGTCACCATGACGATCGACCAGAACGTGCGGTCCGAGCACCTCCAGCCGGATGGCAGGGCCCGTCCGAAGAGTGCGGCCTGTGCCGGCGGTGGATGCGACCATCCGTACATCGGGCCGCAGAAGGTCTACCGGAAGGGCACCTACCACCTGCAGGCGTGGGAGGCGCTCGACTACGTGCGCCAGCGGTATGGGCTGCCCAACGGCGACTACGACAGGCAGCGGCACCAGCAGCAGTTCATCAAGGCGATGGCCGAGCAGGCGATGAGCAGGGACGTGGTGACCGACCCGACCAAGCTGCTCGCGGTGCTCGACGCGGCGGGCGATTCGCTGACCTTCGACGGCGGTGGCAGCAGCGTCGTCGACTGGGGGCTCGCGCTCAAGGGCATCGATACCGGCGACATGACGTTGATCAAGCTGCCTGGCGGGGGGTTGTTCCAGAACGGGACGTATCTGGGGGAGCAGTTGGAGCCGTCGACCGCCCGGTTCTTCCAGGCCGTCGCCGAGGACCGGATCGGGGCTTTCCTGCTCGACAATCCGACCTACGCTGCTCAGGACGGCTGAGGCGGTACCCCGTACCACGTCGACGTTCGTCGCCGATTAGACTTCACCCGTTCGGTTCGTAGCATCTGAGGGATTCCCGGCGCCTGAGGGATTCGTCGCACCTGAGGGGAACAGCGTGGCCAACCAGCTGCACGTCGAGGTCGTCGCCGTCGAGGAGAAGGTCTGGGTCGGAGAGGCCGAGATGCTCGTCGCGCGCACCACCGAGGGCGAGATCGGTGTGCTCCCGGGCCACGCGCCGCTGCTCGGTCTGCTGAAGGAGCCGTCCCAGGTGCGGGTCAAGCTCGCCGGTGGCGACCAGCTGACCTACGACGTCGCCGGTGGCTTCCTCTCGATCGACGCGAACGGCGTGACAGTCCTCGCCGAGAGCGCGACGCCCGCCACGCCCGAGTCCCGCTGACTCCGGCGATGCGGATTCTGGAAGTCGCCGGAATCTGCGTCGTCGCGCTGCTCGCACTACTCTTCTCGATCTTCTTCCGCCGCCGGCTGCTCATGCTCGGCGGCGGAACCATTCGCCTCCAGGTGCACATCAACACGATCGTGCCCGGCCGCGGCTGGTCGCCCGGCCTCGGCCAGTTCGTCGGTGACGAGCTCCGGTTCCACCGCATGTTCAGCCTGGCGATCCGGCCCAAGCGGGTCCTCGACAGACGGTTCCTCACGGTGGAGGAGCGGCGCCTGCCGGCCGGTCCGGAGCGTCTCACCATGCCGGGGCACTGGGTGGTCCTCCGCTGCCGTACCGCCGATTCGGTGATCGAGATCGCGATGGCCGACACCACGGTGACCGGCTTCCTCTCCTGGCTCGAGGCCGGCCCGCCCCGCGACCCGGGCAGCCTGCGCGGCCGGCCGGTGTTCGGCCCCCGCCCCATCGAGGGCTGACTTTCCCGGCCGCGTTCCTCGGATTGGCCGTCGTTTCGAGCCCGCCGGTTTCGTAACGTCGGTTCATGCGGATCAGAATCGTCGACGCCTTCACCGACCGGCCGTTCGCCGGGAACCCCGCCGGAGTGGTGGTCCTGGACGGGGACGAGTTCCCCGCCGAAGAGTGGATGCAGCAGGTCGCAGCCGAGGTCCACCAGGCCGAGACGGCGTTCGTCCGGCGACTGCCGGAGGGGTCCGAGGCCGACTGGGCGCTGCGCTGGTTCACCCCGGCGGTCGAGGTGGCGCTCTGCGGGCACGCCACGCTGGCCACCACGCACGTGCTGCACCGGGCCGGGTTGATCAGCGGGCGGGCCGGCTACCGGACGCTCAGTGGCGTCCTGACCGCCGCCGTCGGCGACGGCGGGCTGATCACCCTCGACTTCCCGACCGCCCCGCTCCGCCCGATCGACGCCGACCCGGAGCTCGTGGCCGCCCTCGGGGTGGACTCCCGGACCGTCCTGCACACCGGCCCCAACACCGACGACCTGCTGTTCGAGGTGGCCGACGAGAAGGCGGTCCGTGCCCTCGACCCCGATCTGCGGACGGTGGCCCGGCTGACCCGGCGCGGCGTCATCGTCACGGCGGCCGCCGAAGACCCGGCATCGGGCTACGACTTCGTCTCCCGCTTCTTCGCCCCGGCCGTGGGGGTCGACGAGGACCCGGTCACCGGAAGCGCTCACACGGCCCTCACACCGTTCTGGGCGGGGAAGCTGGGCCGCACCGACCTGACCGGCTACCAGGCGTCTCCCCGGGGCGGCCTGGTCCGCGTGAGCCTGCACGGCGACCGGACCCACCTGAGCGGCCACGCGGTGACCACCATCGACGGCGACCTCCTGCCCTGACCCGCCGCCCCGGTCAGGTGTCGGCGACCAGTTCGACCTCGTAGCCCCAGGCGTCGGTCAGGTAGGCGGCGTAGCAGTCCGGCCCGCCCGCGTGCGGGTATCGGTCGGCGAACAACGGGGACCACCCGTGCACGGCCGATTCGGTGGCCAGGCGGTCGACCATGGTCGGTGGGCCGGCCTGGAAGGCCAGATGGTTGAGGCCGGGGGCGAGGCGGTCGTGTGTGGTGCCGGAGAGGGCGGGGGACTGCTCCAGGACCAGGTAGAGGGCGCCGTACTTCCAGGAGCGGCCGGCCGGCCACTCCTGGAACGGCGTCCAACCGAGGGAGTCCAGCAGCCAGCCCCACGGGCGGAGGGCGCCGGCCAGATCGGGCACCCACAGTTCGATGTGGTGGATCATCGCCCGCGTGCGCCGCCGGGAACCCATTTCACGTCGCCCGACGGATTGGCCACCCGGGACAGGATGAACAGCAGATCGGAGAGACGGTTCAGGTATTTCAGCGGCAGCACGCTGGTCGTCGACGGCTCCAGCTCATAGAGGGCCCAGGCGGTGCGCTCGGCTCGGCGGGCGACGGTACGGGCCACGTGCAGGAGTGCCGCGCCCGGAGTGCCGCCCGGGAGGATGAAACTGTCCAGCGCCGCCAGCCGTTCGTTGAACTCGTCGCACCAGCCCTCCAGCCTCGTCACATAGGCCTCGGTGATGCGCAGCGGCGGGTACGGCGGGTCGTCGCTCAGCGGATTGCCCAGATCGGCGCCCAGGTCGAACAGGTCGTTCTGAATGGTGGCGAGCACCTGCCGGACGTCGTCGGGCAGGTCACCGAGGGCGATCGCGGCGCCCAGGGACGCGTTGCACTCGTCGGCGTCGGCGTACGCGGCGATCCGTGGTGAGGTCTTCGGCGCGAGCTCGTTGTTGACCATCCTGGTCTGCCCGCCGTCGCCGGCCCGGGTGTAAATGCGGGTGAGATGCACAGCCATGCGCCCCACCCTACGAGGCGCGAGTGGGCCGGGGACCATACGATGGCCCGCGTGGATGTGATCAGGGTGAAGGGCGGGGCACGCCTCGCCGGCGACGTCAAGGTGGGCGGCGCGAAGAACTCGGCACTCAAGCTGATGGCGGTCGCGCTGCTGGCCGAGGGGCGCAGCGTGGTGTCGAACGTGCCCCGGATCACCGACATCGCCATCATGGCCGAGGTGCTGCGGCGGCTGGGCTGCGACGTCACGCTCGACGGCACCGAGGCGGTCATCGACGTGCCCGCCGAGCCGGGCAGCGAGGCCGACTACGACCTGGTGCGGCGGCTACGCGCGTCGATCTGCGTGCTCGGTCCGTTGCTGGCCCGCCGCGGCTACGTGCGGGTGGCGCTGCCCGGTGGCGACATGATCGGCTCCCGTGGTCTCGACATGCACGTGTCGGGCCTGGCCCGGATGGGTGCGGAGATCTCCGGCGAGCACGGCTTCGTGATCGCGTCGGCGCCCGGTGGGCTGCACGGGGCGAAGATCTGGCTGGACTTCCCGAGTGTCGGCGCCACCGAGAACATTCTGATGGCCGCGGTCCTGGCCAAGGGCGTCACGGAGATCGACAACGCGGCGCGGGAGCCGGAGATCGTCGACATCTGCGACATGCTGACCGCGATGGGCGCGAAGATCGAGGGCGCCGGTTCGTCCACCCTGATCGTCGAGGGGGTGGAGGCCCTCAAGCCGGTGCGCCACCAGACGATCGGTGACCGGATCGTCGGCGGCACCTGGGCGTTCGCGTCGGCGATGACCCGTGGCGACGTGACCGTGCACGGGGTCCGGCCGGAGTTCCTGGACCTGGCACTGGACAAGTTGGTGACCGCGGGTGCGACGGTCGAGCCGGGGGACAACCGGTTCCGGGTGCGGATGGACGACCGGCCGCGCGGTGTCGACATCGTGACGCTGCCCTACCCGGGGTTCGCGACCGATCTGCTGCCGATGGCGCTGGGGCTGGCCGCGGTGGCCGAGGGGTCGTCGCTGATCACCGAGAACATCTTCGATGGACGGTTCATGTTCGTGAACGAGATGGTGCGGCTGGGTGCCGACATCCGTACCGACGGGCACCACGCCGTCGTGAACGGGCGGGACAAGCTGTCCGGGGCGCCGGTGCGGGCCACCGACATCCGGGCCGGTGCCGGTCTGGTCATCGCCGGGCTGTGCGCGGACGGGGTGACCGAGGTGGGCGAGGTGCACCACATCGACCGCGGCTACCCGGACTTCGTCTCCGACCTGGAGAGCCTGGGGGTGGAGGTCGAGCGGACCGACGTGCCGGAGCCGACGTTCGATTTCTGAGGTCCTCACAGGGAGGCCACCAGGCGGCGGGCCTCCTCCACCTCTTCGGAGAAGACCAGCACACTGACCCGGCCGTCGCGCCGGATCGCCGTGGTGGTTCGGATGCCCGCGTCGGACAGCAGTCGCCGGATCTCGTCGGCGACCTCGGGCTCGTCGGTGACGGCGGCCGGCCACAGCAGGCCGTAGTCGTCCGGCTCTCCGAAGATCGTCAGACCGTCGGGAGCCGTCTCGGGTGCGACGGTGGGTTGCAGGCCCATGCGCCAGAACACGGCGCCGAGGAAGCCGACCAGACCGACGGCGATCAGCGGTCCGATGAGGTACCAGCCGTCGCTCGTGGCCATGGGCACAGTCTGGCACCGCGGTCGTCGGTTTTCCGGTGATTCGCCCCGAACGGGAGCCAGGCTGAACCTCCGTTAAGGAACGCCGGTAAACTGACGTCCTCTCACGAAGGAGTGGATCATGGCAGGACGTCTCGCGGTCATCGGTTCCGGATTGATGGGCTCCGGCATCGCCCAGGTGTCGGCGCAGGCCGGCTGGCAGGTCACCATGCGGGACGTCGACGACGCCTCGCTCAGCCGCGGCATGTCGGCGATCAAGGACTCACTCAGCCGGTTCGCCGCCAAGGGCAAGATCGCCGAGGCCGACGTCGAGGCCACCCTCGCCCGGATCACCCCCACCACCGACCTCGACTCGGCCGCCGACGCCGACGTCGTGGTCGAGGCCATCTACGAGAAGGTGGAGGCCAAGCACGAGGTCTTCAAGGCCCTCGACAAGATCTGCAAGCCGGGCGCGGTCCTCGGCACCAACACGTCGGCCATTCCGATCACCCAGATCGCCACCGTCACCAGCCGGCCCGAATCGGTCGTCGGCATCCACTTCTTCTCGCCGGTCCCGATGATGAAGCTGGTCGAGCTGGTTCGTGGCTACCAGACCTCCGACGAGACGCTGGCGGCCGCCCGCAACTACGCCGAGGAGGTCGGCAAGACGTGCGTCGAAGTCAAGCGCGACGTCGCCGGCTTCGTCTCCAACCGGCTCTTCTCGGCCATCCTCGTCGAGGCCATCCAGCTCGTCGAGTCGGGCGTGGTCTCCGCCGCCGACCTGGACACGGTCATGAAGCTCGGCTTCGGCCACGCGATGGGCCCGCTGGCCACCGTCGACCTCACCGGCCTCGACGTCATGCTCAACGCGACCAGCAACATCTACCGCGACACCGCCGACGAGAAGTTCTTCCCGCCGGAGCTCCTCCAGCGGATGGTCACCGCCGGCGACCTCGGCCGGAAAACCGGCAAGGGCTTCTACAGCTACTGATCCGGTACGGCCACGACTCCCACAACCGCACCACCTCGAACCCCGCCTTCGGCGGCGACCGCGGCAGCTCCCACGCCCAGCCGATCATCGGGCCGGCCGGGTGTGGGAGCTGATCAGCGCGTCGCGGCGAAGGACAGGGACAGCAGGGTGGCCGCGAGCATGCCGCCGAGCAGGGTCAAGCCGATGCCGCCGATCTCCATCCGGGCGCGCATCCGGCTGTGCGTGAGGTAGGCGGCCAGCGGCACCCCCGCCGACGGCGCGATCAGGAACGTGAGCCAGCCGAGCCCGCGGATGATCGGGCCACCCCAGAGGGCGTTGTCACCGAAGGTGACCAGTCCGGCGGCGACCAGCCCGGTGGCGAAGGCGCTGAGCGCACCGATCAGCGGCAGTAACGGCAGCGCCCAGCGGGGGAGAGTGCCGTTGCCGGCCGGGTGGATGGTCACGTCGATACGGTCGGCGGCGCGGGAGAGCAACACCCGTGGTGACTGCCGGCCGACCGGGACGACGTCCTCGCCCGGTTCCGGCCGGCGCTGCAGGGCGACTCGGGGCATGGCTTCGACCGAGGCCGGTTCGGGTACCTCGCCGATGGCGCGGATCCGCAGGCCGCGGGCGCGACGGAGCTGGTCCCAGAGGCGGGCCGCCTCCCGGTCGACGTCGAGCACCTGGGCGGCGGCGGCGCCGGCCCAGCGGTCGGCGGCGAGGGCCTCACCCTCGGCCCGGGCGAGTTCGCCGGCGGCCCGGGCGGCGTTGTCCTGGTAGGCCTGTTCGGCGTCGTCGAGTTCGGCGTCACGGCGGCGGGTGACGTCGGCGAGCGCGCTCACCATCAGCTGATAGTCACGGCCGAGCGGCTGACGATCACGTGTGCTCACTGGACACCTCGGCGGCTGCGGACGGTGGGCCGAAATCGATCACGTGTGGTCACTGTTCACCTCGTACGGGATGATCACTTCGGGGGTGCGGTGCACGGACCGGTCGAAGAACAGGGCGCGCCGCGGCCGTGGGCGCCAGACCGGCCCGCCCGGCTGCGGGTACAGCGGCGCCAGGTCGGTGCCGTGCACGTCGAGGGCCACCCAGGCGCCGATCGGGTCGAACCGGCCGGCCAGGTCGTCGCGGAGCCGGCTGACGGCCCGCCACCAGCCGAGTACGTGCACCCGCCGGGACGGGCCGGTGTCGAGCAGGGCGCGCAACGCCGGGCGGTGCCGCGGCCCGGCCGCTTCGAGTCCGTATCCGATCAGGTATCTGGGCACGTCGGAGGCGGGCGGGTCGAAGTGGACGTCGGAGGTGTCGTACCAGTCGGCGGCCGGGAGTTCGGCGACCAGGCGGGCCGCCGACCGTTCCGCGGTCGGGTCGAGGCAGACGATGCTGAAGTGGGCCGGTCCCTGCGCGGCGAGCGACAGGGCGGCCGCGGCCAGCACGTCGCAGGCCTCGTCGGCGCGGGTGCCGATGACCGCCAGGTTGCGTCCGGGCATCCGGCCGAGCCGTACGCGGGCCGGCCGCGCCGACACGTCGATCCGTTCGCCGAGGACCGCCCCGGGTGACGAGCCGACCGGCGCGCCGGCGACCGGCACCCGCCCGGACGGCCGGTACGCCGACGGCAGTCGGGGCACCGCCTCCCCGTCGAAGATCCGTGGTTCCTCGCAGCCGAGGGGTCGGGAGCGCCACAACCGGCGCTGGGTGGCGCGCCAGCCGAGCGGGTCGCCGGCGTCCGGTAGCCGTACCACCCGGTTGGCGCCGGCCAGGCCGGACTCGGTGTTGACGACCGCGTGCCGGGCCGGGATGACCGAGGCGGCCAGGTTGTCGTCGGCGAGGATCCGGCTCGCCTTGGGCAGGGCGATCCGCAGGGTGAACGGGGCGATCAGGGTGGGCCGGCCCTGCAGCGCCCGCAGCCCGTCCGTGTCGCGGGTGGCCAGGACCAGGTGGATGCCGTGGTCGCCACCGCGCCGGGCGAGGTCCTCGAGCAGGCCGGCCGCCTCGTCGGCGAGGGTGTCCCGGCCGTCCAGCAGCACGGGGAACTCGTCGAGGACCGCGACCACGCGGGGCCGGTCCTCCGGGTCGGCTCGGCGGGCGGACCTGGCGCGCAGTTCCTCACCGAGGTGCCGGAGCACGGCCAGGCCGAACTCCCGGTCGTTGCGGACGTCGACGCCGGCCAGCCGGACCTGCGGCAGCCAGCTGGGGTCGCGGGGGCCGGGGGCGTACCTGGCGAACGACCCGCCCTCCTTGAAGTCGAGCAGGTAGAGGGCGAGCTCGCCGGGACCGTACCGGGTGACGAGGGAACCCAGCCAGGTGTAGATCAGGTTGGTCTTGCCGGAGCCGGACGGCCCGCCGATCAGCACGTGTGGCAGGTCCTCGCCGAGCGGGATCTCGACGAGTGTCCCGTCGGTGCTGTCGCCGATCGGGGCGGGCAGGCCGTACCGGGCGGACTCCTCCCACAGCCGGGCCGGTTCCAGGTCGGCGAGTCGGGCCGGTGGCGGACCCTGGCGCTGCCGTTCGGCGACGTCGCGGCAGAGCGCCGCGGGCGGCGGCGGATCGAGGTGGATCTCGAGGCGGCCGAGCGACGCGCACGCGGCGACCCGGTCGTGCACCACGATCCGTTCCACCGCGGGGTCGTCCGGCAGGTCCAGGCCTCGAACGACCAGGTGCACCCCACGATCCACCCCGGTACGCGTGATCCGGTCCAGTTGTGCCCGCTGCGCCCGGGTCATCTCGTCCCCGGTGGCCCGGTCCGCGAGCAGTACGACGAGCCGCCAGGCGTCGTGATCCTCGGCGTGACAGAGCTCCTCGAGCAGCGCCCCGAACCCGCCGGGCCCGACGAACCGGGGCCCGAGCTGCCCGAACGCGCCCCGGCTCTCCGGGTCGTAGACGATCAGGTCGACGTCACCGGCCCGGGTGCTGCCGAGCGCCCGCAGCAGCAACCCGGTGATCACCTCGTCGAGGGTGGCGGCCGGCCCGCTCAGATGCAGGTGGGCCCGGTCGAGCAGGGGGATGAGCGCGGGCAGCGCGGACGTCTCGTCGAAGGTGATGGTCCCGATCCGCAGCAGTCCGGGTGTGGTGCCCGGTTCGGGTTCGCTCGGCGCCCAGAACCGCCACGGAGCTCCGGCCGCCCCGGTGGCGCTCATCGTGGCGAGGCCGCGCAGATGCCCGGCGAGGCGGTTGGCCTCACCGCGGTAGCGCTGCTGGACCTCCTGGCGTGCGGACTCCCGGGCGGCGGCGAGCTGGTTGAGGCAGGTGGCGTACGCCTCCCGGACCAGTTGCCGTCGCTGCTGTGCCTCGCCACGGGCCGATTCGGCGGCGGCGAGGACCGCGCGGGCGGTGCCGCGGGCCTCGGCGAGCTCCTGCCGCACCGCGGCGACCAGCGCGTTGCGGTGGCTCATGGTCGGGGATATTAGCCCTAAATGACCTTTTATGGGGTTTAGGTGGTGCGTGTCGTGATCTCGGCAGAGGGGAGGGCGCGGTGCCGGCCCACCACATCGATCCACAGTTGCTCGGCCACCAGCATGGCCGCCTCCCGCTGCCACTGCTTGGTGATGTCCTGCGGCACGTACCGCTTGAACCAGTCGACGGCGAGTCGCGCCTCCCGACTCACCCCGTCGGTCCGCAGCCGGCGTGAATACGGGTTCAGCCCGAGCACACAGCAGAACTGGAGCACGTTGTAGTACCGCCACTCCTCGGTCGTCCCGAACGGCCCGGGCGGCCGCATCGACGACACGCACTCACGCAGCACCGCCCGCAACTCCCGGGCCCGCGCCCGCGGCTGGTCCTCCTTGCCGGCCACCCGCCGATCCACCGACGGCAGGTCGGTCAGCGGGCTCCGGGCCAGCCGGTTCAGGTCACCGAAGTCGTTCAGCGCCCGCCTGGTCATCCGCAGGAACTCCGGCTCGCCGATGGTGTTGAGCCGCCGCTGCTCCCGCCGACGCAGCAGGGCGTCGGCGTTCAGGAACAGCGCCGACCGGTCGGAGCGCAGCGGCTGATCGTCGGCGAGCGCCACCCGGTCCAGCGCCCGGCGCACCTGGGAGCCCAGCCCGGCCAGCGCCGACCCGGCGGCCAGCACGGCGAACTGGAGCAGCGCCACCCCGTCGTGTCCGGGAACCAGCCACAGCGTCACCCCGGCCGGGATCCCGGCCAGCACCAGCACCGCGATCTGGGCGACCAGCGAGCGCCGCAGGTCGGGCCGCAGCCGCTCACCGGTCTCCCCGGCGTGCGCCACCGCCATCAGGTAGCCGACCACCAGCAGGTCGAGGCCGAGCGCGGCGATCGCGGCCAGCTCGCCGGATGTGGTGAACAGCAGCAGCACCAGCGACGCCGTGCCGAGTAGCGCCATCACGGTCAGCGCGAGCGGCAGCATCTTCGGCACCACCTGCTCGCGCAGCCGCCACATCAGGCTCAGCGCGCCGACCATCGGGGCGAGCACGACGAGCCGGCCCGCCTGCGGCAGAAAGATGATCATCAGAAGGAAGGCGGCGCCCAGCAGCAGGGCGCCCCGGTCGATCGGCCGCCGCTCGACCGGGGTCAGCGGCAGCAGCGACACCACGGCGCCGGCCCAGCACAGGGCCGGGATGCAGAGCAGCACCTCGGCGGTGGCCGAGCCGGGCGACACGGTCCAGGCGGCGACACCCAGCGCGTACGACACCAGCGCCGTCGCCGTCCACCGCAGGGTGGCCCGGCTCGGATCACGCCCGATCAGGTAGCACGCGAGCCAGCAACTCAGGGCGAAGGCGGGTACGGCGATCGCGATCACCCCGAGAGTCAACCAAACAGGTGACGGGTCTCGACACTCCCGGCCCGCTCCCGCTTACGGCGACTCCGCCGCCGCACCACCCAGACGGCCGCCCACACGAGCACCCCGAGACCGATCAGGACGAGCACCGGAAGCACGATGGCCAGCACCGACATCACCACGCTGCCGAGATCCTCGGCGGTGCTGGCGACCGGCGCGCCGAATCCGGCGGTCGTCACGTTGACCACCGGGCGGGACGCCGCCTTCAGAATGTGGACGATCAGCGCGATCACCACCCCGGCGACGATCGGCACCCACTGGTTCGAGGTGAAGAACGCGCCCGGGTCGGTGACGGTCACCGTCTCCGAGGCCGAGCCCGCACCGAACGCCAGGCCGCCCGCGGTGGGCCTGATGAACGTCTGCACCACGTCGTTGAAGTGGTCGACCACCGGCACCTTGTCGGCCACCACCTCGATGGCGAACAGGATCGCGAGAATCGTCAGCGTCCAGCCGTCGGCCAGCCACGCCGAACCGGACGGCAGATCGATCGCCGACGTGTACCGGGCCAGCAGACCCATGGTCAGCAGCGGGATGTAGGCGTTGAGCCCGGCGGAGGCGGCGAGACCGGTACCGGTCAATACTTCGAACACGATCTCAGGATCGCACCGCCGCGCACGTGCCGCCCGCCGGGTCCGCGCGGATCGTCAGGTACCGTCGTGCGGTGCGTCTGGTCATCGCGAAATGCTCCGTGGACTATGTCGGCCGTCTCTCCGCCCACCTGCCCCCGGCGGTGCGGCTGCTGATGGTCAAGGCCGACGGGTCGGTGTCGATTCACGCCGACGACCGTGCCTACAAGCCGCTCAACTGGATGAGCCCGCCCTGCAAGCTGCAGGAGGCCCCCGGTGTGTGGAAGGTGGTGAACAAGGCCGGTGAGGAGCTGCGGATCACCCTGGAGGAGGTCTTCCAGGACTACTCCTACGAGCTGGGTGTGGACCCCGGGCTGGTCAAGGACGGTGTCGAGGCGCATCTCCAGGAGTTGCTGGCCAAGCACCCGGAGACCTTCGGCGAGGGGCACACCCTGGTGCGCCGCGAGTTCATGACCGCGATCGGCCCGGTCGACCTGCTCCTCAAGGATCCCGAGGGCAAATCGGTCGCGGTCGAGGTCAAGCGCCGCGGCGAGATCGACGGTGTCGAGCAGCTCACCCGCTACCTCGAACTGATGAACCGCGATCCGCTCCTCGCCCCGGTCCAGGGCGTCTTCGCCGCCCAGGAGATCAAACCCCAGGCCCGGGTGCTGGCCACCGACCGCGGCATCCGCTGTGTGGTCGTCGACTACGACGCCCTCCGGGGCATGAAAAAAGACGAACTAACCCTTTTCTGATCGTACGGCCACCAAAGCACCGTTCCCTACACCGCGACGCGGGCGTGCCGCACGCCCGCCAACGCGCCTTTCGGGCGGAAGCGGCCGGTCACTTCGCCAGGCCCACCCGGGACGGGTCGGTGCTCCAGGAGAGGTAGGCGCGGATGCCCAGTGCCGCCACCCCGGCCTGCACGGCGATCGCGGTCCACGTGGCCGGCCGGTCCCCGAGCAGGGTGATCACCGCGGGCAGGGCGAGGATCAGCAGATCCAGCCCGGCGAAGGCGTAGACGATCGGCCCGGTCGGCACCGAACCCATCGGGGTGTCGACCGGGATCAGGTCGTTGCGGACGAACCCGGCCCGGGCCGCCCGCACCGCGACGACACCGCCGACCGGTCCGAGCGCCAGGCCCATCGCCCACCACTGGCCCGGCGGCAGCCCACCGGCCGCCTGGAGCAGACCGAGCGCGGCCGTGGCCCAGATCGCCCCGAGGACGGCCGGCACCCACAGCCGCTGCCCGACCACCCGGCGCGAGTCGAGCCCGAGCATCCGCAGCAGCACCGGGTTGCCGGCGTCGGTCTTGATCGTGGCGCTGGTGGCCTTGGCCGCGATCACCATCCCGGCGAGCAGCGCGATCACCAGCACCCAGCGCGGTACCGAGATCAGCAGCAGCGGCAGTGCGGTGGATGCGGCCGTCCACACCAGACGAGCCGGGCGGCGCCGGGCCAGCAGCAGGTCCTGGCCGGTGAGCGGCGGCAGGCGGCGGGGCAGCCGGGTCGACCGCAGTCGCCGGGTCGCCCAGTAGCGGCGCTCCAGCATCTCGGAGAGGAACGACGGCTCGATGCCGTAGACCGAGTCGGCGAGTGTTCCAGCGGTCTTGGCGGACTCCAGGATCGCGTCGTTGGGTGTGCGCGCGAGGTCGCGTACCCCCAGCAGAAACGCCAGGACGGTGAGCGCCGCGAGGGCACCGGTGACGGTGACCACGACGGATGCCGCGGCTTCTCCGCCGAGAGCGGGCGGCGTCCAGCCGGTCGCCTCGGCGACCAGACCGGCCAGGCCGATCGCGAGCGCGAGCCGGGCGACGGTGTCGGTGAGCGACGCGAGTCGCGGCCGCGACTGCGCGGCCGAGGCGAGGAGCGCGAGGAGTACGCCGAACAGCGCGCCCGTGACGACCAGGATCGGAGATCCGCTCGCGACCGTGTTGCCGAGGACGCCGAACGCCGCCGCACCGCCCGCGACGGCCGCACCGAAGGCGGTCGCGAGCAACGACGGGGCCAGCAGTTTCGGCCGGCTGACCGGTGCGGTGAGCAGGAAGTACGCGGCCGGCCGGGTGACCGAGACCGGCCCGAGTCGGCGCAGGGTCAGGTGGATCAGACCGGTGGCGCAGGCGGCCGTGGCGAGCGCGCCGACCCCGCTGAGGTGCGGGACGAGCGGGCTGAAGACGGCCCGCAGGGTGTCCTGGGCCATCACCGACAGCACGGCGATCGAGAACACCACCGTGTAGATGGTGGCGAGCGCGTCCCCGCGGTCCCGATGGGCGGCCTGGGCCTTGCGGATCCATCGGCGGACCGGCCGCAGCGCGACGACGGCGGTCACGCGGGGCCCGGCCCGGTCAGCTGCTCCATCGACACCATCTCGGCGCCGGACGCCACCGCGAACTTGTCGTCGTGGCTGGCCAGCAGCAGCGAACCGCCGGTGGACAGGTAGTCGGCGAGCATCCCGGCGACCATCGCCCGGCCCTCCGGGTCGAGGCGTTGCTCCGGCTCGTCCAGGATGAGCAGCGAACTGGGCCGCAGCAGCACCAGTGCGAGGGTGAGCCGCTGTTTCTGGCCCGATGACATCGACGGCGGGATGGCGTCGGCGTGCCCGGCCAGCCCGAACTTCTCCAGCGCCTCGTCGATGCCGGATTCGTCGGGGTCCTGGCCATGCGCGCGGCACACCAGTTCGGCGTGCTCGCGGACGGTGAGGCCGGGGTACCAGGTGGGCGGCTCGACGGTGGTGGCCACCGCGCGCCAGAACTCGGGACTGTCGCCCGGTGCCGCGCCGAAGACCCGAACGGTGCCCTCGTCGGCCTGCTGGAGGCTGCTCACGCAACGCAGCAGAGTGGACTTCCCGATGCCGTTCTCGCCCGTCACACAGACGCCGGTGCCGGCCGGGACGGTCAGTCCCACATCCACCAGCACCGGCGTCGAGCCGTAACTCACGTACAGACCATTGACCTCGACCGCTGGGTGATCAACCACCCACACAGATTAGGGCTTGCGGCCGTACAGCAGGCGCAGCGCCTTGACGATCTGCTGGACCTGGGCCGGGGTGCGTTCGAACGTCATGGCCGGGAGCAGGGACGGGCCGCGGCGTACGGTGATCGCCTTGGCCCGGGCGAACTCGCGCAGGCCGTCCTCACCGTGGATGCGTCCGAACCCGGACTCGCCGACCCCGCCGAACGGCAGGTTGCCCATCCCGACGAAGGTGAGCGTCCCGTTCACGGCCACCATCCCGGACCGCAGCCGCCGGGCGATCCGGATCGCGTTCTTCTTACCGAAGACCGAGCCGCCCAGGCCGTACGGCGTGTCGTTGGCCTTCTGCACCGCCTCGTCGGCGTCGCGCACCCGGGTGATCGTCAGGGTCGGCCCGAAGGTCTCCTCACGGATCTCCGCCGAGTCGTCGGGCACGTCCACCAGCACGGTCGGCGCGACGAACGGCGCCTGCACCGCCTCGGCGCCGCCGAGCACCGCCTTGCCGCCCTTGGCCAGCGCGTCCTCGATGTGGTCGCGGATGATGTCGAGCTGCTTGGGCATGGTGATCGGGCCGATCTCCTCGCCGGTGCGCAGCTTGCCGGCCTTGGCCACGACCGCCTCGACGAACCTGTCGTAGACCGGCTCGACGGCGTAGACCCGCTCGATGCCGATGCAGGTCTGCCCGGCGTTGGTCATGGCGCCCCAGACCGCGGCCTCGGCGGCGGCGTTCACGTCGGCGTCCGCGTCGACGATCAGCGCGTCCTTACCGCCCGCCTCCAGCACGACCGGCACCAGATTCTCCGCGCAGGCGGCCATCACCTTCTTGGCGGTGGCCGTCGAGCCGGTGAACGACACCTTGTTCACCCCGGACCGGCACAGCGCCCCGCCGACGTCACCGAGGCCGTGCACCGCCTGCAGCACCGGGTGTTCCGGAACCACCTCGGCGAACGTGTCAGCCAGCCACTGCCCGACGATCGGGGTGTACTCGCTCGGTTTGAAGACGATGGTGTTGCCGGCCGCCAGGGCGCCGCTGATCGGGCCGACCGGCGTGACGATCGGATAGTTCCACGGGCCGATCACGCCGACCACGCCGTACGGCTGGTACTCCAGGTGGCCGGAGTGCTCGGCGACCAGGATCCGGGTGCGGACCCGGCGCGGGCCGAGCACCTTCTTCGCGTGGCGGGCCGCCCAGTCCAGGTGCTCGACCGCGGCGACCGCCTCGATCGTGCCGTCGGCCAGGGGCTTGCCGGACTCCTTGTGAACGAGCTCGGCCAGCTCCTCGATCCGCTGGACGATCAGGGAGCGCCAGCGCAGCAGCCGGGTCTTGCGGCCGTCGAAGCCGAGCCCCTGCCACCACACGGCGGCTTCCCGGGCCCGTTCGACGGCTGCGACCACGGCCTTCTCGTCGGCGACCGGCACGCGGCCGGCCTCCTCGCCGGTGGCCGGGTTGGTGGAGATCAGCCAGCCGTCATCGATCACGGGGAGGCCGGGAACGTGAGTCGCCGTCATGTCCCGAGTCTAGGGTGATTGTTACCGGCGAGTCACTACGTACGCTTGACCTCGTGAGCCCCCGCCGTAACCGCCCCCGCCGCCCGTCCGACGACGAGCCGAGCCCGGACCGTCCCGGGATCACCGAGCAGCGCGTCCAGCAGTGGCAGGACGGCGAGTGGATGGTGCGGTCGATCTTCGGTGCGGCGGCCGCCAAGACGTACCGGTGTCCGGGCTGCATGCAGGAGATCCGTCCCGGGGTGGCGCACGTGGTGGCGTGGCCGGCCGACGGCTGGGGCGACATGGCCGACCGCCGTCACTGGCACACCGGGTGCTGGCGCGGCCGGGACCGGCGCACCCCGGGGGTGGAGCGCTCGCGCAACGCTCCGAGGTATGGGTGAAGCCATCCGACCGCCCCGCCCACCGCCCTCGAAACGGAAGTGAAAACCTCTTCCCATGAGCAACCAGATCCGGGCCAACTCGATCCTGCCCGCCCACCGGGAGGACATCGAGCTGCACACCGCGGACGGCGTCACCCTCGTCGGTGAGCTGGCCCGACCGCTCGACCGCGAGCCGGTGGCCACCCTCGTCTGCCTACACCCGCTACCCACCCACGGCGGGATGATGGACAGCCACGTCTATCGCAAGGCGGCGTGGCGCCTGCCCGCCCTGGCCGGGCTCGCCGTGCTGCGCTTCAACACCCGCGGCACCAGCAGCGTCCGCGGTACCAGTGGCGGCTCGTTCTCGAAGGCGGTCGACGAGCGGTTCGACGTGGCCGCCGCCATCGAGTATGCGGAGTTCGCCGACCTGCCGGACATCTGGCTGGTGGGCTGGTCCTTCGGCACCGACCTGACCCTGATGTACGGGCTGGACCCGGCCGTCTCGGGCGCGGTCCTGCTCTCCCCGCCGCTGCGGTTCTCCCAGCCGGAGCACCTGGCCGCCTGGGCCGAGAACGGCAAGCCGGTCACCGCGCTGATCCCCGAGTTCGACGACTACCTGCGCCCGGTCGAGGCCGCCGAACGCTTCGCCGCCATCCCGCAGGCCGAGGTCGTGCCGATGCCCGGCGCCAAGCACCTGTGGGTCGGCGACGCCGAGAAGGTCCTGGACGAGATCGTCCGCCGGGTGGCCCCCGGGGTGACCACTCCGCTCCCGACGACCTGGGACGGCCCGATGGAGACCGGCGACGCCACCGCCTACGCCGACCGGACCGTCGCCGCCTTCGACAGGGACCAGCGCTAGCGTTCCTCCAGGCTGGGCAGCATGACCTCCCGCATGATCAGCTGGATGGCGGCCACCATCGGGATCGCGATGAGCGCGCCGATCACGCCGAACAGGCCGACCCCGAGCAGGGCCGCCACCAGCGCCGCCACGTCGCTCACCCGGACCGAGCGGCGCATCACCCGTGGGTAGATCAGATAGTTCTCGAGCTGCTGGTAGATGATGAAGAACACGATGCAGGCGATGCCGTCGGACACCGACGACGCCAGCCCGACCAGGCTCACCACGATCGCACCGAGGGTGGCCCCGATCTGCGGGATCAGGTCACAGACCGCGACCACCACGGCCAGGGCGAAGGGGTACGCCAGACCCAGCGCGAGAGCCAGCCCGAAGGTGCTCGCCCCGGCCAGCACGGCGATCGCCAGCGCACCCACCATGTACGCGCCGACCTTGGTCAGGATCTCGTCGCCGATCAGCGTGACCCGCTCCCGCCGGGAGGCCGGGACCAGCCGGTACCCGGTCGACTTGAGCCGCTCGAACGACGCCATGAAGTAGATCGTCAACACCAGCACGGTCAGGATGTTGAAGATCGTGCCGAACAGCAGCCGGGCACCGCCGACCACACCACCCAGGGCGTTCGTGATCGTCCCGGCGTTCACCGCGCCCTGCACCCGGTTCGCGATGTCGTAGCGCTGCACCAGTTCGTTGACCGTCTGGCTGCGGCGCAGGCTCTCCACCACGTCCGGCGCATTGTTGATCAGCTCGGTGGTCTGGGTGACCAGCGGCGGGATCAGCGCCACGATGCCGCCGGCCAGCAACCCGACCACGCTGAGCGCCACGATCGCCACCGCCACGCCCCGGCGCAGGCCCCAGCTGCGCAGCCGGACCACCGCCGGATTGAGGCCGATCGCCAGGAACAGCGCGATGAAGATCAGGATGAGCATCGAGGTGGCGTTGCGGATGCCGAGGAACAGCGAATACGCCACCAGCAGGCCGAGCCCGAAGAGGAAGCCGACCAGGAACGGGTTGCGCCGGTTCAGCGGCGGTCCGGGCTCACCGAACCGCTTCTCCTCGACCGGCGGTCTCCCCTCGGCCGGTGGTTCGTCCTCGGTCGGCGGTTTCACCTCGGCGGGTGGCTCGGCGGACATCAGACCTCCTCGATCGCCGAATCCGGCGATCGGAGGCTATCGCCGCCGAGCCCGGCCCACCACCGGGAACGACCCTGAACTCACTCGGCGTCGGCCGGGACCCGGGTCGCCTGCGGAACCGTCACCTTCGCCGACGCGGTCACCTTGCCGGGCTGCTTCTCCGCGGGCTGCGGCTGGACCGCCACCGGCACCGGCTCCACCGGCTTCTCGGCCGGCGCCTCCGGCTCGCCCGGGTCACTCGGGTCGGCGGCGGCGGCCAGCACCGCGGCGGCGGCCAGCTCGGCCACCCGCTTCGCCTCTTTCTGCACCTGGCGGCGAACCTCGGCGGCGTGCCGCTCGGCGGCCTCACCGGAGCGCTTGGCCTCGGCCACCCGCTTCAGCTCCGACTCCAGCTGCTGCTGGGTCTCGGCGAGACGCTGACGGACCCGCTCGGCCTCAGTCTCGGCGGCCTGGGCCTGCTCCTGCGCGGTGACCCGCCGCTGCTCGGCCTGTGCCACCTCGCTGTTGGCGGCTTCCAATTCCCGGCCGGCCTGGGCGATCCTCTCCTGCTGGGCGGCGATCTCCTTGCGGACGGCCGTGGCCTGATCGTCGGACCGCCGGAGGACCTCCTCGGCATACTTGTCGGCCTCGCTGCGCAGGTCGGCGCACTGCTTCTCGACACCGGCCCGCATCTGGCCGAGCTCCTCGATCACCGAGTGCCGGCGCAGCGCCAGCTCGTGCTCGACCGACGCCTTCAGATCGGCCAGCTCGCGCTCGGCCTCGGCCCGCTTCGCGGCGATCTCCTGGCTGGTCTTCTCCCGGAGCGCCTTGAGCTCCTGCTCGGCCTGCATCCGGGTGGACTGCACATATCCGTCCACTTCGGCCCGCTGGCGCGCGGCATCCTGGGTGGCCTGCTCGACCAGGTGCTTGCCCTCGTTGCGGGAGCGGACCAGAACCGCCTCCGCTTCCTTGCGCATCTGCTCACCGGCCTGGCGAGCGGCGGCGAGTGCCTTGTCCGAGGCGACCCGCTTGGCGGTGTCGACCTTCTCCTCCTCGGCCCGGCGCGCGGCCAGGGCGATCTCGAAGTCACGGATGCCGTTGTGGGCGTGCGCCTCGGCCTCGGCCCGGATCCGCTCCGCCTCGGCCAGCCGGGAGGCGATGTCGTCGGTGGCTGAGGCCTTGATCGCCTCGCCCTGCTCCTCGGCCAGGGCCAGGATCTGCTCGACCCGGGGGCCCAGGTGCCGGAACGACACCTCACCGCTGACCCCGGAGTCACGCCGCGCCTGCGCCAACTCCGCCTGGAGACCCTTTATCTGCGCCGTCATCGCCTGCATCTGCGAGTAGGCCTGCTCGCGGTCGGCGAGGAGGGCAGCGATCTCGTTCTCCGCCCGGGTCACGTATCGCTCGACCTGCTTGCGCTCGTAACCCCGCAGGGCGGTCTCGAAGCTGGGTTCGGTGGCCGAATCTCCGCCGAGACCGAGAATTTCACCGCCGTGCGACATGCTTTCCATCCTCACATACGCATCGTCCCGTGGCGTGTCGATACACACCGGTTTGGCAGAGACGATCCGGGTAGTTGTGATCTGTCTGACCTCGGCTTGATTAACCCAGGCAAGCGCGAAACGAGTCAGGCCGTACCGGAGAAACTCCGGTACGGCCTGATTTCGTCGTCGAATGCCCCGGCCGTTGTCAACCGTCGCGCACTCGCGGCGGCTCCGCAACCGGAGAGAGACGATGGTCTCGCGTCAGGAATTCGTCTGAGCGGCGACCGGCTCGTCCTCGTCGTCATCCGCCTCGGCGAGCTCGTCCTGGGCCGTGACCTGCTCGGGAGCACGCTGCGCGGGTGCCTCGGCGGGCTTGGCGGCAGCGGCCACCGCGGCGGCCGCCGCAGCTGGGGCAGCGGCCCCGCCGACGCCCGGCACCAGGCCGGACAGGCCGGACAGCATCTGACCCAGCTGGTTGGTGACCGCGTCCTTCTGACGGGTCAGGTCCTCGACCTCGCGGCGAGCCGCCTGAGTGGTCAGCTCCGCCTCCTGGCGGGCGTCGCCGAGCAGGCGGTTGGCCTCCTGGCGAGCCTCGGTGACGGTCTTGTCGGCCAGCGCCCGCGCCTTCTCGACGGTCTCGGACGAGTGACGCTCGGACTCGATGCGGCGGCTCTCGGCGCGCTGCTCGATCTCCTTCGACCGGTCCTCGGCGGCGCGAGCCCGCTCCTCGGCCTCGGCCACCATCTTCTGGGTGGCGGCGACCTGGGCGGCGTGCCGCTGCGACTCCTCGGCCTCGGCCTTCTCCCGACGCTCGGCGATCTCCAGCGCCAGGGCCTGCAGGTCCTTCTCGCGCTTGTCGCGGGCGTCGGCGAGCAGCTTGGTGGCCTCGGCGCGCTTCTCCTCGGCCTCCCGGCCGGCCTTCGCGCGGGCCTGGGTGATCTCCCGCTCGGCGGTGGCGCGCAGCGACGCGACCTCACGCTCCACGGTCGACTTGAGCTCGGCGACCTCGTGCGCGGTCACGGTACGCAACTGCTTGGTCTCGCGGTCGGCGTCCGACCGCAGGGTGTCCGCCTCGCGGCGGGCCTGGACCCGGGCCTCGGCGGCCTCGCGCTCGGCGTGCGTGCGGACCTGGCCGGCCTCACGCTCGGCGGTCGCCTTCATGGCGGCGGCCTCGGCACGCGCCTTGTCGGTGATCTCGCGGGCCTCGAGACGAGCCGCGGAGAGAATGCCCTCGGACTCCCGCTTCGCCTCGTTGCGGTGATCGTTCGCCTGTTCCTCGGCGAGCCGCAGGATCTGCTCCACCCGGGTGCCCAGCCCGGAGAGCGTCGGCCTGTTGTTCTCCTCCAGCAGCTTGTTGCTGTCGGCGAGTTTCTGCTCGAGCGCGTTCAGCCGCTGTTCGGCCTGGCGCAGGCGACGCTGCGCGTCGTTCATCCGCTGCTCGGCCTCGCCGCGGGCCGCCTCGGACTGGTTCAGCGCGGCGAGCAGCCGGCCGATGTGTCCGTCGACCTGTCCGCGGTCATATCCCCGCAGTACGACGGTGAAGTCGTGCTGGGAGTTGGCGGTCTCGAAGAAGGCCAGGTTCTGATCCTGCTGCTGGGGCATTGCGCCATCCTGGCGAAGAGGAATCGGACATGCAAGAGCCGATGGGCATCCGAACCGCATCGTAGATCAGCTTCGACCTGGAGCGCAGACCGCCCCCGGGCCGTTCGGGGAGGACCGCTGACTCACCGGCCGGTCCGGCGTCGTCCCGCTGTCACCAGCCCACTCGGGGCTTCGGGGGATTCCGGGCCTGTCGCCGGGGTCGTCGGCCCTGCTCAATGCCCCCGATCCTGCCAGGCGGGCGGGTCCGCGTCAGGTCGAATCACCCGCGAGAGGTACGCCTCACGCCGGCTCCACCAGCTCCACCAGCACACCCCCGGCGTCCTTGGGGTGCACGAAGTTGATCCGGGAACCCGCCGTGCCCCGTTTCGGCGTGTCGTAGAGCAGCCGCAGACCCCGGGCCCGCAACGCGTCCGCGGCGGTCTCCACGTCGGCCACCGTGTAGGCGAGTTGTTGCAGGCCGGGGCCGCTGCGATCGATGAACTTCGCGATCGCCGAGTCGGGCCGGGCCGGGGCCAGCAGTTGCAGTCGCGGGCCGCTGCCGTCGCCCACCGCGAGCATCGCCTCGCGGACGCCCTGCTCCTCGTTCGTCTCTTGATGCACACAGTGCAAACCGAAGTTCTCGGCATAGAAGCGGAGCGCTTCGTCCAGATCGGCCACCGCGATCCCGACATGATCGATTTTGAGGAGGCCGACATCGGAGAATGTGACATTCTCAGCCGCGTTGCCGCTCGATGTGTCGTCAGTCATGGGGCTAGTCTCGGACCTGACCCATCGTTAAGGCCACTCCGGGTGTTCCCCGCGCCCGTTCCCGCAGATCGGAATCATGACCGTGACCAGCTCCGTCATCGTCAGCGGCGCCCGGACCCCGATGGGGCGCCTTCTCGGAAACCTCAAACACCTGCCCGCCACCGCCCTCGGTGGGCACGCCATCGCGGCCGCCCTCAGCCGGGCCGGCATCGAGCCCGATCGTGTGCAGTACGTGATCATGGGCCAGGTGCTCCAGGCCGGCTGTGGTCAGATCCCGGCCCGCCAGGCCGCCGTCGCCGCCGGCATTCCGATGTCGGTTCCGGCGCTCACTGTCAATAAGGTGTGCCTCTCCGGCCTGGACGCGATCGCCCTGGCCGACCAGCTGATCCGGGCCGGCGAGTTCGACGTCGTGGTGGCCGGCGGCATGGAATCGATGACCAATGCGCCGCATCTGCTGACCGACCAGCGCGCGGGCCGTAAGTTCGGTGACGTGCTGGTGCGCGACCACACCGCCTTCGACGGCCTGATGGACCCGTGGGCGGGCATCTCGATGGGTGAGTCCACCGAGGCCAGTGGCGTGCGCCTGGGCATCACCCGGCAGGAGCAGGACGCGTTCGCCGCGCAGAGCCACCAGCGGGCCGCCGCCGCCCAGCGGGAGGGTCGGTTCGCCGAGGAGATCGCGCCGGTCCCCGCCGGTGGCCGCAACGCCACCGGGCCGGTCGACGGTGACGAGGGCGTCCGTCCGGACACCACCGGCGAGTCGCTGGCCAGGCTGCGCCCGGCCTTCACCCCGGACGGCACGATCACCGCCGCCAGCTCCTCGCCGATCTCCGACGGCGCCGCCGCGGTCGTGGTGATGAGTCGGGCCAAGGCCGAGGAGCTGGGCCTGACCTGGCTCGCCGAGATCGTGTCGCACGGCAACGTCGCCGGTCCGGACAGCTCGCTGCAGTCCCAGCCGGCCAACGCCATCCGGCACGCGCTCGACAAGGCCGGCCTCGCCGTCGAGGACCTCGACCTGATCGAGATCAACGAGGCGTTCGCCCAGGTGGTCATCCAGTCTACCCGCGAGCTGAAGGTGGACGAGTCGATCGTCAACGTCAACGGCGGCGCCATCGCGCTCGGCCACCCGATCGGCATGTCCGGCGCCCGGCTCGTACTCACCCTGGCTCTCGAACTGCAGCGGCGCGGCGGCGGTCTCGGCGCGGCCGGCCTGTGCGGCGGCGGTGGCCAGGGCGACGCGCTGATCATCAAGGTCCCCGCGGCGTGACGGTTCCGTCTTCGCCGCCGGTCGGTGCCGCGTCCGGCGGCACCGGCGGCGGCCGGCGGTCGCGTGACGTGCCGACCCTGGTCGCCCGGGCCCGGGAGGGCGACGCCCGGTCGGTGGCCCGCCTGATCAGCCTGGTCGAGAACGACGATCCGGCCCTGCCTGAGGTGGCCGCCGCGATGGCGTCGCACGCCGGGCGGGCCCAGGTCGTGGGGCTCACCGGCGCACCCGGCGTGGGCAAGTCGACCACCACGAACGAGCTGGTCCGCGCCCTGCGTGCGGCCGGACACCGGGTCGGTGTGCTGGCGGTCGACCCGTCCAGCCCGTTCACCGGCGGGGCGATCCTCGGCGACCGGATCCGGATGCAGGACCACACCGCCGACTCCGGGGTCTACATCCGCTCGATGTCCAGCCGCGGCCAGCTCGGCGGGCTGTCGGCGGCCACGCCGCAGGCGGTCCGGGTGCTGGAGGGCGCCGGTTGCGACGTGATCCTGGTCGAGACGGTCGGCGTCGGCCAGGCCGAGGTGGAGATCGCCTCGCTCGCCGACACCACGCTGGTGCTGCTGGCGCCCGGGATGGGTGACGCGATCCAGGCCGTGAAGGCGGGCGTGCTGGAGATCGCCGACGTCTTCGTGATCAACAAGGCGGACCGGCCCGGCGCCGACGCCACCTACCGTGACATCCAGGGCATGCTCGCCCTCGGCGAGCGCGGCCCGGGTGAGTGGCGGCCGCAGGTGGTCCGCGCGGTCGCCGTCAAGAACGAGGGCATCGACGACGTGGTGGCCGCGATCGGCAAGCACCGCGAGTGGCTGGAGAGCACCGGCAACCTGCAGAACCGGCGTGAGCAGCGGGCCGCCGCGGAGATCTCGGCGCTGGCGCTGGGCACGCTGCGGGCCCGGATGGGCGACCTGCGCGGCGGTGCGGCGCTGCCGGCCCTCGCCACCCGTGTCGCGAACGGGGAGATCGACCCGCACGCCGCCGCCGCCGAGCTGCTGGCGAGCCTCTAGCCGTCAGCCGAAGCGGGCCAGCGTCTGCTCGATCAGGGCGCGGTCCCAGTGCAGGGTGCCGTCGTCCAGCTCGGCGATCAGCGCGCGCAGCCAGGTGATCTCGGCGCGCAGCATGCCGGCCCGGTACTCGTCCTCGATCAGGAACAGCCGGGGCAGCCCGGGCGGAGCCTGCGCGTCGACCGCCCCGGCCCGCTCGGTCAGCCTCTCCACCCGGCGTTCCAGCAGCTCGCGCGTCTCGGCCGGGGTGAGCATCGGCAGGAATGCGAGCGCCACCGGGAACTCCGGGAACTCGCGTGCCGGCTCCGGCAGCATCTCCAGCAGCCAGCGCCGCAGGCTGGCCGCGCCCTCCTCGGTCACCTCGTAGACGGTCCGTTCGGGACGGCCGGGCTCGCGGCTGGTCTCACCGGGGCGGGCCAGTCCCTCCCGTACCAACCGATCGAGGGTTTGGTAGACGCTGTTGCGCTGCGCGACGTTGACCAGCTGGTCCTGACCGCGCTCCTTGATCACCTGCTGCATCCGGTACGGGTGCATCGGCGCCTCCACCAGTAGAGCCAGCAGAACCATCGCCAGGGGAGACCGCTTCATGCGGGTCAGCTTAGGGGTTGACGGTTCATAGTCATCTCATCAATAGTTATTTTATGACTAAAGCAGAGCAGGACGTCATCGTCATCGGTGGCGGCATCGCCGGGACCGCCGCCGCCATCGCCCTCAAGCTCGCCGGCCGCACCCCGGTGATCCACGAGGCCCACCGGCCGGGTGCGGCCGAGCGTGGCGTCTTCCTGACCATCGCGGTGAACGGGGTGAACGCGCTGCGGGCCCTCGGCGCGGACCCGGCGGTCGTGCTGGCCACCGGGTTCGCCACGCCCCGGCTCGCGCTGCGCCGCGCCTCCGGCCGGCTACTGGCCGAGTTGCCGCTCGGCGGCCCGGAGCCGGACGGGACGGTCACCACCACGATCCGGCGCGCCGACCTCTACGCGGCGCTGCGGGCCGAGGCCGAACGGCGGGGCGTCGAGATCGTGTACGGCCACCGACTCACCACCGCCCGCTCCGGGCCGCACGGCGTCACCGCGGAGTTCACCAACGGCCGCTCGGTCACCGGAGAGCTGCTGGTCGGTGCGGACGGGCTGAACTCGCGTACCCGTACCGCCCTGGATCCGTCCTCGCCCGCGCCGCACTTCCTCGGCCTCCTCGACACCGGCGGTTTCACCGACGCACCGGTCGATCCCGCGTCGGTCCCGCCGCCCGGGATCATGCAGATGTCGTTCGGTCGGAAGGCCTTCTTCGGCTGGACCGCGGGCCCGGACGGCCGGGTCTGGTGGTTCGCCAACCCACCGCGCAAGCGCCCGGTCGAGTCCGGTGAGTTCACCGCCGAAACCTGGCGCGCCCACCTGCTGGACCTGCTCGAGGGTGAGCCCGGCGCCGACCTGATCCGCGCCACCGGCGAGATCCTCGGCCCGTGGAGCACCCGCGACCTGCCCCGGGTGCCGGTCTGGCACAGCGACCGGATGGTGCTGGTCGGCGACGCGGCGCACGCGGTCGCGCCGTCGTCCGGGCAGGGCGCCTCGCAGGCGCTGGAGGACGCCGTGGTGCTCGGGCACAGCCTGCGTGCGCACCGCGATCAGGCGGCGGGGCTGACTGCCTACGAGGCCGCGCGTCGACCGCGGGTCGAGAAGGTGGTCGCGCACGGGCGGCGGACCAGCAGCACCAAGGTCGCCGGGCCGGTCGGGGCGGCGATCCGGGACGCGATGACGCCGCTGGTGATGCGGATGCTGCACCGGAAGGGGGACCCGCAGGCCTGGATCTTCGAGCACCGGGTGCCGATGCTCGCGCAGTCGTCGCGGTGAGTCGTCGGTGTCGCGGTGAGGTCGTGGGGGCCCCGGCGGCGTTGGCGGGCGCCACCGGGGCCTCTGGGGAACTGCCTGCCCTCCACTCTCGTTACCGGCGGGTCGGGCGGCAACGGGGAAAACCCTTGCGGTGAGCCGGTCCAGAGGCCTTAGCGATCGTTCAGTTCTGATCTAACATGGCAGGTATGGATGCAGCCGAGATCCACTCCGGCCGAGAGCGCTGGCAACGACGCTACGATGCGGCCCGCAAGCGGGACGCCGACTTCACCACGCTCTCCGGGGCCACGGTGGAACCGGTCTACGGGCCACCCGAGGGCATCGCCTACCCCGGCTTCGAGCGCATCGGATGGCCCGGTGAGTACCCGTTCACCAGAGGGCTGCACCCGACCGGCTACCGCGGGCGGACCTGGACCATCCGGCAGTTCGCGGGGTTCGGCAACGCCAGCCAGACCAACGAGCGCTACAAGATGATCCTGGCCGCCGGCGGTGGCGGGCTCAGCGTCGCGTTCGACATGCCCACCCTGATGGGCCGCGACTCCGACGAGCCCGAGGCGCTCGGCGAGGTCGGCCACTGCGGGGTCGCCATCGACTCGGCCGCCGACATGGACGTGCTCTTCGAGGGCATCCCGCTGCAGGACGTCACCACCAGCATGACCATCTCCGGACCCGCCGTTCCGGTCTTCTGCATGTATCTGGTGGCCGCCGAGCGGCAGGGCGCCGACCTCTCGAAACTCGACGGCACCCTGCAGACCGACATCTTCAAGGAGTACATCGCGCAGAAGGAGTGGCTGTTCGCGCCGGAGCCGCACCTGCGCCTGATCGGCGACCTGATGGAGTACTGCGCCCGGGAGATCCCCAGGTACAAGCCGCTGTCGGTCAGCGGCTACCACATCCGGGAGGCCGGCTCGACCGCCGCGCAGGAGTTGGCGTACACCCTCGCCGACGGTTTCGGCTACGTCGAACTCGGCCTGTCCCGCGGCCTCGACGTCAACACCTTCGCCCCCGGCCTGAGCTTCTTCTTCGACGCGCACGTCGACTTCTTCGAGGAGATCGCCAAGTTCCGCGCCGCTCGCCGCATCTGGGCCCGGCACCTGCGCGACGACTACGGCGCCACCAGTGAGAAAGCGCTGTGGCTGCGGTTCCACACGCAGACCGCCGGTGTCTCACTGACCGCGCAGCAGCCGGTCAACAACGTGGTCCGGACCGCGGTCGAGGCCCTGGCCGCGGTCCTCGGCGGCACCAACTCGCTGCACACCAACGCCCTCGACGAGACCCTCGCGCTGCCCACCGACGAGTCCGCCGAGATCGCCCTGCGTACCCAGCAGGTGCTGATGGAGGAGACCGGGGTCGCCAACGTGGCCGACCCGCTCGGCGGATCGTGGTATGTGGAGGCGCTCACCGACCGCATCGAGGCCGAGGCCGAGGAGATCTTCACCCGGATCCGCGAGCTCGGCCACGACGGCACCATCACCGCGGGCATCCTGCGCGGCATCGAGGACGGGTGGTTCACCTCGCACATCGCCGAGGCGGCGTTCGCGTACCAGCAGGCGCTGGAGAAGAACGCCAAGAAGGTGGTCGGGGTCAACGCGCACACCGGCACGGTCGCCAAGGACCTGGAGATCCTCCGGGTGTCCCACGAGGTCGAGCAGGTCCAGGTCCGCGACCTCACCGACCGCAAGGACAATCGCGACGGGGTACGGGTGAAAGCCGCCCTGGAACATCTGATCACGGTGGCCCGCACCGGCGAGAACATGATCCCGGCCATGCTCGACGCGGCCCGCGCCGAAGCCACCCTCGGCGAGATCTGCGGCATCCTCAAATCCGAGTGGGGCATCTACCGCGAGCCGCCGCGCTTCTGACCCGTACCCCGGTGCGATCTCGTGGGGTCGGCGGACCTCGCGGGATCGCGGCGGGCGAGGGGGTCGGAGCGCGGGAGATGTGGGGTGTGACGTCCGATATCGGCGGCCGGTGGCGGCGCGAACAGCCGTGACAGCGTGCGAGACTAGGTAACCATGAGCGACCCACGGACCACTCCGTCGATCTTCACCCGCGGCGCGGTCGATCTCAGCGCGCTGCGCCCCTCGACGTCGGCCAGACCGGCCGCGCCGAGCCGTCCCGCCGCCGCCCCGGCCTCCCCGGCCGACGGGATTCCCGGCGCCGTACCGGGCTCAGCGTCCGGTGGTGTTCCCGGCAACGTGCCCGGTGTGACGCCGGACGTGATCATCGACGTCACCGAGGCTGATTTCCAGTCCGTTCTGGAGCAGTCCCTGACCACGCCGATCCTGCTGGATTTCTGGGCCGACTGGTGCGAGCCCTGCAAGAAGCTCTCGCCGGTGCTGGAGAAGCTGGCCGTGGAGTATGGCGGCTCGTGGATCCTCGGCAAGGTCAATGTGGACCTCAATCCGCGTCTCGCGCAGGTCTTCCGGGTGCAGGGCATCCCGCAGGTGACGGCCCTGATCGGCGGGCAGCCGGTCGAGGGCTTCAGCGGTGTCCTCTCCGAGGCCCAGGTCCGGCAGTATGTCGATGCCGTCCTCAAGGCGGCCGGTGTGAGTGTGGCCGCGCCGGAGGACCCCCGTCTCGACGCCGCCGACGACGCCCTGATGGGTGGCGACCTGGACGCGGCCGAGGCGGCGTACCGGAAGATCCTCGCCGAGTCGCCCGCCGACGCGGCCGCCGAGTCCGGCCTGGCCCAGGTGGAGCTGTACCGGCGGATCGCCGGCGTCGACCCGTCGACCGCGCTGGCCAAGGCCGACGCCGACCCGGAGGACTTCGAGGCGCAGCGGCTCGCCGCCGACATCGAGGTGCTGAGCGGGCAGGCCGCCGAGGCGTACGCCCGGTTGATCGCCCTCGTCAAGAAGACGGTCGGTGACGACCGCGACGCGGTGCGCAAGCACCTTTTGTCGTTGTTCGCCGTTGCCGGGCCGGACGACCCCGCGGTCGCCGGCGCAAGACGTGCACTGGCCAGCGCACTCTTCTAAGCTGCGGCTTCACAACGAAGGGGGGCGTCGTGCGCCGCATCGCCGTTCTGGACGCACCGTCCAATCTCGGCCTGCGCCCGCCGACCGCGACGTCGGTGCCGGGCTGCGCCAAGGCGCCCGGCGCCCTCCGCGACCAGGGTCTGCTCACCAGACTCGGGGCCCGCGACGCGGGCTGTCTCACCCCGCCGCGATATGACCCGGGCGACTGGCGCCCGGGCGACGGGGTCGCCCACGCGGCCGAGATCGCGGCCTACTCCCGCGCGCTCGCCGACCGGATCGGGGCGATCATCGACGGCGGCGAGTTCCCGGTGATCCTCGGCGGCGACTGCTCGATACTGATCGGCGCGGGCATCGCCATGCACCGCCTCGGCGACGCTGTCGGCGGCCGGATCGGGCTGGTCTTCGTGGACGGCCACTCCGACTTCCGGCACCCCGGCAACGCGTCCTACGTGGGTGCCGCCGCCGGTGAGGACCTGGCCCTGGTCACCGGTCGTGGCCAGGCCGATCTGGCGGCCATCGAGTCCCGCCGGCCCTACTTCCGAGACATCGACGTGGTGGTCCTCGGCATCCGCGCCCAGGACGAGTACCGTCTCGACCTCCAGGCCGCCGGCATCGTGACCCGCCCGGTCCCCGCGCTCCGCGCCGAGGGTGCCGCCCGCAGCGCCCAGTGGGCCCGCGACCAACTCGTCGACTGCGCCGGTTACTGGGTGCACATCGACGTGGACGTGCTCGACCCGGCGGTGATGCCGGCTGTCGACGCGCCCGATCCGGGTGGCATCGCCTTCCCCGAGTTGGAACTCCTCCTCACCGGCCTCGTCGAGTCCCCGCACTGCCTGGGCGTCGAGATCACGGTCTTCGACCCGGACTACGATCCGGACGGCCGCTATGCGTCCGAGATAACGTCCGCGGTGGTCAGCGGTCTTTCGCCGGTACGGACCACGACCCCCCGCCCGGACCTGGTCGCCGCCCGCCGCGATCTCGACAAGCCCGCTTTCCGCCGTGGCTCGGGCCGTCCCGCTCCGGCGATCCCGCAGGATGATCCGGCCATCCCGGGCCGCGTCGCCGACCCGGAGGACCGGGCGGCCCGCTTGGCCCCCGTTGTGCCGGTGTCCGCTGTCCCTGCCTCGGCCGTTCCGATGTCTGCTGTTCCGGCCTCGGCTGTTCCCGTGTCTGCTGTTCCGGCCTCGGTTGTGCCTGCGTCCGCTGTTTCGGCCTCGGCTGTTCCCGTGTCCGCTGTTCCGGTGTCTGCTGTTCCGGGACCGACTGCGGCTTCCGGCGATGTGTCTCCGGCCGACTCACCGGATCCGCAGGACCACACCGACGGCGAAGATCACGAATCGGTCGAGACCGACACCGATCCGGGTCTCGCCGAACCACCCGTCACGCGGATATCGATAGAGATCCAGGGCCGCGACTTCACACCTGTCGCTGCCCCGGATCCGGTTGTTCTCCGGGACCGTCCCGAGGCCTCGGCTGCTGCCCTCGTCCGCACTCCGGGCGGCGGCCTTCCGGATCAGGTTCGGACCCCCGACAGCACCACGAATGGGGCCTTTTCGGACTCGGTCGCCGCTGCTGACCGGACCGTTCCGGAATCGGACGTGGCGGTTTCCGAGCCCGTGGCCGGCACCGATTCCGACGGCGCGGCGGGCGATCCGGATCCCGGTGGCGGCGTTCGCGACGCGGGAGCCGGGTCGGATCCGGAAGCCGAAGCCGAGTCCGCGGACGCTGTCGAGACCGCGGATGTTTCCAAGACCGCGGATGCTGCCCAGATCGGGGATGTTTCCAAGGCGGCGGATGCTGCCCAGATCGGGGATGTTTCCAAAACCGCGAATGCTGCCCAGATCGCGGATGCTTCCGAAACCGCGGATGCTTCCGAAACCGCGGAGGCTGTCGAGGCCGCGGATGTTTCCAAGACCGCGGACGGTGTCGGGATCGCGGATGCTGTCGAGGCCGCCGATGCTGCCGGCGTCTCCGGTCGTCGAGCTGAGCCGGCCGTTGCGAGCGTGGCCGCTGCCACGGATGGGGCGACCGGGCCGGTTCGGGGTGGTCTTTCCGGTTTGGCTCGGTCCGATGCCGACTTCATGCTGGCCGTGGCACTCGCCACCGGTCATGCACCGATGCCGTCGGTCGCGGCGCGTGCCACCGAGCAGCCACCGGCGGACCGCGGCGACCGGACGAATTCGGCCGTGCCGAGGCAATCCACAGGCCCTGTGGACGAGGTGTCCGCCGAGTCGGCCGACGGGGATCGCGCGGCCGAGGAGATCGCGGCGGAACCCGGTGCGGAGACCTCGAACGGTGCCCGGTCGAACCTCGTCGTTCTCGATCTTCCAGATGCCACCGATGTCCAGGACGAAACCGGATCCGACGCGCCCGCGGCCGAATCCGGTGACGCGGCGGATGCCGGCTCGGATTCCGATGTGGCCGAGTCCGATTCCGTCGGCGACGCCGAATCCGACTACGTCGGCGACGAGTCCGAGCCGGTGGCCGAGACCGCCGACGAGCCGCGACCGGAGCAGCCTCCCGCCGAACCGGAACGTGCCGAGGTGCGCCTATTGTCCAGGCCGCTCGGTTCGGCCCCGCTGCTCGATTCCGAGCCACTGCCCGCGACCCGGCCGGGGATGCTGCGTCCGCGCCCACCCGCCGACGGCGGCTTCAGCCCGCCGGCCGCAGGCCCCGGCTCGTTCCCCGGTTTCCCTCCCGGCGTCGCCTGAGCGACGCCTCTGTCGCGGCTGTTCTTGCCGGGCGTCGTCTGAGCGGCGCCTCTGTCGCGGCTGTTTCGCCGGGCGTCGTTTGAGTGGGGCCACCGTTTCGGTTCGGCCGGGCGGTTTGCCGGGCGTCGTTTGAGTGGGACCACCGTTTCGGTTCGGCCGGGCGGTTTGCCGGGCGTCGTCTGAGCGGCGCCACCGTTTCGGCCGGGCCGGTTTCGTCGGGCGCCGTCTGAGCCGGGTCTCCTCGGTGCGGTGCTCACCGTCGTCTCACGCGTCGTGAGCGGCGGTGAGCACCCCGCCGAAATCCGGCTACCGGCTGAGAGCGGTCAGGAAACGCTGCACCACCGGGACCGCGGCCTCGGAGCCGGCGCCGCCCTTCTGGACCATCACGGCGAAGGCGACATCGCCCTGATATCCGATGAACCACGAGTGGGTGTCCTCGGAGCCGGTCTGGAATTCGGCGGTTCCGGTCTTGCCGTGGACGGCGCCGCCCGGGACGTTGCGCAGCGCGGTCGCGGTGCCGCCGGTGACGACCTCACGCATCATGTCGCGGAGCGCGCCGACCGCCTCCTGGTCGAGTTGCGGGCCGGGCGGAAGCGCCGCCGCGGGCGCCGGGTCGAGGACCAGTTTGGGCTGCTGGAACTGGCCCTTGGCGACGGCCGCGGTGGCACCGGCCATGGCGAGCGGGCTGACCACGGTGCTGCCCTGGCCGAAGACGGCCGCGGCGAGTTCGGTGGCGGTGCCGCCGTCGGAGACCTGGCCGGGGTACGCGTCGACGCCGAGATCCCACTTGCCGCCGAGTCCGAGCGCGGTGGACGCCTCCTGCAATCCGGCCGAGGTCAGCTTGGGGGCGAGACCGGCGAACGCGGTGTTGCAGGACTTGGCGAAGTCCACATGGAACGCCACCTTGCCGAGCGCCTGATCGTGCGAGTTCTTGAACTCCCGCCCGTCGACTGTGACCGTTTTCGGACAGTCGACAGCCGTGTCGGCGGTAATGACGTCGCGAGCGAGTAGTCCGTACGCCGAGACCATCTTGAACGTCGACCCCGGGGGGACCTGGCCGGTGAAGGCGGTGTTGACCCCGCCCGGCTCGGGGCCGTTGGCGGAGGCCAGTACGGCGCCGTCGCTGACCCGGATGGCGACCAGCGAGCTGGGCTGCTTCTCGGCGGCGAGGGCGGCGTCGGCGGCGTTCTGCACCTTGGTGTCGAGCGTCACTTTGATCGGTTTGCCGGCGACCGGCTCGCTGGTGAAGAGCTTGGTGTCCTCAGTGGCGCCGTCGGCCGCCTCACGGGCGATCACGACGGAGAGTCCGGCCGTACCGCGCAGGGTGTCGTCGTATCTCTGCTGGAGGCCGCCGTGTCCGGTCTGATCGCCGGCCAGCAGGACACCCGGTTTGGCGGCGATGTCCTCCTCGGTGGCCGGGTCGACGGTGCCGAGCAGGGCGCGAGCGAAGGCCCGGGTGGGTGCGAGCTGCCTGGTCTCGTCCCGGAAGACGGTGCCGGGCAGTGGCCGTACCTCGGAGCGGATCTTCTGATAATCGGACTGCCGCAGGCTGATCAGGTCGAGGAAGGCGCCGGGATCGGCCTTGTCCACGCGATCCTTGAGGTCGCTCATGTCGACGTCCACATTGATCCGCCGGAACAACGTGGCCAGGTCCTGCTGGAGTTTCGGCAGGTCGGTGATCCGTTCCGGACTGACCCCGACGATCGTCACCTTCTGCGGGCCGACCAGGACCTGACCCTTGGCGTCGAGGATGCCGGCGCGGGTGGCGGCGACGCGGCGCAGCCGAAGTTTCTCGCCGGCGGCCAGGTCGGGCTGGACCACCGCGGGTTCCCAGACGACGCTCCAGCCGTCCTTGCCGGCCTTGGTGCTGCGGACCGTGCTCGGGTAACTCCATTCGACGTCGCCCGGCAGGGTCCATTTGACGGTGATCGGCGTGCTGGCGTTGTCACCGGTCTCCTCGGTGGCGCCGGCCGTGGTGACGGCGATCGGCTGCCCGGCGAGGTCTCCGTAGAGGGCGGTGAGCTGGCTCTGCACCTCGTCGGCGGCGATCTTGCCGCCGGCGGCGGTGACGAATCCGACGTCGTCGAGCTTGCCGCCGGTCCAGCCGCTGAGGAACGCCGTGACGGTGTCCTCGGCGGGGTCCGAGGAGCAGGCGGTGAGCCCGCAGGAGGCGGCGAGCAGCAGCGCGGCCAGGCCGGCGGGGGAGCGGCGCATGAGGGTCCTCTCGGTGGGTAGCTCAACGAACCGTAATAAACAGATGCCCGTTCGGCTGTCCCGCGTATCGGGCACACCGGGGGTGTGAGAGGTATGGGGGGCTGGCTCTAGGCTGTCCTCGACACGTTCGAGCCCACAGTGCCGTGGGTGAGGGGAGCGCCGGACCATGGCTGTCGCCGACGAGGCAGCGACCGATTCTGATCAGACCGCGTTGTTGAGTGACGAGGTCCCCAACGCCGAGCGGCTGGTCGCCCACGCCGTCGAGCGGGCGGGCGACGATCACAACACCGCCTCGCTGGTGAGCCGCTTCTGGCGGTTCGCCCCCGACGAGGAACTGATCGGATACACGCCCGACGAGATGTATGCGGCCGCGGTCGAGCACCGCGAGCTGGCCCGCAATCGTCTGCCCGGTGAGCTGAAGCTCGCCATCACCGAGCCGAGCGGCCCCCAGGCGCACAGCGTCCTGCGGGTCGTCACCGATGACATGCCGTTCCTGGTGGACTCGGTCATCGCCCTGCTCACCGCCCACAATCTGCAGGTCTACCTGATGGTGCACCCGCTGATCGTGGTGCGACGCGAGCCGCTCGGAGCGCTCGCCCAGCTGGAGGCGGACGTCGAGGCCGACGACGCCATCGAGGGCGACCTGGTGGAGAGCTGGATCCGGATCGAGATCGACCCGGTGCGCCGGCCGGAGGCCCGTGAGCAGCTGCTCAACGAGGTGCGACGGGTGCTCACCGACGTGCGCGACGCCGTCGAGGACTGGCCGCGGATGCGCCAGCGGGCCGTCGTCATCTCCGACGAGCTGGCCGCCGCCCGCGGTTCGGAGCGGGGCCTGCCGGTGCCCGACAAGGACGTCACCGACTCGATCGAGCTGCTGAAGTGGCTCGCCGACGACCATTTCACCTTCCTGGGCTACCGGGAGTACCGGCTGGACGACGGCGTCCTGACCGCGGTCCCGGGCACCGGTCTGGGCATCCTGCGCGGGGCCAGTAAACCGCGCCGGCTGGCCGCCGAGATGGCCGCCGAGATCTACGAGCGTGCCATGGAGCGGCGGCTCCTGGTGATCACCAAGGCCAACTCGCGCGCCACCGTGCATCGTTCGGCGTACCTCGACTACATCGGTGTGAAGCTGTTCAACGACGCCGGTGAGGTGGTCGGCGAGCGCCGGTTCCTGGGCCTGTTCTCCAGTTCGGCGTATCGGACGAGCGTCCGCCAACTGCCGGTGGTCAAGCGCAAGGTGCAGGAGGTGATGGACCGGTCCGGCCTGTCCCCCCGTGGCCACTCCGGCAAGGACCTGCTGCAGATCCTGGAGACGTACCCGCGCGACGAGCTCTTCCAGATCAAGACCGATGATCTGTACGAGGCGGTCATCGGCGTGCTCCGGATGGCCGGGCGCCGGCAGCTCCGGCTGTTCCTGCGGCGCGACGGCTACGGCCGTTTCATCTCGTGCCTGATCTACCTGCCGCGCGACCGGTTCACCACCGGCAACCGGCTGCGGATGCAGGAGATCCTGCTCCGCGAGCTGAACGGGGTGGGCGTCGACTACACCACCCGGGTCACCGAGCGGATGCTGGCGCGGGTCCACTTCATCGTGCGGACCGACCCGGCCGCCCCGCCCGGTCAGTTGGAGCCGAACGAGTTGGCCGAGCTGCTGGCCGACGCGACCCGGATGTGGGACGACGACTTCTCCCTGGTGCTGGAGCGCAAACTCGGCGACGAGCAGGCCCGCCGGCTGTTCCTGCGGTACTCGTCGGCCTACCCGGAGAGTTACAAGAACACGCATACGCCGTACGAGGGCATGCAGGACCTGGCGAAGCTGGAGCTGCTGGAGGAGCCCGGTCAGCTGTCCATGCATCTGTTCCGGCGGCGCCGACTGGGCCCGGACGGCACCCCCGAGCCGGACGAGCGCGACGTGCGATTCAAGGTGTACCGGTACGGCGAGCCGATGATGCTGTCCGCGGTGCTGCCGGTGCTGCACTCGCTGGGTGTCCGGGTCACCGACGAGCGGCCGTATGAGATCCGCCGCCCGGACGGTGTCATCTATCTGTACGACTTCGGCCTGCTGCCGCCGGCCGGCCACCGCGAGCTGGCCGAGGTCCGCCCGCAGGTGGAGAACGCGTTCGCGGCCGCCTGGCGGGGTGAGGCCGAGGTGGACGGCTTCAACGAGCTGGTGCTGCTGGCCGGTCTGACCTGGCGGCAGGTGGTGGTGCTCCGCGCCTACGCGAAGTACCTGCGGCAGACCGGCAACGTCTTCTCCGAGCGCTACCTGGAGTCGACCTTCACCCAGTACCCGGAGATCGCCGGCCTGCTGGTGAAGCTCTTCGAGATCAGGTTCTCGCCGAGCCTGACCGTCGGCGAGAGCGAGCGGGGTCGGCTGGCGGGCGAGGTCCGCGACCGAATCACCGAGCTGCTCGACCAGGTGGAGAGCCTGGACCAGGACCGGATTCTGCGGTCCTACCTGACGCTGATCGAGGCGACCCTGCGGACCAGCTTCTTCCAGCGCGGTCCGGAGGGCCGGCCGAAGTCCTACGTGGCCTTCAAACTCGACCCGCAGGCCATTCCGGATCTGCCCCAGCCGCGGCCGAGGTTCGAGATCTTCGTGTATTCGCCTCGCTTCGAGGGTGTGCATCTGCGGTTCGGCGCCGTCGCGCGTGGTGGGTTGCGCTGGTCGGACCGGCGCGAGGACTTCCGTACCGAGGTGCTCGGCCTGGTCAAAGCCCAGATGGTGAAGAACTCGGTGATCGTCCCGGTGGGCGCCAAGGGCGGTTTCGTCCTCAAGCAGAAACCGGGCGACCGGGACGAGGCGGTGGAGTGCTACAAGCGATTCATCACCGCGCTGCTCGACGTCACCGACAACATCCTGGCCGGCAAGATCGTCCCGCCGAAGGACGTGGTCCGGCACGACGGCGACGACCCGTACCTGGTGGTGGCGGCGGACAAGGGCACCGCCACGTTCTCCGACATCGCCAACGAGATCTCGGTCGGCAAGGACTTCTGGATGGGCGACGCGTTCGCCTCCGGCGGTTCGGCCGGGTACGACCACAAGAAGATGGGCATCACCGCCCGCGGCGCGTGGGAGTCGGTCAAGAAACACTTCCGCGACCTGGGTACCGACACCCAGAGCGAGGACTTCACGGTGGTCGGCGTCGGCGACATGTCCGGCGACGTCTTCGGCAACGGCATGCTGCTGTCGCAGCACATCCGGCTGGTCGCGGCCTTCGACCACCGGCACATCTTCCTCGATCCAGATCCGACGGCATCGATTTCGTACGCGGAGCGCAAGCGCCTGTTCGACCTGCCCCGCTCCTCCTGGGACGACTACGACAAGTCCCTGATCAGCGAGGGCGGCGGCGTCTACCCGCGGTCGGCCAAGTCGATCCCGGTCAGCCCGCAGGTCCGGGAACGGCTGCAACTGGGCGAGGCCACGGTGGTCAGCCCGGGCGACCTGATGCGAGCCATCCTCAAAGCACCGGTCGACCTGTTCTTCAACGGCGGTATCGGCACCTATGTGAAGGCGGCGTCCGAGTCACACGCCGAGGTCGGTGACAAGGGCAACGACGCGATCCGGGTGAACGGCGCCGACCTGCGGGTCAAGGTGGTCGGCGAGGGCGGCAACCTGGGTCTGACCCAGCGTGGGCGGATCGAGTTCGCCCGTACCGGTGGCCGGGTCTTCACCGACTTCATCGACAACTCGGCCGGCGTCGACTGCTCCGACCACGAGGTCAACATCAAGATCCTGCTCGGCGGCGCGGTCGTCGACGGCGAGATGACCATCCCGGAACGCGATGAGATGCTCGCCGCGATGACCGACGAGGTCGGCGAGATGGTGCTGCGCGACAACTACGAGCAGGCGATGGCACTCGGCAATGCCCGCTCGCAGGCGCACTCGCTGCTCCCGGTGCACCGGCGCATGCTGAACTCGCTGGAGCAGCGTGGTGAGCTGAACCGGGAACTCGAGGCCCTGCCGACGGACAAGGAGCTCGCCGTCCGCTACGAGAACGGCGAAGGGCTCAGTGCTCCCGAGTTCGCGGTGCTCCTGGCGTACGTCAAGATCAGCCTGGAGCGTGAGGTGCTCGCCGACGAGTTGGTCGACGAGGCCTGGACCAGCGAGGTTCTCTCCGAGTACTTCCCGACCCCACTGCGCGAGCGGTTCGCCGGCCGGATGGCCGGACACCGGCTGCGGCGCGAGATCATCTCGACGTCGCTGGTCAACGAGGTGGTCAACCGCGGGGGTACGTCGTTCGTCTACCGGGCCATGGAGGAGAGCGGCGCGTCCGCGGCCGACGTGATCCGGGCCTACGTGGTGATTCGCGAGGTCTACGGGCTGCCGGAGATCTGGGCGGCCGGCGAGGCGCTGGACAACGAGGTGCCGACGCCGGCGCAGACGCTGGTGTTCCTGGAGACCCGACGGCTGCTCGACCGGGCGGTGCGCTGGCTGGTCAGCACCCGCCGTTCGCCGATCGACGTGGCCGGCGAGATCACCAAGTTGCGCCCGGGTATCGCCGACCTGCTGCCGCGCCTGCCGGAGGTGCTCGTCGGCGCGGAACGGCGTTCCCTGGAGAACCGGGCCGAGGAGTTGGCCGGCAAGGGTGTGCCGGAGCATCTGGCCGCCGCGGTGGCCCGGGTGTTCTACGGCTTCGGCCTGCTGGACATCCTGGAGTCGGCGTCCTCGATCGACCGGGATCCGGCCGAGGTGGCGCAGGTCTACTTCGTGCTCTCCGAGCGGTTCGGGGTGGACGCGCTGTTGTCGCACATCTCCCGGCTGCCGCGCGGTGACCGCTGGCAGACCCTGGCCCGGATGGCACTGCGCTACGACCTGTACGCGGCGTTGGCCGCACTGACCGCCGAGGTGCTCCAGTCGACCCCGTCGACCGCGGCTCCAGAGGACCGGGTGTCGGAGTGGGAGCAGGTGAACGCGGCCTCGATCGCCCGAGCGTCGAACGCGATGGGCAACGTGGAGGACACTCCGGCCGAACTGGCGGCGCTGTCGGTGCTGCTGCGCCAGATCCGAACCCTGGTCAAGACCTCGTCGGCGGCCTGATTTTCTGGCGTGCCGGACTTCAGCGGGCAGCTCCCGAAGCCCTGCCGAAGTCCGGCACACCGTCTGCGTCGCGGATCGAACTGGTCCCGAGCCGAGTTCCGCGACGTTCCCCAGACCCACCTTCTGGCCATCACGCTAGGTGACGGGGGAGCGTGGAGGAAGCGCAGCGTAGGCGGATTGCCCGTTCGGTTGGTCCGGTTCGCCCAGAAGTTTCGCCCATAACTGGACACTGGTGACACGAAGAACCCGTCCGGTAACACAAAGTGATGTCGCCCGGTTACCTGCTGGTCCCGGTTGATTCCGGCCGGTTCTCAGTGCCGTCCCAGCTGCACCGGGACGGCACTGGTGACCAGCCCGAGGGCTTCGGCCGCCGCGCGGCTGTTGGCGAGACTGGCGCCGTGCGTGATCACGAAGGCGTCCACGCCGGCCGGCCGCCACGCCGACGGCCAGCCCATCTCGACCACGCCCACCGGGCGGTCGGCGGCCAGCTTCTCGATCAGCGTCCGGGCCGCGGGCGAGTTGTGCAGGCGACGGCCGACCAGCACGATCGGCCGGTCACCGGCACGCTCCGTGATCGACTCGACGGTGGTGTCGGCGGCCACCACCTCGATCTCCTCGGCGGTCGCCAGGTGTGGCGCGAGGCCCCACGGCACCTTGCCCTCGGCGATCGAGTAGCCGGCCACGAACCGCACCACCAGCGGATTACGCAGCCGGTCGTCCGACCCTTCGAACCGGATCCCCTGCCGGGCGGCCTCGACCCCGAGTTCGGAATCGGGGCGGCGGCCGGTCCATGCGGCCGTCTCCACGGCGGGAGTGCTCCAGGCGGCGAGCGCGGCGTTTCGTTCGGCCGCGTTCTCCAGGCGGTCCAGGGCGAGACGTCCGTCGCGGGTGGCGGCGGCGATCTCGGCGGCAACCGCTTCGACGAGTTCGAGGTCGACGACCGCGCCGATGCACAGCAGGTCGGCGCCGGCGGCCAGGGCGGCCACCGCGGCCCGCGGGATGCTGCCGGCCGCACCGGACGCGCCGCGCATCTCCAGCGCGTCGGTCACGATCACGCCCCGGAACCCGAGTTCATCACGGAGCAGCCCGTTCAGCGCGGACCGGCTGAAGGTGGCCGGCCCGTCCCCGGTCAGCTGCGGCACCCGGATGTGGGCGCTCATCACCGCCTGGACCCCGGCCTCGACGGCGGCGGCGAACGGCGGCAGGTCCCGGGAGCGCAGCAGCGACAGTGGTACGTCGACGGTCGGCAGTTCGAGGTGCGAGTCGGAGACCGTGGCCCCGTGCCCGGGGAAGTGCTTGGCGCAGGCCGCGACCCCGCTGGACTGGAGGCCGGTGACGGCGGCCGCGGTGTGGCGGGCGACCAGCGCCGGATCGGCCCCGAACGAGCGGGTCCCGATGATCGGGTTGTCGTCGGCGGTGTTGACGTCGACGGTCGGCGCCAGGTCCAGGTTGATGCCGGCGGCGGCCAGATCGGCGCCGATCGCGGCGTACACCAGGCGGGTCAGTTCGAGGTTGCCGGCCGCGCCGAGAGCGGCGTTTCCGGGGTACGCGCTACCGGTCCGGTGTCCGAGCCGGGTGACGTCGCCACCCTCCTCGTCGATCGCGATCAGAACGTCCGAGCGGGCCGACCGCAGTTGGGCGGTGAGATCGGCGACCTGACCGGGATCGACCACGTTGCCCCCGAACAGGGTGTGCCCGGCCAGCCCGTCGTGCAGCAGGTCCACCGCCCACGGCGGCGCGGCGGCTCCGGCGAAGGCGGCCAGAAGAGTGCGCAGGGCCAGTCGGCGGAGGCCCGGGTCGATCGCCATGGTTTCCTTCCGATGACGCAACTCTGGCCGCGGGGGCCCGGGAGCTGCCATGATCGCTCGGAGTCGATAGCCACCTTCCGGTCCGGCATCATTGCCTACCGTTACGCTGCGGCTGCGTGTCGTGCGTCGACACTGTAACAGGAAAGAATCCTTAGTATTAGGGGACTACGTTATGGCCGCCACTCGCCTTCCGGGCACGCCCCGGTTGCTGCGCGCTCTCAACGACCGCGCCGCGCTGGACCTGCTGCTCACTCGAGGTCCGCTCACCCGGGCCCAGCTCGGCGAGATGACCGGCCTCAGCAAAGTCACCGCCTCCCAGCTGGTGGAACGCCTGGAGGAACGCGGACTGGTCCGCCGGGTCGGCGAGCAGGCCGGTGGCCGCGGGCCGAACGCGCAGCTCTACGCGGTCACCCCGGGCAGCGCCCACGTGATCGGTGCCGAGGTCGGGCCGGACGGTGTGGTCGCCGCCTGCGCCGACATCACCGGCACCGTGATCAGCCGGGTCGAGCAGAGCACCAAGGACACCGACGATCCGGTCGGCGTCGTACACAACGCCGTGGTCCAGGCCGCCGGTGAGGCCGGCGCCGACATGTCCTCGGTCCGCCGTGTCGTGCTCGGCACCCCGGGCCTGGTCGACCCGCAGTCGGGGGAGATCTCGTTCGCCCACGACCTGCCCCGCTGGCACCGTGGCCTGCTCGCCGACCTGCGCCGCGACCTGAACATCCCGGTCTTCTTCGGCAACGACGTCAACCTGGCCGCGGTGGCCGAGTCGAGCACCGGCGCCGCTACCGGTGTGACCGATTTCGCTCTGGTCTGGATCGGCCGCGGCGTCGGTCTCGCCACGGTCATCAACGGCCGTCTTCACCAGGGCGCCACCGGCGCCGCCGGTGAGATCGGCTACCTGCCGGTCGGTGGCGCCGAGGTGCCGCACAACGCGTCCCGTCGTGGAGTGAAGGGCGCCTTCCAGGCGATCGCCGGCGCCGACGCCGTCAAGGCCATCGGCAAGCAGTTCGGCTTCCGAGGTGCCGAGGCCGCCGATGTGGTCCGCGCCGCCGTCGCGGCCGGCCCGGCCGGTGAACCGGTCCTCGACGAGCTGGCCCGCCGACTGGCGCTCGGTGTGGCCGCCACCTGCGCGGTCCTCGACCCGCCGTTGGTCGTGCTGGCCGGCGAGGTCAGCCGGGCCGGCGGCCCCGCTCTCGCCGACCGGGTGGAACGCGAGGTCGCCGCGATCACCCTGGTCTCGCCCAAGGTCGTGGTCACCGGCGTCGCCTCCGAGCCGGTCCTGCACGGCGCCCTGCGTACGGCCCTCGACGCCGTCCGCGACGAGGTCTTCGGCTCGACCACCGACTGAGCCGTTCGTCCGGGCTGTCGGACGGGTCCGGGGCCGGCCGCCGGGTTTTCCGGCCGGGTGTGAGGGCTGTCGGAGAAGGGCTGGGACAGCACTGGGGACCAGCTGGTTCACCCCGGTGGGGCGGGTCACCGGCACGCCGTCCGGTCGCCGAGGGCGGACGTGGTTGGATGGACGCGTGCGCGAGGCTGCCGTATCGATTCCGCCCGACGAGGACATCGTCATCGCCTTCGACCGCGTCAACGTGGTGCGTGGTGGCAACTACCTGATCCGCGACCTGTCCTGGCAGGTCGAGCTGGACGAGCGGTGGGTGGTGCTCGGCCCGAACGGCGCGGGCAAGACCACTCTGCTCAACCTGGCGTCGGCCCGGATGCACCCGACACGCGGTAACGCGTACGTCCTGGGTGAGAAATTGGGCCGGACCGACGTGACCGAGCTGCGGACCCGGGTGGGCATCACCACCGGCCGGTTCGCCGACCAGGTGCCGCCGTCCGAGCGGGTGCTCGACGTGGTGGTGACCGCCGCGTGGTCGGTGGTCGGCCGTTGGCGGGAGAGCTACGACCCGCAGGACGAGGCGCGCGCCCGGGAGCTGCTCGACCAGCTCGGCATCGGTGCGTTCGCCGACCGCGAGTTCGGCACCCTGTCCGAGGGGGAGCGCAAGCGCACCCAGATCGCCCGCGCCCTGATGACCGACCCCGAGCTGATGCTGCTCGACGAGCCGACCGCCGGTCTCGACCTGGGCGGCCGGGAGACGCTGATCGGCCACCTCACCGAGCTGGCCCTGGACCCCGACGCCCCGGCCATGGTGCTGGTCACCCACCACGTCGAGGAGATCCCGCCGGGCTTCACCCACGGCCTGCTGCTGCGCGAGGGCACAGTGGTCGCGGCGGGTCTGCTCGGCGAGGTGATGACCGCGGAGAACCTGACGAAGACCTTCGGCCTGCCGCTGATCGTCGACCGGTTCGGCGACCGGTTCACGGCTCGGGCCGGCTGATGGCCACCCGGGTCGTCGTCGCGGGCAGCGCGAACATGGACCTGGTCGGGCTGGCACCGAGCCTCCCTCGGCCGGGGGAGACCGTGCTCGGCGACGATTTCGTGATGACGCCCGGTGGCAAGGGTTCCAACCAGGCGATCGCGGCCGCGCTGGCCGGCGGCGAGACGGTCTTTCTCGGCGCCATCGGCTCCGACGCCTTCGGCGTCACCCTCAACGCACGGTTGGCGGCGGCCGGCGTGGGCGTCGATCTGGTACGGACCAGCTACGGCTCGTCCGGTGTAGCGGTGATCATGGTGGACCGGGCCGGGGAGAACTCCATCCTGGTCAGCCCGGGCGCGAACCGTACCTTCGTCGGTCTCACCGACGAGGAGTCGGCCGCCGTCGCCGCCGCCGACGTGCTGCTCTGCCAGCAGGAGATCCCGATGGCCACCGTGCTGGCCGCGCTGAAGGCCGGTCGGGCCGCCGGGACCAGGACCATCCTGAACGCGGCACCCGCCCGGGTGCTGCCGCCCGGCCTGCTCGACGAGGTGGACCTGCTGGTCGTCAACGAGACCGAGGCCCGGGCCATCACCGGCGGCGACGAGCCGGACGTCAGGGCGCTGCTGGCCCTGGTGCCCCGGGTGGTGCTGACGCTCAGCGGCAACGGCTCCCGCTACGCCGACCGGGACGGCGCCGACGTGCATGTGCCCGCGTTCCGGGTGGAGGTCGCCGACACCACGGCGGCCGGTGACGCGTTCACCGGCGCGCTGGCGGTGGCCTGGGGCGAGGGCCGCGACCTGATCGACGCCGTTCGCTGGGCCAATGCCGCCGGTGCGGTCTGCGTCCGCCGAGTCGGCGCCAGCAACGCGCTCCCGGCCCGGGCCGACATCGAAGCCCTGTACGCCCAGCCCTGACCCCGGGCTGGTCGCGGGTGCTGTTTCGGTGGTCTTGGGGCAGCCCTGATGGCCGGCCGGATCTACGGGGACCGGTCAGGTTCGGGCTGCGGTCAGGAAGCGCTGGACCTCGGTTCGGAGGATGGCGGCCAGTTCGGAGAGGCCGGTGATCTCGCTCTCGGTGTCGCCGTCTACCGCGGCCGCGATGCCGTCGATCAGGCCGCTCATCTCGCGGATCCGGTCGGTCACCGCGCGTAGGACCCGGACCGCGTCCTCGGAGGCCAACTGAACCGCGTCCACCTGGTCGATGATCTCGCCGCTGGATTCGCCGGTCTCGTTGGCCAGGGTCTTCACCTCGTTGGCGACCACACTGAACCCGCGTCCGGCGGCACCGGCCCGGGCCGCCTCGATGGAGGCGTTCAGGGACAGCAGTTGGGTCTGCATGGCCACCCGGTTGATCAGGTCGACGGCGTTGCGGATCTGACCGGACGCACGGCGCAGGTCGTTGACGGTGCCGAGACCGCGTTCGGCGTCGCTGACCGCGGCCCGGGCGAACCCGGCCAGTCCGTTCGCCGACCGCCCCATCTCACCGGCCGCGGCGGCGATTCGCTCGGAGAGGGCCAGCACCGCCGACTCCAACTCGTCGGCGAAGGCGATCCGGGACTCGGCGGCCGCGGTGATCTGCTCGGCGTTGCGGCTCATCGCGTCGCCGGAGCGGCCGATCTCCTCGGCCGCCCGGCGGTACGCCCCACCCATCCCCCCGGCCAGGAACCGCCGATAGAAGTGCCCGGCCGCACCGGCCGCGGACGCCGCACCCGCCTCCCGGACGAACGCGTCGGTGCGGTCCAGCAATTCGTTGATCGCCAGGCGGGCCTCGATCTCGGCATCCGAGTCGCCGAGCCGGGGCACCCGCGCTTCGAAATCCCCACTCGCGGCCCGCCGACAGACGTCCGCGATCGCATACATCGCCTCGTCGTCACCGCCCCCGGCGATGGAGGGGTTGCCGGTTCTGGTGGTGGAGAGGCTGCCGGTCGCCGTGGAGGAGCGACCGCCGCTCTCGGAAGGACGGCCGGAAGCGCGGTCCGCGCCGGTCGCGGCCCGGGCGGTCGTCGGGGTCATCGGGTTCCTCCGGCGGACAGGTCCCAGACCAGTTCGTCGTACGTGCGCCCGCGCTCGGCCAGGACCTGCTGGAGTGCGGTGTACCCGGCGATGACCGCGTCCTGCGGGCGGGGATGACGGCCCTCGGCGGTCCGCAGCACCCGGTACAGGTCGTCGGCGGCGGCGACCGCGTCCCGGGACGGGACCCGCCGGTTGGAGTGGTAGCCGACCACTCGACCGGAGTCGTCGAATGACGGCGTGACGTGCGCGAACACCCAGTAGTGGGCGCCGTCGGCGGCCAGGTTCACCACGTACGCGAAGATCTCCCGCCGGTCCTTGAGGGTGTCCCAGAGGAGTTTGAACACGGCCCGGGGCATGTCCGGGTGGCGGATCAGGTTGTGCGGTCGACCGACCGCGTCGTCCTCGTCGAGGGCGGAGATGCGCAGGAAGACATCGTTGGCGTAGGTGATGGCACCCCGCGGATCGGTCTTCGTGACGATCAGCTCACCTTCGCTGAAGGTGCGTTCGCGACCGGTGGGCCGTACCCGAGTGGTTTTCATGATGATGTTAATTTTGCAGGTTTAAAGCCGTAAAAATCATGAATCGCGGATCGTCGTCACGAATCGCGAAACCTCGGCCCGGAGCACTTCGGCGAGCTGGGACAACCCGGCGTTGTCGGTGTGCCGGCTGCCGTCGACGGCCTGTGCGATGCCCTCAACCAGCTCGCTCATCTCGCGGATCCGGTTGGTCACCGCCTCCAGTACGGCGATCGCGTCGGCCGCCGACTGCTGCACCGTGTTGACCTGGTTCATGATCTGCTCGCTGGAGGAGCTGGTCTCGTTTGCGAGGTTCTTCACCTCGTTGGCGACCACGCCGAAGCCGCGCCCGGCCGAACCGGCGCGGGCCGCCTCGATCGTCGCGTTCAGGGCGAGCAGTCGGGTCTGCGCGGCCACCTGGTTGATCAGGTCGACGGCGTGCCGGATCTCGTCCGACGAGGTACGCAACGACGACACCGTGCCCAGGCCGCGTTCGGCGTCGGTGACCGCGACCCGGGCGAAGTCGGCGAGCCCGTTCGCCGACCGGCCCATCTCGGTGGCCGCCGTGGCGACCTGTTCGGAAACGGTCAGCACCGCCGACTCCAACTCGTCGGCGAGCGCCTGCCGCTGCCGGGCCGCCTCCGCGAACTGGGCCGCGGTCCGGCTCATCACCTGGTTGGAGTGGGTGATCTTCTCGGCCGCCGCCCGGTACACACCGTCCAGTCCCTGGGTCAGGAACCGCCTGTGGAACCGCCCCTCGGAGGCGGCCGCCGACGCGGCACCGGCCTCCCGGACGAACGCGTCCACATGATCGAGCAGCCCGTTGATCGCCGTCCGGATCCGGGCCGCCCGCTCCGAGCCGCCGATCACCGGCACACGGGCCTCCAGATCGCCGCTGAGGGCACGTTCACACACATCGGTGACCAGGTGTACCGCCTGATCGATGGCGGCCGCGTCGACCGTCTCCGGCTTGGCCCTCATGCGCCGCCGCCGTCGGTGATCCGCCACACCAGCTCGTCGTAGGTGAGCCCGCGCTCGTCGAGCATCCCCTGCAGCGCGGCCACCCCGGCGGCGACCGCGTCCGGGGTACGGGACTGTCGTCGCTCCTCGGTCAGGATCCGGCCGTACACCTCCCGGATCGCGGTGATCGACGACTGGGCCGGGCGACGCCGGTTGGAGTGGTAGCCGAGTAGCCGCCCGGACCTGTCGAACGAGGGCGTGACATGCGCGAACACCCAGTAGTGGGCACCGTCGGCCGCCAGGTTCAGGACGTACGCGAAGATCTCCTGCCGCTGTTCCAGGGTGTCCCAGAGGAGTTTGAACACGGCCCGAGGCATGTCCGGATGCCGGATCAGGTTGTGCGGACTACCCACCGCCTGCGCCTCCGACAGGGCGGAGACCCGCAGAAAGACGTCATTGGCGTACGTGATGACTCCGCGCGGATCGGTCTTGGACACGATCAGTTCGTTCTCGCCGAACGTGCGCTCGACTCCGGTGGGCCGTACCTCGGTGGCTTTCATGATGCCCTGATCGTCGCCAATCAGGGCTTTTTGCACCGGCGAATGCCTGAATCAGCGGGCCACTCGCAGCGCCCACGCGATCAACGGGGCTTGCAGGGGCAGCCGCCCGAACGCGACGGCTCGTTTCGCCGGAGACGCGTGCCGCCAGTCGGCGGCCATCTTCACGTTCGCCGGGAACACCGCGACGAACAGGGCCGCCGCGGCCAGCCCGCCCGCCCGACGGGTCCGGGGGTGCGCGACCGCGGCGGCCACCGCCAGTTCGGCGACCCCGCTCAGATACGTCCACGTGCGTGGCGACCCGGGCAGGGACCGCGGCACGATGCCGTCGAACGGTTTCGGCGCCAGGAAATGCAGCACCCCCGTGGTGGCCAGCAGCCCGGCCAGCCCGGCCGCGTCCTTACTCACCGACGCACCGCCGGCTCGAGGGCCCGCTGGAGCGCCCGGTAGATGCGGCCGAACCGCTGCGCGTTGTCGGTGCGCATCAGCAGGACGTCACCGCCCCGGACCCGGCCCCAGATCTCCAGGGTGCGGGTGCCGCGGTCGTACGACCTGTCGACGCTCTCCAGGATCAGGTCGGCGACCGGCACCACGGCCAGGCCGACCAGGATGCCGCCGACGACCATGGCCACCGTGGTGCCCAGTGGCATGTCCAGCAGCAGGGCCACCGTGACGGCGAGCGCGCCCACCAGCAGCGGCAGCAGCACGGCCAGGCCGAGAGCGCCGCGCCAGGCGATGACGCCCCAGGAGCGGGCGCCCTTCGTGTACCAGACCTGAATCAGCTCGGGTAGCCGGAACTCGTTGCCGTTCATCCAGACGCCGGACGATGTGATCAGCACTTCCGGATCCCGGTAGTACGTGGTCATCTTCTTCCTCCCCAGGGGACCCAATGTAATGCCTACCCGTCGTAGGCTGGCGGCGAAACGACTCGATGACAGGGAGGTCCGGGTGGGCGAGCGGCTGGGCGAGTTCGTGCGGCTCGAAGTGACGGACGGCATCGGCACGATCCGGCTCGAACGGCCACCGGTGAATGCGCTGAACACCCAGGTCCAGGAGGAGTTGCGGGCCGCCGCGCACGCTGCCGAGGCGGACGCCTCGGTGCGGGCGGTGGTCGTGCACGGCGCCGGGAGGCACTTCGCGGCGGGCGCCGACATCAACGAGTTCACCAGCGTGACGTACCAGGAGATGGTGGCCCGGGTGCACGCGCTCTCCGGCGCCTTCGACGCGGTCGCCAGGATCCCCAAGCCGGTCGTCGCCGCGATCACCGGCTTCGCCCTCGGCGGCGGCTGCGAGCTGGCCCTGGCCTGCGACTGGCGGGTGATCGCCGACGACGCGAAACTCGGCCAGCCGGAGATCAAGCTCGGTCTCATCCCGGGAGCCGGCGGCACCCAGCGGCTGGCCCGGCTGATCGGCCCGGCCAAGGCCAAGGATCTGATCTTCTCGGGTCGGATGGTCGACAGTGACGAGGCGCTGCGGATCGGCCTGGCCGACCGGGTGGTCCCGGCCGCCGAGGTGTACACCACAGCCGTCGACCTGGTCCGGCAGTACACGACCGGCCCGGCCCTGGCCCTCCGCGCGGCGAAACAGGCGGTCGACGGGGGGCTGAGCGTCGATCTGGCCTCCGGCCTGGCGCTCGAGTCGCACCTGTTCGCGGGGCTCTTCGCCACCGACGATCGGCTCGAAGGGACTACCGCGTTCGTCGAGAAGCGCGCACCTGAGTTCACCGGACGGTAGTGGATCGCTCGGATGCGGGCAGTCATTGCCTAGACTGCGGACATGCCCATCGACCAGGGTGGTCCGAAGCGGTACGCCCTCGGCGTCGACTTCGGCACCTCCAACACCGTCGCCGTGGCGCGATGGCCGGACGGCCGCGCCCGGCCGATCCTGGTCGACGGTTCCCCGCTGCTGCCGTCCGCCGTCTTCGCCGACTCGGAGGGCAACCTGCTCGTCGGGCGGGACGCGGTGCACAGCGCCCGGCTCGACCCGGCGAAGTTCGAGCCCAACCCGAAACGCCGCGTCGACGACGGCCTGGTGCTGCTCGGCGAGCGTGAGTTCGAGACCGTCGAGCTGATCGCGGCGGTCCTGGCCCGGGTCGCCGAGGAGTGGCACCGGGCGGTCGGACCGTACCGTCCGGAGGTCACCCTCACCTGCCCGGCCACCTGGGGCGCGACCCGCCGCACGCTGCTGGCCGACGCCGCCGCCCGGGCCGGGCTGGAGGGCGCCCGCCTGGTCGCCGAGCCGGTCGCCGCGGCCACCTACTTCGCCGAGGTCCTCGGACGCGACGTGCCGATCGGCTCGGTCGTGATGGTGCACGACTTCGGGGCCGGCACCTTCGACACCAGCGTGGTCGCCCGGACCGCCACCGGGTTCGAGGTGCTCGCCGTCGACGGCCGCGACGACCTCGGCGGCCTGGACGTGGACGCCGCGATCGTCGAGCATCTGCGCACCGACGAGTGGGCCCGCCTGATGGAGCCGGCCACCGTCGAGGAGCGCCGCGCCCGCCGCCAGCTCTGGGACGATGTGCGGATCGCCAAGGAGCGGCTCTCCCGCGCGCAGTCCGCCGACTTCGTGGTGCCGCTGCTCGACGTCGAGGCGCACCTGACCCGCGAGGAACTGGAGACGGTCGCCCGGCCGGTGCTGGAGCAGACGGTTCAGATCACGCAAAATCTCCTGCGCTTGTCCGATCTTCCGGAGGGCCGGCTGGCCGGGGTGTTCCTGGTCGGCGGGGCCAGCCGGATCCCGCTGGTGGCCACTCTGCTGCACCGTGCCCTCGGCGACCCGCCGGTGGTCATCGAGCAGCCCGAGCTGGTCGTCGCGGAGGGCAGCATCCTGGCCGGCGCGGCCCTGCTCACCACCGAGCCGGCGGCGCCCGGGCCGACCGGGGAACTGCGTCTGCCGTCGAAGTATCTGCCGGTCACGACCGAGGGGGAGCCGTCCGGCGAGCACCCGGCGCCGGTGGCTGACCGGCCGACCGTGGTGGCCGCCAAGCAGCTGCTGGACGACCGGCCCACGGTGGTCGCCGCGAGATCGGTGCCGGCCGACCGGCCGACCGTCGTCGCGGGCAAGCCGCTACTCGACGACCGGCCGACGGTGATCGCCGGGAAGCTTCCGTCGGACGACCGGCCGACGATGGTGGCCGGGAAGCTTCCGTCGGACGACCGGCCGACGATGGTGGCCGGCAAGCTTCCGCTGGACGACCGGCCGACGATGGTGGCCGGGAAGCTTCCGGTCGACGACCGGGCCACGGTGGTCGCGTCGAAGGCGGAGATCGAGGCGGACCGGCCGACCGCGCTGGTGGACAAGCCGCTCCCGCTGCCCGCGACCACGCCGGTACCGGCCGTGCCGTCCCAGCAGACTCCGGCCGATGCCGCGAGCCCCGCCCCGCCGACCGACGACACGATCAAGTCGCCGGCCCGGACCGTTCCGGCGCAGGCGACTCCGGTCGGTGAGAACGACGTCGAGGCGCTGCCGAAACGACAGCCCGGGCCGCCCTCCCGCCCGAACTCCGAGCAGAGCTCCGGACCCGGGCGTGGTCCCGGTCGTCCGTCTCGGCCATCGGCCCCGGACAGCCCGCCGCACCTGCGCCCGCCGGTCGACCCGTGGCCGCACGCCGCCTCGGTGACCTGGCGTCCTGATCCGGACGCGACAGTCGCCACCAGCCCTCCGGAGTATGAGAGCCGGACGCCCGTACCACCGCAGCGGAAACCCGGACCACCGCAGCGTCCGCAGCGTGCCCAGCAACCTGTGGTGATCCATTCCCGGCCGGTCTCGCCGGCGGTCGGCTCGGCCCGGCCGGTCTCGCCGCCGCAGCCGTCGCGGGCGACGGCCGCCGTGCCGCAGCCGCAGCCGCACCAACCGGAACCGGCGCTGGTCCGCCGGCCGCGCAAACGTGGCCGGCTGCGGCGCACGCTACAGATCCTGGCCAGTCTCCTGGTGATGATCACGGTGCCGGTCACGGCGCTGATCCTCGCCTACGGGTACCGCAATGGCCTGTCGTTCGAGCAGGACGCGGTGAATGTGTTCCGGGACATCGCGGAGCTGGTCGGTCTCCGTTGAACCGGAGCCGCCACGCCGGGCGTGGCGGGACCGCGAGTCATGGGCGGTCGCCCTGCTCGTCGTCCTGATGTAGCTCGCGCTCCCACTGGGCGAGCTGCTCACGGTCGCGACGGGCCTGGTCGTCGCCGCCCATCGAACGCAGGAAGTCCGGATCGTCGTCGGGTGAGGCCGGGCGCCGGGACTGCCGGCCGGTCCGGTCGATGGGGCGGCCCGCGACGAGGTAGACGATCGGGCCGGCGATCGGTAGCAGCAGGACCACCAGGACCCAGACGGCGCGGGGCGCGTTACGCACCCGATCGGCCGACAGGACGCTGATGAGAGCCAGGACGAGCAGCACGAGCGCCGCCCCGGCCAGGAGGATGAACAACCGGACCATGCCGCAATGATGCCTCTCCCGCGCCGGGACGGCGACGATCAGAGCATGACAACCCAACAGCCGAGCACCGCCAGGGCGGCGACCAGGACGGCGTAGGCCCGGATCGCCCGTGGCGCCGGACCGGGGAACCGGGTCCGTAGCTCGGCCGCCCGGTGCAGGGCGATGCCGATCACCGCGGCCCAGGTGACCATCGCGGCGGCGGCGACGAGCCACTCGGCCGGGCCCGCGCCGGGCCGGAACGCCGGTCGGATCGCGAGCAACCCCACCGCTGCCGCCGACAGCCCGGTCCGCCGCCAGGCGAGCCGGGTCCGCACGGCCGAGGCACCCGGGTCACGGCGCACCTCCGCACACGCCCCCGGATCCCGGACGTGCTCGGGGCAGGGCCCGCTCACTCAGAACACCTGGATCAGGACCGCGATGATGATCACCACAGCGCCGGCCGCCACCGCGATCGCCAGCACCGCCGGGAACCGGGACCGGGGCAGATCGGTGCCCAGCCGCATGGCCCGCTCGGTGCGCACCCAGTGATCGACGGCCCGTAGCGCCACCAGACCGCCGAGCACCAGCAGCAGGATCGCGATGATCTCCCGCAGGTGGGCGACCGGCAGCGGCGGCAGGAACTGTGCACAGGCCAGGCCACCGGCGATCAGGGCCAGGCCGGTGCGGATCCAGGCCAGGAAGGTCCGCTCGTTGGCGAGCGAGAAACGGTAGTCGGGCGTCTTTCCGGTCTGTGACGAGTCGAACCATTGCCTCAACTGACCGAACACGCTGCCGATTATTGACCTAATGGGTCAAGAAGGTGGTGCCAGAGATTGCGGACTTCGTCACTCACGCAGGCCTCCCGGGGCCGTCCGCACCGGCACCACGGAGAGTCGGGGCCCGCTCGACCATGGGACTGCGGCTCCAGATGATCGGGGCGTGGGGGAGTATGGGTCGTGGCTGGGCTCATGCCCTCCACAAGTGAGACGTTTTGACCGGACATGTCTGACACCTCCTCATCGCCCACTGTAGCGATCGAGATCGCCACGCGGGTGAGGTGTGTCACTCTGGGTGGCCGGCAACAGTGAAGCTACTGGCGGGTAACCTGGCTGACATGTCCGCCGCCCCGGCATCGTTCCGGCGCCAAGGACAGGGTCGACCGCAACGGTGCGTTCAATACAGGAGGGTCGTAGGAGCGCGATGAACATCGTCGTACTGGTGAAGCAGGTACCCGACTCCGGTGCCGAGCGCACCCTGAGCTCTGATTTCTCGGTGGACCGGGCCTCGTCGAGCAATGTCATCAACGAGATGGACGAGTACGCCATCGAGGAAGCGCTGAAGATCAAAGAGGCGCACGGTGGCGAGGTGACCGTCCTGACCGTCGGTCCGGCGGGCGCGACCGACTCCATCCGCAAGGCCCTCTCCATGGGACCCGACAAGGCCGTCCACGTTCAGGACGACGCCCTGCACGGTTCCTGCGCGGTCGCCACGTCCAAGGTGCTCGCCGCCGCGCTGCGCACGCTGAACGCCGACCTGATCATCAGTGGCGCCGAGTCCACCGACGGCCGGGTCCAGGTGGTTCCGCACATGCTGGCCGAGCTGCTCGGGGTGGCCGCGCTGACCGGCGCCCGCAAGCTCACCGTGGACGGTTCGCAGTTGACCGTCGAGCGGCAGACCGACGAGGGGTACGAGGTCGTCACGGCCGCGACCCCGGCGATCGTGAGTGTGTGGGACACCATCAACGAGCCGCGGTACCCGTCCTTCAAGGGCATCATGGCCGCCAAGAAGAAGCCGGTGCAGAGCCTGTCCCTCGGTGACCTGGGCATCGCCGGTGACGAGGTCGGCTCGGCCGGCGCGACCAGCCAGGTGCTGGAGTTCACCAAGCGCCCGGCGCGGACCGGTGGCGCCAAGGTCGTCGACGAGGGCAACGGTGGCGAGCAGCTCGTCTCGTACCTCGCCACCGAGAAGTTCGTCTGAGCCCGAGGGGATAGCGGAAAATGGCTGAAGTACTGGTCGTCGTCGAGAACGGCGTCAAGAAGGTCACCCTCGAGATGCTGACGATCGCCCGTGGTCTCGGGTCGGTCTCGGCCGTGGTGTTCGGTGAGGCCGACACCGCCAAGCTCGGCGAGTTCGGTGCCGAGAAGATCTACGTCGCGTCCGGTGAGGACGTCTCCGGCTACCTGGTCGCTCCCAAGGCGACGGTGGTGGCCGAGCTGGTTCGCCGCGTGGAGCCGGCCGCCGTGCTGCTGGCCTCCACTCAGGAGGGCAAGGAGATCGCCGCCCGGCTGGCCGTCAAGCTGGACAACGGCCTGCTCACCGACGCGGTCGCGCTGGACGCCGACGGCACCGCCACCCAGGCGATCTTCGCCGGTTCGGCGATCGTGAAGTCCAAGGTCACCAAGGGCCTGCCGATCGTCACGATCCGCCCGAACTCGGTCACCCCCGAGGCGTCCGCGGCCACCCCCGCGGTCGAGCAGCTGACCGTCGCCGCCACCGACAGTGACAAGCTGGCCAAGGTCGTCGAGCGGGTCGCCGAGCAGAAGGGCTCGCGTCCCGAGCTGACCGAGGCCGGCATCGTGGTCTCCGGTGGCCGTGGTGTCGGCAACGCGGACAACTTCAAGCTGGTCGAGGAGCTGGCCGACCTGCTCGGTGGTGCGGTCGGCGCGTCGCGTGCGGCGGTCGACTCGGGTTACTACCCGCACCAGTTCCAGGTCGGGCAGACCGGCAAGACGGTGTCGCCGCAGCTCTACGTGGCACTCGGCATCTCCGGCGCGATCCAGCACCGGGCCGGCATGCAGACCTCGAAGACGATCGTCGCGGTCAACAAGGACGCCGAGGCTCCGATCTTCGAGCTCGCCGACTTCGGCGTCGTCGGCGACCTCTTCAAGGTGGTCCCGCAGGCCGCCGAGGAGATCCGCAAGCGCAAGTAATCCCAGCACGTTCGGTGACGGCCCGGCGGTCTTCCGCCGGGCCGTCTCTTTTCATGGTGTTCGCGTGCCACCGGATTCAGCCCGGCGGTCGCGTTTCGGCCGGGAGGGCCGCCTGCCTCGCGCGGGACGGACGGGATGGCGTCGATTGCGGTCGGGGGCGGGCCACGGCGTACCGGAGCGGGGATGTGGTGTTGATCTTTTGGGGTAGGACGGGCAACGGAATCGGCGAGGGGACGGCCTAAGCTTGAAGGCGATGGCCTACCTCGATCATGCGGCGACCACGCCGATGCTGCCCGCCGCGCTCGACGCCTATGTCGCGGCGGCGCGTGAGCTTGGCAATCCCTCCTCGCTGCACGCCGCGGGGCGGGGGGCTCGACGGCTGGTGGAGGAGTCCCGGGAGCGGGTGGCCGCCGCGCTGGGTGCCCGGCCGTCCGAGGTGGTGTTCACCGGTGGTGGCACCGAAGCGGACAATCTTGCGGCCAAGGGGATCTTCTGGGCGCGGCGGGATGCCGATCCGCGGAAGCGGCGTGTGGTCGCGTCCGCGGTGGAGCATCACGCCGTCCTGGACGCGGTCGAGTGGCTCGGGCGGCACGAGGACGCCGAGGTGATCCTGCAGGCCGTGGACGCGGCCGGGCGGGTCGATCCGGCCGGGTTCGCCGAGCTGATCAGCGCGCACGGCGACGAGATCGCGGTGGTCAGCGTGCAGTGGGCGAACAACGAGGTGGGCACCGTTCAGCCGGTGGCCGAGTTGGCGGCGATCGCGGCCGGTGCCGGTGTGCCGTTCCACACCGACGCGGTGCAGGCGGTCGGGCAGGTTCCGGTCGACTTCGCCGGCAGTGGTGCCGCGGCCCTGACGCTCACCGGGCACAAGGTCGGCGGGCCGGTCGGGGTGGGTGCGCTGCTGCTCGGGCGGGACGTGGCGTGCACGCCGCTGCTGCACGGCGGTGGCCAGGAGCGGGACGTGCGTTCGGGGACACTCGACACGCCGGGTGTGGTGGCGTTCGCCACTGCGGTCGAGGCCGCCGTGACCGAGCGCGAGGAGCACACCGCCCGGGTCGCCGCGCTGCGTGACGACCTGGTTGGCCGGGTGCGCGCCGCGATCCCGGACGCGATCCTCAACGGGGACCCCGACGATCGGCTGCCGGGCAACGCGCACTTCTCCTTCCCGGGCTGCGAAGGAGACGCGTTGCTGCTGCTCCTGGACGCGCAGGGGATCTACTGCTCGACCGGTTCGGCGTGCTCGGCCGGGGTGGCCCAGCCCAGTCACGTGCTGCTCGCGATGGGCGCCGACGACGGGCGGGCCCGATCGTCGTTGCGGTTCAGCCTCGGGCACGACAGCACCAAGGCGGATGTGGACGCGCTGCTGGTGGCCCTGCCGGGCGCGGTCGAGCGGGCCAGGCGAGCGGGAGCCTGGAAGACGCCCGGATAGGCTTGCGTCATGCGAGTTCTTGCGGCCATGTCGGGTGGTGTCGATTCCGCGGTCGCCGCCGCGCGCGCCCGGGATGCCGGCCACGACGTCACCGGTGTGCACCTGGCGTTGGCCCGTAATCCACAGACCTTCCGGACCGGGGCGCGCGGCTGCTGCACCCTGGAGGACTCGCGCGACGCGCGCCGGGCCGCCGACGTGATCGGCATCCCGTTCTACGTCTGGGACATGGCGGAGGAGTTCCACGACAGCGTGGTCGACGACTTCGTGAACGAGTATGCGGCGGGCCGCACCCCCAACCCGTGCCTGCGCTGCAACGAGAAGATCAAGTTCGCCGCGGTGCTGGACCGGGCGGTCGCGCTCGGCTTCGACGCGGTGGTCACCGGTCACCACGCCCGGCTGGGCGCCGACGGCCTGCTGCGCCGCAGCGTCGACCTGCCCAAGGACCAGTCCTACGTGCTGGCCGTGCTCACCCGCGCGCAGCTCGACCGGGCGATCTTCCCGCTCGGCGATTCGACGAAGGAGCAGGTCCGGGCCGAGGCGGCCGAGCGTGGCCTGGCCGTCGCCGACAAGCCCGACTCGCACGACATCTGCTTCATCTCCGACGGCGACACCCGCGGGTTCCTGGAGAGCCGGCTCGGGTCGGCGCCGGGTGACATCGTCGACGGGCGGACCGGGGAGAAACTGGGGACCCACAACGGGGCGTATGGCTTCACCATCGGTCAGCGGAAGGGCCTGGACCTGCGGGTTCCGGCCGCCGACGGTCGTCCACGGTACGTGTTGTCGATCACGCCCGTCTCCAACACGGTGACCGTCGGGCCCCGTGAGGATCTTGAAGTGGACGTGGTCAGCGCCTCTCGCCCGATCTGGCATGACATTTCGGACAATCTGTCCTGCGAGGTGCAGTTGCGGGCGCACGGTGAGGTCGTCGGCGCATCGGTCTCCGTCGAGGATGACGTTTTGACCGCGCGGCTGGTCACCCCCGCCCGGGGCGTCGCCGCCGGTCAGGCCATCGTGGCCTACCGGCCCGACCCGGCCGGTGACATCGTGCTCGGCTCGGCGACGATCACGGCCGGTTCACGGGCGTCGACACATGCCTGACTTCCCGTGGGGGCCGGGCGTCGCCACCGGCATCGGATCGCTGCCCGGCGCCGACATCGCCGAGGCACAGCGGATCGTCCTGGGTGAGCTGCCCGGCCTGCCACACCTGGCCGAGCTGCCGGCCCGTGGCCCCGGCTCGGACATGATCGGGCGGAGCGCCGGGTTCCTGGTCGAGTTGCCGGTGCAGCTCTACGCCGGTCGCTGGCAGATCGCCGCCCGGCCCGGGCAGGACCTCCGGCGGACCGCCGACCTGCTCGAACGCGACCTGGACCAGCTCACCGAGCAGGCCGACGGCTACGCCGGGCCGCTCAAGATCCAGGCGGCCGGGCCGTGGACCCTCGCCGCGAGCCTGGACCTGCCGATCGGCGGCCGGATGCTGCGTGACCCGGGCGCCGTCCGCGACCTGACCGACTCGCTCGCCGAGGGGCTCCGCCGGCACGTGGCCGACGTGCGCAAACGTGTGCCCGGGGCGACCGTCCTGCTGCAGCTGGACGAGCCGTCGCTGCCGACCGTGCTGGCCGGGCGGGTGCCGACCGAGAGCGGCCTCAGTGCGTACCGGGAGGTCGACGGTCCGGACGCGGCGTCCCGGCTGCGGACCGTGGTGGAGGCCGTCGACGCGCCGGTGATCGTGCACTGCTGCGCCCCGCAGGTGCCGCTCCAGGTGGTGCGGGACGCGCGGGCCGCGGCCGTCGCCCTCGACCTGTCGCTGGTCAAGGACCTGGACCCGTTGGGTGAGGCGATCGAGGCCGGGCTGGGGATCTTTGCGGGCGCGGCGCCGGCCCTGCCCACCGGGGCGCGGCCGCCCGACTCGAAGCAGATCGCCGAGCGGGTGGGCACCCTGTGGCGGCGGCTCGGCTTCCCGGCGGCCCGGCTACCGGAGCAGGTGGTGATCACCCCGGCGTGCGGGCTGGCCGGCGCGCCGCCCGCCCACGTTCGCGCGTTGCTCAAGGCATGCACGGAGGCCGGACGCCGGATCGCCGAGGTCTGAGGGCGGAAAGTGTCGGGGGGTGGGGTTACCGTGCCACCTAGATATTCCTGACACGGAGGTTCGGTTCAGTGGCTACACCCGAGGCATCATCCCGGCATGCCGAGCTGGCCGACGAGATCCGCGAGCACCAGCACCGCTACTACCAGCTCGACGCGCCCACGGTGTCGGATGCCGAGTTCGACCTGCTGCTGCGCGAGCTGGAGGCGCTGGAGGCGGAGTTCCCCGAGCTGCGCACCCCCGAGTCACCGACCCAGACCGTCGGCGGCACGGTCTCCGGCGACTTCCCCAAGGTCGAGCACGCCGAGCGCATGATGTCGCTGGACAACGTGTTCAGCCTCGACGAGCTGACCACGTGGGCCGAGCGGGCGGTGCGTGACGCCGGTGGGGCGGTGCGGTTCCTCTGCGAGCTCAAGATCGACGGACTGGCGATCAATCTGACGTATGAGAAGGGCGTGCTCGTCCGTGCCGCCACTCGGGGCACCGGGCGGGTCGGCGACGACGTGACGCCCAACGTGCGGACCATCGGTGACATCCCGGAGCGGCTGACCGGCGACGACGTGCCCGACCTGGTCGAGGTTCGGGGCGAGATCTACTTCCCGGCGGAGGCGTTCGCGGCGCTCAACGCGATGCTCGTCGAGCAAGGCAAACCGACGTATATGAACCCGCGCAACGCCGCGTCCGGCAGCCTGCGGCAGAAGGATCCACGGGTCACCGGCGCGCGTGGGCTGGGCATGGTGGTGCACGGTCTCGGCGCGCGCGAGGGCTTCACGCCCGCCTCCCAGTCGGAGGCCTACGCGGCGATGAAGGCGTGGGGGCTGCCGGTCAGCTCCCGGTGGCGGCTCGTCGACGACCTGGCCGGGGTGCGCGAGTTCATCGACTACTACGGCAAGCACCGACACGACGTCGAGCACGACATCGACGGCGTGGTGGTGAAGATCGACGAGGTGGCGATCCAGGGGCGGCTGGGCTCGACGAGTCGGGCGCCGCGCTGGGCGATCGCCTTCAAGTACCCGCCCGAGGAGGTCACCACCAAGCTGGTCGACATCAAGGTCAACGTGGGGCGCACCGGCCGGGTCACCCCCTATGCCGTGGTCGAGCCGGTCGTGGTGGCCGGGTCCGAGGTCGAGTTCGCCACCCTGCACAACGCGCAGGAGGTGGTCCGCAAGGGTGTGCTGATCGGCGACACCGTGGTGCTGCGCAAGGCCGGAGACGTCATCCCGGAGATCCTCGGCCCGGTGCTGGAGTTGCGGCCGGCCGACGCGCGGGCGTTCGTGATGCCGGCCGAGTGCCCCGACTGCGGCACCCCGCTGGCGCCGGCCAAAGAGGGCGACATCGACATCAGGTGCCCCAATTCGCGGTATTGCCTGGGGCAGCGCCGGGAGCGGCTGACCTATGTCGGTCAGCGCAACGTGCTCGACATCGACGTGCTGGGGGAGAAATCGGCGCGGGCGCTGATCGACTCCGGGGTGATCTTCGACGAGGGTGACCTGTTCCACCTCACCGAGGAGGACCTGCTGCGGGCACCGTTCTTCGTGAAGAAGGACGGCACGCTCGGCGCCAACGCCGCCAAGATGCTGGCCGGCCTGGCCGAGGCCAAGTCGCGGCCGCTCGCCCGGATCCTGCGTGGGCTGTCGATCCGGCATGTCGGGCCGGATGCGGCGGGGGCGCTGGCGCTGGAGTTCGGCTCGATGGCGGCGATCGAGGAGGTCATCGAGAGGACGTCGGCGGACACCGCCACGGGTGATCCGGCGCCGGGTCTTGCGGGCTCGGCATCGGCTGACGCCGACCTGTCGGAGGAGACGGACCTCAAGTCCGGTGCGGCGACCGACGAGGGGGTCGTCGAGGAGACCACGACCAAACGGCGAACCGCCAAGATCGTCGACCCGCTCGCCGAGGTCGAGGGGGTCGGGCCGACCATCGCGCAGAGTCTGCGGGAGTGGTTCGCCGTCGACTGGCACCGCGAGATCGTCCAGAAGTGGCGGGCGGCCGGCGTGGTGATGGCCGACGAGCGGGTCGAGACCGGCCCGCGCACGCTGGACGGCCTGACCGTGGTGGTGACCGGCACGCTGGCCGGCTACACCCGGGACAAGGCGGCCGAGGAGATCACCTCCCGGGGCGGCAAGGTCAGCGGCTCGGTGTCGAAGAAGACCGGGTTCGTGGTGGTCGGCGAGAACCCGGGCAGCAAGTACGACAAGGCGATGGCCCTCAAGGTGCCGGTGCTCGACGAGGCCGGATTCGGGGTGCTTCTCGCCGAGGGTCCGGAGGCGGCCCGTGCGGTCGCCGAGAGCTCTCCGGATGCGGAGAGCGCGGGCGTCGAGGCCACCCCGGAAGGGTGAATCGTGACGGATCTTACGTTCAGGAGATTAAGGGCTTCTAACTACGTATAGGTGCTTTACGGCAAAAAGCGCCATATGGATCTATGGTGTATGCGATTGGTGATCGAGGCCATCGTGGAGGTCGCATGGATGCCGCTCGCCCACGGACGGACGGCCGGCGGCACCGGCGCACGGTGATCGTTTCCACGGCCTCGGCCGGCGTCGCGGCCCTGGCGCTGTTGCTGCTCGGCCCGGCGGACGCGCTGCCACCGGCCTTCTGGGCCATGGCCCTGCTCGCCGTGGTGGTCGACGCCCGGCCCTATGTGGTTCCCGGGCGCCGGGCCAGCGCGGTGATCCTGCCCTCGATCTGCTTCACCTTCGCGGTGGCGCTGGCCTGGGGCGCCGCTCCGGCGATCGCGGTGCAACTGGTCGCGGTCGCCGTGGCCGGGGCCCGGATGCGGCACTCGCTGCGGCGTACCGTGCATCTGGCCCTGCAGCACGTGGCCGCGCTCGGTGCGGCCGCGGGAGTCGCCGACCTGGGGCGGTTGCGCATCGACCCGAGCCCCGACTGGTGGGACGCCATGGTCATCTGCGTGGCGGCGGTCGCGTGGATCACCGCCCGCCACGCGGTCGCCGGCCTGGTCCGCGGCCTCACCTCGGAGGGCCGCGTCCCGGCCCGGCGCCGCCGCGGGCACGCCGACCTGCTGGCCTCGGCCGCGCTGCTGCTGCTCGGCCCGGTGGTGCTGGTCGCCGCCCTGGTCAGCCCGGCCCTGCTGCCGCTCGCCCTGCTGGCCCTGCACGCCGTGCACCGGATGGTCCGCTGGGCCGGCGAGTCGGAGCGGGCCGCCCGGTTCGACCCGCTCACCGGTCTGCCGAACCGGCGCGCCCTGCAGACCGCGATGGCTGAACGCCCGGCCGATCGGCGGCGGGCGCTGCTGCTGCTCGATCTGGACCGGTTCCGGACCGTCAACGACGCGCTCGGCCACGGGGCCGGTGACCGGCTGCTCACCCGGGTCGCCGACCGGCTCACCGCGGTGGTGCCCGCCCACGACCTGGTGGTGCGTCTCGGCGGCGACGAGTTCGCGGTGCTCGCCACCCGGGTCGAGGACCCGGCGTCGGCCCGACGGATCGCGCAGCACCTGGCCGAGGCGCTGAGCCGCCCGTTCCCGCTGGACGGCACCCCGGTCGAGCTCAGCGCCTCGATCGGGATAGCCCTCCAATCCGGCCGCCGTGACAGCAGCACCCTGCTGCGCGAGGCCGAGTCGGCGATGTACGAGGCGAAACAGCGTGGCGACCAGGTGGCGGTGCACGGGCCGGACGCCGCCAAGCACACCCCGGACCGGCTGAGTCTGGTCGCCGATCTGCGGACCGCGCTGCGCCGGGAGCCCCCCGACGACGGGATAGTCCTCTACTACCAGCCGCAGATCGCGATCGCGACGGGCGAGGTGGTCGGAGTGGAGGCGCTGCTGCGCTGGCGGCACCCGCGACGCGGCACGATCGGGCCGGAGGAACTGCTCCGGGCGGCCGAGCCGACGCCCGTGATGCGCCTGCTCACCGCCCGGGTGCTGGAGGAGGTGGTGGCCCAGCTGGCGACGTGGCGCGACGCCGGGGCGCCGCTGCGGGCCGCGGTCAACGTGAGCGCTCGCGACCTGCACGCCGGTGACATCGCGGACCGGGTCGGCGCCCTCCTCGATCGCTACGCGGTGCCCGCCGACCTGCTGCAACTGGAGATCACCGAAAGCGCGTTGATGGCCGATCCGCACCGGGTGCTGGAGACGACCACCAGGCTGTCCCGGATGGGGGTGGCGATCTCGCTCGACGACTTCGGCACCGGCTACTCCTCGCTCCAGCATCTGCGACGGCTGCCGCTGTCCGAGGTCAAGATCGACCGCTCGTTCGTGCTCGGTATGGCCGGCGACTCCGGGGACGCGGCGATCGTACGATCGGTGGTCGGTCTGGCCGAGGCCCTCGGCCTCCGTGCCGTCGCCGAAGGTGTCGAGGATGAGGTGACCTGGCGTCTTCTGGCCGCCGCCGGCTGTCACACCGCGCAGGGCTGGTTCCACGCCCGGCCGATGCCGGCCGCCGATCTGCGGGAGTGGCTGGGGCGGTACCGCCCGGTCCGACCCGGGATTCGCGGCGAAATAGACTCTGTGGGCACATCTAAAACGTCGAACAACGAGGGGGCAGGATGGCCGCCATCTCCCGCGAAGAGGTAGCGCACCTGGCGCGCCTGTCGCGGCTCGCCGTGACCGAGGAGGAGCTCGACCGCTTTGCGGGTCAGCTCGACGTGATCCTCCAGTCGGTCGCCCGGGTCGGTGAGGTGGCCGCGGAGGACATTCCGCCGACCTCGCACTCGGTGCCACTGACCAACGTGTATCGCGAGGACGTCCCCACGCCGAGCCTGGCGCAGGACGCGGCGCTGTCCGGCGCGCCGGACGCCTACGAGGGCCGCTTCCGCGTGCCGCGCATCCTGGACGAGGAGGACTGACCTGTGAGTGACCTGACCAGGCTCTCCGCCACCGAGCTGGCCTCTCTCATCGGGACGAAGGAGGTCTCCGCCGTCGAGGTGGCGACCGCCCACCTGGACCGCATCGCCGCAGTCGACGAGCGGGTCCACGCGTTCCTGCACGTCGATCGTGAGGGTGCGCTTGCGGCCGCCGCAGCCGTCGACCGGGGTGAGATCACCGGGCCGCTGGCCGGTGTGCCGATCGCCGTCAAGGACGTGGTGACCACCAAGGGCATCCCGACCACGGCCGCCTCCAAGATCCTCGAGGGCTGGCGGCCGCCGTATGACGCGACGATCGTCGAGCGGCTCAAGGCAGCCGGGATGCCGATCCTCGGCAAGACCAACATGGACGAGTTCGCGATGGGCTCCTCCACGGAGTACAGCGCCTACGGCCCGACCAACAACCCGTGGGACCTGGGCCGCATCCCGGGTGGCTCGGGTGGTGGCTCGGCGGCCGCCCTCGCGGCCTACGAGGCGCCGCTCGCGATCGGCACCGACACCGGCGGCTCGATCCGCCAGCCGGGCGCGGTCACCGGCACGGTCGGCGCCAAGCCGACCTATGGCGGCACGTCCCGCTACGGCCTGATCGCCTTCTCCTCCTCGCTGGACACCCCCGGCCCCTGCGGCCGGACCGTCGAGGACACCGCCCTGCTGCACGCGGTGATCGCCGGCCACGACCCGCGGGACTCGACCTCGATCCCGCAGCCGGTGCCGGACGTGGTGGCCGCCGCCCGCCGGGGCGCGACGGGTGACCTGACCGGGGTCAAGCTGGGTCTGGTCAAGGAGTTCGCCGGGGACGGTTCCGAGCCCGGCGTGACCGCCGCGTTCCGGGAGTCGCTGGAGGCTCTGGTCAAGCTGGGTGCCGAGGTCGTCGAGGTGTCCTGCCCGAACTTCCAGTACGCGCTGCCGGCGTACTACCTGATCGCGCCGAGTGAGTGCTCGTCGAACCTGGCCCGCTTCGACGGCGTGCGGTATGGCCTGCGCACCGGCGACGACGGCAGCCGGTCGCTCGAGGAGGTCATGTCGCTGACCCGTGACGAGGGCTTCGGCCCCGAGGTCAAGCGGCGCATCATCCTCGGCACGTACGCGCTGTCGAGTGGCTACTACGACGCCTACTACGGCCAGGCGCAGAAGGTGCGGACCCTGATCACCAGGGACTTCCAGGCCGCGTTCGAGCAGGTGGACGTGCTGGTCTCGCCGACCACCCCGTTCGTGGCGTTCCCGTTCGGGTCGCGGACCAGTGACCCGTACCAGATGTATCTCGCCGACCTGTTCACCATCCCGACGAACCTGTACGGCGGCCCGGCCATCTCGGTCCCGTGCGGTCTCTCCGAGGGCCTGCCGGTCGGTTTCCAGATCATGGCCCCGACCATGGCCGACGACCGGATGTACCGGGTCGCGGCCGCTCTCGAGTCGGCGGTCGGCACCTTCACGCCGCCGGCGCTCTGACGCGTTGCGAGGGGGCCGCGCGGCCCCCTCGCGACATCACGCGGGGGTCGTCGGCGAGTCCAGCCAGGCGTCGATCAGCTTGGTGAAGTCCTTGCCGGTCTCCGCGTTGACGAACGCGGTGAACGAGGCCCGGTCCTGGTTGGTGTTGCGGTTCTTCTCCACCCAGGCGGTGGCCAGCGCGAAGAACTTCTTGTCACCGAGCGCGTCGTTCAACTCCTTGAGCATGGCCGCCGGGCACACGTAGACGTTGCTCTCGGCGAACGTGCCGGCGGTCGGCTTGCCGGGCGGGCCGACCCGCTTACGCAGCTTGGCGTCGCTCTCTCGCAGGTACTTCTCCAGGTAGACGTCGTCGAACCCGTACAGCTCCTGCTCGTACAGGTACTGCACGTAGGTGGCGAAACCCTCGTTCAGCCACAGGTCGGTCCAGGTCGCCGGGGTGACCGCGTTGCCGAACCACTGGTGGGCGTACTCGTGGACGAGCACCGCCTCGAACTCCTTGAGGTCACTCGCCTTGAACGCCTCCCGGCCCATGCTCAGCATCTGCTGCGTCTCCATGGCCGAGATCGAGCCGTTCATCAGAGCGCCGGCCGAGGGGTACGGGTACGGCCCGAACCGCTCCTCCAGCCACTCGATCAGCTTCGGCGTCTTCTTCAGGGTGCTCAGGTAGCGGTCGTCGCTCTTCGGCACCACGAAGTTGGTGATCTTCAGTCCGTGCGGCCCGGTCTGCTCGATCTTCTTGTACTTGTCGACCGCCAGGGTGGTCACGTACGCCGCCACCGGATCCGCGCTGGAGTAGTGGTAGGTGTTCCCCTCGACCTTGCCGGGTGTGCCGTTCGCCGCCGCCGCCCAGCCCGCCGGGACGGTCACCGCCAGGTCGTAGAGCGCCTCGTCGGACGGGTGCTCGTTGACCGGGTACCAGGTGAGTGCGCCCCACGGCTCCTGCATGGTCCAGAGCACGCCGTCCTTCGACGACCGCATGCCGATGCCCTCGGACGCGTCCCCGCGGTGCGACGGCATCTCCACCTGTTTCGGGGTGCCGTGGTAGGCGACGGTCAGCGTCACCGGCCGATCAGCGGTGACCGCGGTCGGCACGACCAGTTTCTCCTTCTCGACCGTGCCGGCGGCCGCCTTCTCGTCGACGGTGACCTTGTCGACGGTCAGGCCGGTGAAGTCCAGCTTGATCTCGCTCGCGTCGGCGACCGGCCGGATCCGCACGGTGGCCGTGCCGGTGAGGACCTTGGTGTCCGGCTTCCAGTCCAGTTCCAGCCCGTAGTGCAGAACGTCCAGGCCGGGATTGCCCTTCTCCGGGTAGAGCCGGTCGGCCACCGGGGTGGAACGGCCCGCCGCCCAGGGGCTGTAGTCGATCTTCACCTCGTCGGCGGTGGACTTCGTCGGCGCGGGCTTGTCGTCGTCGGCTTTCGTGCAGCCGGTGATGAGGAGTGTCGCGGCCAGTGCGGCGACGGTCGAGGTGCGGCGCATGCGGTAGATCTTCCTGGGCGGATGCAAAGTCTGTCAGACCGGGCGACTAGGCTTGGCCCCTGACCCGATGTCCTTGAAGCCGGAGCCGCACGCACATGACGACCATCGCGCTGCCGTCCTACGAAGACGCCACCAGCCGTTACGAGACGGTGATCGGCCTGGAGACGCACGTCGAGCTGGGCACGCAGACCAAGATGTTCTGCGGCTGCAAGACCGATTTCGGCGCCGAGCCGAACACCCAGGTCTGCCCGGTGTGCCTCGCCCTGCCCGGCGCGCTGCCCGCGATGAACGGCGCGGCCATCGAGGCCACCATCCGGATCGGCCTCGCGCTCAACTGTGACATCGCCGAGTGGTGCCGGATGGCCCGGAAGAACTACTTCTACCCGGACATGCCGAAGAACTTCCAGACCTCGCAGTATGACGAACCCCTCTGCGTCGACGGCTACGTGGACGTCGTGGTCGACGGCCAGGAGTATCGGATCGGCATCGAGCGGGTGCACATCGAGGAGGACACCGGCAAGACCCTGCACGTCGGCGGGGCCACCGGTCGCATCCACGGTGCCACCGAGTCGCTCGTCGACTACAACCGGGCCGGCATCCCGTTGGTGGAGATCGTCACCAAGCCGGTTCCCGGGCTCGGCGCGCTGGCCCCCGAGGTCGCCAAGGCCTACGTCGCCGAGCTGCGCGACATCATCCGCTCCCTCGGCGTCTCCGACGTGCGGATGGAGCAGGGTTCGCTGCGCTGCGACGTCAACACCTCACTCAACAAGCCGGGCGAGGAATGGGGTACCCGTACCGAGACGAAGAACGTCAACTCGCTCCGCTCGGTCGAGCGTGCCGTCCGGTCCGAGGTAATTCGGCAGGCCGGCCTCCTCGACGTCGGCACCCGGATCTTCCAGGAGACCCGGCACTTCCAGGAGACCACCGGCGACACCCGGCCGGGCCGCTCCAAGGAGACCGCCACCGACTACCGCTACTTCCCGGAGCCCGACCTGGTGCCGATCGCGCCCGATCCGGCGTGGGTCGCCCAGCTCAAGACCGAGCTGCCGGAGCGGCCGAGCGCCAAGCGGGCCCGGCTCCGCGAGGACTGGGGCATCTCCGAGCTCGACATGCAGTCGGTGGCCAACGCCGGCGCCGTCGAGCTCATCGAGGAGACCATCGCCGCGGGCGCGTCCCCGGCCGGGGCTCGCAAGTGGTGGATGGGCGAGCTGGCCCGCCGCGCCAACGAGCAGGACATCGAGCTGTCCGCGGTCGGTGCCACTCCCGCGCAGGTCGCCGCCCTGCAGAAACTGGTCGACGAGGGCAAGCTCAACGACAAGCTCGCCCGGACCGTCCTGGAGGGTGTCGTCGCGGGCGAGGGCGACCCAGCCGCGGTGATGGCCGCCCGCGGGCTCGAGGTGGTGAACGACACCGGTGCGCTCACCGCGGCCGTCGACGAGGCGATCGCCGCCAACCCCGACATCGCCGACAAGATCCGTGACGGCAAGGTCGCCGCGGCCGGCGCCCTGGTGGGCGCGGTCATGAAGACCACGCGAGGCCAGGCGGACGCCAAGACCGTCCGCGAGCTCATCCTCGCCCGGCTCGGCGTTTCCTGAATCTTCTCGGTACGGCCGGCGCCCACTCCCATGACACGGGAGTGGGCGCCGTTTCTTCAGCGCATGCGAGTCAGCGCTGCGCGGCCACCGGCCGGGTCCAGCGGGGTTGATCTTTCGCTCTCCAGGCTGCCGCGTTCGCCGGGCGAGGGAATTTGCCCCGTTAGTTCGGAATTCGCAGCATGCAGGGCCTAATCTGCCTCGGTGGCAGTGCACTCCGCGGCTATCCGCCGCCTCCGGCTCGTAGTCGCACTGGCGACCGCTCTAGCCTTCGGATCGCCGGCATCGGCCTTCGGCTCGCCGGACGCCGGTGGGGCTGCGAGGATGCCCGCTCCGGCCGACCGGCAGCTCACCGTCGGCGGGCCCGGCGCGCTGCTCGATCTGAACGGGCCCGCCACCCTGGGATTCCAGGCCACCGCGGGCCGGCGCCTCACCGTGCTCGCCCAGCGCCGGACCCTCACCGCCGTCGACAACACCGACCTGACCATCGTCCGGGACGGTAGGACCGTGGCCGAGGGCACGCTGATCGTCACGTGGGCCGGCGTCAGCGTCGACTTCACCGCGCCGGCGGACGGGTCGTACACCGTGCGGATCAACCCCCGCACCACCAAGGACCGTGGAACGCTGCTGGTCAGCCTCGTCGGAGCGACCACCGGGACGCTGATCCCGCGCGGGCCGGCCCGGAAGATCACCATCGGCCGCCCGGGCGAACGCGCGTTCCTGACCTTTCCGGCGAAGGCCGGGCAGCACCTCACCGTGGTGGCCCGGCGCGGCACCCTGTCCAAGGACGAGTACACCAATCTCGATATCCGAGGCCCGTCCGGCGAACTGAACACGTCCGGTGCGGTCGGCTACGAGTCCGACTATCGGACGCTGGACTTCGACGTCAACGAAACCGGCCGGCACACCATCGAGATCAACCCGGACACCGACCGGACCGGCACCCTGACGGTGCAGTTGACCGGTTCGGTGACCGCCGTCCTGGCCCCGGGTAAGCCGGCCCGGATCGCGTTCGCTCAGCCCGGGGAGCGTGCCTACGTCACCTTCCGGGCCGTCGAGGGCGAGCAGTTCCGCCTGACGGTCCGGCCGGAAACGTTGACCACCGGTTCGAACACCCTCGTCAAGGTACGGACTCCGGCCGGCCTGGACGTCGTGGACGCCACCCTGACCGCCGCTAAACCCACCGTCGCGCTGGCCTTCAGCTCCTCCGAAGGCACCTACACGATCGAGATCGACCCGGAGGGCCTGGACACCGGCACCCTGGCCGTGGACCTACGCCGTCTCCCGACCCCTTCGTGATCTTGCGGTCGGCAGGTCGGTAGAACCTCACAAGATCGCGGAAGGCGGCTGGTGGGTCAGTTGCTCGACTGGGTGGAGGGGGTGGGCGTCGGGGTGGCCGCGTCTTCGAGGCCGATCACGTTTCGCTGCATCTCCACGTTGGACTGGCCGGTGCCGCCGAGCTGGATGTCGTCGTAGGCCTTGAGCTCGCGGTTCTCGTCGAAGTAGAGGACCGACAGGCTCAGCGGGGTCGGATCCTCGTGTTCCAGACCGCGCAGGCCGGCGCCGCCGGTCGAGCCCTCCACCATCAGCCGGGTCGGGACCGCGGGCTGGATCAGGGCCAACGCCGACGGGGACGGGTCGGGCGAGGCCGACGCCGACGCGTCGGGTGTGGGCGGAGTGGGCTCGGGAAGCATGGCGACCGACCGGGCGTGCTGGTGGCCGGCGAGGACCAGCGGGACCAGGCCGGACAGCGGCTGCGCCATGGCCGGATCGTGGACGAGGGCGATGTCGACCTGTTTGCCGGAGCCGCGAATCGTCTGGGCCAGGTTCTCCCCGGCGGTGGCCAGCAGCTCGGGGCCGGAGTCGTCGCCCGCCTCGTTGGTCTCGCTCTTGTCCGGCGTGAACTGCGGGTCGCCGATACCGGCGATGGTCAGCCCGTCGATCTCGGTGAGACCGTTGTCCAGGACTACCGCGTTGCTCTGGGCGGCGACGGCGGCCTGGATGGCGACCGAATCGTGGTTGCCGCGCACGTAGATGTAGGGCACCTGGATCGACGGGATCGACGACACATAGCCGGTCTCGGCACTGCTGCCCCAGTCGACGATGTCGCCGGTGTCGATCACCGCGTCGATCTCGAAGGTCTCCACGACGGTCCGGATGAGGCCCCAGGACGCCGGGTTCAGATGCAGGTCGGAGACGTGTAGCAGGCGCGTGGTGTTGCCGGCCGGCTCGTAGACGGGCAGCGCCGAAATGGTCGAGTAGACCCGGCTCACGTTACCGAGGATGGTCTGGAGCTGCTCCGCATACCGCCCGTAGTTGTCGGCGATCCGCCTGGCGTCACCGACCACGGCCGGCGCGTTGACCAGCAGGCCCTCGTAGCGCGGCTCGCTGATCGAGTCGGGCCGCAGGGTGCCGGCGGCCAGGCCGAGACTGCCGCCGGTGACGACCAACGCGGTCACCCCGGCCGCCGCGGTCCGCCGCATGTCGCGGAAGGTCAGCGCGGCCAGCAGCAGCGCGCCGAGCACGGCCAGACCCATGGTCCGCAGCCCGAGCCGGGACACCCCGGCGACCACCTCGTCGACCGCCCGGTCACCGGCCGAGCTGATCGCCGACGGGTTGTCGATGAGCGCCTCGGTGCGACTCTGGTCCAGCGAACCGAGGGCGACCCGCAGGTGGACCGGGCCTCGATGACTGTCCAGATGCAGGGACCCGAGCGGCGGGATGTTGATCTCGGTGCCGCCGGTGACCGACGGCACCACCGACATCTCGGCACTGAACGGCCCCACGTTGATGTCGGCCCGCGCGAACAGCATCACCCCGATGAGAGAGCCGGCCACCCCGGTCAGCCCGACAGCGGTGGCCACCCGTACCCGCCGGGCCCAGCGGTGCCGGAACACCCGCCCGGAGAAGGCGAAGGTCCGGCGGAGAAAGGCGAAGGCCGGGCCGGAGAAGGCGAAGACATACGCGACCGCCGACCGCCACCGCTGTCGCCATGAGGGCAGCTCTTCTGTCATCGGGGCCTCACCTGCCCTATCGGGCTCGGGACGAAACAGTCATGGCCGTCAACTCCGGCCGGCGCCGCCGTCGGAGAAGACCAGCCGGATGACACGGTCGTCCTCCGGGCCCGGGTCACCGGCGTCCTCCTGGTTGGAGGTGCTCACCCAGAATGACCCGTCAGGTGCGGTGACCACGGCCCGAAGCCGTCCGAACTCGCCGGTCAGCATCTCCTGCGGGCTGCCCAGCACGGTGCCGGTGCTGGTCACGTCGAGTAGCTGCAGCCGCTGGCCGAGCAGACAGGCGGTGGCGACCGTGCCCTCCAGGACGGCCACCCCGGCGCACGACGACGTCTCGGCGGGTGAGGTGGCCAGCGGGTTGGTGAACTTGGCGTCGGTGCTCGCGCCATCGGCCTTGGGCCAGCCGTAGTTCTTACCCTTCACCACCACGTTCAGCTCGTCGTGGACCGGCTGGCCGCGGTCGGTCGCATACATCCTCTTCGTCTTGTCCCAGGTCAGGCCCTGCACGTTGCGGTGACCCGAGGTCCAGACCGGTGAGGTCTTGACCGGGTTGCCGGGCGCCGGCCCACCGGCCGGGGTGATCCGCAGAATCTTGCCGCCGAGACTCTTCGCATTCTGCGCCTGGCTGCCGTCCGGCGTCCCGTCGCCGGTGCCGGCGTAGAGGAACCCGTCCGGGCCGAAGGCCAGGGCACCGCCGTTATGGTCGGGCGATCGGGGGATGCCGGTGAGGATCGGCTCCAGCTCACCGTCGCCGACCAGCTTGCCGATCCGATTGTCCCGATCGGTGGAGTAGTAGACGAACAGCGTCTTGTCGGTCTTGTAACCGGGGGAGACGGCGATGCCGAGCAGGCCACCGTCACCGGCGGCGCGGACCTCGTCGAGCCGCCGCAGCTCGGTGACCTTGAGAGCGCCCGAGGCCGACTCGGGGCCGACCTTCAGAATCCGGGCGGTGTCTCGCTCGGTGACCACCGCGCCGCCGTCGGGCAGGAACGCGATGCCCCACGGGATCTCCAGATTCTTCGCCAGCACGGTGATCGCCAGCTCGCGCGAGGTGTCGTCACCACCGGCGGTCGGCGCGGCCGAGGGACGGGGCAGATTGGGCGGGGAACCGGCCTGGTCCGGCCCGGGTGGCCCGAAGCTGCACCCGGCGGTCAGCGCCAGCAGCGCCACCGAACTCGCGGCCATGGCACGGCTCCGGCGGAATCGCACGGCCCAACCACCCCCTCCGGTCATGCCGACCAGGGTAGCCGCGCGGTCTGACAGAACCGGCTCATTGATCGGCGGCGTCCCGCTGACCGGCGGCGATCGGGTGGCCACTGGCCTCCAGCACCCGGGGCAGATTGTCTCGGGTCACCCCGGTGAGCCGGATGACATTGCCGTTGTCGAGCAGCGCCGAGACCCGGCCGCGCTCGTCCGGCGCGAGCTCGGTGATCCGGGTGAACGGCACCCGGCTGCCGCCGAAGAGGGCGCGGACCCGCAGCTCCTCCGGGTAGACGTCGGTGCCGGCCCGCCACGCCCACACCAGGATCGCGATCGGGATCAGGAAGAGCGGGCTCAGAGCCCACGAGGAGCCGGCGACCGGGGCTGTGCCGACGAGGGCGATCAACGCGGCGACCAGCACGGCACCGGACTTGCGGACGCGGAGGACGGGGCTACTGCTCACGTCTCCCATCCTCCCACCCGGTCCGGCCGGCGGTCGTGCCGGACCGGTAGCTGTTGACCGTCATCGCTGGATGGTCGACGATCCGTTCGTGGGACGGCGACACGCCGTGCCGTAACCCGATCCGGGGACCGTCGTTGACCCGGTGCAGTTCCCTGAAGCAGAGGACTCGTCGATGATCGCCGTGCTGCTCGCGGGGGCGATCGGCGCCGCCGGTCTGTGTGCGGGCGCCGTCCTCATCCGCGCCGCCCTGGCGCTGCACCGTGCCGAGAAGGCTTTCGCCTCGTGCCGGGGCGCCGGCCTGGTCGGCATGGGCGCCCTCGTCACCGGGCTCACCGGGCTGGTCCCCTGGTGGGCACCGGCGCATCCGTCCGCCTGGATCACCGTCGGCCTGACCGCCGCCGCGGCCTGTTTCGTGGCGGGCACGTCGCTGCTGCCGGGTGCGGCGAGCAACTGGGTGGTCCGGCTCCGACGGGCGTACGACGGGGTGGGTCTCGGTGTCAGTCTGGGTTTCGCGGTCTACCTGATCCCGGCCGCGTCGAGCCGCCCGGCCGCGGTGCCGGCGCTGCTGGTCGCGGCCGGTGGCATCGCGATCGTCACGGTGATCGTGCTGCGCGCCCGGCCCCGCCCGCGGGCGGCCGCCTGGTGCGGCGCGGGCACCTCGCTGGTGATGTTCTGCCTGGGTGTGCTGGCGTTCGAGGCGACCGGCCCGGCGGCGCTGGCGGCCGGTGTGGGCGTGGTGGCCGGGCTGAGCGCGTCGGCGTGGGGCGGTTCGCGCCGCGACCTGCCGTTGCCGCCGTTGGAACCACGCAACCCGGATCAGTACCTGGCCAGTTATCCGCTGTTGGCGGTGCCGGCCGCGGTGGGTGTGGTGGCCGCGATCTGGCATCTGCTGGCCGTCGAGGAGTTCGGCACCGAGGCGATCGTTTTCGGTCTCGTGATGGTCAGTGTGCTGGTTTTCCGAGAGTTGCTGGTGGTTCGCGACATCCGCCGGTACGCCGGTCGGCTCCGGGTCACCGAGGCGCACTTCCGTTCGCTGGTGGCCGGGGCCACCGACCTGACCCTGGTGCTCGACGAGCGGCTGACCGTCCGCTGGCAGTCACCGGCGGCGGCGCGACTGTTCGGGCTGCGTGACCAGGAGGTGATCGGTCGGGAGTTCCGCGAGCTGATCCACCCCGACGACGTGGCGGACGCTCTCGCGGTGATCGGGTCGGTGCTCGCCGGTGAGCCCGAGGGCGGACCGCCGGTGCTGGTCAGCGCCCGGTTGCGGGACGGTGCCGAGATGTGGCGGGACACCGAGTCGACCATCTCCGATCTGCGCCGGGTCCCGGAGGTGGCGGCGCTCGTCGTACACGTACGCGATGTGGGGGAACGCCGTCATCTGGAACGGACCCTGCACCGCCTCTCCTACCTGGACCAGCTGACCGGCCTGGCGAACCGGCAGGCGCTGATGCGGGACCTGCTCGCCCTGCGTCGGCAGCCGGGCCGGCGCGGCACCCTGCTGGTGATCGATCTGCACGGCTTGGCCGAGATCAACGACGCCCGGGGCCGCGAGGTGGGTGACGCGGTGCTGATCGAGGTGGCTCGACGGCTGCGCGCGCTGATCGGCGGCGACGACGTGGCGGCCCGGCTCGGCGGCGACGAGTTCGCCGTGCTCACCCCCGACTCGTCGGTGCCCGCCTACGCCCTGGCCAGCCGGATCGTCACGAAGCTGGCCGAGCCGTATCCGCTGCCCGGTGCGACCGTCGATCTGCACACCAGCGTGGGCCTGGCCGAACTGGCCGGCGGCGCCGACTCGGACGAGGTGCTGCGGCACGCCGACCTGGCCCGGCAGCGCGCCTGTCAGCTGGGCCGGGACCGGGTGGAGTGGTACGACCCGGACGTCGAGATCCAGCTGCACCGCCGGATGGAGCTGGAGCAGCAACTGCTCGGCGCGGCCGCCCGCGGTGAGCTGGACCTGGTCTTCCAACCGGTGTCCGGGCTGGCCGACGGTCGCCCGGCCGGGGTGGAGGCGCTGCTGCGCTGGCGGCATCCGGAGCTGGGCCCGATCCCGCCGAAGGAGTTGCTGCCGATCGCGGCGGCGCTGGGAATGACCGCCGAGCTGGACGAGTGGGTGCTGGAGGAGGCCTGTCGGCGGCTGGCCGGCTGGTCGGTGGGCGACGAGTTCTGGCTGTCGGTGAACGTCGGCCCGCGGGAGTTGCTGACCGCCCGGTTCCCGGATCGGGTCGGCTCGACCCTGCGCCGGCACGGCCTGGCCCCGGAACGCCTGATCGTCGAGGTGGCCGAGACGTGGATCGACGAGGATGTGCCGGCCATCGTGGCCGCCCTGGCCGGGCTGCGCAAGCTCGGGGTGAAGGCGGCGCTCGACGACTTCGGCTCGGGTCAGACGTCACTGTCGCACCTGCGGCGGTTGCCGGTGGACATGCTGAAGTTGAGCCCGGCGCTGATGTCCGACCGATCAGTGGTCGACGTGGTGGTCAGTCTCGGTCGGCGGCTCGGCCTGGACATCGTCGCCAAGGGTCTGGAGTCGGACGAGGACATCACCCGCGCCAAGGAGGCCGGTTGCCGGTACGGCCAGGGTTTCGCACTGGGTCATCCGGGCCCGGCCGAGCGGGTCGAGGCATATCTGGACAGCCACCGCGGCTAGCGGGGTGGTGCGGTGCTCCCGCGCGGGGTGAGGTGGACCCGGCCGGCCTCGACGTTGCCCACGGTGCGGCCGTCGATCGCGTTCAGCAGCTCCAGGGCGGCCTGCGCCCCATACGCCGAGATGTCCCGGCTGAGGGCGGTGAGCGGGGGGTGCACGAGACTGCACAGCGGCGAGTCGTCCCAGGCCACGATGGACAGGTCGCCCGGGACGGAGAGCCCCATCTCCTGGGCGACGGCCAGGCCGGCGACCGCCATCACGTCGTTGTCGTAGATGATCGCGGTGGGCCGGTCGCCGCCGATCAGCAGCCGTCGGGTGGCCCGGCTGCCCTCCTCGCCGGTGTAGTCGGCCGGGATGGTGATCGCGTTGTCCAGCCCGAGGGCGGCGCAGACGTTCTCGAAGGCCTTCGTCCGGTTCTGTGTGTGCAGCAGGTCGGCGACGCCGCTGACCCGGGCGATCTTGTGATGGCCGAGGGCGACCAGATAGCGCACCGCCTCGGTGATGGCGCCCGCGTCGTCGGACCAGATCTGCGCGATCGGGCCGGTGTCGCCGGGGCCGCCGATCACCACCGCCGGTAGCTGGAGTTGCTGGAGGACCGGGATGCGGATGTCGTCCTCGCGGATGTCGGTGACGATCACGCCGTCGATCCGGCGCTCGCCCCACCAGCGGCGGTAGACCTCGACCTCCTGCTCGGGGGTGGCCACCACCTGGAGGGTCAGCGCGTACGACCGGGCGCCCAGCTCGGCCTCGAAACCGCTGATCAGGCCCATGAACCAGGGTTCTATGCCGAGGATCCGGGCGGGGCGGCACAGGGTGAGGCCGACGGCGCGGGCGCGAGCGCCGGAGAGGGCCCGGGCCGCGCTGTTGGCGTTGAACCCGATCTCCTCGGCGATCGACAGGATGCGCTTGCGGGTCGCCTCGGAGACACCTGGCTGGCCGTTGAGGGCGTACGACACGGCGCCCTTGGACACGCCGGCCCGCCGTGCGATGTCGGCGATCGTGGGCCGCTTCACTCAATCTCCTCTGTCCCCACTGCTGCCGAGCTTATCGGGCGCGGGGCAGTGGCCGCCGGGCTCCCTCGACGTTGGACCCTCGCTGAACGCTCGCTTGATCGGTTAAGTGTTACGGCACACGGCTCGTGATGTAAACCGTCGATTTCTGCCCGTCCGAAAAATCCGGCTTGATACGTACTGGGAGCGCGCCCGTAACCGGGTATTGACACCGCTGAAAGGCGGGCTTACGGTTCCCCCAACTTACCCGGTTCAGTGATGCGGATCTCCTTGCGGAGGAAATGACATGGAACAGTTCGGACGACGCGCCCTGCGCGTGGGCGCAGCCGGCCTCGTGGCCGCGCTGGCGATAACCGGTTGTAGCGGCAAGGACCTGGAGGGAGGCAACAGCGACAGCGGCAGCTCCCAGATCACCCTGAAGGTCAACTTCTGGGGCGACATGGGCCTGGACCAGCTGAAGGCGAAGTACGAGGCGGCCCACCCCAACGTCAAGATCTCGCTGAACACCGGCGAGTACCAGGCGCAGCACCAGGATCTTCAGAAGAAGCTCGTCGCGGGCTCCGGCGCCCCGGACATCTCGGCCGTCGACGAGGGCTTCATCGTTCAGTTCCGGGAGCAGGCCGACCAGTTCGTCAACCTGACCGACAAGGGTGCCGGCTCGCTGGAGTCGAAGTACCTGCCGTGGAAGTGGCAGGCCTCGAAGTCCGCCGCCGGACAGCAGATCGGTCTCGGCACCGACGTCGGCGGTCTCGCCATGTGCTACCGCACCGACCTGTTCAAGGCGGCCGGCCTGCCGACCGAGCGCGACGCGGTTTCCGCGCTCTGGAAGGACTGGGACTCCTTCCTCCAGGTCGGCAAGGACTACACCACGAAGACCGGCAAGAAGTTCATCGACTCCGCCACCAACCTGTTCAACCCGATCCTCTCGCAGCAGCCGGTCGGCTTCTACAACGAGCAGGAGCAGCTCCAGATGGAGGGCGGCCCGAAGGTCGGCTTCGACATCGCGATGAAGGCGCTCGACGCCGGCATCTCGGCGAACCTCGCCAGCTTCCAGCCGAACTGGGACCAGGGCTTCAAGAAGGACCAGTTCGCCGTCCTGGCCTGCCCGGCCTGGATGCTCGGACACATTCAGAAGACCGCGCCCGACCAGGCCGGCAAGTGGGACATCGCCGCGATCCCGGGCGGCGGCGGCAACTGGGGCGGCTCCTGGTGGACCATCCCCAAGCAGGGCAAGAACGTCGACGAGGCCTACAAGTTCGTCGAGTGGCTGATCCAGCCCGAGCAGCAGATCGAGGTCTTCAAGACGGTCGGCAACCTGCCGTCGCAGCCGGCGCTCTACAAGGACCCGGCCGTCCTCGACTACAAGAAGGAGTTCTTCACCAACGCCCCGACCGGCCAGATCTTCGCCTCCACCGCGGAGAACCTGAAGCCGCAGTACCTGGGCAAGAAGAACGGTCCGACCCGGCTCGCCGTGGAGAACGTGATCAACCGCGTCGGCCAGGGCACTCTCAAGTCCGCTGACGCCTGGGCCGAGGCGGTCAAGGAAGCCGAGAAGGCCGCGAACTCCTGACCCATCCCGAAAAGAACGGCGGGGCGGCCACAGCCGTCCCGCCGTCCGGCCCTGAGGAGTTATCCGTGGCCCTCACCGACGTACGCGTCGCACACAAAGAGGAGCCGAAGCACGCGCCGCCGAAGCGGCCGAAGTTCTGGCTCCACCGTTTCGACACCAAGACCTTCCCGTACCTGATGATCGCGCCGTTCTTCGTGTTGTTCGCGATCTTCGGGTTGTTCCCGCTCATCTTCAACGCGGTGGTGTCGCTGCGGCACTGGCACCTCATCGACAAGGAGAAGAACGGCTGGGTGGGGCTGGACAACTTCACCAAGCTGGCCGGCGACACCGACTTCTGGGACGCCCTGGTCAACACGTTCGGCATCTTCATCCTCTCGACCGTGCCGCAGCTGCTGCTCGCTCTCATGATCGCGAACCTGCTGAACCGCAAACTGCGTGGCGCGACCTTCTGGCGGATCGGGATCCTGCTGCCGTACGTCACGCCGGTGGCCGCGTCGTCGCTGGTCTTCGCGGTGTTCTTCAGCCGCGACAACGGTCTGGCCAACTGGTTCCTGTCCCTGGTCGGCTTCGGTCAGGAGCAGCCCCTCGACTGGCGTGCGGGGACCTGGAGCAGCTGGATCGCCATCGCCGTCATGGTCAACTGGAAGTGGATCGGCTACAACGCGCTGCTCTACCTGTCCGCGATGCAGGCGATCCCGAAGGACGTCTACGAGGCGGCGGCGGTCGACGGCGCGGGCCCGTGGCGCCAGCTGTGGCAGATCACCGTGCCGATGATCCAGCCGGTGGTCCTGTTCACCGTCGTCCTCTCCACCATCGGCGGTCTTCAGCTCTTCACCGAGCCGATGCTCTTCGACGAGAACCCGGCACAGGCCAACGGTGGTTACGACCACCAGTGGCGGACCATCTCGCAGCTCATCTACCGGGTCGGCTGGAGTGACCTCAACCTCGGCTACGCCGCGGCGATGAGCTGGGCGCTGTTCTTGATCATCCTGATTGTGGCCGGTATCAACGCCCTGGTCACCCGGCGCCTCGGAGGCGGAAAGTGAGCAGCCGCCTGTTGAGCCGGGCGCCCCAGGACACCCCCGGCACCTGGAAGTCGTACTTCGGGCTGGCCGCGATCCTGCTGGTCTCGGCCTTCCCGGTGTACTGGATGTTCGTCATCGCGACCAGCAGCGACGAGGCCGTGATGTCGTCGCCGCCGGCGCTGATCCCCGGCGATCAGCTCATGGTGAACCTGCGTGAGGTCTTCACCATGCAGGACGTCTTCTTCACCGCCTCGCTGATCAACAGCTTGATCGTGGCCGTCGCGGTGACCGCGTCGACGCTGTTCTTCTGCTCGCTGGCCGGCTTCGCCTTCGCCAAGCTGCGGTTCAGGGGCAACAACGTGCTGATGTTCATCGTCATCCTGACCCTGACGGTGCCGAACCAGCTCGGCGTGGTCGCGCTCTTCATCGTGATGAACGAGCTCGGCTGGAACGGCACCCTGCTCGCGGTCATCGCCCCCGGCCTGGTCACCGCGTTCGGCGTCTTCTACATGCGCCAGTTCATCGGGCACGCGATTCCGGACGAGTTGGTCGAGGCGGCCCGTATCGACGGCGCCCTCACGCTGCGCATCTACTGGACCGTCGTCGTCCCGGCGATCCGACCCGCCCTCGCCGTCCTGGGCCTGCTCACCTTCGTGGCGACCTGGAACGACTTCCAGTGGCCGCTGATCACCCTGAACGGCACCGACTTCCCCACGTCGATGGTCGCCCTGTCCGACCTGGCCAGCGGCAACTACGTGGTCTACCGCCGCGTTCTGGCCGGCGCCTTCGTCGCCACGGTCCCCCTGGTGATCCTGCTGCTGGTCGGCGGGCGCCAGCTGGTCCGCGGCATCATGGAGGGCGCACTCAAGTAACAGAGCGTATTTACAGCGAGGCCCGCTCACCACTCACGGTGAGCGGGCCTCACCGTTTCTTCAACCCCGCACGGTGGTACGGCCACGCAGTCCTCGGAAACAATGCGCCCCGTTCCCCGCCTCCGGCGGCTACCGGCGTGGAACTCACACTACTTTTTCAGCGAAAGCTAAGCCCATGCGCAGGTGAACTCAGGCGGACCAAGGGTCGTCCAGGCAGGGTGCGCGTCGAGCCGTCCGGAGAACCCTGAGGAGTTCGATGAAGAAGAAACTGCGCCGTTTCGCGGTCACCGCGGGGGTGACCGTGGCGGTGATCGCGCCCCTCGCCGGGACCGCGGCCGCTGTCGTGGTCACCACCGCCACCCGGCAGGGCAGCCTCACCCAGGCCGGCCCGCTGGCGGAGCACGGCTTCCCGGCCTGGTACCGGGACAGCAACGGGCTGCGGCTGGAGGCCTGCACGACGCTGGACGACCCGCTCTGCTCGACCCTGCCGGACGAGGTACCGAACCCGGACGCCCCGGTCTCGTACCCGGACAACTTCCCTGGTGAGTTCTTCTACCAGCTGGCCGGGGCCGAGATGACCCTGTCCAACGGTGTCGACTTCGGCATCGGGCTGGACCTGGAGGGCGCCTGGGCGGCCGAGGAGGTGCGCGACGGCGACCAGATGGTGTTCGGCCGGGTCCGGATCCGGTTCGACGCGGTCGAGGGCACCCGCTACCGGATCACCCACCCGTACGGCGTGGACGATCTGACCGCCACCGATCGCGGCGTCAACATGACCGAGGACATCGGGACCACGCCGGGTGCGTTCGGTCAGGCGATCGGCAGCCGGATCGGTCCCTTCCTGAAGTGGGACCCGACCGTCGCCCCGGCCGCGCCGGCCGGCTACACCGGTGACCCGGGTGTGGACCACCGGGTCGTCGGCAGCCCGTACGCCACCAACTTCGTCCGGGTCGAGCAGCTCGACCCGGCCAGTGGCGCGGTGATCGCCGACCTCGGGTTCACCGACCTGTTCAGCGTGCAGGGCCGGTACGCCACCAACTCCGGCGTCGACATCGACCAGGCCACCTACACGGTCGGTTCGGACGGCACCGGCGTCATCGAGGTGTACGCCAGCAGCGAGCCCGGCCAGTCGATCGAGGTGACCGGGAACTCGCAGCTCGGCTTCCGCACCACCAAGCTGCGCGGCAGCAACGGCCACTACTACGGCCGCTTCCCGGTGACCGGCTCGGTGCCGGCCACCGGCGCGACGATCGAGGTGGTCAACTCGGGTGACCGCCCGGTCGCGAAGAAGTCCCGCAAACTGGTCGACGTCGTCCGGGTCACCGACGCGAGGTACGACGCCGACGCCGGCACCCTGACCGTCGCCGCCACCTCCAGCGACACCGACTCCACCCCGCCGCAGCTGTCGGTCACCGGGTACGGCCCGATCGCCGGCCCGTTCACCGGGGTCGTCGCGCCGCCCGCCACGGTCACCGTCACCTCGTCGAGCGGTGGGTCGACCACCGTCCCGCTGACCGGTTCCGGCCGAGCCTTCACCCCCGACCTGCCGGTCGCCGGCGCGGTCGCCACCACCGGCGCGGTCGCCGGCCAGAAGGTCACCCTCGACGGCAGCGGCTCGACCGGCGCGATCGACACGTACTCCTGGGTACAGACCGGTGGACCGGCGGTCATCCTGACCGGCGCGACCACCCCGATCGCCTCGTTCGTCCCGGTCCAGGCCGGCACCTACACGTTCCGCCTGGCCGTGTCCGGCCCGGGTGGCGCGGCCACCCCGCTCACCGTCCCGGTGACGGTCACCGGCACCGCACCGGCGGCGGCCGTCGCCGGCCCCGACCAGACGGTCGTCCGCGGTCGCACGGTCAACCTGGACGGCTCCGCGTCGACAGGTGTGGAGACCTTCGCGTGGACCCAGGTGTCCGGGCCGACCGTGTCCCTGACCGGGGCGAACAGCTCCAAGCCCACGTTCGTCTACCCGAACCAGGCGATGCCGGCCGCCCCCGGCCCGAACGCCGCCTTCGTCTACGACAACGAGCCGGTGGTGCTGGAACTGACCACCCGCAACCCGTCCGGTTCGAGCAGCTCGCGGGTGACGATCCGGCCGCAGGCGGAGACCTTCACCGGACTGACCGTCCGGTACCGCACCGGCAACAACGAATGGCGCATCTCCGGCACCAGCAACCTGCTCGCCGGACAGCGGGTCACCGCGGTTCTGGGCAACGCGCTGACCGGCCGGGTCATCGGCACCCCGGTGACCGTCGACGCGGCGGGCGCGTTCAGCATCCGGGTGACCGGCCCCACCCCGGGCACCATCCGCACGATCAGTCTGGTCAGCTCGACCGGTGGGCAGGTGCTCGCGTTCCCGGTGAACGTGACGAACTGACCGCCTCAGCTCGACCTCGGCGCACGTAGCCGTACAACAGGAAAGATGCGGCGGGCTCCTCGACCGGAGCCCGCCGCATCGTTTTCTAATTGTCGGCGGCCAGGCGGCGGCGCAGATAGCGGGCGGAGGCCGCGGAGACCTGGCCGGAGACCGCCTCGCTGATCAGCGAGCTGCGGTGCCGGACCCGGCCGTCCTCGTTCTCGGTGAGCAGGTGGGCGTGCACCAGGTGGTCGACGCAGGTCAGCAACTCCGGCATCGGGTAACCGGTGAGCGTGGACAGCTCGCCGACACTGAGCGGGCCGAGAACCGCGCACAACCGCAGGATCTCCCACGACGGATCGGGCATCCAGCGGGTGCGTTGGCGGGCGATCTGCATGGCCACGGCATGCGACACCTCGGTGGGCCGCACCGCCGCACCGACCAGTGCCGGGATGCCGCCGGTGCGTTCCGCCAACTCCTTGTCGCCGAGGACGCCCAGGTCGTCCTCGCTGAGCGGTTCCAGACGCAGCACCACCGGTGAGCCGAGCCCGGAGAGCGGGCGCTCGGCGATCTCCGACGGGTAGCAGTAGGTGAGCACGATCCGCAGCGCCGGGCAGTGCCGCCCCAGCCAGGACAGCTCGGCGACACTCGCCGCGTCCAGGTCGGCGGCGTCGTCGATGGCCACGAAGATCGGCTCCGGTCCGTCCAGCGCGGTGCCGATGCGCTCCAGATCGGGTCGCAGCAGCGGCTGCTCCGGCCCGGCCTCGTCGACGACCGCGAGCACCTCGCCGGACGCACCCAGGTCGGTCAGGACGGCCCGCAGCCAGGCGTGCCGCAGCACCCCGACCGAGGACGCGCCGTGCCCGACACCGACCCGGCGCGGCGCGTGCCGTTCCAGCTCGGCCAGGAACGCGGACTTGCCGGAACCGGACGGGCCGACGATGTGCACCACGGGCGGCGGATCCGGCTCCAGCAGCAGCCGCAGCTCGGTGATCCGGCCCAGGAACCGTTCCCGGATCGGTTCCGGCAGCACACCCGGCTGTGCCGACGGCGGCACCGGCAGCTCGACCGGAGCGGTACGGGTGGCCAGCACCTCACGCTGCAACCGGACCAGGTCGGCCGACGGTGCCACGCCGAGTTCCTCGTCGAGGAGTTGCCGGCAGCGTTCGAAGATCCGCAGCGCGTCGTCCTGCCGGTCCATCGCGATCGCCGCGGTCATCGCCGCCCGATAGCCGGACTCCAGGAACGGGTTGAGCTCGATCGCCTCCTGGGCCAGCCGCAGCGACCGGGCCGGGTCGTCACCGAGAGTCGCCGCGGCGTGTTGGAGCAGCGCGTTCACGGCCGCGATCTGCACCTCGGTGCGGACCGGTTCGGCCCATTCGGCGTACGGGTCCTCCGGGAACGGCAACTGCCGGGCCAGGGCCAGGATGTCGGCGTGCACGGCCAGGCGTTCGGGGGAACCCGGGGTGGGCGCGTCCAGCCGTCGGATCAGCGTGCGCAGGTCGGCCAGATCGAGACCGGCCCGGGCGGTGTCGAAGAGGTACCCGCCGCTGCGGGTGACGATGAACCAGTTCGCCGAGTTGCCGTCCGGCTGGAGCCGTCGCCTGATCACCGAGACGTAGTGCTCCAGCGCGGCCACATGGTTGCCGGGCAGGTCGTCGCCCCAGACCGAGTCGGCGAGCGCGTCCTTCGACTGGATCCGGTCGTGTCGCGCGGCCAGGACCGCGAGCACCTGACGGGCGCGGCGGGGCAGTTCACCGGCGGGCAGCGCCTCGCCGGAGTCGCCGGTGACGGTCAGCTGCCCGAGCACGCTGACGCGCATGTGGCCTCCTCGTGGGTTCTTCCGAGGACGTTTCGGCGCTCGGCGGCACCGGGTTGAGGCTTTCCACAGGATTACCAAAGGGCCTGCTCCTAGCTTCGCTGCCGACTGATGACGAGAAGCGCGAGGGAGTTCGATGACACGGGGAAGTCTGAGCCGGCGTGACCTGCTCAAAGGTGCGATCGCTCTCGGTGGTGGCGGCCTGGTCATCGCGGCCGGCGGTGGCGCGGTGATCGCGCAGTCGAGCAGCCTGGCCTCGAAGAACACACCGACGCCGTTCACCAACATGTTCCGCCGCCCGCCGGTGCTGATGCCGTACGAGGAGGGCACCGACGACCAGGGCCCGTTCCAGAAGTACCGGCTCACCCAGAAGTTCGGGCAGGCGAGCCTGGTGCCCGGACTGACCACCACGATCGCCGGCTACAACGGGATCTTCCCCGGCCCGACCATCCGGGTCCCCCGGGGCACCCGTTCCGAGGTGCGGATCAAGAACTCGCTGACCGTCAACAAGATCAACGGGCAGCCGTTCAGCACGGTCACCCACCTGCACGGTTCGGCGTCGCTGCCGCAGTACGACGGATACGCCAACGACCACACCCACCCCGGTCAGTGCAAGACGTACAAGTACCCGAACTGGCAGCCGGCCCGGACCCTCTGGTACCACGACCACAACCACCGGACCACCGCGGCGAACGCCTACTCCGGTCTGGCCGCCCAGTACCACCTGACCGACGCGTACGAGGCCGCCCAGCTGCCCCAGGGCCAGTACGACGTACCGATCGTGGTCAGCGACATCGCGTTCAAGGCGGACGGTTCGGTGGCCTTCGACGACGAGGACCACGCCGGTTTCATGGGCGACGTGATCATGGTGAACGGCGTGCCGTGGCCGAAGATGCGGGTCAAGCCGCGTGTCTACCGCTTCCGGTTCCTGGTGTCGTCGATCTCCCGTTCGTACCGGTTCCGACTCAGCACCGGCGACCCGTTCCACGTCGTCGGCACCGACGGCGGCATGGTGCCGAAGGTGGCCGCGGTCGAGTCGTTCCGGCAGGGCGCGGCCGAGCGGTACGAGGTGCTGATCGACTTCCGGAAGTACAAGGTCGGACAGAAGATCGAGCTGCGCAACCTCAGCAACAAGAACAACGAGGACTTCAAGAACACCGACAAGGTGATGCAGTTCGAGGTGGTCGCCGACTCGGGGGCGCCGGACACGTACGTGATCCCGACGACCCTGGACGCCGGCCCGGTGCCGTGGGCCGACCGGGGCGCGCTCGACGTGATGAAGCTGAAGCCGGAGATGGCGGTGGCCCGCCGGACCGTGCGCGTCGAGCGCAAGCACGGCCTCTGGACCGTCAACGGGGAGACCTGGGACGACGTCGAGAAGAGCGACTTCAAGCGGGTGCTCGGCAACCCGAAGCCGTACGACGTGGAGATCTGGGACCTGGTCAACGAGTCGGGTGGCTGGTTCCATCCGGTGCACATCCACCTGATCGACGGGCAGTTGCTCTCCCGCAACAACACGTCCGGCAACAAGCCGTTCGCCTGGGAGAACGGTCCGAAGGACGTCTTCTACCTGGGCGAGAACGAGACCGCGTCGGTGCTCATGCAGTTCACCACCGGCGACGGCAACGACGGCGGCCGGTACATGCTGCACTGCCACAACCTGGTGCACGAGGACAGCGACATGATGATCCAGTTCGCGGTCGGCGACATGATGAACAACGACCCGATCCACGCCGACCCGGCCTACCCCGACGACTCGGCCGAGATGCCCGTGGCGTACGCGCCGAGCTACCCGCTGGGCAGCTGATGAGGCGGGTTCTCGCCGGACTGCTGGTGGCCGCCGCGGGGGTCGCGTGGTACGCGTACCCCGCGGCCGAGCCGCCCACCCCGGTCGCCCACGTCGTCGCCGGCGACAAGGGTGACGAACTGGCCGGCACGTCCTTCGACGGCCCGATGGTGCGCCGGCGGGCCGCCATCGCGATCCACCCGGCGCCCGGCGCGGACCGGGCCGCCATCGCGAAGGAGCTGCGGGCGCTGGCCACCGAGGCGAAACTCGGCTCGCTGACCGACGCCTCGTTCGCGGTCTTCTCCGCGGACATGCTGGAGTACCTGGTCCCGGAGATGACGTTCGTGCTCGACGAGGACGTCCGGGTCTACGACGCCGAGGCGCTGATGCGTGACCACCAGCCCGCCAGTGTCGCGTTCTACCTGGTCCAGCCGGTGCTCGTGCACGACCTGACGTTCTGTGTGGTTCCGGCCGACGGGGTCACGCCGGCGCAGGTGTCGCAGCGGCAGGACGACGAGGGTGTGCTGAGCGACTCGCTGAACCGCTATGTCACCGATGTGCAGCCGGACGGGGTGACGGTCCGCTACTTCGGGGCGGTGCTGGGCGACCCGCAGATCGCCGCGGTACGGGATTCGATGGCGCGGGCCGCCGGGGTGCCCCCGGACCGGGTCCACGTGACGGCGAACCTGCCCGGACCGGGTGTGGACCTGTCGCACGGCGTACCCGACATCACGGATGAACCGCACGGCGGACATTGATCGAACCGATGGAAAGGCCTCCTCGCTGAGAGGGGGCCTTTTCTGTTTTCAGGATCTCTTCAGGTGGACCACTGCTCGCCACCCCAACATATGCCGAAATAGCCCACCTAAACGGGCACTCGCGCTCTCCGGATGAGGTCCCCCCTTGCGTAGAGTCTGGTCCGCCGCCGCGCTCGGTGCGCTGCTCACCACCACTGTCATGGTCGTTCCCGCCCAGGCCGCCCCGATCGGCCAGGGTTTCACGATCACCCAGGCCGATCTGTCGTACATCCTCAAGCAGATCAAGATCGCTGAGGCGCACGTCGCCGGCACCACCAGCGAGACCGGTCCGTGCGGAGCCCTGCTGGACCAGCTCGGCAGCCCCATGCTCTCGATGGGCCTGCGCACGGTCGACGGGACCTGCAACCACCTCACGCCGGGACAGGAGAGGTACGGCGCGGCCGACCAGGAGTTCCCGCGTCTCGCGCCGGCCCAGTACAGCGGCGTCTACCAGGGCACCCGCCCGGTCGACGCGGCGCCGCGGCAGATCAGCAACATCATCGCCGACCAGACCGCGGCCAACCCGGCGGCGGTCGCGGTCTCCGGCGGCAACACCGACGGCGTCACGCTGTTCATCCCCAACGTCACCACCGACTTCGGGCTGTCCGCGCCGTACAACTCGTGGTTCACGCTCTTCGGGCAGTTCTTCGACCACGGCATCGACCAGACGGTCAAGGGCAACGACATCGTGATGGTGCCGCTGCGCGCCGACGACCCGCTGGTCGCCGGACCGGACCGGACCGCCGGGACCGCCGACGACCCCAAGCCGGGTGACGCGAAGTTCGTACCGCCGGCCATGCGGTTCATGATGCTCACCCGGGCCGCGAACCCGTCGAAGAACACCGACACCCCGTACGTGGACAACTCGCAGACCTACACGTCGCACGCCGCCCACCAGGTGTTCCTGCGCGAATACGGCACCGGCGCGAAGGCCACCGGCAACCTGCTCGGCGGTGCCGCCGGTGGTCTGCCCACCTGGGCCGACGTCAAGCGGCAGGCCCGTGACGTGCTCGGTCTCGCGCTGAGCGACCTGGACGCTCTGAACGTGCCGATGGTGCTCGCCGACGCGTACGGCAACCTCGTCCCCGGCCCGGCCCGCGGCCTCCCGCAGTACGTCACCGCGACCGGCCTGGTCGAGGGCGACCTCGCGAACCCGGTGGCGGTGCCCGCGGACGTGGTGCACTTCGACACCCCGTTCCTCACCGACATCGCGCACAACGCCACCCCGTCGAAGACGCTCGCCCCGGACTCCGACACGGTCGCCTCGGCGGACTTCGCGTCTCAGCCGGCCGGCACCTACGACGACGAGATGCTCGCCGCCCACTACATCGCCGGTGACGGCCGGGCCAACGAGAACATCGGCCTCACCGCGGTGCACCAGATCTTCCACTCCGAGCACAACCGCCTGGTCGGCGACATCACCCGGATCATCGACGGGAACCCGGAGTGGACCGGCGAGCGGATCTTCCAGGCCGCCAAGTTCATCAACGAGATGGAGTACCAGCATCTCGTCTTCGAGGAGTTCGCCCGCAAGATCCAGCCGGCGATCAACCCCTTCCAGCCGGCCGCGTTCACCCAGACCGAGCTCGACCCGGCCGTCTACGCCGAGTTCGCGCACGCCGTCTACCGGTTCGGCCACTCGATGCTGACCGAGACCATCCAGCGGCCCACCGCCGGGAACCTCTCCCTGCTCGACGGCTTCCTCAACCCGCCCGCGTTCACCAATGGCGGCACCCTGTCCCCGGAGGCCGCGGCCGGCGAGATCGTCATGGGCATGACCGAGCAGGTCGGCAACGACCTCGACGAGTTCATGACCGACACGCTGCGCAGCAACCTGCTCGGCCTGCCGATGGACCTGGGCGCGATCAACATCGCCCGCGGCCGGTCCGAGGGCATCCCGACACTGAACAACCTGCGCCGGGTGCTGCACTCGACGACGAACGACGGGCGGCTGCGGCCGTACGTCAGCTGGATCGACTTCGGTGAGCACCTCAAGCACCCCGAGTCACTCGTCAACTTCGTGGCCGCGTACGGCCGGCACCCGTCGATTCTGGGTGCGACGACGGTGGACGCGAAGCGGGCCGCCGCGCGGAACCTGCTGGAGACCCCGGCCGGCGCCGACTTCCTGAACGCCACCGGCACCTGGACTACGGCGAACTCCGGGCTCGACGACATCGACCTGTGGATCGGCGGGCTCGCCGAGACCACCGAGCCGTTCGGCGGGCTGCTCGGCAGCACCTTCGACTACGTCTTCGAGACCCAGCTGACCGCCCTGCAGAACGGCGACCGGCTGTACTACCTGGCCCGTACCCCCGGCATGAACCTGCGCGGCCAACTCGAGGGCAACACGTTCGCCGAGCTGATCAGCCGCAACACCACCGCCGGTGGCCTGCGTGCCGACGTCTTCGCCACCGCCGACTGCAAGTTCGACATGGCCGCGCTCGACGGCACCACGAACGGGTACAGCCGGCAGGGCAACCTGGTCGACGACGACCCGGCCAGTGAGTGCAACGAACGCGCTCTGCTGATGCGCCTCCCGGACGGCACCATCGCGTACCGGGCCCGTAACAGCGTCGACAAGGCGGGCATGAACGCCCAGTCGGTCTTCAACGGCACCGAGAACTCCGACCGGATCCTGGCCGGCAACGACAACGACACCATCTGGGGTGCCGAGGGCGACGACGTGCTCGAAGGTGGCGCCGGTGACGACGTCACGGTCGGCGGCGAGGACGACGACATCCTCACCGACTCCGGCGGCGCCGACTTCTCCATGGGCGGTCCCGGCAACGACGCGATCGACGCCGGCCCCGGCGCCGACATCATCCTCGGCGGCGATGGACGCGACTTCACCAACGGCGGCGCCAACGCCAACGAGACGTTCGGCGGCGAGGGCGACGACATGATCATCGCCGGGGACGGCGAGGACAGCGCGTTCGGTGACTCGGGCCACGACTGGATGGAGGGCGGCGACTCACCCGACCTGCTCTCCGGCGACAGCGGCAACCTGTTCTTCCGGGACGACTCCAACAAGCCCGGCCACGACGTGCTGATCGGCCAGGGCGGCGACGACGACTACGACATGGAGGGCGGCGACGACATCGGGGTCCAGGGCCCCGGCATCGAGAAGAACGCCGGCGGCTCCGGCTGGGACTGGTCCATCGCGGGTACCGACACCATCGACTCCGACCTCGACCTGCCGCTTCTCGGCCTCGACGGCCTCGACACCGGCGTCCGCGACCGCTACGACGAGGTCGAGTCGCTCTCCGGCGGCCCCGGCGACGACGTCCTGCGCGGCGACGACTCGGTGCCCGCCACCGACGGCGCGATCGGCTGCGACGCCCTCGACGCCACCGGCATCGCCCGGATCCGCGGCCTCGACCAGGTGGTCACCGAATTGCCGATGCCCGCGACCGGTGTCGTCAACCGCACCGGCCGTCCCTGTGACCTCATCGGCAACGTCTGGGGCGAGGGCAACATCCTGCTCGGCGGCGCCGGCGACGACCTGATCCAGGGCCGTCTCGGCGACGACATCATCGACGGCGACCGCCATCTGACGGCCCGGCTCGCGGTCCGGGGCACCTCGATCACCGCGTCCTCACTGGCCGAGCTCCGCGCCGACGTCTTCGCCGGCAAGATCAACCCCAACGACATCACGGTGGTACGGGAGATCGCGTCCTCGCCCACGCCGGGTCGGGACACCGCGGTCTTCGCCGGAGCCCGGGCCGAGTACTCGATCACCCCGATCTCCGGTGGCGTGCTCGTCTCCGGCCCCGACGGCAACGACCTCGTCCGCAACGTCGAGCTGCTGCACTTCGACGACGAGATCGTGGACATCGCCGGCATGTCGGCCTTCCTGGGCGTCAGCGCGTTCGCCGGCGACGGTCGGGCCACCGTCCTGATAACGGTTCCGGACGCCACCGGCGGCGAGCCGATCACCGGCCTCACGCTGGAGCGCACCGGCACCGGCGGAACCGTGTCGACCAGCCTCGACCCGAGCACCCGCAGCCTGGTCGTCACCGGACTGACCAACGGCGAGGGCTACACGTTCCGGGTCCGCGCCGACACCGCGGCCGGCCCGGGCGTCTTCACCGCGCCGTTCGGCCCGGTCACTCCGGTCGCGGCCGTCCCCGGTGACGACGACCCGGCCGAGCCCGGCGAGAACGAGGAGGAGCCCGCTCCGAACCCGGTCCCGACGACCACGCCGCCGGTCGTCACGCCGACCACCACCCCGCCGGTCGTCACGCCCACCACCACGCCGCCGGTCGTCACCCCGACCACCGCGCCGCCGACCACCACGCCGCCGGTCGTCACGCCGCCTCGGCCGGTCACCCCCGTCGCCCCGGACGCTCCGGCCATCGGGGCGGCCACCGGCGGGGACGAGAGTGCCCTGGTCCGCTGGGTCACTCCGCTCTACGACGGTGGAACCCCGATCTACGGGTACGAGGTTCAGGCGCTGGACGCGGAGACCGGCATCGTGATCGGTGTCGACGTGGCCGACGCGGGAGCCACCGAGATGACCATGACCGGGTTGACCAACGGCATGGGCTACGCCTTCTGGGTCCGGGCCGTGAACGCGGCGGGTGCCAGCGCCTACTCCGGCATCTCCAACACGGTCGTCCCGGCCGCCTCGGTCGACCCCGGTACCACGGACCCCGGTACCACCGACCCTGGCACCACCGACCCCGGCACGACCGACCCCGGTACCGGCAATCCCGGTACTGGTAACCCGGGTACCGGTAACCCCGGTACCACCACCGGACCGGTCACTCCGACGCCCACGGTCACCACCACCGTCACGCCGACTCCCACCCCGACCCGCACGGCCACTCCCGGCCCGACCGTGTCGCCGACCCGCACCACCTCGCCCGGCCCGACGTCGCCCAGCCCCACCGGCAGTGTCACGCCGACCCCGAGTGGACCCGGCTCCACTCCGGACACCCGGACCGTGCCCGGCGCCGCCCGGATCGGCCGGCCGGCTCCCGCCGAGGGCGCCGCGGTGGTCAGGTGGACGGCCCCGATCGACAACGGCGGAAGCCCGATCCGGCGCTACGAGATCCAGGTGTCGAAGGGTGACGGCCGCCAGTCCGGCGCGCTGCGCACGGCCCCGGCCGCGGCCGGTGTGCAGACGGTGACCGATCTGGTCAACGGCACGGCCTACCGGTTCCGGGTCCGGGCGGTCAACGCGCTCGGCGCCGGCCCGTGGTCCGACTCCAGCACCCTGGTGACGCCGCGGACCGTACCCGGAAAGGCCCGTGACCTGACCGCCAAGCCCGGCGGTAGGGGCGGCAAGCTGACCACCACCATCCGCTGGACCGCCCCCGCCGCCACCGGCGGTTCGAAGATCACCGGCTACCGGATCACCTGGCAGCGCCTGAACGCCAAGGGCAACGCCCAGGGCGCGGCGGTGGTGACCACCGTCCCGGCCGGGGCCGGGTCGGCGAGCCTCACCGCGCCGGCCGAGATCCCGACGAACACCCGGTACCGGGCGACCGTCCAGGCCGTGAACGCGGCCGGGGCGGGCCCCGGAGCGGCGGTGTCCACCACCGTCCGCTGACCCCGGAGAACGCAGGCGCCGCCGTCCGCATCGGACGGCGGCGTCCGCGTTTCCGGCCGTTGTCGGCGGTGCCTACGCTAGGCGCGCGGACACCGGGCTGACGAAGGGCTGTGCGGCGATGGCGAACCCCCGGAAGCGTTCCCGTATCCACCCGTACAGTCCGCCCGTCGAGCCGCGAAATCCGCTGCCGGCCCCACGCCGCGCCGCCGACGACGATCCGGCCGCGCCGGTCGATGTCGACGCGACCGTCGAGCGGCCGGAGCCGAAGATCACCTCGCGGGAGCTGCTCGCGGTCGGATCCGCCCTGCTCCTGCTGCTGTTCCTGATCAAGATCTACGGGGTGGGGCGGTATTCGCTGACCACCACGACGGCCCTGCTCGCGGCGACACCGATCCAGGTGGCGCTGGGCACGGTCACCATCTACGCGTACTACATCCTGCCCGCCATCGCGCTGGGGACCCTGTGGTTCGCGGTCCGGTTCCGGGCCAGGATCCAGCCGGCTCTCTGGCCCCTGATCCTGATCGTCGCCGGTGTGACCGCTCTGGCCTCGCCGTTCCGGTACCTTCTGCAGGGCCTGGCCGTGGTGCTCGTCGCTCTCGTCGTCGAGCTGGCCATGCGCCATCTGCGCCGGCGGTGGGCCGGTTCCACCGACGAGCGTCTGACCCGCCGGCATCGGGCCATGGCCGGCTGGCGGGGCCTGTCGGTCGTCTATGTCGGTGCCGCCGCGCTGGCCTTCCAGTTCATGCACAGTCTCGACGCGCCATGGGTGTCCGCGCAGGCGTTCCTGCTCAACACCCCGGTGGTGCCCGCCACCCAGAACCTGTCGGACGGCGTCAACCAGCTCCAGGTGGTGCCGCAGAGCCGGTTCGTGGGTTATCCGATCGCCGAGACCGACGAGTGGGTGACGGTCCTGCACGCCGACACCCGCTACGTCATGCGCATCCCGCAGTCGGCGGTGGACACCAGACTGACCTGCCACAACGAGGACGACCAGCTGTCCGGCGACCGTCCGCTGCTGGAGGCGCTGAAGGGCAACACCTACAGCTCGCCGAACATCGACTGCCGTGAGGTGCTGCGCTACCTGGCCCAGAAGATTCCGGGACAGCCGTTCCCCGAGTGGAAGTGAGCCGGTTCAGGCGGCCGGGGAGACGTCGGCGTCGGTGACGTCGCCCCATGGACGGGCGCGATCCGCGCGGCGGTCGGCATCGTGTTCGGCGGTGCGGCCGGGGTGATTCCGGAGGCCGGCCGGAATCACCCGACCCGCCTCCGGAAGCAGGTCACTCCGGGACGCGCCGGTAAGCGCCGTCGCTGGCCGCGGTGGCCATCGACGCGTAGGCGCGCAGCGCCGCCGAAACCGGACGCTGCCGGTCGACCGGCGTATACGGCTTCGGCCGCCGTTCCTGCTCGTGCCGGCGCTGGGCCAGCACGTCGTCGTGGACGTTGAGCGTGATCGACCGGCCCGGGATGTCGATGGTGATCTCGTCACCGGTCTCCACCAGGGCGATCAGCCCACCTCCGGCCGCCTCGGGGGAGACATGTCCGATCGACAGCCCGGAGGTGCCGCCGGAGAAGCGCCCGTCGGTGATCAGCGCGCAGGCCTTGCCCAGACCCCGGCCCTTGAGGAAGGACGTGGGGTAGAGCATCTCCTGCATGCCCGGCCCGCCGCGCGGGCCCTCATACCGGATGATCACCACGTCTCCCTCGACGACCTCCTTGCCGAGGATGCCGGTCACCGCGTCGTCCTGCGACTCGTAGACGCGGGCCGGCCCGGTGAACTTCCAGATCGACTCGTCGACCCCGGCGGTCTTGACGACGCAGCCGTCCGGGGCGAGGTTGCCGAAGAGGATCGCCAGGCCACCATCGACGGTGTACGCGTGCTCGACCGACCGGATGCAGCCCTCGACCGCGTCGGTGTCGAGTTTCGCCCACCGGTTCTCGGTGCTGAACGGCTCGGTGGTGCGGACGCCACCGGGGGCGGCGTGGAACAGCTCAAGAGCCTCAGGTGCCGGTGCGGAACCGCGGATGTCCCACTTGTCGAGCCAGGAGGTCAGGTCGGGGGAGTGCACCGCGCGGACGTTCGTCTTGAGGACACCGCCCCGGTTCAGCTCACCGAGCAGCGCCGGAATGCCACCGGCCCGGTGCACGTCCTCCATGTGGTACTTCGGGCTGTTCGGCGCCACCTTCGACAGGCAGGGCACCCGGCGGGAGATCGCGTCGATGTCGGAGACGCTGAAGTCGAGCTCGGCCTCCCGGGCCGCGGCCAGCAGGTGCAGGATCGTGTTGGTCGAGCCGCCCATCGCCACGTCCAGGGCGACCGCGTTCTCGAAGGCGTCCCGGCTGGCGATGGCCCGCGGCAGCACCGACTCGTCGTTGTTCTCGTAATACTCCTTGGCGATCTCCACGATCAGCCGGCCCGCCTCGGTGAACAGCGCCTTGCGGGACGCGTGCGTGGCGAGCGTCGAGCCGTTGCCGGGCAGCGACAGGCCGATCGCCTCGGTCAGGCAGTTCATCGAGTTGGCGGTGAACATGCCGGAGCACGAGCCGCAGGTCGGGCAGGCGGACCGCTCGATGGTGTCCAGCTGGGCGTCGGTCACCTTGTCGTTGGCGGCGGCGCTCATCGCGTCGACCAGGTCGAGCTTCTCGTGGACGATGCCCTCGATGGCGATCGTCTTGCCGGCCTCCATCGGGCCGCCGGAGACGAACACCGTCGGGATGTCGAGCCGCAGCGCGGCCAGCAGCATGCCCGGGGTGATCTTGTCGCAGTTGGAGATGCAGACCAGCGCGTCCGCGCAGTGGGCGTTCACCATGTACTCGACCGCGTCGGCGATCAGCTCACGGCTGGGCAGGGAGTAGAGCATGCCGCCGTGGCCCATCGCGATGCCGTCGTCGACGGCGATCGTGTTGAACTCGCGGCCGACACCACCGGCCTCGGCGATCGACTCGGCGACGAGGCCGCCGAGATCCTTGAGATGCACATGCCCGGGTACGAACTGGGTGTAACTGTTGGCGATGGCGACGATCGGCTTGCCGAAGTCGTCGTCGGTCATGCCGGTGGCGCGCCACAGGGCGCGGGCACCGGCCATCGTCCGACCGTGGGTCGAGGTCCGGGAGCGCAGCTCAGGCATGCCCCCCATAGTGCCACCGTCCGGGCCGTGGACCGTGCCGGACGTCCACAGCGCGGGACGCCGGGGGTGTCGCAATCCGAGAAGATCCGGCACAGTGTGTCCGTGCACTCACCGTCCGGTATGGAGCTGGCGGGCCTCGCGGGCCTGCTCGCCGCCGTCCCGGCGGTCGCCTACCTGGGCCGGTCCGGCCGCCGGCACACCGGCGCGGCCCGGCGTGCCCATCTTCTCCTGGCGGCCGGCGGTGCGGTGGCGACCGGGGCCGCCCTGGCCGGCCTGGTCACGGCCCTGCTCGGCGGGCAGCACAGCGATCCCGGTCACAGCCGCGCGCTGGCCACCGCGGTCGCGATCGGCATGGGGCTGGGCACGCTGACCCTGCTGGCCGGCACGGTGGCGCTGCCCGGTTCGGCCCGCAGCCCGGCCGCCGCGATCCGGCACGTGCTGGACGGGCTGGTCATCGCGGCCGCGATCTGGTTCGTCGGGTGGGTGCTGGTCAGTGAGCCGACCCGGATCCTGGGTGACGCCACTCCCAACAAGTGCCTGGCCATCCTGCTGCCGGCGGTGCTGCTGGTGCTCGGGCTGGGCCTCACCGCGGTGCTCGCGCTGCACGCCCACCGGCCGCGGCGGCACACCGTCCGGGTGGCGGCCGGGGTCACCGTGGTGGCCGCCGCCGCGAACGTGCTGGCCATCGGCATCTGCCGGGACCACGACGGATACACGCTGGTCAGCGGCCTGCTGCTGACGGCCGGGCTGGCGCATGTGGCGTGGGCGGTGCGGGCCGCCGACCGGCCGGTCGAGGTGTCCGGGGACGTGCTGGAGCGCGGTGCGGCGTACGCGGTCGTCCCGATGGTCGCCATGGTCGGCGCGCTCGGTTACCACCTGGCCCGGGGTGGCGTGATGGACGTGTTCGGTTATCTCGGCGCCACGGTCGAGGGCCTGGCCCTGGTGTCCCGGCAGTACCTGGCGCTCGACGACGTGCGGCGGTACACGCTGCGACTGCGGCAGAGCGAGGCGCACTTCCGGGAGTTGGCCCACACGGACCCGCTGACCGGGCTGGCCAACCGGCGCGGACTGCAGCGGGCGCTGCGCTCGGCCGGGGAGCGGGGCGCCCTGATCGGTATCGACATGGACGGCTTCAAGACCGTCAACGATCTGCGCGGCCACGACGTCGGGGACCGGGTGCTGGCCGAGGTGGGTGCCCGGCTGCGGCGCAACCTGCTGGCCGGGGATGTGGCGGCCCGGCTCGGCGGCGACGAGTTCGCGGTGCTGATGCACGGCGACGCGGACGAGGCGGCGCTCGCCGCCCATCGGCTGCTCGCGGTGCTGGGGGAGCCGTACGAGGTCGACGGGGGTTCGATCTTCCTGTCCGCGAGCCTGGGCGTGGCCGCGACCGGCGAGCTGCTGCACGACGCGGACCTGGCCCTGCGTTACGCCAAACAGCGCGGCAAGAACCGGGTCGAGCGATACCAGCAGGGGTACGACGAACTGCTGCGCCGCCGCGGCACGCTGACCGGTGAACTGCGCCACGCCATCGACCGTGACCAGCTGCATCTGGTGTTCCAGCCGGTGGTGGCGCTGCCGTCGATGCGCCCGGTCGGTGCCGAGGCGCTGCTCCGCTGGACCCATCCGGAGCTGGGCCGGGTCGCCCCGGTCGAGTTCATTCCGGTCGCCGAGGAGTCCGGCCTGATCAACCGGATCGGCGCGTGGGTGCTGGAGCAGTCGGTCAAGCAGCTCGCCGAGTGGCGGGCCAAGGGCCATGACGTCTGGTTGTCGGTGAACCTGTCACCGAAGGAACTGCACAACTCCGACTACGCCGCGCAGGTCGCCGACGTGCTGGCCGAGTACGGTGTACCCCCGCAGCGTCTCGTCCTGGAGGTGACCGAGCACGCCGTCGCCACCGACATGGAGGAGCTGGTCCGGCGGCTCGCCGAGCTGCGCGAGACCGGGGTCCGGATCGCGCTGGACGACTTCGGTGCCGGCTATTCGTCGCTGACCCAGCTGCGGACGCTGCCGGTGGACATCCTGAAGATCGATCACGCGCTGGTGGCCGAGCCCGAGTCCCGGACCGGTACGGCGGCGCCGCTGGTCGACGTGGTGGTCCGGCTCGGGCACCGGCTCGGCCTGGAGGTGCTGGCCGAGGGGATCGGCACCCCGGCGCAGCGGGAGATCGTCGAGGAGGCGGGCTGCCGGCTGGGCCAGGGGTCGCTGTTCGGCTGGGGTGTGCCGGCCGAGCACTTCGAGTCCCGGCTGCTGTCGCTGCGCTCGCCGGCCCCGCGTCCGGCGCCCGCGCCGAGGTCGTCACCGCCGCAGAACGACGCACCGGCGCGTAGTCAGGTGGTGCAGCTCGGACCGGGAATGCGGCAGGTCAGAGCGTTGCTGCCGAGCGATCCGGGATTCGCCGCGGCCACGAGTGATCAAAATGTGGGATCAGTTGACTCAGGCCGTGAGATGGGGCAAGGTTAGGCGCATGTGCTTCGCGTCCCGAGTACTTATCTGAGCGCACTGTCCTCCCGGAGACTTCCCGGAGACCAGTGCGCTAGGTCCCGTGCATACCTGCACGAGGGCCTTTTTTGTTGCTCAAGTACCGGGACCGCTTACCGAAAAGGTCTGACTTGCCATGACGAGACCCACTCCTGAATCCCTCGCACACCGAGCCACTCCGGCCACCGTCGCGGCGGCCGTGAACACCGCTCCCGCCACCGTGGCCCCGGTAGCCACCACCGGTGCCGGCGCGCTCGTCCGGTCGCTCGAGGCGCTCGGGGTCGAGGTCGCGTTCGGCATTCCGGGCGGCGCGATCCTGCCGGCGTACGACCCGCTGTTCGACTCGAAGGTGCGGCACATCCTGGTGCGCCACGAGCAGGGCGCCGGGCACGCGGCCACCGGCTACGCGCAGGCCACCGGCAAGGTCGGGGTCTGCATCGCGACCAGCGGGCCGGGCGCCACCAACCTGGTCACGCCGATCGCCGACGCGTACATGGACTCGGTCCCGATCGTCGCGATCACCGGGCAGGTCGGCCGGCCGTACATCGGCACGGACGCCTTCCAGGAGGCCGACATCCAGGGCATCACCCTGCCGATCACCAAGCACAACTTCCTGGTGCAGAACGCCGAGGAACTGCCCCGCATCCTGGCCGAGGCGTTCCACCTGGCGCTCACCGGTCGCCCCGGCCCGGTCCTGGTGGACATCCCGAAGGACGTGCTCCAGTCGCAGACCACCTTCCAGTGGCCGCCGACGCTGGACCTGCCGGGCTACCGCCCGACGCTGCACCCGCACGGCAAGCAGATCCGCGAGGCGGCCCGGCTGATCGCCGCGGCCAAACGCCCGGTGCTGTACGTGGGCGGCGGCGTCCACAAGGCCGGTGCGACCGACGGGCTGCGCAAGCTGGCCGAGCTCACCGGCATCCCGGTGGTCACCACGCTGATGGGCCTCGGCGCGTTCCCCGACTCACACCCGCAGCACCTGGGCATGCCCGGCATGCACGGCACGGTCCCGGCCGTCTACGCGCTGCAGAAGTCGGACCTGCTGGTCACCCTGGGCGCCCGTTTCGACGACCGGGTGACCGGCCGGCTCGACTCGTTCGCGCCCGACGCCAAGGTGGTGCACGCCGACATCGACCCGGCCGAGATCGGCAAGAACCGGCACGCCGACGTCCCGATCGTGGGCGACGCCCGGCACGTGATCGACGAGCTGATCGCGGCGGTCTCCTCGTCCGCGGGCGGCACCGAGCAGTACGCCGCCTGGTGGGCCACGCTGAACGACATCCGCGAGCGCTACCCGCTCGGCTACGACGAGCCGACCGACGGCACGCTGGCCCCGCAGTACGTGATCGAGCGGATCGGCGAGATCGTCGGTCCGGACGCGATCTACTGCGCCGGCGTCGGGCAGCACCAGATGTGGGCGTCCCAGTTCATCAAGTACGAGAAGCCGGGCACCTGGCTCAACTCGGGCGGCGCCGGAACGATGGGCTACGCGGTTCCGGCCGCGATGGGCGCCAAGGTCGCGCAGCCGGACACCACGGTGTGGGCGATCGACGGCGACGGCTGCTTCCAGATGACCAACCAGGAGCTGGCCACCTGCGCCCTGGAGGGCATCCCGATCAAGGTCGCCGTGATCAACAACGGCAACCTGGGCATGGTCCGGCAGTGGCAGACCCTGTTCTACGACGGCCGCTACTCCAACACCGAGCTGGGCACCCACAAGCACCGGATCCCGGACTTCGTGAAGCTGGCCGAGGCGCTCGGCTGCATCGGCCTGCGGTGCGAGTCGAAGGACGACGTCGACAAGGTGATCAAGCAGGCCATGGAGATCAACGACGCCCCGGTGGTCATCGACTTCACGGTCGGCAAGGACGCCATGGTGTGGCCGATGGTCCCGGCCGGCACCAGCAACGACGAGATCATGTTCGCCCGGGACGTGCGCCCGACGTTCGAAGAGGACGACCTGTGACCAACAAACACACACTCTCGGTGCTGGTCGAGAACAAGCCCGGTGTGCTCGCCCGGGTGAGCGGGCTGTTCTCCCGGCGCAGCTTCAACATCGACTCCCTGGCGGTCGGCGAGACGGAGAACCCGGACGTCAGCCGCATCACGATCGTGGTCAACGCGGACTCGTCTCCGTTGGAGCAGGTCACCAAACAGCTCAACAAGCTGGTCAACGTCCTGAAGATCGTGGAGCTGGACCCGGCCCAGTCGGTCCAGCGCGAGCTCCTGCTGGTCAAGGTGCGTGCCGATCGGGCGCAGCGCGGCCAGGTGCTCGAGACCGTCGAGCTGTTCCGGGCGCGAGTGATCGACGTCGCTCCGGACACCCTGACGATCGAGGCCACCGGTAATCCCGACAAACTGGATGCGTTGCTGCGCGACCTCGAGCCGTACGGCATCAAGGAGATGGTCCAGTCGGGCCTCGTGGCCATCGGCCGCGGGTCTCGGTCCATCACCACGGGCCCGGCGCTCCGCGCCGCCTGACCTACGAAGCAAGCCACAGAGAAGAAGGAAGTCATGACCGCGGAAGTGTTCTACGACGGCGACGCCGATCTGTCGATCATCCAGGGCAAGAAGGTCGCCGTGATCGGCTACGGCAGCCAGGGTCACGCGCACTCGCTGTCGCTGCGCGACTCGGGCGTCGAGGTCGTGGTGGGTCTGCAGGAGGGCTCGAAGAGCCGCCCGAAGGCCGAGGAGCAGGGCCTCACCGTGAAGACCCCGGCCGAGGCCTCCGCCTGGGCCGACGTGATCATGGTGCTCGCACCGGACACCGCGCAGCGCAAGATCTACGCTGAGTCGATCGAGCCGAACCTGACCGCGGGCAAGGCGCTCTTCTTCGGCCACGGCCTGAACATCCGCTTCGAGCTGATCAAGCCGCCGGCCGACGTCACCATCGCCATGGTCGCCCCGAAGGGCCCGGGCCACCTGGTCCGCCGCCAGTACGTGGACGGCAAGGGCGTCCCGGCCCTGATCGCGATCGAGCAGGACCCGACCGGCGACGGTCAGGCGCTCGCTCTCTCCTACGCGAAGGCGATCGGTGGCACCCGTGCCGGCGTCATCAAGACGACCTTCAAGGAAGAGACCGAGACCGACCTCTTCGGCGAGCAGGCCGTCCTCTGCGGTGGCGCGTCCGCCCTCGTGCAGACCGGTTTCGAGGTGCTGACCGAGGCGGGCTACGCCCCCGAGATCGCCTACTTCGAGTGCCTGCACGAGCTCAAGCTGATCGTCGACCTGATGTACGAGGGCGGCATCGCCCGCCAGCGCTACAGCGTCTCGGACACCGCCGAGTTCGGTGACTACGTCTCCGGCCCGCGCGTGATCAACGCGTCGGTCAAGGAGGAGATGAAGAAGATCCTCGCCGACATCCAGTCCGGCGAGTTCACCCGCCGCCTGATCGCCGACGACGACGCCGGCGCGCCGGAGCTCAAGAAGTTCCGCGAGGAGGCCGCCAAGCACCCGATCGAGATCACCGGTGCGAAGCTGCGCGGCATGATGAGCTGGGTGGACCGGCCCATCACCGAGACCGCCTGATCTAGAGAAACGCCTCTAATATCGAGGTTCATGAGTCCAGTAGTGCTCGTCACCGAGGAACTGGCAGCGGCCGCACTCGACGTGTTGGCCGAGGACTTCGAGATCAGAGAGATCGACGGCACGAATCGGGCAGCGCTCCTCGGGGCGCTGCCCGATTCGCATGCGGTGATCATTCGCAGCGCGACGACCATCGACGCCGAGGCGCTGTCCGTGGCGGACCGTCTCAAGGTCGTGGCCCGCGCCGGCGTCGGCCTCGACAACGTCGACATCCCGGCCGCCACGGCCCGCGGTGTGCTCGTCGTCAACGCGCCCACCAGCAACATCGTGTCGGCTGCGGAACAGGCGGTGGCACTGCTGCTGGCGGTGGCCCGGCACACCGCGGCGGCGAGCGCCGCGCTCAAGGCGGGCGCCTGGCGACGCTCGGCGTACACCGGGGTCGAGGTGCACGGCAAAACCGTCGGGGTGGTCGGCCTGGGACGGATCGGCGTCCTGTTCGCGCAGCGCATGGCGGCTTTCGGGGTACGGCTGATCGCGTACGACCCGTACGTGCAGCCGGCCCGCGCGGCCCAACTGGGCGTGCACCTGGCCGGCCTCGACGAGCTTCTGCGCGAGAGCGACTTCATCTCGGTGCACCTTCCCCGTACCCCCGAGACCGTGGGTTTGATCGGAGAGAAGGAACTGAACCTGGTCAAGCCGGGGGTGCGCATCGTCAACGCGGCCCGGGGTGGGCTGGTCGACGAACGCGCGCTCGCCGAGGCACTGGCCGACGGGCGGGTGGCCGGTGCCGGACTCGATGTGTTCGAGACCGAACCGCTCACGTCCTCGCCGCTGTTCGCCCTGGACAACGTGGTGGTGACGCCGCACCTGGGTGCGTCCACGGTGGAGGCTCAGGACAAGGCCGGCCTGGCGGTGGCCCGCAGTGTGCGGCTGGCCCTACGCGGCGAGTTCGTGCCGGACGCGGTGAACGTGCGGGCCGGCGGCCCGCTCGACGAGGACGTGCGGCCGCTGCTGCCGCTGGCCGAGAAACTAGGCCGGGTCCTCACCGCGGTGGCCGGGCATCTGCCCGAGCGGGTGACCGTCGAGGTGCACGGCACCGCCGCCGGCCACGACGTCTCGGTTCTGGAGTTGGCCGTCCTGAAGGGACTGTTCGCCCCGGTGGTGAGCGAGCCGGTGACGTACGTGAACGCGTCCCGCCTGGCCGCCGAGCGTGGGGTCACAGTGCAGATGTCGGCCGTCGAGGAGTCCGGTGACCTGCTCCGGGTCCGTGGCGCTCTGCCCGACGGCCGGGCGGTGAGTGTCGCCGGGCGAGATGCCGCCAAGCTCGTCGAACTGGACGACTTCGACCTGGATCTGACCCCGGACGGAGTGCTGCTGTTCCTGCGGTACACCGATCGCCCGGGCGTGGTCGGCCGGATCGGCACCATGCTCGGCGAGGTCGGCGTGAACATCGCCGCCATGCAGGTCGCCCGCCGGGCCGCCGGTGGCGAGGCGCTGATGACCCTGACCGTGGACTCGCCTGTCGAACCGGACCTGCTGGCCCGGGTGGCCGCCGGGATCGGCTCGTCCCGCGCCGCCCTGGTCGATCTGCGAGCCGACTAGTACGCCCGGTATACCGAGCCGTCCTGCAGGTCGAGCAGGTCGAGATGGAACTGCGCGGCGTACTTCTCGATCATCTCGAGCACCACGTCGGCGCAGTTCTCGTCGAGTCGCATGTGGATGTGGTCGGCCTCGGCGTGCAGCGGAGCACTGGCCCATGGCGACCCGGGCTCCGCAGCACGTGGCCCGCGGTCCGGGTAGTGGCTGGTCACGGCGTCGTAGAAGGCGACGACGCGGGGGTCGGCGGCGCGCTGTGGATGATCACCGCGGAAGCAGCGCGCGTTCGCGGCCCGGACCGCGTCCTGATCCGCCGTCCGGTCCATGGCCCACACCACAAGGTCGAAACTCACCGGCGCATGGTGCCATCACCGGTGCCCTGCGTCATCAACCGGCCGTCCGACACGCGGATACGACAATGCCGGTGGGCGGCATGCTCGCCACCCACCGGCATTCATCGATCAGCCGGTGATGCTGATGTCGTCGATGTAGGCGCGGAACGCACCGGTCTCGGCCGCCTGGTCGTAGGCGACGTCGAGTCGCGTGACCGCCCGCCCGTTGAACAGCTTGCCGAGCGGGACGGTGACCTGGTTCCACTCGTTGGCCTTGAGCTTGCCGCACTGCTGGGCCGGGTGCGCCCGGTTGCCGTTCTGGTCGACGGCACCGGAGTCACGCAGGTTGGCGCCGTTGCTGAAGATCAGGTCCACGGCCACGCACGAGCTGTCACTCGGCAGCCAGTCGCCGGCGGACGGGAAGATCCAGTAGGACAGCACGGTGTTCTCGCCGACCATGACGCGGTCCAGGTTCATCGTCTGGAAGTACGCGTACGAGCGGGTCGCGTTCCGGTCGTTGCCGACGATCTGCAGCGCGTTGGTGCCGGTCCGGGCCTTCGTCGTGGAGAGGGCGGCCTCCGGAGCCTTCGCCAGGCAGGCGTCGTACGTCGCCTTGGCCTTGGCGTGGGCGGCCTTGGCGTCGGTGATCGCCTTCCGGGCGGCCGGAAGCTTGGCCGTGAGCCGCGCCTTCTCCGCTGCCGTGGTGGCGGCCGAGATCTCCATCTGCAGGAACGTCAGGTCCGCCTCGGCCTTGTTGACCTGCGCGTTGGCTGTGGTCACCTGGGCACTCAGCAGGCGCGACTGCATGGGCAGACAGTTGTCGACGTTCACCGGGCTACCGGGAACCGCGGTGTTCGTCCAGGTCAGTCCCACCTCGCCGGCCTCGAACCCGGTGATCAGGTCGAGGTCGAACTGTCCGACCCGGAGGAACTGGTCCAGCTCGGTGGCGCTACCGGCGAGCGCCTTGCGGGTGGCGTGCGCCAGGTTGTGGTGGCCGTTCTTGGTGGCTTCCGCGACGATGGCGTCGGCCTTGGCCACGTCGGCCTCGTACTTCTTGCGGATGGCGGCCTGGCGGTCGGCCTCGCGGGCCTCGTGGATGCCGGTGTGGATGTAGGCGTTCCAGTCGGCGGGCTCGCGACTGAGGACGGCACGCTCGGCGGCGCCGCGGACTTCGGTGCCCTGGGCGGCGTTCTCCCAGATGTAGGTGATGAAGTCACGGTCGCTGGCGGCGAGCATGCCGTCGGTGGCGTCGACGAGCAGGACGGCGAGCGCGCGTTTGCGGGCGGCCTCTTCGATCAGTTTGCGCCGGAGAGCTTCGTCGTGCTGGGTGTCGATCCGGATCTGCTCCTCCCGGTCGGCCTCGTGCGCGGCGACGATGCCGTCACCGAGGAAGGCGAGCTGGTCGGCGGCGGAGCCGTCATATGCGGTCTGTGCACCCGCTTTCACGCGCGGCCCGGCCTTGTCGCTCTTGCGGACCAGGTCGACGAAGTTCTTCACGGTCAGGCCGAGGTCGTCGGTGCTGACGGTCAGGCCGATGGTGAGGGCGGCCTTCTGCTTCAGCTCCCGCTCGACGCGCTCCTGCTCCTGAACCGCCAGCTCGTTCGCGACGTCACGCTGCTTCGCCGCGAAGACATCGGTACGGATGAAGAGCGTGCACGGGGTGGTGTCGCCCTGCTGAAGGACCACCGGGCTGGCGAACGCGTTGACCGCCGCGGCGCGGACCTCCTTGCGGTTCGCCTGGCCGTCGAGCTCCTCCCAGATGGAGATGGTGAGGTCGCAGTCCTTCTGGCCGGTGAACTTGGGCTCCGGCGGGATACCCAGGGTGTTGAGGGCCGCGGCCTTCTCCGCCAGTGTCGCTGTCGCGACGGCGGCGTGGGCCGGGGACGGGGCCATCGACGCGGCCAGCGCTACCACCGCCGCGGTGCCCACGAAGCCGGTCAGCCTCGTACGTTTGATCATCGTCTTCTTCCTTCGATGTGCACCGGGCCGGCCGGCGTCTGCCGGCCGGCCCGGTGAGGCGACAGCAGATTCAGTCGGTGATGGAGATGTCGTCGAAGTAGCCGCGGTACGAGCCGGTGTTCGGGTACTGGTCGTAGGCGATCCGCAGGGTGGTGATGGCCTGCCCGTTGAAGTGAGCGCCCAGGTTCACCTCGACCTTGTTCCAGGTCTCCGGCGTGAGCTTGCCGCACTGGAACGAGGGGTGCGCCCGGTTGCCCTTCTGGTCGACGGCCCCGGAGTCACGCAGTGTCGAGCCGTTGCTGAACAGCAGGTCGACCGCGACACAGGTGCTGTTGGCCGCGACGACGTGGTTGATCCAGCTGTTCGACTCGGGGTAGACCCAGTAGGTCAGCTTGGTGGTGGGCTTGACCGTGATGCGGGTCAGGTTGATCGCGTTGAAGTAGGCGTGCGACCGGCTGGTGCTCTGGTCGACGCCGTAGTAGCGGATCGCGCTGGTGCCGGTGTGCGCCCGCTCGTTGTTGACGACCGAGTTCTCCGGCTTCTTGGCGGCACAGGCGGCCTGCGCGGCGACCGCGGCGGCCTTGTTCTTCTCGGCGGTGGCGAGCTGGGCCTTCGTCGCGGCCACCTTCGCCGCCGCGGCGGCCCGGGCGGCGGTGCTCGACGCCGGGATCGCGGCGAGTGCGGCCTCGGCGGACCGCACACTGGCGGCGGCGGTGGCGACGGCCGCGGTGGTGCTGGCGACCTTCGTGGCGTGGGACTGGGTGTCGGCGATCGGGCAGGCGTTGACGCCCTGGATCGCGTCGCTCCACGCCGGGGTGTGACTCCAGTTCAGCGGGACCTCACCGGTCTCGAACCCGGTGACCAGGTCGAGGTCGAACTGCCCGACCCGGAGGAACTGGTCCAGCTCGGTGGCGCTGCCGGCCAGGGCCTTGCGTGCGGCCACCGCGAGGATGTGCTGACCCGCGGCGGTCGCCTCGGCGAGGACGGCGTCGGCCTTGGCCACGTCGGCTTCGTACTTCTTGCGCAGGGCGAGTTGGCGATCGGCTTCGCGGGCTTCGTGGATGCCGGTGTGGATGTAGTCGTTCCAGTCGGCGGGTTCGCGGCTGAGGACGGCACGTTCGGCGGCGCCGCGAACCGTGGTTCCCTCTTCGGCGTTCTCCCAGATGTAGGTGATGAAGTCGCGGTCGCTGGCGGCGAGCATGCCGTCGGTGGCGGCGACGAGCAGGACGGCGAGGGCGCGTTTGCGGGCGGCCTCTTCGATCAGCTTGAGCCGCAGCGCCTCGTTCTCTCCGGCTTCGATGCGGATCTGCTCTTCCCGGTCGGCTTCGTGGGCGGTCACGATGCCGTCGCCGAGGAAGGTCATCTGCTCCGCTGCGGAGGCGTCGTAGGCGGTCTGGGCGCCCGCTTTCACGCGGGTGCCGGCCTTGTCGCTCTTGCGGATCAGGTCGACGAAGTTCTTGACGGTCAGGCCGAGGTCGTCGGTGGTGATGGTGAGGCCGATGGTGAGGGCGGCCTTCTGCTTGAGCTCGCGTTCGATGCGGTCCTGCTCTTCGGCGGCGATCTGGATGGCGACGTCGCGTTGTTTGGCTGCGAACACGTCGGTGCGGATGAAGAGGGTGCACTTGCCGGCGTCGCCGGCCAGTGATGCCGGGTCGGTGTAGGCGGTGACCGCTGCGGTTCGTACTTCGCCGCGGAACTGCTGGCCGGCTAGGGCGTTCCAGATCTCGATGGTGAGATCGCAGTCCTTGTAGCCGGTGCGGACCGCGGTCGGCTCCAGGCCGAGGGCTCGCAGTGCCGCGGCCTTCTCGGCCAGGGTCGCGGGGGTTTCGGCGGCGTAGGCGGGTGCCGGGAAGGAGGTCGCGGCCAGCACGACAGCGGTGGCGGCGCCGGCGAGACCGGTCAACCTCGCACGCGTGATGATCTTCACGTCGGCCTTTCTGAAAAGTCGGATGCGCACTGGGGGTGTATGGTCAGTCGGCGATGCTGATGTCGTCGATGTAGCCGCGGAACGCGCCGGTGTTGCCCGGCTGGTCGTAGGCGATCTGCAGACCGGTGATCGCCCGGCCGTTGAACCCGGCGAGGCTGACCTCGACCTTGTTCCACGTCTCCGGGGTGAGCCGTCCACACTGGTGGGCGGGGTGCACCCGGTTGCCCTTCTGGTCGACCGCACCGGAGTCACGCAGGTTGGCGCCATTGCTGAAGGTGAGGTCGACGGCGAGGCAGGTGCTGTTGGCGGCGACCACGTGGCCCACCGTGGTGTTCGACTCCGGGTAGACCCAGTAGGTCAGCTTCGTGGTGGGCTTGACCGAGATCCGGCTCAGGTTCAGGGCCTGGAAGTAGGCGTACGACTGGGTGGCGTTCTGGTCGACGCCGTACACCCGGATGGCCTTGCTGCCGGAGTGGGCGCGTTCCGCGACGACGGAGTTCTCCGGAGCCTTGGCGGCACAGGCGGCCGCCAGCTTGTCCATCTCGATCTTGTGGTCCTGCGCGACCTGCAGGTTGAGCCTCGCGGTGATCAGCTTGGCCTGTGCGGCCACCTTCGCCGCGCCCGTCGCGGAGGCGACGGTGGCTTCCAGGTCCTTGACGGACTTCGTCTTGGCGGTGACGTTGGCGACGGCCTTCGCGACGGCGTCCTTGTACGTCGCCGTGTCGGCGAGCGAACAGGCGTTGACGTTCCGGATGGAACCGGTCCAGGCCGGGCTGTGCGACCAGTTGAGCGGAACCTCGCCGGTCTCGAATCCGGTGATCAGATCGAGGTCGTACTGGCCGAAGCTGACGAAGTCGCCGAGTTCGGTGGCGGAGCCGGCGAGCGCCTTCCGCGTGGCGATCGCGAGGACGTGGTAGCCCTCCTTGTCGGCCTGGGCCAGGACCTCCTCCGCCTTGGCCACGTCGGCTTCGTACTTCTTGCGCATGGCGAGTTGGCGGTCGGCTTCGCGGGCCTCGTGGATGCCGGTGTGGATGTAGGCGTTCCAGTCGGCGGGCTCGCGACTGAGGACGGCACGCTCGGCGGCGCCGCGGACCTCGGTGCCCTGGGCGGCGTTCTCCCAGATGTAGGTGATGAAGTCACGATCGCTGGCGGCGAGCATGCCGTCGGTGGCCGCGACCAGCAGCACGGCCATCGCGCGCTTGCGAGCGGCCTCCTCGATCAGCTTGAGCCGCAGCGCCTCGTTGCCGTGCGCAATCTCCTCGATCTCGATCATCCGGTCGGTTTCGTGGGCGGTCACGATGCCGTCACCGAGGAAGGCGAGCTGGTCGGTGTGGGTGCCGTCGCCGGCGGCCAGAGCGGCGGCCTTGACCCGGGTGCCGGCCTTGTCGCTCTTGCGGATCAGGTCGACGAAGTTCTTGACGGTCAGGCCGAGGTCGTCGGTGGTGATGGTGAGGCCGATGGTGAGGGCGGCCTTCTGCTTGAGCTCGCGTTCGATGCGGTCCTGCTCTTCGGCGGCGATCTGGATGGCGACGTCGCGTTGTTTGGCTGCGAACACGTCGGTGCGGATGAAGAGGGTGCACTTGCTGGCGTCGCCGGCCAGTGATGCCGGGTCGGTGTAGGCGGTGACCGCTGCGGTTCGTACTTCGCCGCGGAACTGCTGGCCGGCTAGGGCGTTCCAGATCTCGATGGTGAGATCGCAGTCCTTGTAGCCGGTGCGGACCGCGGTCGGCTCCAGGCCGAGGGCTCGCAGTGCCGCGGCCTTCTCGGCCAGGGTCGCGGGGGTTTCGGCGGCGTAGGCGGGTGCCGGGAAGGAGGTCGCGGCCAGCACGACAGCGGTGGCGGCGCCGGCGAGACCGGTCAACCTCGCACGCGTGATGATCTTCACGTCGGCCTTTCTGAGTTTCTGGGGGTGGGCGTACCGCGGGCACGGCGAAATCACGTGTCGGCGGTACGGAGGCAGCAGCCATCGTGGACACACGTCAGGTGCGCCGGACGGCTGTGTGAAAGAGAGAGTTCAGTTCCCCGGAGAGTCAGCAGACCCGGTGTGGCTCGTCTGGTGTTTCGGACACGGCGCGAGCAAGAACTGTGGAAATACGCATGTGGAACCCCGTGATTCGATGCGCGTCGCGTCCACACCGAGGTGTGGCCGGCCTTCCCCGTATGCCGGATGCGTCGCGGTCGCCGGATGCTATCGAAGTGATCGATGCGTCCGCAAGACCGGTCGTTACTCTCAGTTTCCTTTCAGAAAAACCCAGGGCGAGCGAATTCCTGTTCATGTGATTCAATGCCAGCGGCGCGAATCCATCGGTCCGGATGGATCGCGCCTTCGCGTTGCCGCTCGGTGCCTGGTGTTTCCATGCCTCACCTGCGGTAATGATCATTTTCGGGTTCCACGGGGGAGCTTGCATGCGCTCACGCGCTCTAGCTGCGGCGATGGCCGTAGTGACGTTGACTTCTGGCGCTGTGACTGGCGTCGCAGTCCCGGCCGCGGCGGGTCCGCCCGCGGTCTCCACGACAGCTGAATCAGCCGTCAATGACGCAGAGTACGATTTCGTGCTCTGGCTCGCCAACTATGACGAACGCGCCATGGTGCGCTCCACCGCATGGACCGCCCTGCTCGACGAGGATGTCGCGGCGGGCATTCTGCGGTTCTTCCAATCGGAATGGGAATACGCAGAGTCACTGGCGGCGGATGTCTCGGCGCGCAATACCGACTTCGTTAAGTACATCGTCGACACGTGCGTGCCGGAGTATTCACCGGAGGTTTGCGCCGCGGCCCGGGAGGCGTGGATCGCCTCTCCGGTCGAGCAGGAGGAGTTCGTCCGGTCCGGCTATGGCGCGGCCAAGGACCGCGACCGCCGGGTCCGGAAGGAGGACGGCGAGCAGGCCGCCGCACTGGTCGCGACCGACCGTGCGTACGTGGCGAACCTGCGCGATCACGACCCCGGCGCGCAGGTGAAACTCGCCGCGGCGTGGGCACTGCGGGCCGGCGCCGACGACGGTGACCTGGTGGAGTTCTTCAACCACGGCTGGGCGTACTCGGCCGGTCTCGACGTGCGGGCGCACCGCAGCGAGATCGCGGTCCGCGAGGCGACCTGGCGACGTGAGGTCGCTCGCCTGACCATCGAAGCGCAGAACGCCGAGGAGAAGGCCCGCACCGCGGCCGGCGAGGCCCTGGCTCAGGCCCGTGCCACCGCCGCCCGAGCCTGGGGTGGCATCGCGCAGAACGCCGGCCCGGCCAAGGTGGCGTGGCAGGACGCCGAGCGGGTCGCCCTCGGCCAGGCCGAGGTGTGGCGTCAGGTCGCGGCCGCAGCGGCCGCCGCCAAGACCGCCAACTGGAAGCCGATCCTCGACGCCTCCGGCGGCATCAGCGGTCAATGGGCCATCGACAGCCGTACGGCCGGCGAGCAGGCCACTTACTGGACGGACCTGTACAACAAGGCGCTGGCCGCCGAGCGCGCCTGGTCCAAGACGCCCGCCTGACCGACCTCCCGACTCGCGCTCCGAGGCCGTGTGGCCTCGGAGCGCCCACGCCTGCCCTGCTGCGGGCCCATCTTCGAAACGGATGTGTTGTGAGACTCAAGCCGCGGCTTCATGCTGCCTTGATCTCGTTGCTGGCGGCCGCGGTCGTCGGCGCGGGACTCCACGCCCCACCGGCCTTCGCCGACCCCACGCCCACCCCGGCGCCCACCGCCACGGACGAACCCGACCCGGACATCAAGATTCCGGAGCTGGTCACCGAGTCGTGGAACGGCACGACCGGTGTGGACACGATGGCGGAGCGGTGGCGTAAGGCCGTCGCCGATGTCGCCGAGTTCACCGCCGAGCCGGAGGTTCGTGACGCGGCGCTAGCCGCGCTGGTGACAGCCGATCCGGTGGTGATTCAGAAGTTCGCGACGGTGGACAAGCCGGCGTTGGACAAGCAGGTCGCGGCGCGTAAGAAGCAGGAGGCCGCGGACGATCTGGCCAAGATCAAGGCGTTGAAGGGTACGGGTGGCCCGTACTTCAACGCCGAGGTCGAGCGGGTTCTCGCCGGTTCGGACAGTGACCGGGCGGCGTTCCTCGCCTACGGCGCGGCGATCGCCCGTGATCGTGACAAGAAGACCGGTGATGACGCTGCTGAGCGTGCGGCGACGTTGCGGGAGCGGGTGCGGCTGATCGCGGCGATGGCTCCGGCGGAGTCCAATGTCAAGCGTGCCGCGGAGGCGGCGTTCGCCGGTGACGACAATGCGGTCAATGCGTTCCTCGACGGTGGTTATCTGACGGCGGCGCGGGCGGATGCTGCGGAGCGTGAGCAGTATCTGAAGGACCTCGAGGCGCGGAACAAGGCGGCCGAGGAACTCACCGAGTTGGCGCAGAAGTCGGCGCGGGCGTCGGAGGCTCGTCGTCGTCTGTTGGTGGCGCATGGTGAGGGTGTTCGGGCGTTGCAGCAGGCGTCGAACGCGATGGCCGCGGCCGCCAACGGTGCTCGGCACTCGGCCCGTGTGCTCGCCCGTTCGGGTACGGCGGCGTCGAAGTCGGGCGAGCTTTCCACGGCGAACACCGAGGTCAAACGGCAGCTGGGTTACGCGCAGGCGGCTGCGCGTGAGGCGGGGATCGCGGCACAGACCGCGTCGACCGCTGCCGACGACATCATCGCGACCGGCCTGGAGTACGGGGCTGAGTGGGCGCAGATCGCGCAGGGCATGAGCGAGGCCGCGACGGCTGCGGTGGGTGCGACGCAGACGGCGGTGCACGCGTCGGATGCGACGATCGCGACGAACAATGCGCAGGGTGCGCAGGCGCAGGCCGAGGCTCATGCGGCGCAGGCGATCAAGTGGCGTGAGCACGCTGAGGAGCACGCCAAGTCGGCGGCGAAGCTGGCGGCGGCGGCGGCGAAGCAGGCGGCTGCGGCGAAGACGGCGGCGGCGCGGGCGAAGAAGGCCCGTGAGCAGGCGCAGGCGGCTGAGGCGAAGGCATGGGCCGAGGCGGAGAAGACCCGCCGCCACCGGCAGGAAGCCGAGGCACAGGCGGCCGAAGCGAAACGCCAGCGGCAGATCGCCCAGGAACAGGCGGCTCTCGCCGCCCAGCACCGCGCCGAGGCCGAACGACAGGCCGCCGCCGCACGTGCCGCACGCCAGCACGCGGAGGCCCAGGCGACCATCGCCGACGGTGCCGCAAAGCGTTCCCGGACCGCAGACGACAAGGCCGCTGCCGCGGACGCCAACGCGTGGGGCAAGGAGCGTGAGGCGGCGGCCGCCCGCGACGCGGCGCTCGCCGCTGAGCGGAACCGGCAGACGGCCGAAGCGAAGGCGCAGTACCACAAGAGCTGGGTGGCCAAGTCGGACAGTGCCGAGGAGCGGAACAACGCGCTGGCCGCCTCGGCCGAGGCCGATCGTGAGTACCAGACCGCGGACGGCGCGGCCAAGTCGGCACGGGGATACGCCAACAGCGCGACCGGCGCCGCCGCGGGTGCCCGCAGCGCCGCCACGCAGGCGCAGGCCGCCGCCGATCGGGCATGGGCGGCCGCCGAGGCGGCTCGGGCCGCCGCTGCCGCCGCGGACGCGGCAGCCGACAAAGCAGAGGCGTCGGCCAAGGCGACCCATGCCGCGCGGGTGCGAGCCGATGCCAAGGCAGCCGAGGCGACAGCCCAGCAGAACAAGGCGGCCCGGGCTGCGGTCGCGGCCATGAACCTGGCCACCCAGGCCGCCGACCAGGCAATCCAGGCGCTGCGGGCGGCGGACCGGACCAGGAGCGAGGCCGAGGCCGCCACCACCGAGGCGGTCGCCGCCGCTGTGCAGGCCGATATCGCAGTGAACGCGGCGGCCGCGGCACGTCAGTCGGCCGCCGGGATCGCCGGGCCGCACGACGCCGCGATCGGCATGGTGTCGCCGTTCACCGGCACCGACATCGACGCCGACTTCGTCAAACTGGTGGCCGAACAAGCCAAGATCATCGGTGCGGAGCAGGTCGATGCGGCTCAGGCTCGTGCACAGGAGGCGCTGACCGCGGCCACCAAGGCGCAGGAGGCCGCCGACCTCGCCAACGAGCAGGTTCCGGCCGCCTACACCGCGGCGGCCAAGGCCGCCCGGTCCGCTGCTGATGCCGCCCAGTCGGCGGCCGAGGCCAAGAAGTACGCCGCCCAGGCCGCCGCCGACGGAGCCGCCGCCCGTGCGGCCGCGATCAGCGCCGGGCGGGCCGACGCCCAGGCCAGGGCCGACGCACTCGCTGCCCGCCAGGCCGCGAACGAGGCGGCCAACGACGCCGCGATCGCCGGCCGCAGTGCCGAACAGGCTCAGCAGGACGCGAACGCCGCGAACAGCGCCGCCACCGAGGCGGAGCGCGATGCCGCCGCAGCCCGCGGCGCCGCCGACCGGGCCGAGGCCTCCGCGGCCGAGGCCAAGAAGTTCGCGGAGAGCGCGCAGAAGCACGCCGAAAGCGCCATCGAGGCGGCGTCCAAGGCCTTGGAGCACGCCATCGAGGCGCAGAAGGCGTCCGAACGAACGGAGAACGCCGAACGGGAGGAGATCGAGAAGGTCCTGGAGAACGGCGGCAAGCTGACGCCGGAACAGGAGAAGGCCTTCCTCGAGACCCTCAACGAGGAGCAGCGTGCCGAGTACGAGGCCGCCAAGAAGGCCGCCGAGCAGGGCCTCGAGGACTTCATCCGGGAGAACGCGCTGGACTTCCTCGGGGATCTGATCCTCGGGGACCTCAAGGAATGCGCGATGAAGCCCAGCGCCGGAGCCTGCTTCTGGGCGATCTTCGACCTGATCCCGATCGGGAAGCTGAAGAAGCTCAAGAACGTCTGGGACCTCTACAAGAAGTTCGAGAAGTTCACCGACGGCGTCAAGAAGGCCCGCGGGAAGGTCGACGACCTCCTCAAGAAGTTCCTGCGCAAGGGCAAGTGCAAGGAGGACAACAGCTTCCTGCCCGGCACCCCCGTTCTCCTCGCCGACGGATCCCATCGGGCCATCGACGACCTGGACGTCGGTGACGAGGTGCTGGCCTCCGATCCGGTCAGCGGCTTCACGGCGGCCCGACCGGTGATCGGCACGATCGTCGGCAGCGGTGACAAGAAGCTGGTCGACATCACGATCGACGGCTCGACGATCACGGCGACCCACAACCACCCGTTCTGGGTTCCCGCACTGTCGGAGTGGGTCGACGCCGAGAACCTCGTGGCGCAGCAGTGGCTTCGCACCAGCTCCGGCACCCTGGCGCAGATCTCGGCGGTCCAGCACCGTCCGGCGCAGGCGGTCGTCCACAACCTCACCGTGGCCGACCTCCACACGTTCTACGTGCTCGCCGGCGACACTCCGGTTCTCGTCCACAACTGCGACGAGTGGTTCCCGGAGAACTACTCGCCGGACGAGATCAAGGAGCGGGTCGACGCCGTCCGGGACTTCGAGTCGCTCGCCGACGACATCAAGGACACGATCTTCGAGGTCGCCAACAACCCGGACTACCCGCAGCGTCTGACGAAGAACAAGGACACCGGCCTGCTGGAGCCCGACTTCTACCAGGACCGCAAGAGCACTCCGCGGTACGCGAAGAGCTGGGTGGGCGGCAAGATCTTCGACATCGTCGGCGCCGCACCGAACGATAAACGGCGAATCGTCCTGCATCCGTCCGGCCGGTACATGGCCCTGGTCGAGGACCACAACTACGACAAACTCATGCCGTTCACGGGGTGGGGTAAGACGAAGAAATAGCGTGAGCAATATGGCCCTGCCTCACCGAGGCAGGGCCATCTCGTCGTGCCGGATAGGATTCGATAATGCGGGAGAGTGAACTGGCGGAGCGGCTGGGGAAAGCCGGTCTCGTTTTTATCGGATGGCCCGACGAAGCCGTTCCCCGGGTGCCGGTCGCGGTGGCGCGATATGCGGTCTCCGCCGGTTCGGATACCGGCCGCGACGAGGTGAGTCTGAGATACACGGATCCCGGATGGCAATCGGGTGGAAATGACGCCTGGTTCACGCTCGCGTCGGATGCGGGGCTTTTCGGTGCAGGCGGCGAATTCCTGGTGGCGGTCGCTCTGGAACCGGACGTGTGGCCGGTTCGTTCCCGCTGGGCGGGAGTCCGGCTGGCGGCGTCGTGGGACATCGTGGGGGAGGGCGCGGCCGACCTGCTCGGCAGCGGCCGTCATCATCCGGAGTTCGTGATGCTCTCCCCTGACGGTGAGGTGATCGTCCAGGGCACCGTCCGGCAGGACGGCATCAGCTTCCTGGCGGTGCACCATCCCCGGGATTCCGGGGTGCTCCGGAAGCAGGGCGAGTTCTTCGCGAACTGGCACCGGGCCCACCCGGAGGATCGGCAGGCCGCCCGGAGTTGGCTGGACGCCGACGCGGGCTGACGAACACGAAGGTGGCCCCCGCTCTTCAGAGCGGGGGCCACCTTTCGGTTCCAGCGGATCAGGCCGCTTCGGGGGCGGTCCGGAAGGTCGTCCAGGCCGCGCCGAGGCCACCCTCCTTCACCAGGGCGATCCGGTCGCCGGTCACGATCGCGATCCGGTTGCCGCTGAGGGCGTGCTGCTGGACACCGCTGTACTCGTTCACCCAGGCGGTGCTGAGACCACCCTCCTTGACGTACGCGATGCCGCCGGTGGTCAGCACGCCGATCCGGGTGGTGGTGAGGGTCAGCTGCTTGATGCCGCTGTGCTCGTTGACCCAGGAGGCGTTCAGCGCGCCCTCCTTGACGTACGCGATACCGCCGGTGCTCAGCACACCGATCCGGGTGCCGGCGAGGACGAGCTGCTTCATCCCGGTGTGCTGGGTGCTCCAGGCGGCGCTCAGCGTGCCCTGCTTGACCAGGGCGGCACCGGCGGTGGTGAGCACGCCGATCCGGTTGCCGCTCAGGGCGATCTGCTGGACGTTGCTGTACTCGTTCACCCAGCCGGCGCTCAGGCTGCCCTCCTTGACGTACGCGATGCCGCCGGTGGTGAGGACACCGATCCGGTCGCCGTCCAGGGCGAGCTGCTTGATCCCGGTCTGCTCGGTCACCCAGGCGGCGCCCAGGTGACCTTCCTTCACCAGAGCGACACCGTCGTTGGTCAGGACGCCGATCCGGTCACCGGCCAGCACCAGCTGCTTGACGCCCGAGTACTCCTTCTCCCAGGTCGCGCCGAGGGTGCCCTCCTTGACGTACGCGACGCCGTCGGCGGTGAGGATGCCGATCCGGTTGCCGGACACCGCCACCGCGGCGATGTCCGTACGCACCTGGTACTGCCCGGTCTGCAGGAACCGGACGACGTCGGTGTAGCTCCCGGTCAGCGCCGTCTGGGCGGCCGCGGCCAGCGTCACGTACCCCGCCTTCAGCGACCGGTCGACGATGCCCTGGACCGCCTTGCGGTCGTCAGCTTCCTTCTTCTCCAGCGCGATCTGGATGTCCCGGTCCTTGGCCTGGTGGACGCCGGTGTCGATGAAGGCCTTCCAGTCCGCCGGGACCAGGCTGCGGGCCGCCGCGATCGCGGCGATCTGCACCTCGGTGCCCTCGTCGGCGTGGGTCCAGACGGTCACCACGAAGTCCCGGTCGGGCATGCTCAGGAGCTGCTCGGTGACCGGCAGGCCGATCCGGTTGGCGGCGTACTGCTTCGCGGCCCGGGCCAGCGCGTCGGCCTTCTCGGCCTCCGTCCGCTCCTTGTCCTTGCGGATCCAGTCCTCGGTGTCCTGCTTGGCCGCCGCGGCCAGCCCGGCCGCGATGAACGCGGTCTGCTGCTCGGCGGAACCCTTGCGGGCGGCGTCGGCGCCGGCCTTGACCAGCGGCCACCGCGCCTCGTCGACCAGATCGTGGATCTTCAGGAGGAACTGGTCGTCGGTCCCGGTGAGCAGAGCCGCGTCCGCGACCACGTCGATGGCGGCGGCGGCCGTGGTACGGGCCAGGTCGCTCAGCCGCTTCGCCTCGGCGATCTGGCGCTCCCGCTCGACGTCCCGGTCGAACGCCGCGTACACCTCGGTGAGGATGAAGTCGACGCTGGCCTGGGCGGAGTCCTCGGGGGCGGCGTCGAGCGCGATCTCCGCAGCGACCCGGACCTCGGCGTGTCGCGGCTTGTCGCGTACGTGGGACCAGATCGCGTAGACGAAGTCACGGTCCGCCCGCTCCGGCAGCGAGAAGTCGTCGCCCAGACCGAACTTGACGGCCACGGCGAGCTTCGCCTCGTACATGTCGACCGCCGCGGCCAGCGCCGCCTGCGGGAGGGGCTGCGCGGGCACGGCGTACGCGGCGGACGGCGTGACCGAGGCGAACGCCAGGGCGGCGACACCCACGGTGAGGAGCCGTCGGGTGGAGAACCCGTCGGTGATGTGTGGCATGAAGTTGATTCCCCCGTATGAAAGGCCTGAAGACACGTCCTGGAATCGGGGATGAGGCACGGAGAGCCGTCGCCCGAGTTGACGCCCGGGCAAGCTAGCCCGGATTCCAGCCCATTGACAAGGGCCCACCGAGATGACGGACGACTCACTATTCGATTTCCGCTGATCACGTGCCGGGCGTCGACTTTCCTGGGAATTCCGGGGCGGCGCGACGGCCGTATCCGTGCTTCCATCACCGTCTATTGCGCTGGTTCACCGGAGGTGGCCGGCGTTTTGGTGTGCGTTCCAACGGGGGAAACGATGAAACGCAGAAGTCTATTCATGGTGAGTACGGTCACGGCATTGAGCGCCGTTTCCTGGGCCGGGGCGGCGTGGGCCGCGGATCCGGTGGTCGTCACCACACTCTCGGCCGAACAACAGGAGGCGGAACGTTTCTTCGTCCGCTGGCTGTCGGCCTACGAGGAGCGCGCGGCGGTGCGTAGCGCGGCTCGGTCGGCGCTGCTGACCGGGGAGACCGCCGAGGAGAAGATCGCGGCCGTCACCGAGTTCCTGGACATCGGCTACACCGCGGCGATGGAACGTGCGCAGGCGACTCTGGACCGCCAGACCACGTATGCGCGGCGGATGGTCGCCACCCACCCGGCCCGCACCTATCCACGGGTCAACGCGGCCGGGCAGCGCGCCCTCGCCGGCTCCGAGGTGGAACTGGACGAGTTCGCCCGTACCGGATATGTCGTTGCTCTGGAACTTGATCGCAAGGGGATCGCCGACGACAAGCTCCGCGCCGACCTGGTGAAACAGGACGACCGCAACTTCGTCGCCTTCCTGCGCGACAACGACCCCGGCGCGCAGGTGCAGGCCTGGGCTCGCCGGGTGGTCACCGACGACGATGTCGCCGAGTTCCTCAACTACGGCTGGGCGAGCGCGGCCGCACTGGACACCCAGACCTACCGCCGGCAGTGCGCGGACGCCGACAAGGCGTGGCTGCTGAAGTCGCGTGAGTTGGTGGCCGCCGCCCAGACCGCCGAGCAGAAGGCCCTCGGCGCGGCCGGCGAGGCGAAGGAGCAACTGCGCGCCGCGGCCGCCCGGGACTGGGCCGACGTCGCCGCCCACACGTCGAAGCCGCGCGTCGCCTGGGCCGAGGCCGAGCAGGTGGCCCTCCAACAGGCCGAGACCTGGCTGCAGATCTCCATCCAGGCGGCCGGCACCACCAGCCCGAACTGGCAGAACATCGCCGGCACCGCGCAGGGCACCCGCGACCAGTGGCTCACCGCCCAGCAGACCGCCGCCGAGCAGGCCGCGTCATGGGCCGTGCTCTACCAGCGGGCCCTGGCGGCCGAAGCCGCGCTGCTCACCCCCACTTCTCTCGTCTGAACAGGACTTTCGCAGTGAAACTGACGCGGCTACGCGTATTCCTGATCTCGTCGCTGGCGGCCGCGGTCGTCGGCGCGGGACTCCACGCCCCACCGGCCCTCGCCGTCGACCCGACCCCGGCCCCGACCGCGACGGCGTCCGAGGAGCCGGGCCTCGAACTGGACATCCCCGAGCTGGTCACCGAGTCGTGGAACGGCACGACCGGTGTGGACACGATGGCGGAGCGGTGGCGTAAGGCCGTCGCCGATGTCGCGGAGTTCACCGCCGAGCCGGAGGTTCGTGAGGCGGCTTTGGCCGCTTTGAGTACCGGTGATCCGGTGGTGATTCAGAAGTTCGCGACGGTGGACAAGCCGGCGTTGGACAAGCAGGTCGCGGCGCGTAAGAAGCAGGAGGCCGCGGACGATCTGGCCAAGATCAAGGCGTTGAAGGGTACGGGTGGCCCGTACTTCAACGCCGAGGTCGAGCGGGTTCTCGCGGGCACTGACAGTGACCGGGCGGCGTTCCTCGCCTACGGCGCGGCGATCGCCCGTGATCGTGACAAGAAGACCGGTGATGACGCTGCTGAGCGTGCGGCGACGTTGCGGGAGCGGGTGCGGCTGATCGCGGCGATGGCTCCGGCGGAGTCCAATGTCAAGCGTGCCGCGGAGGCGGCGTTCGCCGGTGACGACAATGCGGTCAATGCGTTCCTCGACGGTGGTTATCTGACGGCGGCGCGGGCGGATGCTGCGGAGCGTGAGCAGTATCTGAAGGACCTCGAGGCGCGGAACAAGGCGGCCGAGGAACTCACCGAGTTGGCGCAGAAGTCGGCGCGGGCGTCGGAGGCTCGTCGTCGTCTGTTGGTGGCGCATGGTGAGGGTGTTCGGGCGTTGCAGCAGGCGTCGAACGCGATGGCCGCGGCCGCCAACGGTGCTCGGCACTCGGCCCGTGTGCTCGCCCGTTCGGGTACGGCGGCGTCGAAGTCATCTGAGTTGGCATCGGCGAACGCTGAGGTCAAACGGCAGTTGGGTTATGCGCAGGCGGCTGCGCGTGAGGCGGGGATCGCGGCGCAGACCGCGTGGACGGCGGCTGATGACCTGATCGATACCGGGTTGGAGTACGGGGCCGAATGGGCAGAGATCGCGCAGGGGATGAGCGATGCCGCGGCCGCTGCGGTCGGTGCGACCGAGACCGCGGTGCACGCCTCGGACGCCACTGTCGCGACGAACAATGCGCAGGGCGCTCAAGCGCAGGCGGAGGCACACGCGGCGCAGGCGATCAAGTGGCGTGAGCACGCTGAGGAGCACGCGAGGTCGGCGGCGAAGTTGGCTGCGGCGGCGGCGAAGCAGGCGGCTGCGGCGAAGACGGCGGCGGCGCGGGCGAAGAAGGCGCGGGAGCAGGCGCAGGCGGCTGAGGCGAAGGCGTGGGCGGAAGCGGAGAAGACCCGCCGCCACCGGCAGGAAGCCGAGGCACAGGCGGCCGAGGCCAAACGCCAGCGGCAGATCGCCCAGGAACAGGCGGCTCTCGCCGCCCAGCACCGCGCCGAGGCCGAACGACAGGCCGCCGCCGCACGTTCGGCCCGGGCGAACGCTGAGGCCCAAGCCGCCATTGCCGACGGCGCGGTGAAGCGTGCTGAGACTGCGGACGGAAACGCCGCTGGAGCGGCCGACGCAGCCTGGGACAAGGAAGCGGCGGCGGCGCAGGCGCGTGACGCCGCACTCGCCGCGGAACGTAACCGGCAGACAGCTGAAGCGAAGGCTCAGTTCGCCAAGGCGATGGTTGCCAAGACCGATAGCGAGGAGGCTCGCAACCAGGCCCAGGCGGCGGCGAATCAGGCGGACGCCGAATTCCGGACGGCGGACGGCGCGTCCAAGTCGGCCCGGGGATACGCGAACACCGCGACCGGTGCGGCGGCGAACGCTCGTTCGGCTGCCACACAGGCCCAGCGTGCTGCGGACCGGGCTTGGGCGGCGGCCGAACAAGCACGTGCCGCTGCCGAGGCGGCGGACGCAGCAGCCGACAGGGCCGAAGCCTCAGCAAAGGCCACGCATGCGGCCCGAGTGCAGGCGGACGCGAAAGCCTCTGTAGCGACCGCCCAGCAGATCAAGGCAGCCCAGGCCGCGACGACGGCGGTGAATCTAGCTCGGCAAGCGGCTGAAGAGGCGGTTCGTGCGCTGTGGGCAGCGGACCGTACCAGGGATGAGGCCGAGGCCGCCACGACCGAGGCCGTTGCCGCCGCCGCACAGGCGGACATCGCGATCCGTGCTGCCAACGCCGCTGCCGTGTCATCGGCGGGCATTGCGGATCCGCATGATGCGGCGCTGGCGATGGTCTCACCATTCACCGGAACCGACATCGACGCCGATTTCGTCAAGCTCGTTGCCGAGCAGGCCAAATCGATTGGTGAGGAGCAGGCGGCCGCGGCGGCAGCGCGGGCGCAGGAGGCGCTCACTGCGGCAGCCAAGGCCCAGCAGGCTGCCGAGCTGGCGAACGCACAAGTCAGGCCCGCCTATGTTGCCGCTGCGCAGGCCGCCAAGTCGGCGGCTGACGCGGCTCAGTCGGCAGCCGAGGCGAAAAAGTACGCCGCCCAGGCGGCCGTCGACGGCGCTGCCGCCCGTGCGGCAGCAGCTAGTGCCGCTCGCGCTGACGCGCAAGCCAGAGCCGATGCCGCCGCAGCCCGGCAGGCGGCGAATGAAGCAGCCAATGATGCGTCGATAGCCGGACGCAGTGCTCAGCAGGCACAAAACGATGCCGATGCAGCAAACAGTGCTGCCACTGCCGCGGAAAATGATGCAGCCGCTGCCCGCGGAGCCGCCGATCGAGCGGAAGCCTCCGCCGCCAAAGCGAAGAAGCTGGCGGAATCCGCTCAGGGGTATGCCGACAGCGCTGCTGATGCCGCAGCGAAGGCTTTGGAACATGCCGTCGAAGCGCAGAAGGCCTACGAGCGTGCCGAGGCCACTGATCGTGAAGAGCTCGAGAAGGCGTTGGAGAACGGCGCCAACCTGACTCCTGAGCAGGAGAAGACGTTCCTCGAGACGTTGAACCCGGACGAACGTGCGGATTACGAGGCAGCCAAGAAGGCGGCCGACCAGGGAGTAATCGACTTCATCAAGGAGAACGGGCTCGAGTTCCTCGGGGACCTGTTCCTCGGCGAGATCAAAGAATGTGTCACCAAGCCGAGTGTCGGCGCCTGTTTCTGGGCCGTCCTCGATCTGCTCCCCTGGGGCAAGCTCAAGAAGCTGGGCAATGTCTGGGACCTCTACAAGAAGTACGAGAAGTTCTCCGAGGGGGTACAGAAGGCCCGTAGGAAGGTGGGTGAGCTCGTTGAGAAGTTCACGAGCAAGCCTTGCCTTGACAACAGCTTCCTGCCCGGCACTCCGGTACTACTTGCCGACGGCTCTACCCGTCCCATCGAGGATCTGACCGTCGGAGACCAGGTCCTGGCGACCGACCCGGTCGGCGGACGCACCGAGGCCAAGCCGGTGACCGACACGATCGTCGGGAGCGGCGACAAGAAGCTGGTCGAAATCACCGTCGACGTGGACGGTGACCGTGGCGACGACACGGGAACCGTCACCGCAACACACAACCACCCCTTCTGGGTGCCCTCTCTGTCCGAATGGATCGACGCGGAGGATCTTGCTCCTCAGCAGTGGCTGCGGACCAGCGCAGGCACGTTGGTGCAGATCTCGGCCGTCCACCACAGCAGCGCGCAAGCGGTGGTTCACAACCTCACCGTCGCTGACATTCACACGTACTACGTGCTGGCCGGCAACACGCCGGTGCTGGTGCACAACTGTGACTTCTCGGATCGCGCCAAGGAGATCTGGGACGCGGAGCCGGACGAGTACATCAAGAAGAATGTCAGCACCATCGCTGTGATCCGGGCTGAAACACCTCTCGGCCCGGTGAACCTGATCGGTGCGAGTGGTGACGGATTCACGAAGGCTCAGATGTCTGTGCCGCTGAAGCCAGGCGAGATGCGTGTACCGAACATCCCTGGGACGGACGCCGAACAGAACATCTTCCTGTATATGCACGTCAATGGCTACAAGCTGATAGCCGGTGGAACCTCCCGGAATGTGTGCCGCGCCAAGTGCCATGTCTGGGTCAAGAGGTTCGGCGGTGCGATGCAAGGCGAGGTGTACCCTGGCGACGGCAAGAAGACGACGCGGCAGCGAAGTTTCGTCAAAGTAATTCTCGGGGGCTAGGGTGCTCGTTGAAGCCGACACGATCGCCAGGCTGAACCGATCTGATGCAGCGGTGCGCCGCGCATTCGTGGCGGGCTGTGCAGAACGGGTGGCTCAGATTTTCACCGGACTGCGCGGTCCTCAGATTTCGCGGTCGCTCGATGTGGAAACGTTTGTCAACGCCCTGTATTCGTTGTGGTCCGGTGTCTCGGTGACCACCTATAGCCGTCTACTGGAGCAGGTGGAAAGGTTCGAGGAGTTCGAGCCGTCGGAGGAGGGGATCTCGGATACCGCCGAGATCTACGCAATGTACTCGGCTCTGGCGTTGCGTTATGCGCTCGCCTGCGCGGCGAGCGATGATCCGGAGTTCGCGGTCAAGTGCGGGCACGTGATGCTGACCGCGATGGAGCAGATGGACAGTGCAGTGCCGGGAAACTCGTTCGCCGAAGAAGAGCGTCGATTCCAGGCACGCGATCACGTGACGCGCGTCTACGAGGCAGAGGGGAGCGATCTCCGGGAGGAGTGTCAGGCCTCAGCCCGTAAGAGGTACGAAGCGCTGGCGGCAAGACTGTAGGCGCACGATGGGCGTGGCTCGGTCATGGCCGGGCCACGCCTGCTGCTCTGCAGAAAAGTATGTGGTCGGTGTGGCCTGTCCGGCGAGACGGTCGCCTCCTCCGCGATGAAAGTGCGGCGACACGCGGGGCGCGCGGCTTGCGCGTCATAAGTCCGTCTCGCTAGCGTTGTCCCCCAAGCCGCACGTCTCGTACGGGCCTGTCTTCGGGTGATGGTGTCCGTTTCCGGGACGAGCGGTGCGTATCCCGGCGGGACTTCTCGTCGCTACAGCCCCCGTGACCGTTTGCCGCGGTCCGGGGGCTGTTCGCATTCCTCGGCTGTTCATCTGATGGGACTCCCGTACCGGTGATCGGGACGGGCGGGTAGCCTGGCCAGGGTTTACCAGAAACGTTGGGGGAGTTGACGTGAGCGTGGCGCGGATCGCGGTTGTCGGCGGCGACGGCATCGGTACCGAGGTGACCGCTCAGGCTCGCAAGGTCATCGACGCCGTGCTCCCCGGAGTCGTCTACAACGAGTATGACCTGGGCGCCCGCCTCTACAACCGCACCGGCGAGGTGCTGCCGCAGTCGGTCGAGGACGAGCTGGCCGGCCACGACGCGATCCTGCTGGGCGCCATCGGTGACCCGAGTGTCCCGCCGGGCGTTCTGGAGCGCGGCCTGCTGCTGAAGCTCCGTTTCGACTTCGACCAGTATGTGAACCTCCGCCCGTCGAAGCTGTGGCCCGGCACGTCGAGCCCGCTGGCCGGCGTGAAGCCCGGCGAGATCGACCTGGTCGTGGTCCGGGAGGGCACCGAGGGCCTCTACGTCGGCGCCGGTGGCGTGCTGCACAAGAACACGCCCGCCGAGATCGCGACCGAGGAGAGCCTGAACACGCGGCACGGTGTCGAGCGGGTCATCCGTGACGCGTTCGCCCGCGCGCAGCGCCGCGACCGCCGCCACGTCACCCTGGTGCACAAGACCAACGTGCTGACCCACGCCGGCAACCTGTGGTCGCGGGCGTTCGCCGCCGTCGCGTCCGAGTACCCCGAGGTCACCACCGAGTACCAGCACGTCGACGCGGCCAGCATGTTCCTGGTGACGAACCCGCAGCGATACGACGTCGTGGTGACCGACAACCTCTTCGGTGACATCCTCACCGACATCGCCGCGGCCGTGACCGGCGGCATCGGCATGGCGGCCAGCGGCTCCGTCAACCCGGAGCGCATCTACCCGTCGACGTTCGAGCCCGTGCACGGCTCCGCGCCGGACATCGCCGGCAAGGGCATCGCCGACCCGGCGGCCGCCATCCTGTCCGCGGCCCTGCTGCTGGAGCACCTGGGCAAGCTGGACGAGGCCCGTCGAGTAACCGAGGCGGTCGCGGCCGAGGTCGCGTCCCGCACGCCGGGCGCGCCGCTGCGTACCGCCGAAGTCGGCGACCGCGTCGCCGCAGCCGTCTGACCGGCCGGTCTCGTCACTCAGCCCTACGGGGCTGCTCACCCATGGTCATTATTTTTTAACGACCGTTCGGGGTAAATTCATGGGGCACTGCGGGTGCCCCCACGCATGCTTCCATTCTTCGTGCAGAAAGCAGGTCCACCTGTCATGAGCGGTGGTGACCACCTCGATTTCGAGATCCGTCCGAACCCGGCACCCGTCAGCGACGCGGACCGCGCCGCACTGCTGGCCAGCCCCGGTTTCGGCCGCATCTTCACCGACCACATGGTCACGGTGCGCTACGCCGACGGCAAAGGCTGGTATGAGCCGCGCGTCGAGGCCCGCGGGCCGATCCCGATGGACCCGGCGAGTGCCGTCCTGCACTACGCGCAGGAGATCTTCGAGGGTCTTAAGGCGTATACGACACCCGACGGTGGGGTCGCGATGTTCCGCCCGGACGCGAACGCGAACCGGTTCAACCAGTCCGCGGCGCGGATGGCGATGCCGGCTCTGCCGGTGGAGACGTTCCTCCAGTCCCTCCACGAGATCATCAAGATCGACCGGAACTGGATCCCCGAGGACCCGGAGGGCAGCCTCTACCTGCGCCCGTTCGCCTACGCGAGCGAGGTGTTCCTCGGTGTCCGCCCGGCCAACGAGTACCTCTACCTGGTCATCGCCTCCCCGGTCGGGCCGTACTTCTCCGGCGGCGTCAAGCCGGTCAGCATCTGGGTGACGCCCGACTTCACCCGCGCGGCGCCCGGCGGCACCGGCGCGGCCAAGTGCGGCGGCAACTACGCGGCCGGTCTCTCGGCCCAGGCCGAGGCCTCCGAGCACGGCTGCGACCAGGTCGTCTACCTCGACGCGGTGGAGCGCAAGTACATCGACGAGCTGGGCGGCATGAACGTCTTCCTCGTCCTCGACGACGGCAGCCTGATCACCCCGCCGCTGACCGGCACGATCCTGCCGGGCATCACCCGCGACTCGGTGATCAAGCTGGCCGAGCGCGCCGGCCGCAAGGTCGAGGAGCGCCCGATCAGCCTTCAGGAGTGGCGCGAGGGCGCGGCGTCCGGCCGGGTCCGCGAGGCTTTCGCCTGCGGCACCGCCGCCGTGATCACCCCGATCGGCACGATCAAGAGCGAAGACGGCGACTTCACCGTCGCCGACGGCGGCTCCGGCGAGGTCACCATGGCCATCCGCAAGGAACTCGTCGACATTCAGCGAGGCCGAGCCGAAGACCCCTTCGGCTGGGTCCATCGAGTCCTTTAAACCCTTCGGCGGTACGGGTGGGAGCACCCACAAACGCACCCACCCGTCCCGAACTACGCCGCAAGCAATGCGCCACGTCCGAGTCGAAACGCGCCCGCCGGGCTGATGCGTCCCTGACCACTCAGCGGCCGGCCGTCATCCGGCGAGTGATCCACCCAGGTCCTCGATGCGCTCGGCGACAGCTGCCCGCTGGATCCACTGATCGAGCTGTTCGAGGTCGGTGCAGGCGGTGATCGTCGCGCGCGCTTCGTCGGAGACCTCGATGCCCCGTGCGGTCAGGACCGTGATGAGCGAGCGCGCCTCACCCTCCGCCATGCCTTCGGCGTGTTGCTGCCGTGCCCAGTCGCTGAAGTATCGGTCTTTGGTGGTGCTCACAAGATCCTCCAGAAGCTTGCGGGATGCTGCCGGTAGTACCCCACGCACAAAGTCATGGTAGATGCCGGCCTGGGCGGAATCGATCGCCTCGAGGGCTGCGAACAGGGCCTCGAACAGCGGAATCGGGTTGGAACGGTTCGCGTGGGCGAGCGTGGACAGTACGGTCAGCTCGGGTAACCGCCGGGCGGTTTCCGGATCGGTGATGACCGGCGTCTGGGCTGGACCGAAGGCCACCGGATGGATCGTCGACTGCGAGAGACTGATGACGATGGGCGAGGCGGCCCAATCTGCCACCTTCTGGTCGGGGCAGACGACCAGCAGATCGACTCGGCAACCCAGGCGGGCGTGCAGGCTCGCGACGTAGGCGGGCCAACTTCGTCGTTTCTTCTTGTCGACGCGTCGTTGGACCTCGACCACGACCGCGAAGACGATCTCGCCCATCCGGGTCAGGGTGACCACGGCGTCGGCTCGGTATTCCGTTGGGGCTACGTCTGTCAGGTCGGCTGAGGCCAGGTGGGCCTCGTCGTAGGCGGGGAGGGTGTCGGATTGTCGTACCCCTAGATGTCGGTGAGCATGTGCGACCGCAAGGCATGCAGCTCGTCGTCGGTCAGGCCGATCTCCTTGATGTAGGCCTCGACCGAGCCGTGCAGGGCGCGGAGGTCGTCCAGGAAGAGCTGCATCGCCTCGGCCGGGGAGTCGAACATGTGCTCGTTGCCCTTGACCGCCTCCGGAGCGGCCCGCATCAGGTACTCGGTGAGCGGCCGCATCGCCTCGGTGGTCAGGGCATAGTCGGCGGCGATGTCCTCGTCGGACACCCCGAGCAGGGACAGCGTCAGCGCGCAGACCGTGCCGGTCCGGTCCTTTCCGGCCATGCAGTGCACCACGACCGGGGCGGCCTCGGCGTTCGCGATGACCCGCAGCGAATCGGCGATGCCCTCGCGGCCGTCCTCGGCGAAGTTGAGGTAGCGGTCGGCCAGCCAGCGCTCGTGGAGGATGTCGTCGGTGTGCGCGATCTCCTCCCAGTCGACATGCCGGATCACCAGGTTGCGGTAGTCGACGCCGTGTTCCTCGGGCACCCGGCCGAACTTCTGCACCTCGAACTCGCGGCGCAGGTCGATGACGGTACGGATGCCGAGGGCGGCGAACGCCTCGCCGTCGGCCTCGTGCATCCGGTGCAGCGAGTCGGCCCGGAACAACCGCCGCCAGCGGACCCGCCGCCCGTCGAGGCCGGCGTAACCGCCGACGTCCCGGAAGTTGTAGGCCTTCGTGAACGGGAGACTTCGTGAATACGATTCGGCGACCACGTTCCCAACCTAACCGGCGCCGGCGACCACTCGGCCGGTCGAATTCGTCACTCTCGCCGTCCCAGCCAGTGGATTTCGGTCTCATCTCGTGGCATCGCGTGGCATGCTTCGGATCGTGACCCGCTCCGTGCTGATTATTCGCACCTAGCGCGCCGGCTGACTCTCCGCCGACGCGCAGACCTCCCGCATCCGCGGGGGGTCTTTTTGTTGTGCTTGGCGGTGACCGATCGAAAGGACTTCCCCGATGGACTACCAGGTGTTCGACACGACGCTGCGGGACGGCGGGCAGCGTGAGGGAATCAGCTACACGGTCGCCGACAAGCTCGCGGTCGCGCGTCTGCTGGACGAATTCGGCGTGGGTTTCATCGAGGGTGGCTGGCCGGGCGCCATGCCCAAGGACACCGAGTTCTTCGAACGGGCGAAGACCGAGCTGGACCTGAAACACGCGGTGCTCGTCGCGTTCGGCGCGACCCGCAAGGCGGGTGTCGACGTGGCCGAGGATCCGCAGGTCAAGGCGCTGCTCGACGCCGAGACCCCGGTGGTCTGCGTGGTCGCCAAGTCGGACATCAGGCACGTGGAGCGGGCGCTGCGCACCACCGGCGACGAGAACCTGGACATGGTCCGCGACACGGTCCGGCACCTGGTGGCGAACGGGCGGCGCGCGTTCGTCGACTGTGAGCACTTCTTCGACGGCTTCCGCCACGACCCGGCGTACACGGCGAGCGTCGTCAAGGCGGCGTTCGAGGCCGGCGCCGAACGGGTCATCATGTGCGACACCAACGGCGGCATGCTCCCCTCGATGGTCACCAAGGCGATCGAGCAGGTCGTGGAACTGACCGGGGTGAGCCCGGACCAGCTCGGCATCCACTGCCAGAACGACACCGCCTGCGCGGTCGCGAACACGGTCGCCGCCGTCGAGGCCGGCGTCAAGCACTTCCAGTGCACGGCCAACGGGTACGGCGAACGCCCCGGCAACGCCGACCTGTTCGCCGTGGTCAGCAACCTGCAACTCAAGCTCGGGCTGAAGGTCCTACCGGACGGATGCCTGGAGAAGGCGACGCGGGTCTCCACCGCGCTCGCCGAGATCGCCAACATCGCCCCCGACACCCACCAGGCCTATGTCGGGGCCGCGGCGTTCGCCCACAAGGCGGGCCTGCACGCGAGCGCGATCAAGGTGGATCCGCTGCTCTACAACCACGTCGACCCGTCGGTGGTGGGCAATGACATGCGGATCCTGGTAACGGAGATGGCCGGCCGGGCCAGCATCGAGCTCAAGAGCCGTGAGCTCGGACTGGACCTGGCCGGCCACCCGGACACCCTGACGAAGGTGACCCGGAAGGTCAAGGACCTGGAGGCCACCGGCTGGTCGTTCGAGGCCGCCGACGCCTCGTTCGAGCTGCTGGTACGCAGTGAGCTGCCCGGTGCCGACCTGGCCCGGCCGTTCACCCTGGAGTCGTACCGGGTGCTGGTCGAGCACCGGGAGGACGGCACGGTCATCTCCGAGGCGACCGTGAAGGTGCGGGTCCGCGGTGAACGGGTGATCGCCACGGCCGAGGGCAACGGCCCGGTCAACGCCCTCGACGAGGCCTTGCGTACCGCACTGACCAGCCACTACGCGCACCTCAAGTCGTTCGAGCTGACCGACTACAAGGTGCGGATCCTGGAGGGCAGCCACGGTACGAACGCCGTCACCCGGGTGCTGCTGGAGACCAGCGACCACAACCGGGAGTGGACCACCGTCGGCGTGCACGAGAACATCGTCGAGGCCAGCTGGACGGCCCTGGTCGACGCCCTCACCTACGGCCTGGCCCGTACGTCAGCTCCCGCTTCCTGACCGCTGTTCCCGGGCGGCGGCTCTGATCAGGTCGATCGCCGCCGCCTCGGGCATCGGATCCAGCCGGCTCCCGTCCCGGAGTCGCAGGGCGACCCGACCCGAGGCGGCCTCCCGGGCGCCGATCACCGCGATGTACGGAACCCGGCGGTGGTCCCGGATGCGGGCGCCGACCGAGCCGTCGGGCACCACCGCCACCCGCAGGTCGGCGGCCGAGTCCGCGAACGAGCGGGCCGCCGCGTCCTGGTCGGCGCCGAGCGGTAGGACGGCCAGCTGGACCGGTGCGTACCAGACCGGGAACGCGCCCTCGTGCACCTCGATCAGGTGCCCGAACAGCCGCTCCATCGACCCGGCCAGACTGCGGTGCACCATCACCGGCCGATCCCGCCCGCCGCTCGCGTTCGCGTACTCCAGCTCGAACCGCTCCGGCTGGTGATAGTCGATCTGTACGGTGGCGAGGGTCCACTCCCGACCGGACGGATCGGCGACCTGGATGTCGATCTTCGGGCCGTAGAACGCGGCCTCACCGGGCACCGCCGCGTACTCGACCCCCGCCTCGGCCAGCGCCCCGCGCAGCAGCGCCTCGGCCCGGGCCCACGAGTCGTCGTCACCGCCGTACTTCTTCCCCGGCCCGCGCAGCGACAGCTGGTAGGCGACCGGGCCCATGCCGAGCGAGGCGTGCGCCCGCCGCATCAGTGCCAGTACCCCGGCCACCTCGGCACCGGCCTGCTCCTCGGCGCAGAAGATGTGCGCGTCGTTGAGCAGCATCTGCCGGACCCGGGACAGGCCGCCGACCACGCCCGACCGCTCGGCCCGGTACATCGGTCCGAGCTCGGCGATCCGCAACGGCAGATCCCGGTACGACCGCCCGCGCGACTTGAAGATCAGCGCGTGATGCGGGCACAGGCTGGGCCGCAGCACCAGCTCGTCGTCGCCGACCCGGATCGGCGGGAACATGTCGTCGGCGAAGTTGCGCCAGTGACCGGAGAGCTCGTACATCCGGCGTTTGCCCAGAGCCGGTGAATACACGTGCCGATATCCGGCGCGCCGCTCCAGGTCGTACAGATAGGACTCCACCTCGTGACGGGCGGCCGCGCCGTCCGGCAGCCAGAACGGCAGGCCGGCGCCGATCAGCGGATCGGAGTCGAAGAGGTTCAGCTCGCGGCCGAGCCGGCGGTGATCGATGGACATGTCGGGTCTCCCTCGTTTCGGGGACCCCGGACGACAAAGCCCCGGGCATGTCGCCCGGGGCCGGTCGTCGCTCTCTAGCGCAGCATCGACTCGTCGCCGGGAACTCCCGGCGTGGTCGTCATCGAGCTGAGCATCATGCCGACGATGCTACGAGGTGGCGGAACGCGTCTCCAACCAGTTTTCCGAGAGCAGCTGGAAGAGGTAGTGGTCCGCCCAGTCACCGGCGATCCGCAGGTACCTGGGCGCCATCCCGAACCGGACGAAGCCGTTGCGCTCCAGGACACGCTGTGACCGTACGTTATGAAGCATCGTGCCCGCCTCGAGCCGATGCAGACCGTAAGTGAGGAAGGCCGCCTCGGCCACCGCCGCGACAGCGGCGCTCGCGACGCCCCGCCCGGTGGCCGCCGCGTCCACCCAGTAGCCCAGGTTCGCCGACTGGAACGCACCGTGCACCACGTTCGACAGATTGACCCGGCCGATGATCCGGCCGCCCTCGACGATCGCGTGCGGCAACGCGTTGCCGGACCGCAGGGAGTCGGAGATGACCTGCCACTGGCCCTCGGGGGTGTAGTAGCTCTCCTCGCGCAGCGGGTCCCAGGGCGCCATGTGCTCGCGATTGGCCCGTAGCAGGGCCGCCATCGCCTCGGCGTCGGCCGGGCTGATCAGCCGGATCGAGATGTCGCTCATGTGGCCGGGACGGTCAGCCAGGCGATCACCGCTCGGTGATCGGAGTCCTTCACACTGTGCACCTGGACATCTTTCACCCCGATCCGGTCATCGGCCAACACGTGGTCGATGGTGACCGGCGGAATCGGATCCCCGTCGTACGGGCCCCACGTGCCGATCCAGCCCTTCCCGACGGCGTCGGCGGCATCCCGGTAACCGGTGGCGATCAGGTCACGCAGCGGCTTGTGGTCGAGGGTCGCGTTGAAGTCGCCCAGCAGGACCTTCGGCAGCCCGCCGGCGGCCGGCACCTGGTCGGCGAGGTCGGCGCTCCAGCCGGACACCACGTCCCGGCTCGACGGGGCGAGCGGGTGCACCGACTCGACGTAGACCGTCCCGGCGCCCGGCACCTGCACGGTCGCGTGCGCCTGCTGGAAGCCACCGTCGTTGCGGCGGGATGCCTGCTCGGCGAAGTCGTAGCGTGAGTAGAGGGCGGAACCGCTCGCACCCCACTCCGGGGCGAGCTGGTTGAACGGCAGCACCTGCTCCAGCCCGGCGGCCTGGAGCGCCTGCTGCCCCCGCTCGGTGAACTCCTGCACGGCCAGCACGTCGACCGCGTTGTCCCGGACCAGCCTGACGATCTCGCCGGCGTCGGCGCCGCCGAACAGCATGTTCGTCGTCATCACCCGCAGCTCGACGCCGCTCGACGGGCCTCGGTCGCCGTCGGCCACCACCCGCGGCACGGTGGCCAGGGCGAACCCGAAAGCGATCAGGGCCGCCACCGCGGCGGCGGCCCACCGGCGGGTGGCCAGGGCGGCGAGGACCGGAAGCAAGGTCCAGATCGCGACGTACGGCGTGAACGCCAGCAGTTGCACCCAGAAGCCGGCATCCCACCCGAACGTCCGCGCCGGGAGCCAGATCACCGCCGGGATCAGCGAAAGCCAGAGCAGGCCGGTCCACACGATGCGGCGGCGCCCGGCCGGGCGTGCCGCGGGTGGCGCGTCGGTGATCGTCATGGCGGCGACGGTATCCGCAGGTCGCCAACCCGGATGGGGGAACGCGGCTCAGGTCACAGAATCGACGGTGGTCGTCGGGCGAGCGGGCCACCCAGATCCTCCACCCGGTCGGCGTTCGCCGCCCGCCTGACCCATCGGTAGATCTGAGCGGGATCGCGGCAGTCGCGGATGGTGTCGCGGGCCTCGCCGGACACCTCGACGCCGCGCGCCTTGAGCACGTGGAACAGGGCCCCGGTCATGCCGGAGATGCGGCCCTCGGCCCGGCCCTCGGCTTCGGCTCGGGCGGCCATGCGTCGCAGGAGGTCCTTCGGAAGGTTGTACCCGATGCGCGTCATGGATCCACCGTACGCCTAGCTGAACCATGACAGCTAGGCGCTGGTCAGGGTGTGCGACCATCAGATCGCACACCCTGTCCGTCGTCAGACGTCCGCGTCGACGACCTCGCCGAACTCGGCGAGCTCGGCCCGGATCACCGCACCGTCACCCTCGACCACCAGGGTCAGGGCGTCCACGTGCAGGTGCTCGGCGGCCGCCTTCGACACCTGCTCGACGGTCGCCTCCAGGTACTCCCGGCGCAGCGTCTCGTAGTAGTCGTCGGGCAGGCCGTGCACCACCAGAGTGCTCAGCGCCCCGGCGATCGCCCCCGGCGTCTGCATCTCCACCGACAGCTGGCCGGCCCGCCACGAACGCGCCACCTCCAACTCCTCCTCGGTGATGCCCTCCGCCTGGGTGCGGGCGATCTCGCCGAGCGTGTCCCGGATCGCCGGGGCGGTCACCGCGGTCTGCACCCCGGCGGCCACCTCGAAGCGGCCCCATCGGCGGCTCATCGCGTACGACCCACGGATCCCGTAGGTGTACCCCTTCACCTCGCGGATCAGGTGGTTGAGCCGGGACGTGAACGCGCCGCCCAGAATCGTCGCGGCCAACGTCATCGGCACGTAGTCGGGGGTGGCCCGCTCCGGTGCCCGATGCCCCAGCCGCAGCGTCGACTGCACCGAGTCCGGACGGTCCACCAGGATCAGGCGCCGCCGGACCGGCAGAATCGCGCTGAGCGGGCCCTCCTGCTCCAGCGGCTCGCCGGAGGTCCCCTCGAAGGCGGCCTCGGCCAGCGCCGCCAGGTCGAGCGCGTCCAGATCGCCGGCGACCAGCAGGACACCCGGCCGCCGCAGCCAGGCCTCGTGGAAGGCGAGCACGTCGTCCACGGTCACCGCGGCCACCGACGTGGGATCGCCGTGCAGCGGCCGACCGAACCGCCCCTCGGCACCGAACAGGTCGGCCCGCAGCGCGGCGTCGGCACGCGGGCCGGGTTGCGCCCAGTCCATCCGCAGCGCCGTGACCTCGTCGTCGCGGACCCGCCGCACGTCGGCCGGGTCCAGCTTCGGGGTACGGGCGGCCTCGGCGGCCAGGCGCACGGCGTCGGCCAGCAGCGGACCCGGGGCGGACACCCCGACCCGGAAGGTGTCCCAGTCCACCCCGGGGGACAGCTCCGCGCCCAGGCTCTCCAGGGCCAGTGCGTACGCCGCCGAGTCCCGTTTGCGGGTGCCCTCCTCCAACGACTTGGCGAGCACGGTGGCCGTACCCTCCCGGCCGTCCGCCTCGCGGGCCGCGCCCGCGTCCAGCAGGAGCAGGGCGCTCGCCAGGATCTGACCCGGCATGTGGGCCGCGATGACCGTGCCGCCGTGCGCGGTGACCCGCCGGATCACCGGAAACGAGTACGGCCGGGCCGCTCCGGCGCCCGGACGGGTGGTGACGAGGGTCATGCTGTGCCTCCTTGTGCGTGCCGGGCCGGCCCCTGCTTCGCTGCGGTGCGGCCCATCACGCGGCTTCCTCGGGAACGTAGGTGAGAGTGACGCGGGACTCCGGGCGCAGCACCTGGCGGGCCGCCTCGGTGACGTCCTCGGCCGTGACGGCCAGCCACTTGGGCAGACGGTCGGCGGCGGTCGCCGGGTCACCGAACTGGGTCGCATAGCGCCCGAGCAGATCGGCCCGGCCGTACGCCGTGGACACGCCCCGCCACCACGAGGTGGTCAGCAGCGCCTTCGCCCGGTTCAGCTCGTCGGCGGTGACCGGTTCGTCGATCAGGCTCTGCACCACCTCGGCCAGGCCCGCCTCCAGCGTCTCCAGGTCGACGCCGTCCTTCGCGGTGGCGGTGATGATCAGCGGGGCCGGCGCGTGCGCCAGATCCACCCCGTAGGCCCCGATGTAGTCGGGCTGGGCGATCCGCGAGCCGTCGGCGAGCCGCTGGTAGAGCCGGCTGCCCCGGCCACTGCCGAGAACCGTCGACAGCACCGTGATCGCGTCGTACCCGGCCGTGCCGAACGGGTAGGTGCGGTGCGACAGGTAGATCCGCGGAGCCGGCACGTTCGCGGTGACCGCCTCGCGTACCGCCTGGTCGGCCGGGATCGGCAGGGTCCCGTCCGGTGCCGCCGGAATGCCGGGAACCGTGGCGATCGCCCCGAAGTACTTCTCCGCCAGCGCGAACACCTCGGCCGCGGTGGTGTCGCCGACGACCGTCAGGACCGCGTTGTTCGGCGCGTAGTACTGCTGGTGGAACGCCTTGAACGTGTCCAGCGCGGCCCCGTTCAGATCCTCCATCGACCCGATCGTCGAGTGATGGTACGGGTGCCCCTCCGGGTACAGCAGTGGCAGCAGACGCAGCCACGCGTCACCGTAGGGCACGTTCTCGTACCGCTGACGCCGCTCGTTCTTGACCACCTCACGCTGGTTGTCCAGCGTCTCCTGGGTCAGCGCCGGAACCAGACCGCCCATCCGGTCGGCCTCCAGCCAGAGCGCCAACTCCAGATGCTCGGACGGCATCGTCTCGAAGTAGTTCGTCCGGTCCGGGTTGGTGGTCGCGTTCAGCGAACCGCCGTTGCCCTGGACCAGCTTCATGTGCTCGGTCTTCTTCACGTGCTGCGAACCCTCGAACATCAGATGCTCGAAGAGATGCGCGAACCCGGTCTGGCCTGGCGGCTCGTGCCGGGAGCCGACGTCATACCAGAGGTTGACGCAGACGACTGGCGCCGTCCGGTCCTCGCTGACGACGACGCGCAGACCGTTCGCGAGCTGCGTGGTTTCAATGGGCCACGGATAACCGGTCGCGGCGACCGGTGCGGATGGTGACGTCACCCGACCAATCTTGCCCTGTATGTGGCGACTACGTCGCCGCAGATCCCGCCCTGTATGTGGCGACTACGTCCCCGCAGAGCCGCGCTGTCCGACCCGAATGCGGCTTTACTCCGTGGCGCGCGGATCAAGGAGGGTGCGATGCTGGGCGGCGTGCTTGAGGACGTACGGGTGAATGACCGCCTGACCATCCCGGCGGCCGAACTCTCGTGGCGTTTCTCCCGCGCGAGCGGCCCCGGTGGTCAGGGCGTCAACACCACCGATTCGAGGGTCGAGCTGTCGTGGGACGTGCTCGGCTCGGACCTGCTGCCCCCGATGTTGAAGGAGCGCGCCGCCGAACGGCTCGGCAACCGGCTGGTGAGCGGTGTGATCACCGTCATCGCTTCCGAGCACCGGTCCCAGCTGCGTAACCGGGAGGCCGCCGCCGATCGCCTGGCCGGCCTGATCGCCGGGGCCGTCGCCGCGCCGCCTCGGGCCCGTCGCGCGACCAAACCGACCCGTGGCTCGGTGGAGCGCCGCATCGCCGACAAGAAGCGCCGGGCCCAGACCAAACGCAACCGCCGCGGCAGCGACGACTGACCCGACCCGCGGCGGGACGACGCCTCAGCGCTGGTTGAAGGGCGCGACCGCCTCGCGGTTCTGAGCGGCGGCGTCGGCACCCAGCAGGGCCTCGCAGACCCGGATCAGGCGGCTGCGCAGACCTGCCGCCCGGCGGGCCAGCTCGCGCTGACGCGCCACATACTCGGCCTTGCCCTCCGCGGTCTCGATCTTGACCGGGGGATGGCCGTAGGAGGTCAGGTCGTAGGGGCTGGCCTGCATGTCGAGCAGGCGGATCTCACCGGCCAGGGCGAAGCAGTCCAGAGCCAGGGCGCCGGGCACGGCGGGACCGAGTTTCTGCGCCCACTTGTGCACATCCATCGCGGCGTGCAGACAGCCGGGCTGATCGAGGTCGACCTGGGTGGCCCGGGTCGGCTGGAGCCGGTTGAGGCCGACCGCCTCCGGGGTGAAGAAGCGGAACGCGTCGAAGTGGGTGCAGCGGATGCTGTGCTGCTCGACCACCTCGTCGGTGCCGGCCTGGCCGAGGCGCAGCGGCAGCTCGTGCCGGTGCTCGGTGTCGCGGTAGACCATCGCCCACTCGTGCAGGCCGAAGCAGCCGGAGAAGACCGGCCGGGACGCGGTCGCGGTGAGCAGGCCGTGGATGTAGCGCACGCTCTCGGCGCGGGCGTGCATGAACGCGTCCTGATCGAGGGTGACGACACCGTCGGGGTAGGACATGTAGAACTTCCACCCGGCGTGCTCGGCCAGGCCGTCCGGTGCCGGGGACAGGCCGGTGCCGACGCCCGGGTGCCAGCGGCGCATCAGTGACGGCCTGGTCCCGTAGTAGTCGTAGAGGAAATCCTCGATGGCGTGTTTCTCACCCGTCGCACGACGGGCGCGGTGGCCCGCGGTCATCTGGTCGGCGCGCTCGGAGTGCGCCCGGGCGAGGGGAATCCAGGTAACCGAGGGCAGCGTGGTGGTGAGTGCCCTCACCTGCTTGATCCCCATCGCACCAATGTATCTAGCCGAAGCGATCAACACGATCACCGTTTGGCGCGAATGAGTTCCGACACGGAATCTGGCATGAGAGACGTACGTTGATGTGTAGTACACCTACTACACTTTTGATAGTGTGCTGGACATGTTGGGGACCTTGGTCGACACGCCGGTGATGGAGGTCAGCGACCTCCGCATGCGTTACGGCGACAGGGAAGTGCTGTCCGGCGTCGAGTTCTCGGCGGCGCCGGGCGAGGTGGTCGTCCTCCTCGGGCCGAACGGCGCGGGCAAGACGACCACGATCGAGATCCTGGAGGGGTTCCGGATGCGGTCCGGCGGGCACGCCCGGGTGCTGGGTGTCGACCCGGCCGACGGTGACGAGGCCTGGCGGGCGCGGCTCGGCGTGGTCCTCCAGTCGTGGCGCGACCACAGCAAGTGGCGGGTCCGTGAGCTGCTGGAGCACCTCGGGTCCTACTACGAGGCCTATTCCACTCCGGACAAGAGGCGGCCCTGGGCGGTCGGCGAGCTGCTCGACGTGGTCGGCCTGTCCGCCTCGGCGAACACGGTGACCGGCAAGCTCTCCGGCGGCCAGCGTCGCCGGCTGGACGTGGCGATCGGCATCGTGGGTCGGCCCGACCTGCTCTTCCTCGACGAGCCGACGGTCGGGTTCGACCCGGAGGCGCGGCGTGAGTTCCACGATCTGATCCACCGGATGACCGATGTGGACTCCACGACCGTGCTGCTGACCACCCACGACCTGGACGAGGCGGAGCGGCTGGCCGACCGCATCCTGATCCTGGCCGCCGGTCGGATCGTGGCGAGTGGCTCGGCCGACGAGCTGTCCCGGCGGGTGGCCGGCGAGTCGGAGATCCGCTGGACACGGGACGGGCGCCGGTTCGTGCACGCGGCGGCCGACGCCACCGGGTTCGTCCGCGAGCTGTTCCGGGAGCACGGCGAGGCCATCGGCGACCTGGAGGTGCGGCGGGCCAGCCTGGAGGAGACGTATATGAAGCTGGTCCGGGAAGCGGAGGGGTCATGAGGCGACGGCTGCTGATGGCGGGCCTGCGGCGCGGCGGGATCGAGCTGCGGCAGACGGTGACCAACGCCGCCGACATCGTGGGCTATCTCCTGCCGGTGGCGATCCTGCTCGTGGTGCTGTGGCTGATCGGTGACGCCGAGGTGCCCGGCTCGACGACGTCGCTCGGCTCCTACAGCCTGGTCAGCTCGATGGCGATGCTGCTGGTGATCGGCGGGATCGCGTCCACCGCGCAGTACCTGACGATGGACCGCGAGGACGGCACCCTGCTGCGGGCCAAGGCCACGCCGAACGGGATGACCGGCTACCTGATCGGCAAGATCGTCCTGGTCTCCGGGGTGATGGTGATCAGCTGTCTGGCCGCACTGATTCCGGGTGCCCTCCTGGTCGACGGGCTGCGGTTCGACGGCGGCACGATGGTGATCCTGCTCTGGCTCGTACCGCTGGCGCTCCTTGCTCTTCTGCCCGTCGGCGCCGTCCTCGGCGCGCTCTTCCAGACCATCCGCGGTGCCGCCATGTTGATGCTTCCGGTGACCGCCCTGACCGGTGTCTCCGGGATCTTCTACCCGCTGTCGGTGCTGCCCGGCTGGGTGCAGGGTGTCGCGCAGGTCTTCCCGATGTACTGGCTAGGGTTGGGCCTGCGTTCGGCGTTCCTGCCCGGTGAGTCGGGGCAGCCGTGGCAGACCGCCGGTGTGCTGGTGGCCTGGGCCGTGGTGGGACTCGTGCTGGCGCCGGGCATCCTTCGGCGGATGGCGCGCCGGGAGTCCGGCTCGCTGGTGGCGGCCCGCCGTGAGCGGGCGCTGACCCGAACCATGTGAGGGAGCCATGGCCAGCGAGGTCACCTACAACCGGATCGCGATGCTGCGTGCCGAGCGCGGCATCTCGCGACGGCAGCTCGCCGATGCTCTCGGGGTGCACTACCAGACCGTGGGCTACCTGGAGCGTGGCGAGTTCAGCCCGAGCCTGCACCTGGCGCTGCGGATCTGCGGTTACTTCGAGGTGCCGATCGAGGTGGTGTTCTCGCTGGAGCCGTTCCCGCGGCTCGGGGCGGAGTCCCGACCGGCGTAGATTTTGAGGCGCCAGCACCGCTAGAGATGGGATTACCCCGTGCGCTTCGCCCGTTTTGTCCACCCTGGTGGAGTGTCCTTCGGCGTCGTCGAAGGCGACAGCTCCTCGGGACTGACGGTCGCCGAGATCGACAGCATCCCCTTCAACGAGGTGCGCTTCACCGGCCAGCGGTGGGCGCTGGCCGACATCAGGCTGCTCGCCCCGATCTTCTCCAGCAAGGTGATCGGGATCGGCCGCAACTACGCCGACCACGCCGCGGAGATGGGCAACGAGGTGCCCAAGGAGCCGCTGATCTTCATCAAGCCCTCCACCTCGGTGATCGGGCCGAACGACGCGATTCGCATCCCTAGCGTCACCGCGCACGTCGAGGAGGAGGCCGAGCTGGCCGTCGTGATCGGTGCGAGCGGTGCCCGCCGCGTCGACCGGGCCGGCGCCGAGAAGGCGATCTTCGGCTACACCTGCGGCAACGACGTGACCGCTCGTGACCTGCAGCGCAAGGACCCGCAATGGACGCGGGCCAAGGGCTTCGACTCGTTCTGCCCGATCGGCCCGTGGATCGTCACCGGTCTGGACGTCAGCGACATCGAGGTGCGCTGCGAGGTCGGCCGCGACCCGGAGAACCTCGAGGTGCGCCAGATCGGCCGCACCAAGGACATGGTCTTCGACATTCCGAGCCTGATCTCGTACGTGTCGCACGTCATGACCCTGCTGCCCGGCGACATCATCCTGACCGGCACCCCGGCCGGGGTCAGCAGGATCACGCCCGGTGACACCGTGTCGGTCAGCATCCAGGGCATCGGCGAACTGCGGAACCCGGTCGTCTCACTCGACTGACCGTTCGATCCCGTCCAGTAACAGGGCCAGGCCGTACTCGAAGGCGGTCTGGCCCTCGTCGAATCCGCCGGCGTTCCACAGGGCCGTCATCGCCGGGTGCGCCTCGACGTCGAACCAGTTCTCCCAGAAGTCGCCGCGCTCGTGCCACCACGACTCGGTGGACTGGCCGCTGGACCGGCTCAGCCGTGCGTCCTCACCCGCCTCGCGGGCGAAGGCGTAGACGTATGCGGTGATCGACAGCGCCGCCCGGTTGATCGCCGCGGTCGGCACGCCGGCCAGGGTCATCGTGGCGATCAGGAACTCCCGCTCGGCCATCGTGCCGGGCCCGAGCGGCGGCCGGACCAGCGACACCTCGGTCAGCCAGGGGTGCGCCAGAAACATCTCCCGGGTGCGCGCGGCGAACAGCGCGACCCGCTCCCGCCAGCTCTCCCCGGCCGCGGTCAGCCGCCGGGCCAGCAGTACGTCGTCGACCATCAGCGCGACCAGATCGGCGCGCGACGGCACGTACGTGTAGAGCGTCATCGTGGCCACGCCGAGATCGGCCGCGACCCGCGCCATCGAGGCCGCTTCCAGGCCGTCCGCGTCGGCGATCCGGATCGCCGCGGCGACGACGGTGTCCACGGTGAGTCGGGCCGGCCGGCCGGCGGCCTTCTTGACGGGCCGACTTCTCCGCCACAGCAGTGGGTAGTTCTCCATGATTCCGTATACCCTACGGGAAAGACTTTCCGTAGGGGGTACGAGAATGCGAATCCTGGTGACCGGCGCCACCGCCAACATCGGCCGCATGGTCGTCGACGAACTGCTGGAGCTCGGCGCGACCGACGTGCGCGCCTTCACCGTCGACCCGGCGAGGGCCGTGCTCCCGCCCGGCGTCGAGGTGGTGACCGGCTTCTTCGATCGGCCGGACCGGGTCGCCGCCGCCCTCGACGGCGTCGACCGGATGTATCTCGCGCCACACATCCCCACCGTCGACGTCGTCTGCCGGGCCGCCGCCGAGGCCGGGGTGCGACACATCGTCGACCTGGCCGGCGTGAAGGGCCTGCACTGGCAGGCGATCGAGGACGCGGTCGAGGCCTGCGGTGTCCCGTACACCCACCTGGAGCCGGGTGAGTTCATGGCCAACAGCACGAACTGGGCGCCGCAGATCAAGGCCGGTGACGAGGTGCGCGACGCGTGGGGTGACGCGGCGAACGCGCCGATCGCTCAGGAGGACATCGCCGCGATCGCCGCTCGGGTGCTCCTCTCCGACGATCACCTCGGCCGCTCCTACGAGCTGACCGGGCCGGAGACGATCAGTCGGCGCCAACAGGTCGCCGCGATCGGGGCGGAGCTCGGCCGGAAACTCACCTTCGTCGAACTGACGGGCGACGCGGCGGCCGCCCACTATCGGTCGCTGATGGGCGAGTTCGGCGACTGGTACCTGACCGGCCTTGCGCAACTCGCCGAACATCCGCAACCCGCCCTGCCGACCGCCGCGGCCCTGCTCAACCGGCCTGCGATGAGCTACGCCGAGTGGGTGCGCCGTCACGCGGATCTATTTAGGTAACCCGATTTGGCGGCCCGGTAGGCCTCAGGTAAAGTTCTCCACGGCGCGGCAAGCCGGGCCAAATGGGGTATGGGGTAATTGGCAGCCCGGCTGATTCTGGTTCAGCTAGTCTAGGTTCGAGTCCTGGTACCCCAGCGCAGTCCTCTCCTCGGAGGGGGCAGTGCTGGAAGAAGCAGCACGTTCTGGTCCCGTCGTCTAGCGGCCTAGGACGCCGCCCTCTCAAGGCGGTAGCGAGGGTTCGAATCCCTTCGGGACTACATCGAGAACGGCCCGCATCAGTCGATGCGGGCCTGTTTCTTTTGGGCAGACCACGGAGCGGTACGTGCCACACCTCCCCAACCGCATGCCACGCGTCCCGTGGCCGCCCCGCGACGCAGGCGACCCTCCAGGCCTTGCCGCGACCGCCGGGCAGATGCGTCGGTCCGGCGCTTTTCGGCGGCCGGCGGGCGGATGCGTCGGTCCGGCGCTTTTCGGCGGCCGGGTGGTGGCGCCCAGTGGTGCCGGTCACCCGGGCTGAGGCGGCCGGGTGGTGGCGTTCAGTGGTGCCGGTCACCCGGGCTGAGGCGGCCGGGTGGTGGCGTTCAGTGGTGCCGGTCACCCGGGCTGAGGTGGGTGGATACTCGATTTCGGCTGCGGGCGGAGTGCTGATAGAGTTCAGTCCGCCGCCGCAACCGGGTGGTGAAAGGCAAGTTCTGGTCCCGTCGTCTAGCGGCCTAGGACGCCGCCCTCTCAAGGCGGTAGCGAGGGTTCGAATCCCTTCGGGACTACCAGAAAGATCGGCCCGCATCGGTATCGATGCGGGCCGATCTGTGTTTCGCGGGAGTGCGCGGCTGGTGGCGGGGCCTGTCGCACGACGCTCCCGACAGCCCTCACGACCAGCCGACGTTTCTCCGTTTCTGCTGGGCGGAGATTTCGGGTCGGACGGGACGCCTGGCCGGTGATACTTCGGCGATGAGCGGGATCACGGTTCGGCGGGTCGATTTTGGATGGTTCGTGCGCCCGGCCGAGGAGACCGGCACCGGCGCGGCCCGGGTGGAGCCGACCCTCGGGTATCTGATCGACCACCCGGCCGGGCAGCTTCTGGTCGATACCGGTATGGGCGGCCATCCGGATGTGGACCGCCACTACCAGCCGCGGCGGGTTCCGCTCGGTGGGGCGCTCGCCGCCTCCGGCACGACGATCGACGACATCCGGTACGTGGTGAACTGCCACCTCCACTTCGACCACTGCGGTGGCAACCCGGAGCTGTCCGGGCGGCCGATCTTCACACAGCGGACCGAGTTGGCCCTGGCCCGAACCGTCCAGTGGCATACCCTCCCGGAACTGGTCGATCACGCCGGAGCCCGCTACGAGGAACTGGACGGCGAGGCGGAGATCCTGCCGGGCGTGCGGATCCTGCCGACTCCGGGCCACACCGACGGTCACCAGTCGGTGGTGGTCACCACCGCCGACGGGACGGTGATCGTGGCCGGTCAGAGCCATGACAACAGCACCGCGTTCACCTACGACGCGCTCGCCCACCGGACCGGGATCGGCACCCGGCCGCCATGGATCGAGACCCTGCTGGCCCTGGATCCGCGCCGGATCGTCTTCGCCCACGACAACGCCGTCTGGACACCGTGAGAGATCCGGTGGGGCGCTCGCCGCTGTCGAAGCGCATCGAGAAGCGCACCGAGAAGTGCGCCGAGACGACGGCGAGCGCCCCACCGGTCAGACCTCGGTGGGCACTCCGGGGGTGAGCCAGGTCAGGGCGCCCGGTTCGAAGGCGGCCTCGACTCCGGACCGGCCCTCATGGAAGTGCGACCAGCCCTCGTAGTGGACCGGCACCACCCGGCGCGGCCGGATACCGGAGATCAACCGGGCGGCGTCGCGTCCGTTCATCGTGTACTTGAGCGGCCCGGTCAGCCCGAACCGCACCTCGCCGAGGTGGACGACGACCGTGTCGACGGTGAACCGGGACGCCACCTCCCGGACTCCGCTGTACAGGACCGTGTCCCCGGTGATCCAGACCACCGACGACGCGCCCGCCGGGCGGAGCGCGAAACCGATCGCCTCGCCGACGATAGGCCGGCTCAGCACCGGCCCGTGCCGTGCCGGGGTGGCCGTGACGGTCAGGCCGGCGACGGTGGCCTCCTGCCACGGCGCGAGGCCGGTGGAGTTGCCACCGAGCCGCCGGGCTCCGCTGACCGTGGTCAGCACCGCGGGCACCGACGGCAGCAGTGCCCGGCCGGTGTCGTCCAGGTTGTCGCTGTGGTGATCGTGGGTGAGCAGGACCGCGTCGATGCGGCCGAGGGCGTCGGCGGCGACGGCCGGCCCCGCGGTCTTGACCGAGGAGGTACCGAAGCCGAACGAGTACCGTCGGCCCGGCCCGTCGAAGGTGGGGTCGGTGAGTAGCCGTACCCCGTCGATCTCGATGAGGGTGGTCGGTCCGCCGATGTGGGTGATCTTCATCGGGCGTGCTGCAGAGCCCACTCGAGGACCTCGTCGGCGATCTGCTGCCATCCCTTCTGGGCCGGCAGCAGGTGGGCGTAGCCCTCGTACTCGCGGATCTCGGTGACGGTGTCGGACTTGTAGTGCTTGTGGTTGGACCGTTGTACCTCGGGCGGCATGATGTGGTCCTCGGAGCCGGCGACGAAGAGCAGCGGCGCCCGCTCGTCGTTGTGGTAGTCGACCCAGGTGTCCTGGTGACCGGGCTGGAAGTTGGCCAGCACGCTGCCCCACAGGATGCCACCGTTGGCCGGGATCGCGTACCGCTCGTACAGCGCCTTCGATTCCTCCGGGGTGAACGTGTTGGTGAACGCGTACGTCCACTGCTCCAGCGTCAGCGGCACCGCCTTGTGCCGGTTGGCCGGGCTCTTCAGCACCGGGAACGTCGACTTGACCTGGGACAGCGGGACCACCCGGACCCCCTCGGTGGGTGCCGAGTTCATCGCGACGCCGGCCGCCCCGAAACCGTGGTCGAGCAGGATCTGGGTGAACGCACCGCCCGCCGAGTGACCGATGATGATCGGCGCCTCGGGCAGTGCCCGGATCTCCGCCTCGATGTGTTCGATGATCTGCGGCACGGTGACGTTCACGATCGGGGACGGGTCGGCGTTGAGGGCCTCCACCTCGACCTCGAAGCCGGGGTAGGCGGGCGCGATCACCCGGTGCCCCTTCGCCTCGTAGTGGGCGATCCAGTTCTCCCAGCTGCGCGGAGTGACCCAGAATCCATGCACAAGAACGATCGGTCTCATGAACCCGATCCTCGTGGGAGCGAGTCCACTGTCGAATCACGTGCGACACGTAGTCACCCGTGCACGCGGTGTCGAAAACGGGTCAGTCCGGGAAAACGTCCCGCAGCTGACGGCGCGAGCTGACGCCGAGTTTCCGGAACACCTTCCGCAGGTGGTAGTCGACCGTGTTGGCGCTCAGGAAGAGCTGCGCCGCGATCTCCGCGTTGGTCTCCCCGGAGCGGGCGAGGACCGCGACGGCCGCCTCCTGCGGGGTGAGGATGGTCGGCCCGCTCTCCGGTTCCGGGGCCCGGGCGGTCTCCCCGAGCCCGAGCGCGGCCAGCTCCTGCGCGGCGCGCCTGGCGAACGCGACCGCCCGGACCTCTTCGAACATCTCCAACGCGGTGGCGAGACGGTCCCGGGCGTCCCGGCGGCGTCGACGGCGGCGCAGCCACTCGCCGTAGATCAGATGGGCCCGGGCCAGGTCGCCCCACGCCGGGGTGCCGGCCAGCCGGTCGATCGCGGTGCGGTAGTACTCCTCGGCCCGGTCGGTGTCGGCGAGCAGGGCCCGCGACCGGTCCAGCAGCCCGAGGGCGCGTGGTGTGTCACTGAACCGGGCGGCGAGCTCCAGGTCGGCGCAGGCGCTTTCGGCGGTGGCCCGGTCGCCGGCCCGGACCGCGGCCTCGACCAGGTCGGGGAGCGCCCACGCGTAACGGCGAGGGCGGCCCGGGTGGACGAGGCCGAGCAGGAGCTCCCGGGCCGCCGGGTAGTCGGCACTGCCGATCTCGAGGACCGCCATGGCCATCCGGGTGGTCCCGTACATCGCGCCGAGGTGCAGCATCTCGAACACCTGGAGAGCGTGCGGCAGGGTCTCCCGGAGGCCGTCGGGGGCACGCCAGGCGACGAGTTCGGGGTGCCGCCACACCTGTTCCTGCTCGACGGTGATGCCGAACGAGCGACGCAGGCGCTGCCCGGCGGCGTCGTGCCGGTCGGCGTGGTTGAGCCGGCCGAGTACGGCGTCGGTCATCGCGCCGACGAAGTGCACGAGGTCCAGTGCGTGCAGGGCGCCGGCCCGGCGGGCGGCGGCCTCGGCGCGGCTGAGGAGCAGCAGTTTGGTGTCGTCGTCCCAGAGCATGTTGCAGTAGTTGATCCCGACGACGAACCGTCGGAGCAGTACCTCGTCCGGGATGCCGGGGTCGGCGATCGCGGCCACCGCCCGGCGCAGCGCGGGCGCCCCGAGCCGATAGCCGTCCACGGTGAAGGTGGCGTAGGCGGCCAGCAGCCGGCCGTCCAGGCTGTCCGGGTCGGTGGCGGCCAGCCGGGCGGCCTCGGCGGCTACCGTCTCGTCGTCGGAGCCGGAGAGGTGCTCCGCGCCGATCTGGTGGTCGACCGCCTGGACCGCGGCTCGCCGTGCCCGGTCGTGGTCGGTCCCGAACGCGGCCGCGGCCGCCAGGCACATGGCCGGGGCGTCGCGCAGCCCGGTCGGGGCACCGGTGTTGACGGCGGCGAGGGCCCGGGTCAGCAGGGCGGATCCGCGGGCCGGCGCGGACAGGTCGGCCGAGTCCACGCTGTCCAGCAGGACCAGGGCGCGTGGGTAGGCGCCGGCGGTCATCGCGGCGGCCGCGGCCTCGACCTGCCGGGCGGCCCGGTCGACGGCGCGCGGGCTCAGCTCGGCGGCCCGGCTCAGGAACGTCGCTCGGGCGGCGTATCCGCCGCGGGCCCCGGCCCGGCCGGCGCTGCGTTCCAGTTCGGCGGCGACCGTCTCGTCCGGCTCGGCCGCCGCGGCGGCCAGATGCCAGGCCCGGCGGTCGGCTTCGGCGTCACCGGTGATCGCGGCGGCGAGCGCGGCGTGTACGGCCCGACGCTCGGCCGGTGGTGCGTCGCCGTAGATCGCCGACCGGACCAGCGGATGCCGGAACTCCACCGGTGGCGACCCGGCCACGAGCCGGTCGGCCTCGGCCGGGGCGGCGTCCCGGGGCGCCACGGCGAGCAGCCGGGCGGCGGTCAGGAGATGCTCGGTCGCGCCGCCCGCTCCGGCCGCCGCGATCAGCAGCCACGTCCGGGCACCGGCCGGATAGGTCCGGACCCGGGCGGCGTAGTGCGCTTCCAAGCGGCTGCCGATCGGCACCGGCTCGGGCAGGGCGGCGGCGCCGCGCCACTGGTCGGCGGTCAGCTCCAGACCCAGGTCGGTGAGGGCGAGCGGGTTGCCGCCGGACTCCTTGGCGACATGCTCGGCCAAGGCCAGGTCGAGGTCGGTGGCGACGATGTCGGAGAGCAGTGCGAGAGCGGCGTCCGGGGCGAGGCCGCCGACCTCCAGGACCGGCACTCCGGCCAGCAGACCGGAGTCGTCACCGGTGACCCGCTCGCCGAACAGCAGCACCACACCCTCGGCGTGTAGACGGCGGGCGACGAAGGCCAGGGCGAGCGCCGACTCGCGGTCGAGCCACTGCACGTCGTCGACGACACAGAGCCGGGGTGCCGCCGCCAGCAGGGTCAACGCGGCCAGACTGACCAGGTAGAGGTCGGGTGGCGGGCCGTCGTCGAGTCCGCAGGCGACCTCGAGGGCGGCCCGCTGCCCGGCCGGGAGCCGGCTCCGCTCGGGCAGCAGCGGGACGATCAGACGATGCAGCCCGGCGTAGGGGAAGCCGGACTCGACCTCGACGCCACTGATCACGAGGGCCTCGGGGGCGGTGCTCCGGGCGTACCGAAGCAATGCGGTCTTGCCGACGCCCGCCTCGCCGCGCAGCACCAACGCCGCGCTGCGCCCGGATCGCGCCTCCGTGAGGAGGGTGTCGAGGGTGGCGCACTCGCTGTCGCGCCCGAAGAGCCGATCGCCCTGCCCGAATAGCCGCACGGCGGCAGCCTATCGAGCGGCCCGGATGGCCGGCCGTCCCGCGCGCAGCGGGACGGCCTGAGTGAAACGGAGACGGAACGGGGTCAGAGGCCGGAGAGGCGCTGACCGGCGCGGACGACCGCCATCGCGTGCCGCTCGCCGGGGCGGCGGCCGAGTCGCTCGATCGGACCGCTTATTGAAATCGACGCGATGACCCGGCCCGTCCGGTCCCGGATCGGCGCGGAGACGCTCGCCACACCCGGCTCGCGCTCCGCGACGCTCTGCGCCCAACCGCGGCGGCGGACCTCGGCGAGGGTACGGCCGGTGAACTTGCAGCGCGGCAGGAGCGGCATCACGGCCTCGGGCGGCTCCCACGCGAGCAGGATCTGCGCGGCCGAGCCGGCGACCATCGGCAGCACCGAACCGACCGGCACGGTGTCCCGAAGACCACTCGCGCGCTCGGCGGCGGCGACGCAGATGCGCTCATCGGCACGACGCAGGTAGAGCTGAGCACTCTCGCCGGTGGCGTCCCGCAGTGCGGACAGCAGGGGCTCCGCGGCGGTCAGCAGAACGTCCGGCGCGGCATTGGCCAACTCGCCCAATCGTGGGCCCGGACGCCATCTTCCTTGAGTGTCACGCACCAGCATCCGATGGATCTCCAGGGCCTGGGCCAGGCGATGTGCGGTCGCCCGCGGCAGCTTGGTGCGTTCGACCAACTCGGCAAGGCTGGCGCCGTCGACACATGCGGCGAGGATGACAACCGCCTTGTCGAGAACGCCTACACCGCTCATACTGTGTCCCACAAGCCGAAACATACATTCCAGAATTTAGGATGTCCAGATGGTGGGAGTCACTCCCCAGAGCGGGAAACCCAGGACCCTGGCCGAGAAGGTCTGGGATGACCACGTGGTGCGCACGGCCGAGGGTGAGCCCGACCTGCTCTTCATCGACCTGCATCTCCTGCACGAGGTCACCAGCCCGCAGGCGTTCGACGGTCTCCGGATGGCCGGTCGGCCGGTCCGCCGCACCGACCTCACGCTCGCGACGGAGGACCACAACACGCCGACCGGTTACGCGGACCCGGCGTTCAACACCAAGCGCGGCGAGCTGTTCACCATCGCCGACACCACCTCGCGGACGCAGATCGAGACCCTGCGCAAGAACTGCGCCGAGTTCGGTGTGGAGATCCGGCCGCTCGGTGACGTCAACCAGGGCATCGTGCACGTGATCGGCCCGCAGCTGGGTCTCACCCAGCCCGGCATGACGATCGTCTGCGGCGACTCGCACACCGCCACCCACGGCGCGTTCGGCGCGCTGGCCTTCGGCATCGGCACCAGTGAGGTCGAGCACGTGCTCGCCACCCAGACGCTGCCGCAGTCCAAGCCGAAGACGATGGCCGTCACGGTCGTCGGCGAGCTCGGCCCCGGCGTGAGCGCGAAGGACCTGATCCTCGCCCTGATCACGCAGACCGGCACCGGCGGCGGCAACGGCCACATCGTGGAGTACCGCGGCGAGGCCATCCGCAAGCTCTCCATGGAGGGCCGGATGACCATCTGCAACATGTCGATCGAGTGGGGCGCCAAGGCCGGCATGATCGCGCCGGACGAGACCACCTTCGACTACCTGAAGGGCCGCACCCACGCCCCGCAGGGCGAGCAGTGGGACGCCGCGGTGGCGTACTGGAGCACCCTCGCCACCGATGAGGGCGCCGAGTACGACACCGAGATCATCCTGGACGCCGCGGCGATCAGCCCGTTCATCACCTGGGGCACCAACCCGGGACAGGGCGCCGCGCTGAACAGCGTCGTGCCGGCCCCCGAGGACTTCCTCGACGAGGTCGAGCGCACCGCCGCCGAGCGCGCCCTGGCGTACATGGACCTCACCCCCGGCACCCCGTTCCGCGAGGTCCCGGTCGACGTCGTCTTCGTCGGCTCGTGCACCAACGGCCGCCTGGAGGACCTGCGGGCCGCCGCCGACGTGATCCGGGGTCGCCGGGTCGCCGAGGGCGTCCGGATGATGATCGTGCCCGGTTCCTACCTGGTGCGCGAGCAGGCCGAGGCCGAGGGCCTGGACAAGGTGTTCACCGAGGCCGGCGCCGAGTGGCGGTTCGCCGGCTGCTCGATGTGCCTGGGCATGAACCCGGACACGCTCAGCCCCGGCCAGCGCGCCGCGTCCACCTCCAACCGCAACTTCGAGGGCCGGCAGGGCAAGGGTGGCCGTACCCACCTGGTCTCGCCGCAGGTCGCCGCCGCCACCGCCGTGGTCGGCAAGCTGGCCGCCCCCGCCGACCTCTGATCACGGGAGCTGATCATGGACAAGTTCGTCACCCACAGCGGCAAGGTCATGCCGCTGCGCCGTTCCGACGTGGACACGGACCAGATCATCCCGGCGGTCTACCTGAAGCGGGTCACCCGGACCGGCTTCGAGGACGGCCTCTTCAACGCCTGGCGTGAGGACCCGGACTTCGTGCTGAACCGCACGCAGCACGCGGGGGCCACCATCCTGGTCGCCGGTCCCAACTTCGGCACCGGCTCGTCCCGCCAGCACGCCGTCTGGGCGCTGCGCGACTGGGGCTTCAAGGCGGTCATCGCGTCCCGCTTCGGCGACATCTTCCGCGGCAACTCCCTCAAGGAGGGCCTGCTGCCGATCCAGCTGGACCAGAAGATCATCGAGAGCCTCTGGGACCTGGCCGAGGCGGAGCCGGAGAAGGAGATCACCGTCGACCTGGAGGCCCGCGTGGTCCGGGTGGACGACGCCGCCTACGGATTCCCCATTGACGACTTCAGCCGCTGGCGTCTCATGGAGGGCCTCGACGACATCGGACTGACGCTGCGCCACGAGGACGCGATTACCGCGTACGAGAAGCACCGGCCCGCTTTCAAGCCGGTCGTAGTCCTTTAGACCGGACTCCGTTTTCGCCCCGGCCGGGTCACCCGGCCGGGGCGAATTCGTTGGGACACAACGGTTTTTTCCCCTGAATGTTTCTGTAACCAGGTCACAGGGCATACCGTGCGCGCAGAATGGCCCGTGACGGGCCAGTTCTCACGTCCGGGAGGAAACCGTGAACAAGGCCGAGCTCATCGAGGCGCTCGCAGTCAAGCTGGGCGACAAGAAGACCGCGACCCTGGCGCTCGACGCGTTCATCAGTGAAGTGCAGAACGCTGTCGCAAAGGGCGACCGAGTCGCACTCACCGGATTCGGTTCCTGGGAGAAGCGGGTCCGTAATCCGCGGGTCGCGCGTAATCCGCGAACCGGCGAACCGGTCAAGGTGAAGAAGACGTCGGTGCCGGTCTTCAAGGTCGGCAACACTTTCCGTGAGCTGGTCGCCAGCGGAAAGCCGGCCAAGGCGGCAGCCGTGAAGAAGACCACGGCGGCCAAGGCGGCTCCGGCCACCAAGTCCACCGCGGCGAAGAAGACCACCGCAACCAAGGCGACCACGGCAACCAAGGCGACCACGGCAACGAAGGCGACGGCCACCAAGACCACGGCCGCCGCCAAGAAGACCACGGCCAAGGCCACCCCGGCGAAGAGCACGACGACGGCGGCGGCGAAGAAGACGGTGGCGAAGAAGACCGCCCCGGCGACGAAGGCCACCAAGAACACGGCGGCGACCAAGACGGCGCCGGCGACGAAGGCCACCAAGACGGTCAAGGCGGCTCCGGCCGCCAAGAAGACCGCCCGCAAGACGGCTTCTCCGGCGGCCGCGCCCGCGCGTGCGGCGTCACCTCGCCGCAGTCGCTGACCTGCTGCACCGAAGGCGTCCACCCGTACGGTGGACGCCTTTTCGGTGTTCCGGCGCGGCGCCGCCCGGCCGTCCTACCGTCCGCATCATGCAGCGAGGATCGAGACCACGTGGTCTGACCAGCCGGGCCGGTTTCGCGGCGGTGCTGTTCACCGCCGCCGTCCTGCCCGGATGGACACTCGGCGACCTGGCCGAGACCGGCACCGGCTGGCCGGTGCTGGACTGGGTGGTCACCTGTGGCTGGTCGGGCCTGGCGGTGGCAGTGGGCGCGCCGTACGGCTCCTACCGCCGGATGGACGGTCTGGCCGGGGCGGTGCCGCTCTACGGCTGGTATCTGGCCGGCATCCTCAGCTGGCGGCTGGCGCTGCTGCCCTATCGCGACTGGGAACCGCGCCGGGACGAGCTGTGGCAGGCTCGCTGGCTCACCGGTGACCTGGTCGGGCACTGGCGGGCTGATGCGCCCGCGCACCGTACCGTCACAGCCGCGAAGCGCCCAGCAACCTCTCGCCGGACCAGGTCAGCAACCACCCGTCGCCCTTCGGCGTCTTGAACGGCCGGTGATCGCTCTCGCCGTGCAGCGCCGCCAGCAGATGCGGCATCAGCTTGCCCTGGCTGCACACCACGACCCGTTCGAACCCGCGCAGCTCGGCCAGCCGGGCCCGCGCGGCCGCCACCCGGGCCGGCACACCGTCCGGCCGGGACGGTTCGGCGAAGGCGCCGTCCTGGACGATCGGCCGGTCACCCAGCGCCGCCGCCAGCGGTTCCAGGGTCTGGGTGCATCGCAGCGGGGTCGCCGCCACCAGCCGCCGCGGGCGCAGCGAGGTGAGCATCGCGGCGATCCGGTCGGCCTGCTTCTCGCCCTCCGCATCGATCGGCCGCAGCTCGTCCCGGCCGGACCATTTCTTCCGATCCCCGGCCCGGGCGTGCCGGACCAGCGCGATCACCGCGGTCACCGGCGGCAGAGCGGCGACTCCGGCGAGGACGGTTCGCTCATCGGGGTACGTGCACCGCGCACCCGCCTCCGCCGGCGGCAGCCACACCAGCCGGTCCACCTCGTCGATGTCCCGCACCGGCCCGTCCGCACCGGCCGCCATCAGCCAGTACGCCACGTTCTTGGGCCGTCCGTCGGGGAGCGGGTAGTCGACGTCCGGCAGCCGCAGCTGGGGGATCGCCGCGACGCCCGTCTCCTCCTCGACCTCACGCAACGCACCGGCCAGCGGCGGCTCACCGCCGTGCAGCTTGCCCTTGGGCAGGCTCCAGTCGTCATAGCGCGGGCGGTGCACCAGACACACTTCGACCCGGTCGCCGGACCGGCGGTACAGGACCCCGCCGGCCGCACGTTCCACTTCCGTCATCTGCTCGTTTCTCAGGTGTTCTTCTTGCCGATGATCCGCCGGAGCATGGCCGCCTGCAGATGCACCTGCGGACGGCCCGGGGTGCCCTGGTTGCGGCGCCAGAGGCCGTCCGCGTCCAGGTCCCATCCCTCGGTGGTCTCCGCCATCGACAGTTCCAAAACATGCCGCAGCTCCTCACGAGCCGACGGCAGCGTCACCTTGACCAGCGCCTCCACCCGGCGGTCCAGGTTGCGGTGCATCATGTCGGCGGAGCCCATCCAGTACTCGGCGTCCGGGCCGGGGCCGAACCGGAACACCCGCGAGTGCTCCAGGAACCGGCCGACGATCGAGCGGACCCGGATGTTCTCCGACAGGCCGGGCACGCCGGGCCGCAGCGCGCACATGCCCCGGATGATCAGGTCCACCTTGACCCCGTCCTGCGAGGCCCGGTACAGCGCGTCGATGGTCTTCTCGTCGACCAGCGAGTTCACCTTGAACTGCACCAGCGCGTCGCCGCCCTCGCGGGCGATCCGGGCCTGCTCGTCGACCCGCTCCAGCAGGCCCTTGCGCACCCCGTGCGGGGCCACCAGCAGCCGCCGATAGGTGGTCTGCCGGCTGTACCCGGTGAGCACGTTGAACAGGTCGGTGACGTCGGCGCCCACCTCCGGGTCGGCGGTCAGCATGCCGAAGTCCTCGTACAGCCGGGCGGTCTTCGGGTGGTAGTTGCCCGTACCGATGTGGCAGTAGCGGCGGATCTGGTTGCCCTCCTGCCGTACCACCAGGGAGGTCTTGCAGTGGGTCTTGAGGCCGACCAGGCCGTAGACGACGTGGCAGCCGGCCCGCTCCAGCGTCCGCGCCCAGGCGATGTTGGCCACCTCGTCGAACCGGGCCTTCACCTCGACGAGCACCACCACCTGTTTGCCGGCGGCCGCCGCGTCGACCAGCGCGTCCACGATCGGCGAGTCGCCCGAGGTGCGGTACAGGGTCTGCTTGATGGCCAGCACGTTGGGGTCGGCCGCCGCCTGCTCGATGAACCGCTGCACGCTGGTGGAGAACGAGTGGTACGGGTGGTGCACCAGGATGTCCGACTCGCGGAGCCGGTTGAACACGCTGCGCGGCACCTCGCCGTCGGCCAGGTGCGGGTGGGTCGCCGGGACGAACGGCCGGTCCTTCAGATCGTCGCGGTCGCACTCGCCGAACACCTGCCACAGCGCCGACAGGTCGAGCAGGCCGGGCACCCGCAGCACGTCCTGACTGTCCATGTCCAGCTCGCGGACCAGCAGGTCGAGCACGTGGTCGCTGATCGAGGCGGCCACCTCCAGGCGCACCGGCGGGCCGAACCGGCGCTGCGCCAGCTCCCGCTCCAGGGCCTGCAGCAGGTCCTCGTCGCGGTCCTCGTCGACCTCCAGCTCGGCGTTGCGGGTCACCCGGAACAGGTGCCACTCCAGGATCTGCATGCCCGGGAACAGCTGGTTCAGGTGGACCGCGATCAGTTCCTCGACCGGCAGGAATCGGATGCCGCGGCTGTCGTTCTGCACGGTCACGAACCGCGGCACATTGTTCGGCACCTTGACCCGCGCGAACAGTTCGGGCGAGTCACCGTCCGGATAACGAAGGGCGACGGCCAGATTCAAAGACCGGCTGCTGATGTACGGGAAAGGGTGCGCCGGGTCGACCGCGAGCGGGGTCAGCACCGGGAAGACCTGCTCCCGGAAGAAGGTCCGCAACCGGCCCTGCTCGGCGGCGTTCAACTCCTTCCACGACACCAGCTCGATGCTCTCCGCCGCCAGTTTCGGCCGCACCTCCTCGGAGAAGCAGGCCGCGTGCCGGGTCACCAGATCGGTGGTCCGCTCGGTGATCATCTCGATCTGGTGGCGCAGCGGGGACCGGTCGCCACCGCGCATCGGCAGACCGGCGCTCAGCCGCCGCTTCAGCCCGGCCACCCGGACCATGTAGAACTCGTCCAGGTTGCTCGCGAAGATCGCCAGGAACTTGGCCCGTTCCAGCAGCGGTGTACCCGGGTCCTCGGCGAGGGCCAGCACCCGGGCGTTGAAGTCCAGCCAGGACAGCTCCCGGTTCAGGAAACGATCCTCGGGCAGTTCGTACCCCGGCTCGTCCTCGTCCTCGTCGCTGTCGTCGTCCACGTTCAGATCGGCGACCATCTCGCTCGTCGTAAGCTCGGTGACTTCGCGTTCGGTGAGAGCGGGCTCGGTGGGAGCAGGCTCAGCGGGAGCAGACTCGGTGGGAGCGGGCTCCGGATCCGGTTCGACAGCCGCCTCCGCAGGGTCGGGGGCCTCGATCAGCTGCGTCTCTGCCGACTCGGGGCGGGGCAGAAAGCGGCCGTTGGGGCCACGCCGGCGGGTCTCAGGAATCCGGGGCGGGGTCGTCATGCTTACATCATTGCCGTTTCCGGAGAAACGTGAAACGAACTACCGGATGATCACATCAAGCTACTCCGGGAATTAACACACGCCAAATCACACCAGTCGCGTCCGACTCCACCGTCACGCGTTGGCCGAGACGAAGAAGTCGCAGGCCGGAGCGCTGAAACGCCTCCGCGCCGAAGGACAGCCGAGTGCCGTCGTCGAGCAGCAGCGTGCCACTACGGGTCTCTGTGTCGAAAGTCGCGATCGTGCCCTGCATGGGACGGAACGCTACCCTCCTACGCCGCCGGCGCACATGCCGTCACCCGACCCAGCTCCCGGAGGAGTCCGCAGGTCCTTCCGCCCGCGCCCAACCGGAGCACCGCATCCAGATCGGCCGCCGTGTCCACGTCCTGCCGCAGGCCCGGCCAGTGGCCACGCAGCAGTGCCGCCCCCGACTCGGCGTGCGCCGCCGCCGACGGCCCGCCGAACCGCGGAAGCAGCGGCCGCCGCGCCGGGGCGGCCAGCAGCACCGTCCCGATGCCCGCCGCATCGGGCACGAACGCCCGCCCGGACGCTCCGCTCAGCGCCTCGTCCAGTTGCTCGGGACGCAGGGCGGGCAGGTCACCGGCGAGCACCGCCCGGTGCGCCGACAGCCCGACCGCCTCGTCCGCACCGAACCGCATCGCCGCGTTCAGCCCGCCGCCCGGATCGGCCACCACCCGAGCGCCCAGCTCCCGGACCGCCGCGCCGACCTCCGGGTCGTCGGTGACCACCAGCAGCTCGGCCACCGAGGCGGCGGACAGCACCGCGGCCGCGGTGTCGCGGACCATGGCCAGAGCCAACTCCGGATGACGGTCGGCCGGCACGGCGCCACGCAGCCGTGTCTTCGCCGCTCCGAGCCGCTTGACCGGGATCACCGCCGTCCACATCTGCACCCGACCATCCTGCCCGAATGATCCGGACCGGTGCGGCCCGCACACACGTGATTCGAAAGACCCCTACCTGGTCCGGCGGGGCGTGAGCGGGCATGATTTCGTCGCAGGTGAACGAGGGGAGGCGGCGTGGACGTCGCCGTTCGAGGGACGGGGGACGCCGTGGCACAGCTCAGGCTCGGCTTCTGGCAGCGTGTCGCGGTGATGCTGGTGATCCCGGTCATGACGGCCCTGACGAGCAAGACGTGGCTGCGGCAGGACCGCGTTCCGGCCACCGGCCCGGTCATCCTCGTGCCCAACCACGTGTCGCACTTCGACCCGCTGGTCGTCGCGCACTACATCTTCCGGTCCGGGCGGTGGCCCCGGTTCCTCGGCAAGTCCAGTGTCTGGAAGGTCCCGATCATCGGGTTCCTGCTCACCAAGACCCGGCAGATCCCGGTCGAGCGGGGCAGTGTGGAGGCCGTGAAGTCGCTGGACACGCTGGTCGACGCACTGAGGGAGGGCGGCGCCGTGGTGATCTACCCGGAGGGCACCACCACCCGGCATCCCGACCTGTGGCCGATGCGCGGCAAGACCGGCGCGGCCCGGCTCGCGCTGCTGACCGGGGCCCCCGTGGTGCCGATCGCCAACTGGGGCCCGCAGGCGATCTTCGACCCGCGGACCAACAAGCTGAAGCTGCGCCGCTCACCCGTCACCGTCACGACCGGTGAGCCGGTCGACCTGAGCCGGTGGGCCGGCCTCGAACCGACCCGGGCGGTGCTGGACGAGATGACCGAGAAGATCATGCTGGACGTCCGGGACCTGCTCGGCGAGATCCGCGACGGCGAACCGCCGGCGCTCTACGACCGGCCCGCACGTCGGGCCACTACCGCGGAGGAAGCGCCATGAAGGCCGCCGTCATCGGATCCGGATCCTGGGGCACGGCGTTCGCCAAGGTGCTCGGTGACGCCGGATCGTCGGTGACCATGTGGGCCCGGCGGGAAGCCGTGGCCACCGAGATCCGGGAGCGGCACGGCAACGAGGGCTCGCTGCCCGGCGTCCGGCTCGCCGAGACCGTCACCGCCACGACCGACCTGGCCGAGGCGGTCGGCGCGGCCGAGGTGATCGCCATCGCGGTGCCGTCGCAGACACTGCGCGGCAACCTCGCCGACTGGGCCGGGCTGTTCCCCGCCGATTCCACGGTCGTCTCCCTGATGAAGGGCATCGAGCTCGGCACCCTCAAGCGGATGAGCGAGGTGATCGTCGAGACGGCCGGGGTCGCCCCGGACCGGGTGGTGGTCGTCTCCGGTCCGAACGTGGCACCGGAGATCGCCGCGGGTCAGCCCACCACGACCGTCGTCGCCTGCTCCGACGAGGACCGGGCCAAGCAGGTCCAGCACGCCCTCGCCACGCCGTACTTCCGGCCGTACACCAGTGACGACGTGATCGGCTGCGAGCTCGGCGGCGCCTGCAAGAACGTGATCGCGCTGGCGTACGGCATGGCGGTTTCGCTCGGTCTCGGTGACAACACCCGCGCCTCGCTGATCACCCGCGGTCTCGCCGAGACCGCCCGCCTCGGGGTGGCGCTCGGCGCCGACCCGTTGACCTTCGCCGGCCTGGCCGGCCTCGGCGACCTGGTCGCCTCCTGCTCGTCGCCGCTGGCCCGCAACCGCAAGTTCGGTGAGCACCTGGGCCGCGGCGAATCCCTGGAACAGGCGCAGATCGCCACCCGGCAGACCGCCGAGGGCGTCAAGAGCTGCCTGTCCATCCGCGACCTGGCCCGGGCGAACGGCGTCGAGATGCCGATCGTCGAGCAGGTGGAGCGTGTGTGCCACGAAGGAGTGGACCCGCGCGTCGCGGTCAAGTTGCTGATGACACGGGAGATGAAACCCGAGTGAGTGTGTTCTCTGACGGCACCCGTGCCGTCCACGCCGGCCTGCCCGCACCGGAGGTCGGCGAGCCGTTCCTGCCCGGACCGGTGTTCGCCGCGCCCTACCACCTCGACCCGGTCACCGGGCCGGGGGCGAACGGTTACGCCCGGACCGAGCACCCGACCCGGCAGGCGCTGGAGTCGGCGATCGGCGCCCTGGAGGGCGGGCCGACGCTGGTCTTCTCCAGCGGCCAGGCCGCGATTACCGCGCTTCTCCTCGCCGTTCTGCGCACGGGTGACACCGTGGCGATCCCGTCGGACGGCTATTTCACGGTACGGGCGTTCGCCGACGGTTTCCTGCGGGATCTCGGTGTCCGCTCCGTGGCGGTGCCGACGGCCGGGCCGTACCCCGACCTCACCGGTGTGCGGCTGGTGCTCCTGGAGACGCCGGCCAACCCGGGCCTGGACGTCTGCGACATTCGTGCCCTGTCCGCCGCGGCGCACCGGGCCGGTGCGCTGGTGGCCGTCGACAACACGACCGCGACACCGCTCGGCCAGAACCCGCTGGCGCTGGGAGCGGACCTGGTCGTGGCCTCCGGGACCAAGGCGCTCACCGGCCACTCCGACGTCCTCCTCGGCTACGTGTCGGCGACCGACCCCGAGTTGCTGACCCGGGTGGAGAACTGGCGTAAGCAGACCGGCGCCGTGCCCGGCGCGTTCGACGCGTGGCTGGCCCACCGGTCGATCGCCACGCTCGACCTGCGGCTGGCCCGGCAGACCGCGAACGCGGCGGCCGTCGCCGAGCTGCTGCTGTCCCGCGACGACGTGACCGGGGTGCGCTGGCCGGGTCTGCCGTCCGACCCGTCGTACCCGATCGCGTCGGCGCAGATGCGACGCATCCCCGGAGTGGTGTCGTTCGATCTCGGCTCGGCCGAGCGGGTCGCCGGGTTCCTGTCGGCGGCGCAGCTCGTGTTCGCGGCCACGTCGTTCGGTGGCGTGCACACCACGGCCGACCGGCGGGCGCAGTGGGGTGACGACACCCCACCCGGGTTCGTGCGGTTCTCCTGCGGCATCGAGGACACCGCCGACCTGCTCGCCGACATCACCTCGGCCCTCGACGCCGCATGACGGCGTGGAGCAGTTTCAGCGGTGACGAGGTGGCCGCCCTCACCCAGGGGTCGAGCTTCTTCGCCGAACCGGGGGAGCGGGACTGCCCGGCCTGCGGGCAGCGGCGGCTGCGCGCCTACTTCACGGCGCCGGAGAACGCCAAACGGCCGACCCTGGTCAGCTATGTCTGGTGCGGGGCCTGCGACAAGTTCGTGGGCACCCGCGCCCGGCACCCGGCGGGACTGATCTTCTCCGACCCGCTGGCCGCGCTGCCCACCGCCGAGCGGCGCGACCTGGAACGCAGCCTGACCGGCTTCCTGGCCCACCTGGACGCCTTGTGGGACGCCGGCGCCCTGCCCCAGACGTTCACCGCCTAGCTCAAGACCGGCTGTTTCTCGGCCGGGCCTTTCTCGGCGGGCTTCTTTCTCAGCCGTGGGTGGCCACGAAGTCGTGCAGCCAGTCCGGGGCGATCTCGCCGCCCGGCGCCGTGCGGCGCAGCGCCTCACCCGGACGGATACCGAGCAGGGCCAGCGTCATCGTGGCCAGCAGCGTCGAACGCCCGTTGTCGGCGGCCGCCTGGGTCACCACGAAACGCCCGGCGCGAACCTCACGGGCGAGACGGATGGCCAGGGCGACCACCTGGTTCGCCTCCTGCTGCATCTCCTTCGCCGTGGACGCCGTCTCCGGGAACGGGACCACCTCGATGCCGGCGGTGTCGGCGTCGGGCGCTGCCGACGACACCAGCACGTGCACCCCGGCCCGCGCGAGCGCGACCAACTCCTGCGTCGACCACGGCTCGTCCGCCGGATGGGCCATCGTCGCCAGCTGACCCGGACCCGGGCCGGCGATCACGTGGAGTGCTGGAGCCATGAACGCTTCGTCCTCCTGCCTTGCGGAACGGCTGCCATCGCGAAACGGCGAATTCGGCCTACGCAGAGTAGGGTCAGGCCCGGCACGGCCGCTAGCTGGAAGGTGCATGGAGAAGTGACGTCCCACCGTAGGACCCGGGTCGCGATCGTTTTCGGCGGCCGCAGCACTGAGCACGCCATTTCCTGCGTCAGCGCGGGTGCGATCCTCAGTGCTCTGGACCCCGATCAGTACGAGGTGGTCCCGGTCGGAATCACCCGCGAGGGGCGTTGGGTCCTCGCTTCGGGTGACGCGTCACAGCTCGCCATCAGCGGCCGGCGACTGCCGGAGATCACCGACGAGTCGGGCAGCGCCGTCGTGCTCTCCACCGACCCGACGTCGACCGATCTGATCGTGCGCGAGCCCGCCGACGGGGTGTCCGAGTTGGCCGGTGTGGACGTGGTGTTCCCGGTGCTGCACGGGGCGTACGGCGAGGACGGCACCATCCAGGGCATGCTGGAGATGGCCGGGATCCCGTACGTGGGTGCCAACGTGTTCGCGTCGGCGGCGGCCATGGACAAGGAGTTCACCAAGAAGCTCGCGGTCGCCGAGGGCATCCCGGTCGGGCCGTACGCGGTGTTGCGGGCCGGGGTCTCGCTGTCCGAGGCCGACAAGGAGCGGCTGGGCCTGCCGGTCTTCGTGAAGCCGTCGCGGGCCGGGTCGTCACTGGGCATCACCAAGGTCACCGACTGGGCCGACCTGGACGCCGCCGTCGCCGAGGCCCGCCGGATCGACCCGAAGGTGCTGGTCGAGGCGGCGATCGTGGGCCGGGAGATCGAGTGCGGGGTGCTCGAGGGCGAGGCCGGTGGCGCGCCCGACGCGTCGGTGCTGTCGGAGATCCACATCGACGACGTCGAGTGGTACGACTTCGAGACGAAATACCTGGTGGGCGGCCGCTACACGGTGCCCGCGGACCTGCCCCACGACCTGACCAGGCAGATTCAGGACTACTCGGTGCGTACCTTCGTCGCGCTGGACTGCGCCGGCCTGGCCCGGGTCGACTTCTTCGTGACCGAGGCCGGTGAGATCTTCCTCAACGAGATCAACACCATGCCGGGCATGACGCCGAACTCGATGTTCCCCCGGATGTGGACGGCCACCGGTCTCGAATACCCGAAGGTCGTGGACCGGCTGATCCGGACGGCGCTGCGCCGCGGCACCGGCCTGCACTGATCCGCCCGTTACTCGCAGCCGCTCGGCATGGTGCCGGCCGCCTTCGACTTGACCGTCTTGACCAGGGTGTCGGAGAACTCGTTGGCCCACTGCGCCGGATTCTCGTAGTACGACGGCACGGTCACCCGCACCGGCACCTCCCGGTCCATCGTGGTGATCGTGGCCGCCTCGGCGCCGGGTGCGGCGTACCAACAGACGTTGTTCATGATCAGTAGCTCGGTGTCCATGGCGACGCAGCCGGGAGTGGTGTCCTCCGGGGTGGTGCACATGATCGGCTGCGGCACCCCGCAGGCGACCGTGACCGCCGGTTCGCCGTAGGCCGCGTTCTGCTCCGGGCCGGCGCTCACCGGCCGGCCCTGCAGGTCACGGATCTTCGCCGGCAGCTGGGAGGTCACCGCGAGGCAGGCCCGTGCGGTCTGCTCGTCGAGCTGCGGCGCGTCCATCGCCACCGGCGCGGACGGAATCGGGTTCGCCGCCTTTTCGGTTTTGTCCGGATTGTCCGGCATGATGGTGAAGAACGCGACCACACCGACGATCAGGGTCACCGGAACCGCCACCACCGTCGCCCACAGGGCGGCGGCCTTCTTGGCAGGGTCCTTCTCCGGCGCCTTCTTCGGCGTGTCCACATCCACCATAGTCAGAGGTTTACCACGGAGCAGGTGAGTGTCCGCGTGATGCCCGGTACGTACTGGACCTTGCTCACAATCAGGCCCCCCAGTTCGTCGACCGTGTGCGCCTCGGTCAGCACGACCACGTCGTACGGCCCGGTGACCGCGTCGACCCGGACCACCCCCGGTATCTTCTCGATCGCGGCGGCCACGTCACGGGCCTTACCGACCTCAGTTTGAATGAGGATGTATGCCTGGACCACGATCGACTCCAATCCGCCACTTCGTCGGTGATCCCCGGTCGTGAAACTACCGTACGAAGTGACCCGGCAGCGGGACGCCACCATCGAAGGACTTAGACGTGAGCATCGCAGAGGCCGGTGAATTCGGGCTGATCGGCCGAATCGTTCCCCGGCTCGGCACCGGAGAAACCACTCTGATCGGCCCCGGCGACGACGCCGCCGTGGTCCGGGCACCCGACGGGCGGGTGGTCGCCTCCACCGACGTGCTCGTCGAAGGGCGCCACTTCCGCCGCGACTGGTGCGGCGCCGCCGACGTCGGCCACCGGGCCGCCGCCGCCAACCTCGCCGACATCGCCGCCATGGGCGCCGTCCCCACCTCCCTGCTCGTGGCCCTCTGCGTGCCCACCGGGCTCGACGTCACCTGGGCCGAGGGGCTCGCCGACGGCCTCACCGCCGAAGCCGCCCTCACCGGCGCCACGGTCGTCGGCGGCGACACCTCGTCCAGCCCCACCCTCACCATCGCGGTCACCGCACTCGGCGACCTGCGCGGCGCCGCGCCGGTCCGGCGCGACGGCGCCAGACCCGGCGACATCCTCGCTCTGGCCGGCCGGATCGGTCACGCGGCGGCCGGACTCACCGTTCTCTCCCGCGGATTCCGTACGCCCAAACTGCTCGTCGAGGCGTATCGCCGGCCGGCCGTCCCGTACGAGGCCGGACCCGAGGCCGCACGACTCGGCGCCACCTCGATGATCGACGTGTCGGACGGGCTGCTTCAGGACCTCGGGCACATCACCGCCGCCAGCGGGGTCGCCATCGACGTGCGCCGGGACGCGTTCGACCTGCCCGACCAGATGCGTGACGCGGCCAAGGCGCTGGGCGTCGACCCGTACCAGTGGATCCTGGCCGGCGGTGACGACCACCCGCTCGCGGCGACGTTCCCACCGGGCGTCGCCCTGCCGCCGCACTGGCGCCCGATCGGAACCGTCCACGACGGCGAGGGCGTGACCGTGGACCGGAAACCCTGGACCGGCGGCCTGGGCTGGGATCACTTCCGCTAGCGCCGGTCCGGTCTCCCTGGCTGCCGCGATCGTTCGATGGCTAGTCTTGCGACGTGCAGGACATCAAGATCATCACCGCCGACTTCGATGACCCGGCGGTGCAGACCCTCATCGCCGAGAACCTTCGCGACCTGGCCGAACGCTATGGCGGCAGCGGGGACGACAGCCCCATCTCGGGCGCCGACTTCACCCCGCCCGCCGGCGCGTTCCTGGTCGCCGTACTCGACGACCAGCTGATCGGAAGCGCGGGCTGGCGTCGGCGCGGCGACGACGCCGAACTCAAGCGGATGTTCACCACACAGGCCGCCCGGGGCCGCGGCGTGGCCCGCCGGTTGCTCACCCGTATCGAGGAGTCCGCCCGAGAGGCCGGCTGCCGACGGGTCATCCTGGAGACCGGAGACCGCCAGCCGGAGGCGATCGCCCTCTACGAGTCGGCCGGTTACACCCGAATCGCCGACTTCGGCTACTACAAGGACTATCCCGACGTCCTCTCCTACGCCAAGCCCCTCCAGCCCGTTTGATCCACGGCGATGCCCGGGTCCGCGCCGGGTGGCGGCGTGTCCCTGTTCGGGCCCGCTCATTCGGCCGCTGTGCGGTCCGGACCACGCCGTGGGGTCCGCGACCCTGACCGGCTCGGTAGGCGCACACAAGACCTTCGCCGTGCGTCGCCGCCTTTCGTGGGGCTTCGTGCGTTGCCGCCTTTCGTGGGGCTTCGTGCGTTGCCGCCTTTCGTGGGGTACCGTGCGCTTCCGTCTTTGCGGGCGCCGTGCCGTGCCGTCTTCGCGGGACGTCGTGCGCTGCGGTTTTCGCGGGCGCTGTGCGCTGCGGTCTTCGCGGTGCGTCGTGCGCCCTCGCCTTTGCGGGGGAGCCGTCGGAAGCAAAGTAGCCGCCGGCCCCGAAGGGCTCAGCGGCTACCTGGAACGGTCTTCTCGGCCTCGGATCAGGCGCGGACGACCTTGCCGGCCTTGATGCACGAGGTGCAGACCTTGAGCTTCTTGGTGGTCCCGCCACCGGCCGGAGTGCGCACCGACTGGATGTTCGGGTTCCAGCGGCGGTTGGTCCGCCGGTGCGAGTGGGACACGTTGTGGCCGAAGCCCGGTCCCTTGCCACAGACGTCGCACACGCTAGCCACGGGATACTCCTGGGTGTGATTCGAAACTGAAGGCGCCTGGGGACACAGTCGCCCAGGCAACCCGGCGAGCTTACCCGATTCGCTGGGGCGACAGCCAATCGCCCCCGGTCAGGGTGCGTGCCCGGCGTTTGTCGGGGGTGGTTAGTACGATTTTCGCGTGCTGGAGACCCTCGATGCCGACGCGGTACGCCGCTGGTGCGATGGCGGGTTGGCGGCGCTCCGGGCCCATCAGGGTGAGATCGACGCCCTGAACGTCTACCCGGTTCCCGACGGTGACACCGGCACCAACCTCGTCCTCACCCTGACCGCCGCCCACGAGGCGCTGGAGCCCGCGGGGAGCCACGGGCCGCAGCCGGACGGGGGCGAGGGGGAGAGCCCGGCCTGGCTGATGCGGAGGATGGCGCGGGGCGCTCTGCTCGGGGCCCGCGGCAACTCGGGTGTGATCGTCTCGCAGATCCTGCGGGGGATGGCCGACACCTTCGCCGCCGGGGCCACGGTCCGTGGCGGCGAGTTGGCCCGAGCGCTGCGAACGGCTACCGACGCTGCCTACGCGGCGGTGGCCCGGCCGGTCGAGGGCACTGTGCTCTCGGTCGTGGCGGCGGCTGCCGAGGCCGCCGGCCGGCTCAGGTCCGACAACCTGGTCGCCGTCGCCAGAGAGGCCGCCCGGGCGGCCGCCGAGGCCCTCGCACGGACACCGCAGCAACTCCCGATCCTCGCCCGGGCCGGTGTCGTCGACGCCGGCGGCCGAGGCCTCTGCCTGCTCCTGGACGCCTTGGTGGAAGCGATCGACACGACAGCCGCCGCCACCGATACGAAGGCCGCCACCGATACGAAGGCCGCCACCGATACGAAGGCCGCCACCGCCACCGATACGAAGGCCGTCACCGGAAAAGCCACCTACGCCGACGATACGAAAGCCGCCGATGCCGCCGCTGCGGCAGCCGCAAATGCCGGTGCCGCCGGAAGTGCAGGTGCCGCCGCGAAAGCCGGCGCCGCTGCAGGTGCCGCCGCCGATGTCGGCTGGCGCATTGATGGCGAAGGGCAGCCGCGACAGCCCGGCGCAGTAGGCGATAAATCGGAAATATCCGAACATGAAGGTGTGATGAGCGGCACTGATCGGGCCGCGGTGGCGCACGGGTCGCCCGACTCGGCAGGGGACGACTTGGACGGGGACGACTCAGACGTGACAGGCGATTCCGTCCGGCCCGAGACGACCCTCGAGTTCTCCAGCGACGCCCTGGATTCGGGCGGCGGTTCCGCCAGGTCTGAGGTGGCTTTTGGCGGTGACCTGGGTGCGGGAGGCGGTTCGGACCGGTCTGAGGTGGCTTTCGGGGACGGGCCGGGAGGCGGTTCGGGTCGATCTGAAGTGGCTATCGGCGGTGACGCGGGTGCGGGCCGGTCTGGGGCGGCGTTCGGGAGCGGCCCGGGAGGCGCTCCTGGCCCGTCTGGGGCGGCGTTCGGGAACGGGCCAGGCGGCGTTTCCGGCCGGTCTGGGGCGGAGGGCCCGGGAGGGGTCGGTGGCGCTGTCCGGGCCGCCGGAGACGGTGTGGGCATCGGCACCGACGGGGAAGTGGGGTGCTCGGGGCACGGGTTCGAGGTTCAGTATCTGCTGGACGCCACCGAGGAGGCCGTCGAGCGACTGCGCGTGACCCTGGACCGGCTGGGGGACTCGCTCGTCGTGGTGGGTACCGGGGACGGGGATCCGCCGACCTGGAATGTGCACGTTCATGTCACCGAGGTCGGTCCGGCGATCGAGGCGGGAATCGCGGCGGGTCGACCGTACCGGATAAATGTCACTCTCCTTGAGGACCGACGGACCGGAAGTGATCAGCGGGGCGCCGTGGTCGTCGCCGCCGGCGACGGGCTGACGGCGCTGTTCGAGGCGGAGGGTGCCGTCGTCGTGGACCGCAATCCGTCGACGGCGGAGATGCTGGCGGCCGTGTACGAGACCGGCGCCCGTTCGGTGGTGCTGCTGCCGAACGACACGAACACGCACGCGGTCGCGGTGTCGGCGGCCCGCGAGGCGGAGACCACGGGGGTACGGGTGAGCGTCGTCCCCACCCGATCGCCGGTGCAGGCGCTGGCCGCCCTGGCCGTGCGGGACGTGCAGCGGCCGTTCGCCGACGACGTGATCGCGATGGCCGAGGCGGCCGGAGCGTGCCGGTACGGCGAGGTGTGCACCGCGCAGCGGGACGCGTTCACGGTGGCCGGTCAGTGCCGCGCCGGTGACCTGCTGGGCCTGGTCGACGGCGAGGTGCACGTGATCGGTCGGGACGTCGCCGAGGTGAGCCGCCGCCTGCTGGACCGGATGCTCGGCGGTGGCGGCGAGCTGGTGACCCTGGTGCTCGGCGCGGACGCGCCACCCGGATTCGAGGACGTTCTGAAGGGGCACGTACACCGCGCGTGGCCGTTCAGTGAGGTGCAGTGCTACGCGGGCGGCCAGCCCCGTTACCACCTGTTGGCAGGAGTCGAATGACCACGACCGACACCCCGTTGACCAAGGTGCTGGGGGCGAAGACCGCCAAGGCGCTGGAGGATCACCTGGAGCTGCGTACGGCGGGTGATCTGATCTATCACTTCCCACGGCGCTACGACCAGCGCGGCGAGCACACCGATCTGCGCAGTCTCCAGGTGGACGAGCAGGTCACGGTGTTGGCGCAGGTGCAGGGGATGAGCGTGAAGCCGATGCGGCAGCGCCGCGGCAACATGCTCGAGGTGACCATCGGTGACGGTTCGGGCGCGACGCTGACGTGCACCTTCTTCAATCAGGCGTGGCGGGAGCGGGAGCTGCGCAAGGGCGTGTGGGGGCTGTTCGCCGGCAAGGTGACCGAGTTCCGTGGCAAGCGGCAGCTCAACGGCCCGGCCTATCAGCTACTCAGCGCGGACGCCTCGAAGGACGACGCGGCCGCCGAGATCGAGGAGTTCGCGGGTGCGCTGATCCCGGTCTATCCGGCGGCGCAGGCGGTGCCGACGTGGGTGATCGCGAAGTGTGTGCGGACGCTGTTGGACACGTTCGAGCCGCCTGACGATCCGATGCCGGCCGAGATCCGGGCGACCCGGAACCTGGTCGGGATCGGGACGGCGTTGCGGGAGATCCACCGGCCGAGCTCCGAGCCGTCGTTGTACTCGGCGAAGCACCGGCTGAAGTGGGATGAGGCGTTCGCCGTACAGCTGACGCTCGTGCAACGGCGAGCGAAAGCGGCCGCGGCGCCCGGCACCGCCCGGCCCCGCGCGGACGCCGGGTTGCTCGTGAAGTTCGACGCCGGTCTGCCGTATGAGCTGACCGAGGGACAGCGGGACGTGGGCGAGGAGATCGCCGCGGACCTGGCCCGGCCGCATCCGATGCACAGGCTGTTGCAGGGTGAGGTGGGTTCCGGCAAGACCCTCGTCTCGGTACGGGCGATGTTGCAGGTGGTCGACGCGGGCGGGCAGGCCGCGCTGCTGGCCCCGACCGAGGTCCTGGCCACCCAGCACTTCCGCGGCATCTCGGCCCAACTGGGCGCGCTGGGCCGGGCCGGTGAGCTGGACGGTGATCCGGAGGGCACGCAGCTCACCCTGGTCACCGGCTCGCTGGGGGCGGCGGCCCGGCGTGCGGCGCTGGCCAAGGTCGCCGACGGGACCGCCGGCATCGTGGTGGGCACGCACGCGCTGTTGTACGAGGGGGTCGACTTCAAGGATCTCGGCCTGGTGGTGGTGGACGAGCAGCACCGGTTCGGGGTGGAGCAGCGGGACGCGCTGCGGGCGAAGGCGGCCAAGCCTCCGCACGTGCTGGTGATGACGGCCACCCCGATCCCGCGGACGGTGGCGATGACCGTCTACGGCGACCTGGAGACCTCGGTGCTGTCGCAGCTGCCCCGGGGCCGTTCGCCGATCGCCTCGCACGTCATCCCGGCTCTGGAGAAACCGGCCTATCTGGACCGCGCCTGGGTGCGGATCAAGGAGGAGGTGCGGGCCGGCCATCAGGCGTACGTGGTGTGCCCGCGGATCGGTGAGGACGAGGAGACCCCGCCGAAGGACGACGAGCCGTCCCGCCGCCCGCCGCTCGCGGTGACCGAGGTGCTGCCGCTGCTGCGCGACGAGTATCTGAAGGGCCTGCGGATCGCGATGCTGCACGGCAAGATGCCGCCCGACGAGAAGGACACGGTGATGCGCTCGTTCGCCGCCGGTGACCTGGACGTGCTGGTGGCGACCACGGTGATCGAGGTGGGCGTGGACGTTCCGAATTCCACGGTGATGCTGATCCTGGACGCCGACCGGTTCGGGGTGTCGCAGTTGCACCAGCTGCGTGGCCGGGTGGGCCGGGGTTCGGCGCCGGGTGTCTGCCTGCTGCACACCGAGGCGGTCGAGGGTTCGGCGGCCCGGGAGCGGCTGGACGCGGTGGCCTCGACCACCGACGGTTTCAAGCTGTCCGAAATCGACCTGGAGCAGCGGCGGGAGGGTGACGTGCTGGGCGCGTCGCAGTCCGGCAAGCACTCGCATCTGCGGCTGCTGTCGCTGCTCCGCGACGAGAAGCTGATCAAGGAGGCCCGGGCCGAGGCGTCCGCGCTGATCGGCGACGACCCCGACCTGACCCGTCACCCGGCGCTGGCGGCCTCGGTCGCCGCGCTGGTCGACGAGGACCGCGCCGAGTACCTGGAGAAGGGTTGATCTTCCATCTGTGCCCACGTGCCGCGTGGGCTGAAATCGAGGCGGCCGGCTTTCTGGAGCAGACGCCGTTCATCCACTGCTCCCCGGCGGACTGGGTGCACGTGGTGGCGAACCGGATCTTCCCGGGCCGTGACGACCTGGTCCTGCTGGAGATCGCCCCCGACGGGATCGAGGTGGTCTGGGAGGACGGCGATCCGCCGGAGCCGGACGGGCGGCAGTTCCCGCACGTCTACGGCCGAATGCCGGCGGGCGCGGTGGTAGCCGTTCACGACTACCGACCGCGCCCGGACGGGACTTTCGAGGTGTTTATCAGGCGGTGAAGTTCACCTTGCGGCGGCGAGCCAGGATGAACAGCACGGCGCCCGCGACGAGCAGCAGGAACGCGCCACCCGCGACACCGGCGGCGGCCGAGCCGGTCAGCGGCAGCGAGCCGTCCTCGTCGTCGCCGGCGACCGGGGTGGTCGCGACCGGGCTGGTGCTGGTGCTGGTGGAGACGGTCTCCGACGGGGTCGCCGAGGGGGTCTCGGACGGGGTCTGCGACGGCGTCGCCGACGGGCTGCTCTCGGTGGAGCAGTTCTCCGGCTCGGTCCAGGCGACCTCACCGTTCAGGACGTCCAGGCCGTTGGAGACGGTGACCTTGAGGCCCTCGACACCCTTGAAGAAGACGACCTTGGTGTCGCCCGGCTGAGCGGTGATGGTCTGCGCCGCACCCTTGTTCGGGGTGAAGGTGGCGGTGACGACCGCGCCGTTCTGCGGGTTCTTGACGGTGAAGGTGAGTCCGTCGCAGTCGCTGGTCACGGTGCCCTCAGGCTTGCCGACCTCAGGGGTCTTGCAGTCCTCCGGCTTGGTCCAGCCGCCCTTGAAGAGCTCGGTGCCGCGCGAGGTCACCCGGATGTTCTTCGCGTCGGCGGCGGGCACGGTGACGCTGACCGGCTCGGCGCGGACCGCGAGGGTCTCGGTCTTGCTGAAGCCGTTGTCGGCGGTGATCACGAACGGGGCGCTGGAGGTGCTCCGGTTGATCAGCTTCAGGGTGACGTTGCCGTCGCAGTCGGAGAGGGCCTCGACCACGGGCGCGGCCACACAGGTGCCGGAGCCGCCGTTGTACCAGGCGCTCTGCGGGTTGCCGGGAACGGCCTTGGAGCGCGAGCCCTCACCGTTCTGGCTGCCGACCTTGCGGTCGTTGTAGCGGTCGCTCTTGTCGGTGAGCGGGTTGATGATGTAGTCGCCGAAGACGAAGTCGACCTGAGTGAAGCACTCCGGGACCTCGACCTTGAACTCGAGCTTGCTGCGGGTCAGCTTGGACGCGCCGGTCGGGGCGGTCAGCTTGTCCGTGGACGACTCGAGGACGTACTGCGGGACTGAGAACTTCGCCGACGGGGCGGTGTAGGAGACCAGCGAGAACGCCTGCTCCTGGCCCGCGCAGAGCGGCCCGTTGGTGATCTCGATGCTGGCGGTGCCGGCGGGACCGTTGAAGGTGTGCTGGTACTTGGCTTCGGCGGCGGTGACACAGTCGGCGCCGGTAGCGCTCGCGGGGGAGGAGAACCCGGCGAGCCCGGTCAGGCCGACCAGCGCGGCGGCGGCGACTGCCGCCACGCGGTGGAACTTCTTCATTCGCGCTCCATATGAGGGGAAATGGGCGGGGGCGCGCCGAATCAGATTCGACGCGCCCCCGGTTGTTGCTGTTGTTCAGATACTGAGGTGCTGCTGTCAGGCGGTGAACTTCACCTTGCGACGGCGGGCGACGAAGAACAGGGCACCACCGATGGCCAGCAGGCCGGCGGCACCGGCAGCGACGCCACCAGCGGCGGCACCGGTGACGGGCAGGCCGCCACCCTCACCGTCGTCGCAGCCCTCGGCCGGCTCCTGCCACGGGACGTCGTAGGTGGCGGTGAAGACCGTGCCCTTGTACTCGACGGTGTAGGTCACCTTGACCCGGAAGCCGGCAGAGGCGCTGAACTTCTCCGAGCCCTCCTTGCCGGGGGCCACGGTCAGGGTGCGCTTCTCGCCCTTGCTGGTCTCGTAGTCGATCTTGACCGGGGTCGAGTTCTTGGTGTTGTCGACGCCGAGGGAGATCGTGTCGCAGGTCTCCTCGAGGGTCGGCTCGGCCGGGACGTCACCGAGGGTCGGCGGCGTGCTCGGCTCCTCCGACGGGGTGCTCGGCTCGGTCGACGGCGGCGTGCTGGGCTCCTGCGAGGGCGGGGTGTCCTTCTTCTTGCACTCGTTCGGGAACGTGACGCTGGCCTCGCCGGTGCGGCCGTCCTCGTAGTTCGGGTTGGCCCACTTGGCGGCGACCTTGAGCGACGCGCTCTCGGCGTCGCCGTCGACCAGCTGGATGGCGGTGATCGCCTGGCCGGCCGGGATCGGCTCGCCGTCGACGACGAGCTTCGGGTTGCTCAGCGTGGTGCCGGCCGGGGTCAGGTCGACCTTGGTGAACTGCGCGGTCTGGTTGGGGGACTCGCCGTCACCGATGGCGTTGACCGTCCACTCGACGACCCACTTGCCCTTGGACTGGTCGCAGTCGGACTTGACCGTCACAGTGCTGTGGTGGGCGAAGGCCGGGGTGGCGAACACCGCGACGCCGGCCAGGCCGATCAGCGACCCGGCGGCGAGGGCGGACACCCGGCGGAGCGGGGACTTGGACACGTTCACGCCATCTCCTGTGTAGGGGGTAGTTAAGGAGCGCGCGAGAAGACCGCAGCAGTCGCTGATGGATTGAGCGAACCTGCGACGACGCCTCCCCGCGTCATCGGCGGGGACGATAGAACGCCACCGCAACGTCGCCCGACGATAGTCATTTCCCGAGATCAAAGAAACGTCTCAGCGTCCGCTAATGCTGTTGTTGCAGATTCGAGATCTTCGTTGTACCGAACGGAACCGTACCGTCGCCCGCAGTGCCCGCGTGGAGGGAAAAGTTCACGCCACGATGGCCCTTCGGGGCTGGTGAAGTAGCGTCCCTTGTGATGACGAGGATTATCGCGGGCGCACACGGCGGTCGGCGGCTGTCGGCGCCGCCGGGCGCGCACACCAGGCCCACATCGGACCGGGTTCGGGAGGCCTTTTTCAGTACGCTGACCACCATGACCGATTTGTCGGACACGCGGTTCGCCGACCTGTACGCCGGGTCCGGCGCGATAGGACTCGAGGCGCTCTCCCGGGGTGCCACGCACGCGCTCCTGGTCGAGTCGGACGGCAAGGCGGCCCGGGCGATTCGTGACAACATCGTCGCCCTCCGTGTCGGCTCGGCGGCCAAACTGGTCACCGGCAAGGTCCTCCAGGCGCTCGGCGATCCACCGTCCGGCGGGCCGTACGACGTGGTGTTCGCCGACCCGCCGTACGCGCTGGGTGACGACGAGATCACCACCGTGCAGCAGGAGTTGGTGGCCAACGGATGGCTGGCGGCGGACGCTGTGGTGATTTTCGAGCGATCCACCCGCGGCGAGCCGCTGAGCTGGGTGGACGGTCTGGCCGGCGACCGTACCCGGCGTTATGGCGAGACCACTCTTTGGTACGGTCGCCGATCATGAGACGAGCGGTGTGTCCAGGCTCCTTCGACCCGGTCACCAACGGGCATCTCGACATCATCGGACGGGCCAGCCGGCTCTTCGACGAGGTCATCATCGGTGTCCTCATCAACCAGTCGAAGACCGGGCTGTTCACCATCGAGGAGCGTCTGGAGATGCTCCGCGAGGCGACGGCGGAGTACGGCAACGTGCGGGTCGCGTCCTTCCACGGCCTGCTGGTCGACTTCTGCCGGGCGCAGGGTGCCGCGGTGGTGGTCAAGGGCCTGCGCGCGGTCAGCGACTTCGACTACGAGTTGCAGATGGCGCAGATGAACATCGGGCTCTCCGGTGTGGAGACACTTTTCATGCCGACCAACCCGCTCTACTCGTTCCTGTCGTCCAGCCTGGTCAAGGACGTGGTCAAGTGGGGTGGCGACGCCTCGTCGTACCTCCCGGACAATGTGCTGGCTCGCCTGGTGGGCCGGTTGAAGCAGAATTAGCCGCCGGGGCAGTAACGTGATCGCACCACGCAGGGTGGCGGTTCGACGACGGGAGTGAGGCACCGGTGGATCCGCTCGACCGTATCGACGAGCTCATCGAGCTCGTCCAGGACGCGCGCTCCGTGCCGATGTCGCGGACGAACTTCATGTTCGACCGCGGCGAGATGATCGAGCGGCTCGAGGAGCTGCGCGCCGAGCTGCCCTCGGAGCTGCGCAAGGCGGCCGCGGTCCTGGACGAGCGGGACCGGATCGTCGACGCCGGCCGGCGCGAGGCCGACCGGATCGTCAGCGAGGGTGAGAGCGAGCACTCCCGCCTGGTCTCGGTGAACGAGATCACGGTCTCGGCCGAGCACGAGGGCGCCCGGATCATCGCCGAGGCACGGACCGAGGCGCAGCGGCTGCGTGAGGAGGTCGACGACTACGTCGACACCGCGCTGGCCAACTTCGAGCAGTTCCTGACCAGGGCGCTGGCGTCGATCGAGCGGGGGCGTGACAAGATGCACGCGCTGCGCGAGATCGGTACTTTCCAGGGCGAGGACGCGGAGCGGCCACTCCCCTTTTAAAGAGCCCGATTCGACGACGTACAGCAAGCTCAGGTAATGTTTTCGGTCGGCCTACCATGGCTGAGGAATCACGATGCCCAAGTCACCACAGAGCCACCTGGACCCCAGGCAACCGCTGGTCGTCGACACGACGAAACTGCCGCGGCAGCCTGGTGCGACGCGTGCCCTGAATCGGGTGGTGCCGGCCCCGGCGGACCTCGGTCTGGAGATGATCTCGGTCCCGGAGGGCTCCGACCTCACGCTCGACATGAGCATGACGTCGGTCTCCGAGGGGGTCTACATCAGTGGCACCGCCACGGGCTCGCTCACCGGCGAGTGCGGGCGTTGCCTCAACGAGATCGACAAGTCGTTCGAGGTCTCGATCGCGGAGCTGTACGCCTATGCGGACAGCACCACCGAGGAGACCACAGACGAGGACGAGGTCGGCCGGATGCAGGGCGACCTGCTGGACCTGGAGCCGGCGATTCGGGACGCGATCGTCCTGATGCTGCCGACCAATCCGCTCTGCCGCCCGGACTGCCCAGGGTTGTGCCCCGACTGCGGGGTGCACTTCGACGATCTGCCGGCTGACCACAGCCACGAGGAGATCGACGCCCGCTGGGCCGCTTTGCGCAACCTGTCAAACAACAAGGAGTAGGAACCGTGGCCGTCCCCAAGCGCAAGATGTCGCGCAGCAACACCCGCTCGCGCCGGGCGAACTGGAAGGCGACCGCGGTGGTTACCGCGGCCTGCTCCCAGTGCAAGTCGCCGAAGCTGCCGCACGCCGCCTGCCCGGTCTGCGGCACCTACAACGGCCGCCAGGTCCTCGAGGTCTGACGTCGCCGCGTGACGCGCCCGATCATCGGGCGGGTCGTGCCCGAGCGGTGGCGAGCCACCGGTGCCACGGCTCCTGGACAGCGCACTGTCGGGGAGCCGGGCACCGCGCGGATCGCCGTCGACCTCCTCGGCGGGGACCAGGCTCCCGCCGTCGTGGTTGACGGCGCTCTGCGTGCTTGCAAGGCAGACCCGGCCCTTCAGCTGACACTCGTCGGCCCGGCCGATGCCGCCGACGCGGTTCTGGCCGCCCTGAAACCGGGCGACCGCCGCCGGATCACCACTGTCGCCGCCCCGACCGATGCCGTCGGTGCCGCGATTCACACCGTCGCCGAGGGGCGGGCCGATGCCCTGGTCTCCGCCGGCGACACCCGGGCCACGGTTCTCTCCGCCGCCCGTGAGCTGGGCCGCTGGCCCGGAATCCGCCGCCCTGCCCTGACCGCCGTGCTGCCGACCGCGGCCGGCCGTCTCGTCCTGCTCGACGTCGGCTCCTCGGTCGATCCGGACGAGGAGACCCTCGCGTGGCACGCGCGCCTCGGTGCGGCGTACGCCTCGGTCGTCTTGAGAATGCCCGCGCCCCGCGTCGGGCTCCTCACCATCGGCACCGAGCCCGGCAAGGGTGACCGCCTGCGCCGTGCCCTGCCCGCCCAGCTCGTCGACCTGCCGCTGCCCGGCGGCGCCCGCTACGCCGGCCTGGTCGAGGGCGGCGACATCGTCCTGGGCCGCGCCGCCGACGTCGTGGTGACCGACGGTTTCACCGGAAATGTCCTACTCAAAGGACTGGAGACGGCGTACGCCCTGTCCGGCCCACCCTCCCGGAACACCGATCCGCTGGCCCGGGCAGCGCTGCTGCTCGGGGTCACCGGCACGGTCGTCGTCTGCCATGGCGCGGCCACCGGCCCGGATCTCGCCGCGGGCATCGCGCTCGCGGCCGACCTGCACCGCCGCAACTCGGTCGCGGCGATCGCCGATCTTCTGAGCGCTCAGCGAGGTATCGAATGATTGACAAGCGTCGTCGCCCCTCCACTGAACCGCTGGAGGAGGCGTTCGGTGTCCCTTTCAAGCCGGAACTGCTGGAACGCGCGCTGACCCACCGCTCGTACGCGTACGAGAACGGTGGCCTGCCGACCAACGAGCGCCTGGAGTTCCTCGGCGACTCGGTCCTCGGTGTGGTGATCACGTCCGCGCTGTTCCACAACCACCCGGACCTGCCCGAGGGCCAGCTCGCCAAGCTGCGGGCCAGCGTGGTCAACATGCACGCGCTGGCCGACGTGGCCCGCGGGCTCGGCCCGGAGGGGCTCGGCCCGCACCTGCTGCTCGGCAAGGGCGAGGAGACCACCGGCGGCCGGGACAAGGCCAGCATCCTGGCCGACACCCTGGAGGCCCTGCTCGGCGCGATCTACCTGGAGCACGGGCTGGAGATCGCCGGCGAGGTGATCCACCGGCTGTTCGACCCGCTGATGGCCGAGTCGGCCGGTCGGGGCGCCGCGCTGGACTGGAAGACCAGCCTCCAGGAGCTGACTGCGGCGCTCGGTCTGGGCGTGCCGGACTACGAGATCGAGGACTCCGGCCCGGACCACGCGAAGACGTTCACCGCCTGGGTCGTGGTGGCCGGTGAGCGGTACGGCGGCTCCGAGGGCCGCAGCAAGAAGCAAGCCGAGCAGCGGGCCGCCGCGGCCGCCTGGCGCACCTTGACGGAGCAGTCCGAGAAGACCGAATCGTGACCGCCGTCGTGGAGAGACCCACGAAGGAGGACCTCTGGGACCGAGCCGGCGAGCTGCGCGGCATCGGCACCGCGGTCGGCATCCTGGCGCTGACCCGGATCGGTCAACTGATCATGATCTGGTGGCTGAACGGGGGCGTCGCCGAGCCCCGCTCGCTTTGGGAACGACTGCTGATCTGGGACGCCGGCTGGTTCCTGCGGGTCGCCATGGACGGCTACCCGGAGGGCTACACCTACAGCGCCACCGGCCAGCTCGAAGGCAACGAGCTCGCGTTCTTCCCGGTCTACCCGATGCTGATCCGGGCCGGTGCCGCGATCGGCGTCGACCCGAGCGCGGCCGCCCTCACCGTGGCCTGGCTCGCCTCGGTCTGCGCCGCGATCGCCCTGCACCTGCTCGGCTCGTCGCTCTACGGCAAGCGGGCCGGCTGGGCCCTGGTCGCCATCTGCTGCTCGGCCCCGGCCTCCGTGGTGCTGTCCATGGCGTACTCGGAGAGTCTCTACATCGCCCTGGTCGCCGGCATGTTCGTCGCCGCGCACCGTCGGGTCTGGTGGGCGGCCGGGCTTCTCGGCCTGTTCACCGCGCTGAGCCGGCCGACCGGTGCCGCCGCCGCGCTCGCTCTCGCGGTGGCCGCGCTGCTCGCCCTGAAAAGCGACGACCAGCCGAAATGGAAGCCGCTGACCGCGGCCGCGATCGCGCTCGCGGGGGTGCCGGCCTACCTGGGCTGGGTCGCCTACCGGGTGGGCGACCTGACCGCCTGGTTCAAGATCCAGACGGCCGGCTGGGGTACCTCGTTCGACTACGGTTCCAGCACCGCGCAGTTCCTCTGGACCACGCTGCGGACCGGAGACGGCTGGATCCCGATGAGTGTCGCGCTGATCCTGCTCGTGGCACTGGCCGCGGCCGGGGTGGCGCTGGCCCAGAAACCGTGGCTGCCGCTGGCCGTCTACGGCGTGGTCGCGATGATCCTCGTCTACGGGCAGGCCGGGTTCTACCACTCCAAGCCGCGGCTGCTGCTGCCCGTACTGTTGACGCTGCTGCCCGCCGTAGTGGCGGCCGCCCGCGCCCGCCCCCGGGTCGCGGTCCTGTCGATCACCGCGTGGGCGCTGTTCGGTCTCTGGTACGGCGCCTACCTGGTCACCGTCTGGCCGTACACCTTGTAAAGGACGTTGAAGTGCCCGAACTTCCCGAGGTCGAGACCGTCCGCATGGGCCTGGCGAAGTGGGTGACCGGCCGCACCATCGCCACCGCCGAGGTGCTGCACCCGCGCGCGATCCGGCGGCACCTGCCCGGCGACGCCCATTTCGCGGCGGTGCTCGCCGGGCGTACCGTGCTGGACGTCTCCCGCCGCGGCAAGTACCTGTGGCTGCCGCTCGACTCCGGTGACGCGATCATCGGCCACCTCGGCATGTCCGGCCAGCTGTTGATGCAGCCGGCCGACGCCGAGGACGAGAAACACCTGCGGATCCGGTTCACCTTCACCGACGGCGGCCCGCAGCTGCGGTTCGTCGACCAGCGCACGTTCGGCGGCCTGTCGGTCTCCGAGGGCGGCGCCGAACTCCCCGACGAGATCTCGCACATCGCCCGCGACCCGATGGACCCGCTCTTCGACGACGCGGCCTTCAACGCCCGGATGCGTGGCCGGCACACCGAGGTCAAACGGGCCCTGCTCGACCAGACCCTGATCTCCGGGGTCGGCAACATCTACGCCGACGAGGCCCTCTGGCGGGCCAAGCTGCACGGCACACGGCCCACCGACCAGCTCACCCGCCCGGCCGTGGCCCGGCTCCTCGGCCATGTCCGTGACGTCCTCGGCGAGGCCATCGTCGCCGGTGGCACCAGCTTCGACGAGCTCTACGTCAACGTCAACGGCGAGAGCGGCTACTTCGACAGGTCCCTCAACGCCTACGGCCGCGAGAACGAGCCCTGCCATCGTTGCGGCGCGATCATCCGTCGCGAGCAGTTCATGAATCGGTCCAGCTTCAGCTGCCCCCGCTGCCAACCCAAACCCCGCAAGCCCTGATCCGGTACGCCGTGGGCCGCCCTCGACCGCAGCCCACCCCTCCCGTGGCTACAGCGCGAAGCCCGAAACCACGCCCGGCCTCCAACGCGACCGCCGGGCGTGTGCGCCGGTGACCGGGCTGTCCCGGGCTCGCCGGGACAGCCCTGAGAACTAGCCGGGGGTGCCGGCCGGGGTCTCGCTCACCTGCGGGGCGGCATCGGTGGCCAGTCCGAACCCGGCTCCCCGCCGGCCCATCAGGCGGCGGGCGGCGGTGAGCAGCGGGGCGGGTACCCCGTACACGATGTGGCCGTCGCCGGGTCGTACCCCGTCGCCGTCCCAGCTCTGATACGCCGACCAGGGCCCCTCGAAGGTGCAGATCCGCACACCCAGATCCCGGTACAGCGGATGAGTCGGCACCCCCGGATTGAGTACCACCCGGTGCAGGCCGCGTCGGGCGGCGAGGCGAACGGTCAGCGCAACCGGTCCCACCCCGCCGGAACCGGCCGGCGCCCGGTCGAGGAACAACCCCTCGACCCCGTCGGCGCGCCAGGCGTCGACATCGGCCAGGACGTCGGCCAGGGAACGACTGCCCCAATCGAGGTCGATCCGGCCGAGGGACTGGTGCAGGGTGCGTCGGTCGCCGGGCTGCTCGCGGACGATCCAGGTGTCGGCGTCCAGTTCCAGCTCGGGCGACGGATGGGCGTACGGGGGGAACAGGGTTTTCACGGCGTCCTCCGTAGGTCGGCGGCGGTCAGGGCGACGATGAGCAGTCCGGCCAGATGGGTGGCGGCGAGGACCGCGACGGCCGCGGGCAGCAGCCCGGACGGCGAGGCGAACAGGGCGAGCACCGCGGCGGCCAGCGGCGGGATGGCGGCGAGGGTCGCGGCGATCCCGTGCCGGGTGCGGGCGGCCAGCAGGAAGGTCACCGCGAACACCCCGCCGAGCAGGGTGGCGGCGGCGAGCGCGAGGACCGCGTCACGGGCGCCGGGCACGACCGAGAACCCGTAGGGCAGTCGGTAGGCGGCGACGAGCAACCCGCATCCGGCGGCGAGCGGCGGCAGCAGTCCGGCCAGGGTGATGATGGTGACGTTGCGGACGTGCCTGTCGTACTGCTCGGGCGTGACGGCCGCGTCCAGGCCGGCGTCGATGCGGTCGGTGTGCCAGCCGATCAACCCTTCGAGCAGCGGTACCGCGACGAGCAGCGGCAGCGCGGCGGGCAGTGGCATCACGTCCGGTCCACCGCGCCACAGCAGGATCACCGAGAAGGCCTGGGCGGCCCCGATGACCAGGTAGGCGAAGGCCCGTCGCCGATCCGCGGCGGTGAGCCGAGCCCCGCGTTCGGTGGACGAGGTGAGTCGTGTCCTCCGGCCGGCGGTGCGACGTGCGGCCCGGTCCGCCGGCGACGGGAGCAACGCGGGCTGGAACGCCCGGATCGCGACCGCCACCATCGCCGCGGGCAGCATCGTCTGTACCGGAACGAGGCCCGCTTCGGGAACCCCGGCGGCGTCGGCCATCGCGGCCGCGGCGAGCAGCCAGCACGGTGTGTACCAGCCGGCGACCGCGCTCTCCGCCCTGGTGACGAGCGCGGCGGTCACGGTCGCCAGGGTGACCAGGCCGCCGATGCCGGCGGTGGCGGCGAGCAGCCGGTTCGGCCCGAGGAGGGTGTCCGGTGCGATCCACACGAGCGCGCACCAGAGCCCGATGACCGCCGCGAATCCGGCTCCGACGGTCCGCGCCGCGGCACCCGGTCCACCGCGCCTCGCGACGGTGACTCCCATGCTGGTCAGGGCCTGTGCGGCGGTCCATCCGAGCAGCACCATCACAGCCGGCACCGGCCAGGCGACCCGCCCGAGCGGTTCGGCGGCGGCGATCGCGACGCTCAGTGCGCCGAGATAGACCCCGCAGCGGACGAGGGCGGCGTTCAGATAGGCGCTGCGGGTTCGCCGCGCATGCGACCAGCGGCCGATGTGCCGGCGTCCGGTGCGGTACGACCCACGCCGGCTGCCATCCGTGGTTTCCGCGGCCTGTGGTGACACCTCGGAGTCGTCGAGTTCGCTCAGTTCGAGCCAGAGCCGTTCGACGGCCGCGTCCTCGGCCGCCGGTTCGGTCCAGCCGTCGGCGGAGGTGCCGGTCCAGTCGGTCACCGGGCCGAGCCAGGTGCCGGTGTCGGCGAAGTCGTTCCCGCCGCCCGATCCGGCTCGCCGGTCCGTGCCGGTCCCGCCGTGCGAGGCGGTGGGGAGGGCGGTCAGGCCGGTGTGGTCGGTCCAACTGCTCGGATGGGCCCGGCCGGCATCACCCCAGCCGGTGGGTTCATCGGCCCACCCGACGGGCGCGGCCCGGTCCGCGGCACCGGTGACGCCGACGGCCCCGGCCCAGCTCCCGGTCGCGTCGGCCCACCCGTGGCGATCCGTCCCGGTCCAGCCGCCCGCCGAGCCGTGGTCCGCCCCGGATCGACGGCCGGTCGACGCGTCGTCGGCTCCGGCCCAGCCCACCGCCGGAGTTCTGCCGGTCCCGGCGTCCCAGCCGACGGCCGGCTCCCGGTCGTCGGGCGCGGACCAGAGGATCCGGCGTCCCACCACACCCGAAGCCTCGGGTGGAGCGTCGTCGGGAGCGGCCGGTAGGGCGGGTCGGGTGCTGGTCGCCCAGGGGTTCCAGGCGGGTGCGGGGGATTCGGCATCCTCGGCCGGAGCATCGTCGGGAGCGGCCGGTAGGGCGTGTCGGGTGCTGGTCGCCCAGGGATCCCAGGCCGGTGCCGGGAACTCGACGTCGTCGACCGAAGCGCCGGTGGTCTCCGCCGTGCCGGTGGGGTCCGGCGGGACCGGCTCGTCGGCCGCGTGCCGTCCGCCCCGCCGCCGGGACGGGGCGAGTTCGGGCTGGCCGGGTGCGGCGTGCCGGGGTTCACCGGTGGCGTTCTGCTGTCGCCGACGGTTGCGGTTACGGGCGGTACGTGTGGTGGCGGTCCCGCCCGCGCCACGCGGAGTGATCGTCATGAGGTCTCCCGAGTGAGCCAGCGCACGGTCGCCGGCGTGGTGTTCCGGGGCGCGGGAACGGTGAGCGCCAGTTCGAAGGCCGTCGCCGGGGGTGGCGCGGCCAGGTCGGTGTAGAGCGCGCCGTACACCCGGACGACCCGGTCGACGGTGAAGTGGCTGAGGGCGCGCTGACGGGCCGCGTCGCCGAGGGCCCGCCGCCGCGCGGGGGCGCGGAGCAGGCCGACGATGGCGATGGCGAGTTCGGACGGGTCGCCGGCGGGGACGAGGATCCCGGTGTCGCCGAGCGTCTCGCCGGCCGGCCCGATGTCGACGCCGACCACCGGTCGGCCGGACATCATCGCCTCGACCAGGCGGTACGGCGGATCGGCGGGCCCCGGCACATGGGCGACGACCTGTCCGACGGTGTATCTGTCGCGGGGGTCGGCGGGCAGCGGGTGTAGCCGTACCGTCCGGCCGAGCCCGGTCCGTTCGATCTGCTCGGCGCAGTGCTCCTCGTGCGCGGCGGTGACCCCGACCAGGTGCAGCACCGCACCCGGTACGGCCGCCGCGACCTCGGTGAAGGCCTCCAGGACGAGGGCGAGCCCGCTGTCCGGTCCACCGCTGCCGGCCCAGACGACGGCGGGTGTCTCGGACGGCTCGGCGACGCCCGGGTACTCGCGCGGGTCGACTCCGGCCGGCACCTGGACGAGCCGGGCGGGTTCGGCGCCGTGCCCGAGGGCCCACCCGTGGTGGTAGGTGCTGAGCGGCGCGATCAGCTCGGCCTCGGTGTAGCCGGTGCGGGCGACTGCGGTCCGGAACCGGCGCAGCACGGCGCGGACGCTCGGCGACAACCGGTCCTCGCCGGGACGCTGCCGGGGTACGGCGGCCCGCGCCTCGGTGAGCAGCAGCGGCGTCCCGGTGCGCCAGTGCGCGGCGAGCGCGGCCAGCAGCGGGGTGGTGCCGCCGACGCAGTGCACGAGCTCGACCTCGGGCACCGGCACGGTGACGGCTCGCAGCGCGTGCCGGAGCAGGGTGGCCGCGGCCCGGGCGTCGCGCACGCTGAGCCGGGGCAGTGGTGTGCCGTCGGCGGCGTCGGTCTGCCGTTGCCGCCAGGCCTCCTGGAGCGCGTCGGTCAGGGGGAGCCGGGCCAGCGGGTCGGTGTCGGTGCCGGGCGGGCAGAGTCCGCTGACGCGCCGGAGCCCGTCGGCGAACTGTGCGGTGATCGGCGTCTCGTCGCCGAGCAGGCCGCGGCAGAGCAGCACGGCGGCTTCGGCGGCGCCGTCGGGTACCGGGCCGCGCCGTCGTTCGGCACGGCCCTGGTCCCGGCCCAGCGCGGCGGCGTGCGCGGAGCCGACATTGAACGGGAGCGGGTACGCGGGTGCGGACGGCAGTTCACGGTCCGTGACGGTCAGCAACTCGAAGCGGAACCGGCGCAGCCCCTCGACGAGGGCCCGGCACCATCCTCCGAGGGCGTCCCGCCGGTACGGGTACCCGCCGCCGGTGAGCAGACAGATGCGCTCGCGCGACGGGGTCGGATTCACGCTGGAGGCAACGACACAACCCGGTGAAGTTGCCGGAGCATGTCGGCTAGGCGACAAAATTACGTCCCATTTGGCACTATTTGTCAGCCAGCTTTGCCCGTTTTTGCCCGAAAGGCCACGACGTGCGACCCGGTTTGTCGGTGTCCGCCGCCGCCGGTACCCGGCAGATCCGTCGATCCCGTGCGCCGCGGCCGCCGGATCGCCCCGCGGTGACCCGAAGTCGTGTCCCGGGAACCCTCCGTGTGGCATCCGACGTCAGCCGGCCGGACGGAACGGGACGACGCTGTCCGAGACGGTCGGATCTTGCCGAAACGGACTGGTCTTGACGAGATCGACATCCCCGCGAAAGATGTATAAGACCTGGTGGGATACCCACATCGTCGCCGCGAGCTGCCTTGGTGGCGTGATTCACTTGAGTTGCGCGCGTAACCGGCACTGCCTCGGCTTGACGGAGGATGGGTATCGGCGGACTATGGAGTTGTCGCCAGTCGCGCCCACTCATGCCTCGGTTCAACCGTGGCTTGAGGTCTTGCACCATAAAGAGCCCCGCAGTTTCATTGGCGGGATTCTGCGCTCACGCGTGCCCGTGAGCATGTGGTGTGTCGGTTCGCATGAGGTTCACTGCGCACTGAACCGCTCGGGTGCGTGCAAAAGGGCGCCACGCTGGCCGGCTTTTCCGGCAGCGATAAAAGACAGCGCACCATAAATCGACGCAGCGCGTCACAAGGAGTCACGATGGCGAAGGCCCTCTTTGGCCACGTAGGTGCGGCGCCCGACCGGCGCCTCCTCGACGAGGTCACCCGACTGCGCTCCCGGGTCCAGTCCCTGGAGTTCGAGGTCACCCGTCTTCAGGCGGAGAACGATCGTCTCGCGGCGGCGGCCGCTGAGGCGGATGAGTTCGCGCGGCTGACCGAGCCCGCTCTGACCTGAGCCCCCTGATGCCGGGCGGTACTGCGGGGTAGCCATCCGGCATCGAAATCCCCTCGCACACCAGATGCACCAGAGAAAACGCGCGCCTCCACTCCCGTGGCGGCGCGCAGCTTTTTCTCACCACGTGATTCCTGTGTCAGCGGCGATCGGCGGGTAGCCTGCCACCCAGCAGACGAACAGCAGACGACACTCCGGAGATCCGTGCACCTCAAGAGCCTGACGGTCAAGGGCTTCAAGTCCTTCGCCTCCGCCACCACGTTGCGGCTGGAGCCCGGCATCACCTGCGTGGTGGGGCCGAACGGCTCCGGCAAGTCCAACGTCGTCGACGCCATCGCCTGGGTTCTCGGCGAGCAGGGCGCCAAGGCACTGCGCGGCGGCAAGATGGAGGACGTCATCTTCGCCGGTACGGCCGGGCGCGCCCCGCTGGGCCGGGCCGAGGTGACGCTCACGATCGACAACAACGACGGCGCCCTGCCGATCGACTACACCGAGGTGTCGATCACCCGTCGCATGTTCCGGGACGGCGCCAGTGAGTACGAGATCAACGGCAACTCCTGCCGGCTGCTCGACATCCAGGAGCTGCTGAGCGACTCCGGTATCGGCCGGGAGATGCACATCATCGTCGGCCAGGGCCGGCTCGACGCCATGCTGCACGCGAAACCCGAGGACCGCCGCTCGTTCATCGAGGAGGCGGCGGGCGTACTCAAGCATCGCAAACGCAAGGAAAAGGCGATCCGCAAGCTGGACGCCATGGGTGTCAACCTGAATCGCCTGGGCGACCTGACCGCCGAGCTGAGGCGGCAGTTGAAGCCGCTCGGCCGGCAGGCCGAGGTGGCCCGCCGGGCCGCCGGCATCCAGTCCGACCTGCGTGACTCCCGGCTCCGGTTGCTCGCCGACGACCTGCACACGCTGCGCACCACCCTGGATCGGGAGATCGCCGACGAGTCGGCGATGCGGGAGCGTCGCGGCGAGGTCGAGGAGGAGAATCGCGAGGTCCAGCGGATGCTGGCCGACCTGGAGTTCGCGCACGCCGAGGACGCGCCGCTGCTCCAGGCCGCGCAGGACTCCTGGTACAAGCTGTCCACTCTTCAGGAGCGGTTCCGGTCGACCGAGCAACTGGCCACCGAGCGGCTGCGACACCTGGCCGCCACCCCCGACGACGAGCGTCCCGGCCGCGATCCGGAGATGTTGGAGGCCGAGGCCGAGCGGGTCCGCGAGCAGGAGGAGGAGCTCCGCGAGGCCCTCACCGAGGACCAGATGCGCCTGGCCGAGGCGGTCGAGCACCGGCAGGAGCAGGAGCGCCTGCTGGCCGCCGCCGAGGGGGAGCTGCGGGCCGCCGCCAAGGCGATCGCCGACCGCCGCGAGGGCCTGGCCAAGCTCACCGGCAACGTGAACGCGGCCCGCGCCCGGACCACGAGCGCCGCCGAGGAGATCGAGCGCCTGGCGATCGCCCACGAGGACGCACTGATGCGGGCCGAGGCCGCGCAGGGTGAGGTCGACCTGGTGTCGGCCGAGTCCACCGAGGCCGACCGGGACAACGCCGACCTCGACGCGCGCCACGACGAGGCGGTGGCCGCCCACGACCGGGCCGCCGCGGTGGTCCGGGAGCTGAGCGACACCGAGCGGGCCGCCGAGAAGGACGCGGCCAGTTGGAAGGCCCGTGAGGAGGCCCTCGCCATGGGCCTCAAGCGCAAGGACGGCGCCGGGGCGCTGCTGGCCAGGGCCGGTCAGGTGCCGGGTCTGCTCGGCAGCCTCGCGTCGATGCTGAGCGTGCGACCCGGTCATGAGGTGGCGCTCGCCGCGGCGCTGGGCGGGCTGGCCGACGCGGTCGCCCTGTCCGGCGTGGACGAGGCGATCGAGGCGATGCGTACCCTCAAGATCGCTGACGCCGGCCGGGCCGACCTGATGGTCGCCGGATCGGCCGGGCCCGGCATGCGGGGTTCACTCGCGAACCTGCGCCCGAGCCTGCCCGACGGTGCGGTCTGGGCGCCGGAGGTGGTCGACTGCCCGGAGCAGCTCCGACCCGCGGTCAACCGGGCGCTGCGCGACGTGGTGCTCGTCCCCGACCTGGCCGCGGCGGCCGCCCTGATCGCGGCGAACGGTGAGTTGCGTGCGGTCACCCCCGAGGGCGACGTGCTCGGCACCTATGCGGCGGCCGGTGGTTCGGCCAAGGCGACCAGCTACATCGAGGTCCAGGCCGCGGTCGACGAGGCGAAGGCCAAGCGCGCCGTCGCCGAGCAGACCATCGCCGAGGTCAAGGAACAGCTCGGTGAGGCACGGGCCGAGGTCGCCGAGCTCAAGCAGGCGGTCGCGGTGGCCGCGCAGGCCAAGCGGGCCGCCGAGGGCGAGCGCAATGCGGCCGCCCGGCGTCTGGCCGAGCTGGGCGCCGCCGCCCGGTCCGCGAAGGCGGAGAGCGAGCGGCTCGGTGCCTCCCGGCAGAAGGCCGAGGCCGCCCGCGAGGCCGATCTGATGCGGGTCGCCGAGCTGGAGGAGCGGCTGCGTCTGGCCGAGGACACCCCGCTCGACGAGGAGCCGTCCACCGAGGAACGCGATCGGCTCGCCGCACTGGTGCCCCAGTCCCGGCAGAACGAGATGGAGGTGCGACTCGCGGTCCGTACCGCTGAGGAACGTGTCTCCTCCATCGCCGGCCGCGCCGACTCGCTGATGCGTCAGGCCAACCAGGAACGGCAGGCCCGGGAACGGGCCGCCGCGAGGCGCGCGGCACGCGCCCGCGGCGCCGAGATCGCCCGCGCGGTCGCGCACGGCGCGGCCGCCGCCCTGGAACACGTCGCCGTCTCGCTGGCCGCCGCGGCCGACCGTCGCGACCGGCTCGCCAGCGAGCGGACCAGCCGGGAGGCCGAGCTCCAGGAGGTGCGGGCGCACGCCAAGCGTCTGGTGGCCGAGTTGGAGCGGCTCACCAGCGAGGTGCACCGCGACGAGATGGCCCGTGCCGAGCAGCGGATGCGTATCGAGCAGCTGGAGGCGAAGGCCGCCGAGGACTTCTCGCTCGACGTCGAGACCCTGATCAGCGAGTACGGTCCGGACCAGCCGGTGCCGCCGACCCAGGCCGAGGTGGCCCAGGCCGAGAAGGACGGCAAGCCCGAGCCGCAGCCGGCCCCGTTCCACCGGCCCACCCAGGAGAAGCGGGCCAACAAGGCGGAGCGTGACCTGACCCTGCTCGGCAAGGTCAACCCGCTCGCGCTGGAGGAGTTCGCGGCCCTGGAGGAGCGTTACAAGTTCCTCTCCGACCAGCTGGAAGACCTCAAAGCCACCCGCCGGGACCTGCTCACCGTGGTCAAGGACGTCGACGACCGGATCCTGGAGGTCTTCACGTCGGCGTTCGAGGACACCGCCCGTGAGTTCCAGCAGGTCTTCCAGGTGCTCTTCCCGGGTGGTGAGGGCCGGCTGATCCTCACCGACCCGGAGGACATGCTCACCACCGGCGTCGAGGTGGAGGCCCGCCCGCCGGGCAAGAAGATCAAGCGGCTGTCGCTGCTGTCCGGTGGCGAGCGCTCGCTGACCGCGGTGGCGATGCTCTGTGCCATCTTCCGGGCCCGGCCCTCGCCCTTCTACATCATGGACGAGGTCGAGGCGGCCCTCGACGACGTCAACCTGGGCCGGTTGATTACCCTCTTCCAGCAACTGCGGGAGAAGAGCCAGCTGCTCATCATCACGCACCAGAAACGGACGATGGAGGTCGCGGACGCCCTGTACGGCGTCACGATGCGCGCCGGCGTCACCCAGGTGATCAGCCAGCGCCTCGCGCGCGACCCCGAGGAGTAGGGAAACCGACTACATGCGCGACCGCGCCCAGGCCCTGATGATCGACCTGGACGGCGTGCTGCGCCGCTGGGACCCGGCCCCGATGATCGCCGTCGAGGTCGGGTACGGCCTCAAGCCCGCCTCGCTGCTGGAGACGGCGATGTCGTGGGACATCTACCGGCCCGCGATGGCCGGTGAGATCACCGACGCCGAGTGGATGAAGCTGGTCGCCGACCGACTGCCGCTGGAGCCGGAGCGGGCCGCCGCCGCGGTCGCCGAGTGGCAGTCCTACCGCGGCGACGTCGACCCCGAGGTGCTCGCCTTCGTCCGCGAGGTGCGGGCCGGCGGGCGGAAGGTCGCGATCGCCACCAACGCCACCGACCGGCTCCGCCCCGACCTGGACACGCTCGGACTCACGGCGGAGGTCGACCTGGTGCTCAGTTCCTGGGAGCTGAAGGTGCACAAGCCCGCCCCGGAGTATTTCGAGCAGGCCTGTGCGCAGCTCCGGGTGCTGCCCAAGCACGTGCTCTTCGTCGACGACGACGATCGGGTGATCCGCGGTGCCCGCTCGGCGGGGCTCTCCGGATACCGGTGGGCCGGGCCGGAACACGTACCGTATCTGCGTAAGGTTCTCGATCTACCGGTTTGATGCCATGTGCCGTGTTCGTGGGCTGACCGGGTGTGGTCCTCCCCTGAGGATGTGACCACACCGCTCGCGCCCGGCTCGACGAAGTATCTGATGCAGACCGCCCGGATGATCGAGGGCGGCGAGCCCTGGTGCCTCCAGGTGCACAAGGCCGGCGAGACCACCCCGCTCCAGCTGAAGATCGCCGCCTGCGACGCCGCTGAGAAGGGCCAGGTCTTCACGTTCCCGAAGGCGGCCGGTGGCACAAGGGCAAGGCCACCCTGCCGCGCCTCGACGACTGACTCACCCGTGCATCGGCCCCGGCGTGATCGCCGGGGCCGATCGTCGTTTCAGGGGTGGTAGTCGACCGAGACGACGTCGTGCAGGTCGCCCTCCTTGGTGGTGCCCTCGATCCGGGCGCTGGCGACCGTGCCGTCCAGGCGCAGCGTGCCGACCGCGTTGCCGAAATACGGCCCGGCCAGCTTCTTCCACCGCAGCGCCGGTTTGCGCACCGACATGGTCCGAGCGAGCGCACGCACCGCATGGACCACCCCCGGCCACCAGGCCACCCGCATCAGCGGCCGCAGCGGCAGCGGCACCTCGTTGTGGATCGGTGAGCAGGTCAGCTGGTAGACCGGGGTCGCCATGGCATGACCGAAGTCGGCCCGCGCCGCATACGAGTGATGAACGTCACCGGAGAGCACGCTGATCGAGGCCGGCGCACGATACGCCCCACCGGCGCCGACCCGGTGCCCGGGCGCCTCCGGCCCGCCCTCGCCCAGTCGTCGGAACAACTCGCCCAGGGCCGTGAACGACTTGCCGAACGCGGCCCAGTGCTCCAGGTCGAAGGTCCGCCGTACCTTCTCGCCGAACGCCGCCGACCGGCGGCGGTGCGACTCGGAGATCCGCTCGTTCCACGCCTCCAGGTAATGGATGGCGGGCGGCATCAGCCACGGCAGCGACGAACCCACCACCAGGTGGTCGTAGTCGCCGTGGGCCCGGTTGACGAACCAGTTCCACTCGGCGGCCGGCAGCATCGCCCGGGCGCCCGGTGTCAGCACCCGGTTGCAGCGGTTGTCCAGCACGACCAGCCGGGTCCGACCGATGTCCAGGGCGAAACTCCACTGGTACGGCACATCGGTGTTCTCCGCGGACCCCGGCTCGTCCACCCGCAGCCCGAACTCGTGGAGCAGATCGGTGGCGTCCTCGGCCTCGGTCACCTTGCGGAACAGCGGATCGGCGGCCAACTCGTCCGGGCTCAGGTTGCCGAGGTGCTGGTAGATCCAGTACGAGGCCAGGCCGGCCGAGATCCGCTCCCGCCACCACGGCTGGGCGGCCATGTCGGCGCGCCAGGAGGCGGACGTGTTCCAGTCGTCGATGAGCTCGTGATCGTCGAAGATCATCACGCTCGGCACGGTGGAGAAGAGCCAGCGGACCTCAGGGTCACGCCACGACTCCAGATACAGCTTCGTGTACTCCTCGAAGCCGACGACCTGATCGGTCGGGCCCTGGTGCCCGTTCTTCCGGCGGGCGCGCAGGAAACGGCGCACCTTGGGCGAGGTCTCGTCGGCATACACCTGGTCGCCGAGCAGGACCAGCAGGTCGGGGCGGGTCTCCGAATCGGTCATCAGTCGTCTGGAGAACGCGTCCAGCGCGTCCGGCGGGAGCCAGCGCCCGCTCACCTGCGGGGTGCCCTTCCGGCACGAGCCGAAGATCAGGCTGACCGGCTGGGCGGCGTCGTCGGCGGCCCGGGTGCGGATCACCGGCGGCGGATACTCCGAGTCGGCCTCCGGCCAGACCTGCCGGTCGTCCAGGAACAGGCGGTACGGGTTCGCCGAATCGGGAGCGAGACCGTCGACCGTGATCATCGCGTAGTGGTGGCCGTACGCCGAGAAGGTCTTGGCAGACCCGGCGCCCGCGCCGTCCACCTCGACCCGCGCCTGCGCCGGCGAGCTGGTTTCCAGCCACAGGGTCGCGCGGTCGCCGTCGACTCGGCGCAGCACCGGTCCGACGAGAAGTTGAGCGGTCACCGGATGGGATCCCTCCACGGGGGGTTCAAGGGGCGTCCCATCCTCCGTCAATCCAGCCCGGAATCGCCAGCCGTCCGGCCTCCGCCACGCCCGGACGACTCATCTGTCAGGATTCGGGCATGGAATACGTGGTCGCCGCAGTGATCCTGCTCGTCGTCCTGATCGTGGGAGCGGTCGGGCTGGTGGTGCCGAGGATGCGGCGCCGCGATCTCCCGCCGCCGCCCAGCGTGCCCACGGTGCCGCCGGTCGAGGAGGAGATTCCGCCGCTCATCGAGCAGCCCGGCGCACCGCCCGCGCCGGTCGTCGTCGAGGAACCGGTCGTCGAGACCCCGCCGGTCGTCGAGGAAGAGCCGGTCGTCGAGAAGCCGGTCGTCGAGAAGCCGGAGCCGTCGGCGGGCCGCCTGGTCCGGCTGCGGGCCCGCCTGGCCCGGTCGCAGAGCGTGCTCGGTCGTGGCCTGCTCAGCGTCCTCTCCCGGGACCACCTCGAGGAGGAGGACTGGGAGGAGATCGAGGAGAGCCTGATCTCCGCCGACGTCGGCATCGAGGCCACCCAGGTGATCGTCGAGCGGCTGCGCGAGCGGGTCCGGATCCTCGGCACCCGGACCGTCGCCGAGGTCCGTGAGCAGCTGATCGAGGAGCTGGTGGAGGCTCTGGAGCCGGGCCTGGACCGCAGCCTGAAGACGGCGTCGCACGAGGGCCGGCCGGCCGTGGTCCTGGTCGTCGGCGTCAACGGTGCGGGCAAGACCACC